>NZ_QXMG01000208.1 GCF_003569765.1 Caldimonas tepidiphila | reverse complement strand
CGGCGCTGTAGCGCGTCGTGCAGTAGCTCCAGATGTAGGCGCGGTGCGTCTTGCCGAGTCCCGGCTTGAGCATCGCCACCGGGGTCTCGTCGGCGTGCAGCACACCGTGCTGCAGCAGCTCGGCCGTGAGCGCGTCCACCAGGGGCAGCAACTGCACGCCGCACTGGCCCACCCAGCCGGCCAGCGTGGAGCGCGAGATCAGCAAGCCGGCGCGCTCGTAGATCGCCTCCTGGCGGTACAGCGGCTGGTGCTCCAGGTACTTGGCCACCAGCACCTGGGCCAGCAGCCCCGGCGTGGGCAGGCCCTTGTCGATGATGTGCGGCTCAACAGGCGCCTGCACCAGGGTCTCGCAGTGCGAGCACACCCACTTGCCGCGGATGTGGCGCTCCACCGTGAAGACGCCGGGCGTGTAGTCGAGCTTCTCGGCCACGTCCTGGCCGATGCGCTTCATCTGGCAGCCGCAGCCGCACGTCGTGCTCTCGGGCTCGTGGTGGATCTCGCGCCGGGGCAG
>NZ_QXMG01000207.1 GCF_003569765.1 Caldimonas tepidiphila | reverse complement strand
GGGCGGCTGCTGAAGACCTGCGCCCGATGCACGTTGCCCGAGATCCGGGGGGTGTTCGTTCTGCAGGCCTCGGCCTCGATCGCCGGTGGCGGCGCAACGCTGCTTGATGGCTACGAGCCGCAGTGGCCGAGCCTCGTGCTGCTCGCCTCGATGGTGGCGGTGCAGGGTGTGACCTCGGCGCTGTGGCGCGACGGGGTGCCGATGGATTTTCAACGGAGGAGCTCATGATCTCCGCGCTGCTTTCCTTCCTCGGCGGCAGCGTCTTCCGCATGCTGTGGGGTGAGATCTCCGCAATGCTGACCGCGCGCCAGGATCACCGGCACGAGATCGAGCGCCTGCGGCTGCAGGGCGAGCTCGAGGCCGCGCAGCACGCGCGGGTGCAGGACTCGATCCGGCTGCAGCATGAGCTCGGCGTGCGCACGATCACCGTGCAGGCCGAGGCTGACCAGGGCCGCATCGAGGCCGACGCCTGGGCCACCGTGTCCCGCGCCACTGCGGCGCGCACCGGGCTGCGCCT
>NZ_QXMG01000206.1 GCF_003569765.1 Caldimonas tepidiphila | reverse complement strand
TCGGCCATGTCGCAACCAGCTCGCCTATGCGCGAGCGTCATATCCGGGGCGTGGCTGAGAATCATGACTAATCAGGACGAGGCAAGACTGCATGGCAGCATTGGTCGAACTCCTCCCGCATAATCACCAGTGAAGCGCTGACGCAGTTCGTTGCATAGGTAGCAATTTGTTTCATTCAGGCGATAACGCAGAAATGGACGGCGACGGACGAAAAAGAGAATATTAAGGAGATAATTCAATATTAATCGACCGTTTTTCCCTGCTGCCGTAACAAACAAGTCTTCAATCCATCGCCGTATCAATTCTATTTCGTCTTGTGCGTCACCTTACTTACTTGTGATCAACTTTTATACGGTCTGTTTGACACGGTTTTAGATTGCATCCGTAGAGGGCCGAATTTCCATGTGGCTCTCTATGAAATCGAGCTTCAACAAAGGCCGTAGGACCGGCCCTCTGGACCATGTCACGATGAGTCTTTACCCGGGTAAAGACTTTTTTGCGGGGACCGTCCGCAGACGTCTGGAT
>NZ_QXMG01000205.1 GCF_003569765.1 Caldimonas tepidiphila | reverse complement strand
GGCGCCTGCGCCGGCGGCGGCTACGAGCTGGCGCTCGCCTGCGACGAGATCCTGCTGGTCGACGACCGCTCCTCCGCCGTGTCGTTGCCGGAGGTGCCGCTGCTGGGCGTGCTGCCCGGCACCGGGGGCCTGACGCGCGTCACCGACAAGCGCCGCGTGCGCCACGACCACGCCGACATCTTCTGCACCACGAACGAGGGTGTGCGCGGCCAGCGCGCGGTGGACTGGCGCCTGGTGGACGCGATCGCCAAGCCGGCGCAGTTCGCGGCAGCCGTGCAGCAGCGCGCGCAGCAGCTCGCCGCGCAGAGCGACCGCCCCGCCGACGCGCAGGGCGTGAAGCTCACGCCGATCGAGCGCACCATCGAGGCCGACGCGCTGCGCTACGAGTACGTGACGGTGACGATCGACCGCGCCAACCGCACCGCGACCTTCACGGTGAAGGCGCCGGGCACGGCGCAGCCGGCCGACATCGCCGGCATCGAGGCCGCGGGCGTGCGGTGGTGGCCGATGCAGATGGCGCGCGAGCTCGACGACGC
>NZ_QXMG01000204.1 GCF_003569765.1 Caldimonas tepidiphila | reverse complement strand
TCGAAGATCGCCTGCGCGCCGAGCCCGCCCTGCGCGAGCCGCTGCTTGAACAGCCAGACTGTGCGCGCGTCCGGGATGCGCAGCTCGTCAGCCAGGCCGCAGAAGCGCTGGAAGCTGCGCCGGTCCAGCAACTGGTGCTCGGCCTGCTCGTCCGACAGGTTGTAGAGCGCCTGCAGAAACAGCACCTTGACCATCACGACCGTCGGATACGGAGGCCGCCCGCCCTTGCTGCGATCGGGCCTGGGGCAGGCCGCATCCACCGCAGCCGCCACCTGCCCGAAGTCCACCAGCTCGCCCATGTGCTCCAGGCTATCGGTGTACTGCTGCAGCTTCACGTCCCTGTGGTGCTGCACGAACATGTCGCCCTGCGGCGCCGACGCCTGCTCGGTCTTGGTCTTCTTGCTGCTCATCCCCGCATCATGCCGCAGGGGCGGTTTCTAGAAGCTCCCTGTAGCGCCCGATTCCGCGGCCGCAAAAGCAAAACCCCCGCTCGCCAAATGGCGACCGGGGGTTCTGGGTGTAATAGCCTGACGATGACCTACTTTCACACGCGAATGCGCACTATCATCGGCG
>NZ_QXMG01000203.1 GCF_003569765.1 Caldimonas tepidiphila | reverse complement strand
GGCGCTGTCAAGCCACGCCCCGCCCGGCGCCCTCGCTGCCATTTGTGCAACAAAGCCTCGGCAGCATGGCGATGCCATAGCGATTTTTCCACTTTTGAATGGTTGCTTCATCTATGTACAGATGGCGGCAGGGGCCCTCCTGGGGAGTGCTGAATTCAAGGTGGTTGTGCGCAATGCGGAATACGGTGAACGTGGAAAAGCAGAACGGCAACGTGTTCGCCTCATCCACGCCCATGCGGACAGTCACTCCCGATCCACCACGGTCCTTGAAGGATGGCAGAGCGGACAAACACCGTGTCGGGAGCGTTGATCAAGTACCCAGTTGAGAGTCCCGTGCTTGGATTCAATGCGCAGACAGAGCGCTCTCCTGCACGTAAAAGTACGCCTCTCTACGAATCGCTACTGCCAAGACGCCGAAGAGCCTTCTCGAGGAAGTCCACGAAGGCCTGGACCCGCGTGGCAAGCTGATGCCGCTGCGGATAGACCGCGAAGATATCGGCGTTCGGGGTCCGGTAGTTGGGGGAACTTCGATAAACCGGTTTTCAAGCGAGACGGGACTCAGCAGCGTGCTTGCAGACG
>NZ_QXMG01000202.1 GCF_003569765.1 Caldimonas tepidiphila | reverse complement strand
TTCAGCCAGCTTGCCCTCAGAGTCGTCGCCTTGCAATTCGCCAACGGTATCTCACCTACATCGCCACCGACGAAGGCTGGTTGTACCTGGCCGTGGTGATCGACCTCTTCAGCCGTCAGGTGGTGGGCTGGTCGATGAAGCCGCACATGAGGCGTGAGCTGGTGCTCGATGCCCTGCGCATGGCTTGCGCATGGCGTGGTTCCGGCGTCGTCCCGAGCCGGGGCTGGTCTTGCATAGCGACAGGGGCAGCCAGTACTGCAGCGCCGACTTCCAGGACGCGCTCACGCGTTACGGCATGCGCAGCTCGATGAGCCGCAGGGGCAACTGCTGGGACAATGCGCCCACCGAAAGCCTGTGGGGCTCGCTGAAGGTGGGACGCCTGCATGGGCGCCGGTTCGCCACACGACGCGCCGCGATGGACGAGATCGTCGACTGGCTGGGCTTCTACAACCACCGGCGACTGCACTCGACGCTCGGGTACGTGAGCCCGATGCAGTTCGAGCGGGCATGGCTTGCCGCCCAGCAAAGGCAGGCCGCGTAACGGTCTCAGCTATGGGATCCGGAATTCGCGGGCAAGGTCA
>NZ_QXMG01000201.1 GCF_003569765.1 Caldimonas tepidiphila | reverse complement strand
GCCTGCCAGCCGCATCGCTGAGTTGCTGCCACATCGCTGGACCTCGGCCGTCACCGCCAACTGATCACTTCGCCGGGCAGCAGGCCTGGGATCGCCGCGCGTACATGGACGCCCCCGACTTGCCAAGCTTTCATTTCATGACGGCCCGAAGGGGAAGATTGCACCCGTACATCCGGACTTCTGTTGCGAGACCTGCTCGCTGTCCCTGATGGGTTTTGCTGGTCGGCGCCTCGATCGCTTACACGCACTCTGGGTGCCTCGCGCGGCGCGGGTTGTGCCAACCACGGTCTGACCTGTCTTGCCATCACTGCATGAATCGCCTGAGCAATCGGTGGTGTGTGATCCTCCTTCGTTGAACTCTGCTGGGACCTCGTTTTGGTGAACTACGCGGCCGCCTTCTTGTAGTCGGGCTCGAACTCTCGATCGTGCGCGAGGAGCGCCCACACGACGCGCGCTGTCTTGTTGGCTAGAGCCACGGCGGCAATGTTGGCGTTGCGACGTGTCGTTAGCTTGACCAACCAGCTCTCGGTATCGACGTGAAGTGAATGGAGTCCCGCCGAGCGGTTCGTATCCGGGGCCGCACCGGCTCAT
>NZ_QXMG01000200.1 GCF_003569765.1 Caldimonas tepidiphila | reverse complement strand
AGCCGCACCGAGCAGGCCGCCTCGAGCCTGCAGCAGACCGCCAGCTCCATGGAGCAGCTCACCGGCACCGTGCGCCAGTCGGCCGACTCCGCCCGCCAGGCCCAGCAGCTCGCCACCTCCGCCTCCGGCACTGCCCAGCGCGGCGGCGAGGTCGTCGCCCAGGTGGTCAGCAACATGGAGGAGATCACCGCGAGCTCGCGCAAGATCGCCGACATCATCGGCGTGATCGACGGCATCGCCTTCCAGACCATTCGCCGGCGAGGTGCGCAACCTCGCGCAGCGCAGCGCGCAGGCCGCCAAGGAGATCAAGTCGCTCATCGGCGGCTCGGTCGAGAAGATCGAGGGGGGCGCGCGCCTGGTCGACGAGGCCGGGCGCACGATGCACGAGATCGTCGGCTCGGTGCAGCGCGTGGCCGACATCATCGGCGAGATCAGCGCCGCCACGCAGGAGCAGTCCGGCGGTATCGGCCAGGTCAACCAGGCCGTGGGCCAGCTCGACCAGATGACGCAGCAGAACGCCGCGCTCGTCGAGCAGTCCGCCGCCGCCTCCGACAGCCTGCGCGAGCAGGCCCAGCGCCTCGCCTCGCTGATGG
>NZ_QXMG01000199.1 GCF_003569765.1 Caldimonas tepidiphila | reverse complement strand
CGGGAGGCCGCGAGGGACATGGTGGAGGGCTGCTTTCTTCGCTGGGCGCGCTGTTCTTCAGACAGGACCGATTCTCCGCCCTTTGCGCAACGCCTCGCGGGCAGGCGAGCCGGTCGGGCTCCGGGGCCGCGATTGACACCTTCCGGAGGCCGTCCCTAGAATGAAATTATCGAACACAAGTTCGCTGTAAGAACAATCTGCCGGGCATTCCCCTGCCGGCCTCCCGGATCTCCCGCCCGGCCTGCCCGCTTCCCCGCCCACTCCCTCACGAATCCAGGAGACAGACCATGACGCAAGCCTTCATCTGCGACGCGATCCGCACGCCCTTCGGGCGCTACGGCGGGGCGCTGTCGGGGGTGCGCACCGACGATCTGGGGGCGATTCCGCTCAAGGCGCTGATGGCGCGCAACCCGCAGCTGGACTGGCAGGCGGTGACGGACGTGATCTACGGCTGCGCGAACCAGGCCGGCGAGGACAACCGCAACGTCGCGCACATGGCGAGCCTGCTGGCGGGGCTGCCGATCGAGGTGCCGGGCGCGACGATCAACCGGCTGTGCGGCTCGGGGCTGGACGCGGTGGGCACGGCCGCGCGCGC
>NZ_QXMG01000198.1 GCF_003569765.1 Caldimonas tepidiphila | reverse complement strand
GGGCGCTTGGTGACGGACGACTACAGCGGCTACAAGGCCTGCTTCGAGCTGGGCGTCACGGAAGCCGGCTGCATGGCGCACGCACGTCGCAAGTTCCACGAGCTGTGGGCCAACCACGTGGCGAGCAGGCGTTGAAGTTCTTCGGCCAGCTCTACGCCGTCGAGCGCGAGGTGCAGGACTTGCAGCCCTCGGAACGCCAGGCCGTGCGGCAGGCGCGCTCCCAGCCACTGGCCGACGCGCTGCACCAGTGGCTCGCACAGCAGCGAAAGGCCGTGCCCGACGGCTCAGCGACCGCGAAGGCCATCGACTACTCGCTCAAGCGCTGGGCGGCGTTGATCCGCTACATCGACGACGGCGAACTGCCCATCGATCAGAACTGGGTGGAGAACCAGATCCGCCCGATTGCCCTTGGCAGGGCAAACTGGTTGTTCGCCGGCAGCCTGCGCGCGGGCCGGCGTGCCGCGGCCATCATGAGCCTGGTGCACTCGGCGCGCCTGAACGGGCACGACCCCTACGCCTACCTCAAGGACGTGATGACCCGGCTGCCCACACAGCCTGCCAGCCGCATCGCTGAGTTGCTGCCACATCGCTGGACCTCGG
>NZ_QXMG01000197.1 GCF_003569765.1 Caldimonas tepidiphila | reverse complement strand
CTGCACCTCGGCCGCGCACCGCTTCGTCCTCTTCAACTCACCGGGGGTGAATAGATACCGCGTGCGAGCTTCCAGATCGAGCGCGAAGCCGACAAGGATGACCGGATCCGGCGCTTTGCCGCGGCGATCGGACAGCACAGCGGCAAGCTCGACGATCCGCTCTCTGGTAAATCGCTTGAATTGCTGCAGCGCTCGATCCTCGGCGACGATGCGTTGCGCCTGGGCTTGCGCAAGTCCCCCGTCTTCGTCGGCGAGAACGCCCTCCACGGCCCGGTGGTGCACTACATCGCCCCCGGGTGCGGCAGGTCACCAACGTAGCATGGGCAAGCGCCTCGAGCGCTATCAACAAGCCACGCGCCGGCTTCAGGCTCCTTCGTGGAGCCCGGAAGTGCAGCGCGCGCCCCCCCCCGGCTCGATCCCCTTGGATAAGGCCGTGGAGATCGTCACCCGTGCGGGCGTGCTCACGCCCGCAGGAAAACTGGCCCCGCGCTACCGGTGAAGGGCGGGCAACTGCTCGTCGCGCTCCATGGTTGTGACCGCTCAACGCGCGACGCTTTAAGGCCCGTCATCAATTGCGTGATGATTGGATGCCTGATGCCAAGAGCAAGAGGCAGG
>NZ_QXMG01000196.1 GCF_003569765.1 Caldimonas tepidiphila | reverse complement strand
GCCCTTCTCCAGCGCCTGGTAGATCTCGCCGCCGGGGATGTTCTGCGGCACGCCGCCCAGGCGCTCGAGCACGCGACCGGCGAAGCCGCCGATGCGGAACTTCAGGCCCTTCACGTCCGCGACCGACTTGACCTCCTTGCGGAACCAGCCGCCCATCTGCGCGCCGGTGTTGCCGCAGGGCAGCGCGACGATGTTGTACTGCGCGTAGAACTCGTCCATCAGCTTCTGGCCGTTGCCCTCGATCATCCAGGCGGTGAGCTGGCGCGAGTTCATGCCGAAGGGGATCGCCCCGCCGAGCGCGAAGGTCTCGTCCTTGCCGAAGAAGTAGTAGGGCGCGGTGTGCGCGGCCTCGACGGTGCCGTTCTGCACGCCGTCGACCACGCCGAACGGGGGCATCAGCTCGCCGCCCGGGTGCACCGTGATCTGGAACTTGCCGCCGGTCATCGCGCTCACGCGCTTGGCGAACTCGTCGGCGCCGCCGTAGATAGTGTCGAGCGACTTCGGGAAGCTCGACGCGATGCGCCAGCGGATGTTGGCCTGGGCCTGCACGACAGCCGGCGCGGCACCAGCGGCGAGCACCGCGGCAATGCCGGCGCCCTGGACGAAGGAACGACGTTCCATGGATCGGTCTCCTGAG
>NZ_QXMG01000195.1 GCF_003569765.1 Caldimonas tepidiphila | reverse complement strand
CGGCGCTGTCAAGCCACGCCCCGCCCGGCGCCCTCGCTGCCATTTGTGCAACAAAGCCGTGCTGCTCACGAGTGGATGAGCACGCAGCCCACGTATTTCTCTTACCACGGGTAGGCATAATGCCAACGCCCCTCTCTTGCCCTGCCTCTTTAAAGAAATAAGTGACCGATCAATGAGTTCCCAGAACCTTTCTACGCTCATCTGCGCTATCGCAGAACTGCTGCGTTGCGCCTTCAGGCAGGCAGACTATGGCAAGGTCATCCTCCCTTTCACACTGCTGCGGCAACTGGACTGCGTGTGGCCGCTCACCAAGCAGGCAGTGCTGATTGAGCTTGAAACCTGTACCCGGCAGGGCTCCGCTGACCCGAACGTGTTCCTCACGCACGCATCGGAGCTGAAGTTCTTCAACACGAGCCCTCTGGACTTCGACAAGGTGCTGCCCCTTCTCGACCACGTGCACCAGAACCTGCGGGTCTACATCCACGGCTTCTCGTCGAACATTTCTGATATCTTTGAGCGGATCGAGTTCGAGAAGCAGTTGGATGGGCTCGCTAGGCCTAAGCTGCTCTACAAGGTGGTTCGGAAGTTCGCCGAGAGGCTCTGTTGCACAAATGGCGGTGCTGTCGGTTAGGGCGCGGCGCTTGACAGCCTCG
>NZ_QXMG01000194.1 GCF_003569765.1 Caldimonas tepidiphila | reverse complement strand
TCTCTCCTTGCCTCGATTTCATCATTCAGCAAGGGATCCGGTTCTCAGGGGCAAAGCCATGCTGACTACTACGAATAACGTAGCGCAGGAGTGTGTGCAAATGACCGAACCACAGGATTGCTTGGATTGCGTCTGCAACGAAAAAGAAATAAAGGAGAAACTTCCTGAAGTCAGTGAGGTAGGTGAAGATATATCACTACATTTAAATGAATCTGTTTACCTAACGAGTCCATAATTTTTTATCTCATACTCTACTGACCCAGAAACTGAACAATCTGGGCATAGCTATGCAGGAATTCACTCTGTTGGGGGTAATCAGATTTCCAGTCTCCTTTCAGGTCCGCCCCTCAAGGAGCTTTATTTTGGGAGAGTGGGTCCAAAAAAATGAGAAATCCTTCGTGTTTTGCGGATCTTTGGCCTAAAAGTAAAGCCTCAAGAAGAGCCTTTCGCCTATTGTCTTAATATGGAAAAAGGCGGGCAGATTTTTATTAAAGGGGAATCGAATATTGATGGAGTTGCTTCTGGGCATCAGTTGTGGGTTGCGCTGACAGAAGTTGAGCGCTAAAATGATTTGAGCAGGGGAAGCGCGAAAAGGTTCCAGGGATGCGAGCTATATTTCTAGATTTTGATGGTGTGCTCCATCCTTTGCCTATGCAG
>NZ_KZ983986.1:452-673 GCF_003569765.1 Caldimonas tepidiphila | reverse complement strand
CATAACTCCGTCCGGGGTCAGGGGAAGCTCACCCTCAATTCATTTGTGCAACAGAGCCGTCGGTGCCCATCGATCCGGCCGCAGCTTAGTTGGCCGCCGCCGTCGTTTGCCTCAACTGATGACGAGCCTTAGCTGTGCCGCCCCTCCGCTAGGGTGATTGATCTGGCATGAAAGGGCCTGCGAGGACAATTCGCCGCTTCCGCCGCTGAGCTCGTCCACGG
>NZ_KZ983986.1:0-442 GCF_003569765.1 Caldimonas tepidiphila | reverse complement strand
GCGATCACCTGTGCGTCATCTGCGAGGATTCCGAGCAGCGGCTCGATGCGGCCGCCCAGTACGTGGCCGACGGCTTGCAGCGCAACGAGTTCGTCATGTACGCCGCCGATCCCGAGACCACGGCCGGGCTGCGCGAGCGGCTCTCGCTGCGTGGCATTGACGTCGAGGACGCGATGCGGCGCGGCGCCCTGCAGCTCCCGACCGCCGATGAGGCCTACCTGCGCGATGGCAACTTTGATCCCGACCTCATGTACGAGGCTTTCGATCAGGCGATCACCTCGGCTCTGGCAGCCGGCTTCACCGGCTGCCGCTTTGCGGGCGAGCCCACCTGGGCCCTCGATCGCGAGGAACTGCGCCCTGGATTGATCGAATTTGAGAAGCGGCTGAACAGCCTGTTTCGCAGTCGCAAGGCTGCCGGATTCTGCGTGTACGACACGAAGGC
>NZ_QXMG01000191.1 GCF_003569765.1 Caldimonas tepidiphila | reverse complement strand
GCTCGAAGCTGCGCAGCGGCTTGCCTGCCCAGTTCATGCTGATGTGACTGAAGAGCCGGTGCTCGATCGGGTTCCACTTCGAGCAGCCTGTCGGGTAATGGCACACCGTCACCGCGAGGCGCTTCTCGTCGCACAGCTGCTCCTGCAGCAGTGCCTTCCACACCCGTGAGCGGCAGCTGTTGGAGCCACCAGCATCGGCCAGAATCAGAAGCCGCCGGGCACTGGGGAAGCGACGACTGCCTTCGAAGAGCCACCAGTCACGGATGGCCTCTACCGCAAAGCGCGGCGTATCAAAGCACTGACCGACGCAGACATAACCGCGGTTGTCGTTGAGCGAGTAGATGCCGTAGGGGATGGCTTGACCGACAGCGTGCTGCGGGAAGTCGTGTACCAGCACGCCTTCAGGTTCCCGGCGCCATGCCTGACCTGCATTCTTGAAGTCGCCGATCAGCTCCTTTTTTTTTCACCGGCTCCCCCGCCTTCAGATACGTCTGCTTGAGCTCTTCGATGTGGTGGAACTGCGCGTCGCGTTGCTCGGGCGAGGAGCCTGCCTCCTTGCGCCGAGCATTGACTCGCGGCGAGTAGCCAAGCTTGCGCAGCAGCCGTGACACCGTCGTCGCACATGCCGAGTGGCCTTGCTCGCGCAGCTTCGCACTGAGTTGCCGCAGCGAGCTGCGCTTGTACTTGTCTGG
>NZ_QXMG01000190.1 GCF_003569765.1 Caldimonas tepidiphila | reverse complement strand
GAAATCGAGGCAAGGAGAGAAGGAAGTGACGAAGACGAAGAGGGCGCGCTACACGCTGGAGTTCAAGCTGGAGGCGGTGAGGCTGGTCAAGAACGGGCAGGGTATGGCGGCGACGGCCAAGATCCTTGGGATTGCCGAGCAGACGCTGCACAACTGGATCAAGGCAGAGCGGGAGGGGCGGCTCACGGGCGCGGACACCAAGTCGGTGAGTGCAGAGCAGATGGAGATTGCCCGGCTGCGCGCGGAGTTGGCGCGCGTGAAGATGGAGTGCGACATCCTGGGAAAAGCGACGGCGTACTTCGCGAGGGAGCGAGAGTGAAGTACGCGTGGATCGAGCGCAACCGGCAGCACTGGCCGGTGTCGCTGGCGTGCGAGGTGCTGGGGGTGAGCCCGAGCGGTTATCACGAGCACAGGACGCGCAGCCCCGGGACGAGCCGCAGCGTCAGCGACGACGCACTGCTGGTGCACATCCGCGCCGTGCATGCCGAGTCGCGCGGCGAGTACGGCTGGCCGCGGGTGTGGAAGGAGTTGCTGGCCCGCGGCATCCGGGTGGGCAAGCAGCGGGTGCAAAAGCTCATGCAACTGCACGGCATCCGGGCTCGTGCGCGGCGCAAGTACAAGGCCACGACCGACAGCAACCACAAGCTGCCGGTGGCCGAGAACCTTCTCGACCGCGACTTCACAGCACCGGCCCCCGACCGGGTCTG
>NZ_QXMG01000189.1 GCF_003569765.1 Caldimonas tepidiphila | reverse complement strand
TGCCGCTGAGGGGGCGAGGGAGATTGGTATGGAGCCATAAGCTGTATCGTAATTTGAGTGGCCGTCGGGGTCGAGAGCCGACCCTATGGCTAATATGTCGGAGGGTCCAGGGTCTGGGCAACAGCTGAGCGGATCCAGTCGAAGTTGGTGAGGTGCTGAATGCATTCGGTGTCATCGCTCGGGCTCAACCAAGCTGCGGCTACGGCCCTGTCGAGCTCCTGCCTATTGGGAGAGATACGGTTGCTCAGGTAGCGCTGGCGCAGCTTGCGCCACAACCTCTCCGCCGGGTTAAATTCTGGCAAGTACGGCAGCAGCGTGAGGTTGTCAGGAATGTGTAGCTCGGTGCTGTGATGCCAGCCCGCGCCGTCGAGCACGGGCACTGCGTGCACATCTCAAGGAAGCTGGCGCTGAGGTCGTCGAGATGCGCCTGCATTTTACGGATGCTGGCCGGCGGCATGAGCCAGCCATTGCTCTATCCGGTGGCCAGACAGATCGCCCCGAAGAGGTAGAGCCAGTCGTACTCGGTCTGCCGGGGCGCGCGAGGGCGGCTGCCCCGGTCGGCCCATACCCGGGAGTTGCAGCCCTGCTGGCCGAAGCAGGCCTCGTCCTGGAACCACAGCTCGATGCGCTGCGCGGGATGCGCAGCCTGCGCTTCAGCCAGTCTTGCGGGCAGCTCGTTTTTTAAAAGCCGCCCGGGCAGCGTCGTCGGACTGCGGATGGTGGGGGCGGG
>NZ_QXMG01000188.1 GCF_003569765.1 Caldimonas tepidiphila | reverse complement strand
CGCGCCACCTCGGCCAGCAGCGCGCGCATCTCTTGGCGCAGCTGCTCAGGGTCGAGGGTCTGCCATCGTGGCAGGCGTGGGGGACCTCAGCCAATTCAAGAGTGCTGCGCAATTCGGTGCCTGGCTGGGTTTGGCACCGCAGCAGCACTCCAGCGGCGGCAAGGAGCGGCTTGGTGGCATTACCAAGCGGGGCGACGACTACCTACGCACCCTGCTAATCCAGGGAGCAAAGGCGGCCGTCCATAGTGCGCACAAACGGCAGGACCGAATCTCGCAGTGGGTGGTGCAGCTCAAAGCGCGCGTGGGCTGGCAGCGCGCGGCCGTTGCGCTGGCCAACAAGAACGCGCGCATCCTCTGGGCGGTACTCGTCAGGGGCAAGGCCTACGACGCCAACCATGTAAGTGTCATGCCCGGCTCGATGCAGCCGAGTTGAAGCATCCAGTGCAAGCACCGCCAGTGATGCAGGATCGATTCTGATGAAAGGACTGCGCAGCGCAGATACCCTCACACAGGTCAGACCGGCGGCAGGGGAACTCGAAGGGCTGTTGGTTGCACCGCGTGCGGTGCGACGTGAAGTGAATGGAGTCCCGCCGAGCGGTTCGTATCCGGGGCCGCACCGGCTCATAGCCGAGCGCAACAAGCCCGACTGTAGATGTGCAGTCCGACCTTCCGTGTGAGCTCACTGTGGCTGTTGCAGCCCCCAACAAAGGAACAGACCTCATGCCACTGCTCGTGCTTGACTGAG
>NZ_QXMG01000187.1 GCF_003569765.1 Caldimonas tepidiphila | reverse complement strand
GGCGCTGTCAAGCCACGCCCCGCCCGGCGCCCTCGCTGCCATTTGTGCAACAAAGCCCCTTCCCCTTGAACTGCGTTATCGTCCTTTGTTGAATCCCTAGCCGGGGGTGGTGCTTGAGCTTGCCTGCGCGATGAGCGCCGCTTCGTCCGGTCGCAGGTCACATGCTCCTGGACGGACGCGCAATGCCGATCGCGCCAAGCACTTGGTAGACCTTTCCCTTCAGCTCTCGGCCGCGACGCCCAGCAGACGTCCTTCTTGGAGTCTTCCCATGGTGCCCCTCAACTTCTAGGTGGGCACTGACCTTCTTGCTTTGCCGGTCAGTTCAAGATGACTTCGCCGGACGCTTACTCGAAAAGAGAGAGCAGGAATTTTGTCGCGCCGCTGCCCTGCCCTCGCAGGCAGGGCGGGCAGGGCGGGCACCCTGCCACTTCAGACCGGCAGGCAGGCCGCGCAGGGACACGGCTGCGGCTAGAACCAGACAGGCCCCGGAAATAGACCGGACACGCGGACTTCCCAGCGCACAAAGCAAAACGCCAACCTGTGTAGGTTGGCGTCAATGCTAGGAAGAATTCTGGTGGCCAAGGGCGGAATCGAACCACCGACACGCGGATTTTCAAGCCGCGGCACTGCTTCACCGCGTACGTGCATGCCGACCAAGCAGGACTGTGCAGCATCGACTGGAGCGCGGAACCGGTGATAAGGCATACAGCCACTGGGATATCCGAGCCCGGCATTGCCACCGGAAGGTCCAAGCAGTCATTCCCGAGCAGC
>NZ_QXMG01000186.1 GCF_003569765.1 Caldimonas tepidiphila | reverse complement strand
GGCGCTGTCAAGCCACGCCCCGCCCGGCGCCCTCGCTGCCATTTGTGCAACAAAGCCCACCGAACTGTTCGAGTCCGAGGCCGGCATCGACATGCTGCATGTGCCCTATCAAGGCGCGGGGCCGGGAGTGACCGCTCTGATCGCAGGAAACGTCGACATGATGATCGTTCCGGCGGGCACGGCCGAGCAACATCGGAAAACCGGCAAGCTGAAGATACTGGCCATCGCGGGACCCGGCCGTTATCCCGTCATCGCTGATGTGCCGACGACAGCTGAACAGGGGTACCCCTCCGTGATCGTTCAGCAGTGGTTCGGCCTTTCCGTGCCCAAGGGAAGTTCGGTCGAGGTAATCAACCGCCTCTCCAAGGAATTCTCTCGAGCGCTGGCAACGAAAGAGTCCGCGGACTGGATCGCAGCGCAAGGGGGTGAGCCGTTTCCCGTGAACGCGGCTCAGTTCCGCAGTTTCTCAGAGAGCGAATCCGCTCGGTGGCGGAAAGTCATCAGCGAGGCACGGATTCAAATTCAGTAACAGCAGCCTGTTCTCCCCGATATCCTCGGGGAAGCGGCACGGGTGATTGAAAAGGGCTTTGTTGCAACAAAGCCTCCGTGACCAAGCTGATGAACTCCGGCGACCACTCGGTGGCGTACTGCTCGGCCAGGAAGCCCCGGATATCGCGGATCGGTACATCGCCACGATCTTGTCGTCGGAGCCCGTGAAAGGCTCTGTTGCACAAATGAATTGAGGGGGAGCTTCCCCTGACCCCGGGCGGAGTTATG
>NZ_KZ983985.1:401-821 GCF_003569765.1 Caldimonas tepidiphila | reverse complement strand
GGTGGAGCCGAGGCGGGGCGAAAGAACGCAATGACGCCTAGCCGCAACCCTGCCTACTGCGGCCATCGTGAAAAAATGGCGAATCATTGCGCCACGCATGATCTACAAGCGGCTTGGCGCTCAGCGACCCGTTGTTGCGCGAGCTGCTCGACGGCACGCTGCAGCTGCGCTGCCTGCATCTAGACACCATGCCCGCCCTAAGCGCCAGCCACAGGGTCGAAAAACGCCTGAAACGCCGCCCATCGGGCAATGTCAGCCAGCCAAATAACATTACTTTTCATTGTGGTGGCAAATCCTGCACTTTCAGTGGCTGATGCTGCCATCCAATAATTATTTCTGATCTATTGGCAGGTCAACTTGGTCAACCAATGTGCCATATTGTCCATCCAATAGTTCTTTGCTGCCTATTGCGCGGATTCT
>NZ_KZ983985.1:0-391 GCF_003569765.1 Caldimonas tepidiphila | reverse complement strand
TCTGACTCACACCACTAGGGCGTGTTATGCACTTTCTATCAATGCCCAAAACGTGACTGCCTTCGGCAGCATGAGGGGGCTTCTAAGGTGTGACCTGCTCCGGGAATTTCGAACCACTTGAAGCGTGAGACGATAGCTTCCTCGTTGCTCACAAGTTCTGAACCTACAAGATAGCCTTGATGATCGTGCCGGTCGTTCATGCCTGAGAAAAGGCCCGGTAGGGGCACCAGAGCTCAGCGATGCAACAGCGAACGCAAAGGCGGCGCTAAAAGGGTCACAAGGGAAGCTTGCGGGCGGTGCTCGAAGAGAGCGAGGTCGACGAGGCCGTCGACTGCGAGGTGGCTGAGGTGCGAGTGCCGAGCGGCAATGCGGCCCAGCGGCCGGGTGCTGC
>NZ_QXMG01000183.1 GCF_003569765.1 Caldimonas tepidiphila | reverse complement strand
GCTGCTCGATCTCGCGCGCCAGTGCAGCGAGGTCCTCGTCGAGGGCTTCTTCGAGCAGGCTCCTTTGCTCAGCGTTGAAGGCCTCGGAGCGGGCCGCGAACTTCATGCGCTTGAGCACGGCCATCTCGTGCGTGAGCTTGTCGATCGTGGCCTGCTTGAGCAGCGCTTCCCGGCGCTGCTGCTCGATGATCTCGTCCTTGCGCGCCACCTCGGCCAGCAGCGCGCGCATCTCTTGGCGCAGCTGCTCAGGGTCGAGGGTGTCGAAGCGGTCGTCGGTGATCACACGCCGGATCGTGCCAGTGCGGCAGCCCCGCCGCCATCGGCGCATCCGGCAATTGATTCCCGCTCAAGCTACAGCACCGTGATGACGCCGGCCTCGCCGAGACGCTGCCAGGGCAGCCCCAGCACCAGGGCATCAAGCTGCGCGCGGCTGAGCGTCACGGTCGCGCTGCCCTCGCGGGGCCAGACGAAGCGCCCTCGGCGCGCGGCCAGCCACACGCCGATGCCGTCGTGCACCAGCACCTTCATGCGGTTGGCCCGCCGGTTGGCGAACAGGTAGGCATGGTGCGGGCGCGCTGCGCCGAAGACGTTGACGACCCTCGCCAGCGCGGCCTCGGCGCCTGCACGCATGTCCAGCGGCTCCACCGCCAGCCACACGGCATCGACCCGGATCACCGCAGGATCTCGCGCAGCCAGGCCGCGCTGCGCTCGTCCAGCGGCAGGCTGGCATGCACGGTGGTGGCGCCTCGACGGAGCTCCAGCGTGACGTTGCAGCGCATCGACGGGGCCGGCTCGGCCGCCGCAGCAGCCCGATGCCCGTC
>NZ_QXMG01000182.1 GCF_003569765.1 Caldimonas tepidiphila | reverse complement strand
GGAGGCTCCAACTCTTGAGAGGATGGAGCCATGAGGAAGTCAATCAAGTTCTCGCCGGAAGTCATGGAGCGCGCGGTGCGCATGGTGGCTGAGCACCAGGGTGAGCATGAATCGCAGTGGGCGGCGATCGTCTCGATCGCGGCGAAATTCGGCTGCTCGGCCGAGACGCTGCGCAAGTGGGTGCGTCAGCACGAGCGCGACAGCGGCCAACGAGAGGGGACGACCACGGCCGAGCAGCAGCGCATCAAGGACCTGGAGCGCGAGGTGCGCGAGCTGCGCCAGGCCAACGAGATCCTGCGCAAGGCGTCGGCGTATTTCGCCCAGGCGGAGCTCGACCGCCCCTTCAAGCGGTGAAGACGTTCATCGACGAGCACCGGGGCGTTTTCGGGGTCGAGCCGATGTGCAAGGTGCTACAGATCGCCCCGTCGACCTACCGGGCGCACGCGGCGCGGCTTGCCCGGCCCGAGCTGCGCCCGGCACGAGCCCGGCAGGACGAAGTGCTGACGGGCCACATCGAGCGCATCTGGCAGAGCAACATGCGGGTCTACGGCGCGCGCAAGGTCTGGCGGCAGCTGCAGCGCGAAGGCATCGAGGTGGCGCGCTGCACGGTCGAGCGGCTGATGCGTCACCAGGGGCTGCGCGGCGTGATCCGCGGCAAGGCAGTTCGTACGACCGTTGCCGACGCCACAGCGCCTTGCCCAGCCGACAAGGTCAAGCGGCAATTCCGGGCCGAGCGGCCCAACCAGCTGTGGCTGTCGGATTTCACTTAGATACCGTTGGCGAATTGCAAGGCGACGACTCTGAGGGCAAGCTGGCTGAACTCCCAG
>NZ_QXMG01000181.1 GCF_003569765.1 Caldimonas tepidiphila | reverse complement strand
TAAGGCCCGTCATCAATTGCGTGATGATTGGATGCCTGATGCCAAGAGCAAGAGGCAGGAGGAGTTGTAGTGGTACGCCGGTATGCCTTGAGAGATGATCAATGGGAGCGCATCAAGGACATGCTGCCCGGGCGAGCCGGTCACGTTGGCGTGACGGCGCGCGACAACCGGCTGTTTGTCGAGGCGGTGCTGTACCGCTATCGGGCTGGCATCCCTTGGCGGGATCTGCCTGAGCGCTTCGGAGACTTCCGGGTGGTGCACACGCGCCATTCGCGCTGGAGTCGCAGTGGAGTGTGGCAGCGCATCTTCGAGTGCCTGGCGAAGGACGCAGACAACGAGTGGGCGATGATCGACTCGACCATCGTGCGGGCTCACCAGCACAGTGCCGGGGCGAAAAAAGGGGGCTCCCAGAGCAAGCCATCGGACGCAGCCGAGGCGGGCTGAGCACCAAGATCCATGCCACGGTAGATGCGCTGGGCAACCCCACCGGGTTTCATCTCACGCCTGGTCAGGCCCACGATCTCGAAGGCGCCGATGCGCTGCTGCCCCTCATGCAGGCCGACACACTCATCGCCGACAAGGCCTATGACGCGCAAGAGCGAGTGCTCGATGTGCTGGCCAAGGCTGGCAAGAGCGCGGTGATTCCGCCGCTGCGTACCCGCAGCGAGCAGCGCTCCTGGGACCGGCAACTCTACAAAGCCCGCCACCTCATCGAGCACTTCTTCGCGCGCTTGAAGCAGTACCGGGCCATTGCAACCCGCTACGACAAGACCTCTCGCAACTTCCTCGGCGCTATCCATTTGGCTGCCGCCGTCGTTTGGCTCAATTGATGACGGGCCTTAGT
>NZ_QXMG01000180.1 GCF_003569765.1 Caldimonas tepidiphila | reverse complement strand
GGCTCAGCCGGCGCCGCGGGCGGCGAGCAGCTGGGAGATGGAGCGGGCGGCGTCGAGCAGCTGCGGCAGCATCGTCTTCTGCATCACCGCGGCGCTGGTGCGGTTGGCCTGGCCGGAGATGTTGAGCGCGGCCACCGTCTCGCCGGCGCGGTTGGTCAGCGGCGCGGCGATCGAGATCAGGCCCTCCTCGAGCTCCTGGTTCACGAGGCACCAGCCCTGCTGGCGCGCCTGGCGCACGCGCGCCATCAGCGCCTCGACGTCGGTGACGGTGTGGCGCGTGAAGGCGCGGCGCTCGCCGGCGAGCAGCAGCCGCTCGGCCTCGGCCTCGGGCAGGCCCGCGAGCAGCACGCGGCCCATGGAGGTGCAGGAGGCGGGCAGGCGCGAGCCCACGCCCAGGCTGATGCTCATGATCTTGTGCACCGGCACGCGCAGCACGTAGACGATGTCGGTGCCGTCGAGCACGGCGGCCGAGCAGGACTCCTTGACGCGCGCGACGAGCTCCTCCATGAGCGGCTCGGCGAGGTTCCACATCGGCATGGAGGACAGGTAGGCGAAGCCGAGGTCGAGGATGCGCGGGGTGAGCCAGAAGAGCTTGCCGTCGCTCCTGACGTAGCCCAGGGTCTGCAGCGTCAGCAGGATGCGGCGCGCGCCGGCGCGGGTGAGGCCGCTGCGCGCGGCGACCTCCGAGAGGGTCTGGCGCGGGGCCTGGGCGCTGAAGGAGCGGATGACTTCGAGCCCGCGCGCGAAGGACTGCACGTAGCTGTCGCCGGGGCGGGGGTCTTCGGCGGTGCGGGAGGCCGCGAGGGACATGGTGGAGGGCTGCTTTCTTCGCTGGGCGCGCTGTTCTTC
>NZ_QXMG01000179.1 GCF_003569765.1 Caldimonas tepidiphila | reverse complement strand
GAGGCCGACGCCTGGGCCACCGTGTCCCGCGCCACTGCGGCGCGCACCGGGCTGCGCCTGGTCGATGGCTGGAACGGGATCATCCGCCCGCTGGTCGCGACCGTGTGCCTCGCGCTCTGGGTGCTGCACGTCAGCCGGCAGGGCTGGGTGCTGGACGAGAACGGCTGGCAGCTCCTGGGCGCCGCGCTGGGCATCTACCTGGCCGACCGGGCGCTGTTCAAGCGGGGGAAGTAGGGTGAGCCGCTTCGACCTCGGGCTGCTTGCTCGGGCGCGCGCCTTCGTCGGCGCCGCGGCCGCGCCGGCGCCGCCCCCTGAGCCCGCGCCGGCCGATCCGCGCACGCTGGCGGTAGAGGTGGCGGCCGAGCTCTGCCGGCGCTTCGAGGGCTTCTACCCGCGGCCCTATCTGTGCCCGGCCGGCGTGCCGACGATTGGCTACGGGGCTACCCACTACCTCGACGGTCGGCGCGTACGGCTCACTGACCCGCCAATCTCGCGCGAGACCGCCGAGCGGCTGCTGCTCCGGCAGCTCGAGCGCACCTACCTGCCAGCGGTGCTGCGGCTGTGCCCCGAGGTGCGCGATGTGCGTCGGCTCGCGGCCCTGGTTGACTTCTGCTTCAACCTCGGCGCGGGGAACCTCCAAGCATCGACGCTGCGCCGGCGCGTGAACGCCGACCAGTGGGATCAGGTGCCGGTCGAGCTGCGGAAGTGGGTCTATGCCGCGGGCCGGCGGCTGCGAGGGCTCGTGCTGCGGCGGGAGGCCGAGGTGGTGCTGCTTTGAGCCGCACAAGGAAGGGGCGCCCCGGCTCTGTTGCACAAATGAATTGAGGGGGAGCTTCCCCTGACCCCGGGCGGAGTTAT
>NZ_QXMG01000178.1 GCF_003569765.1 Caldimonas tepidiphila | reverse complement strand
TGCAGAAACAGCACCTTGACCATCACGACCGTCGGATACGGGGGCCGCCCGCCCTTGCTGCGATCGGGCCTGGGGCAGGCCGCATCCACCGCTGCCGCCACCTGCTCGAAGTCCACCAGCTCGCCCATGCGCTCCAGGCTATCGGTGTACTGTGTCTTCTTGCTGCTCATCCCCGCATCATGCCGCAGGGGCGGTTTCTAGAAGCTCCCTTGAGGGTCGCCTCTCCGGCAACCCCGGTGGACGCTTTTGCGCCCTGCTCTGCGGTCGATGTTTCCCTCGAAAACGAAGATCCCTGCGGTGAGGAAGGAAATTCCTTCGACTCCGGTGCGTCTGACTTCATATCGGCCTCCGACTAATTTAGCGGTGACCCTGCGATTAATACCCCCCTCGCCCCCGAGGTACCCCTTCGCTCCCGGTGCTGCCGACGGTACCGGAGAATTTCATGAACGAAGCCTCCATCCGCGCCCCACCCAATCGACTGCATTCAAGATCGAAGAACTACATCTACGATAGCATTTTCGAAGACGATGTGTAATGGCTTTTGTGACGTTAGCCTAAAAAACAGACTAAACCAATCTACCATTTGTATGAGCCAGTTATCGGTATCCGCCAACCCCGACACGCCGACGAGAAGCACTACTCTCTTGCACGGCAGTTTCTTTTGGGTGGAGCCGAGGCGGGGCGAAAGAACGCAATGACGCCTAGCCGCAACCCTGCCTACTGTAGCCATCGTGAAAAAATGGCGAATCATTGCGCTACGCATGATCTACGAGCGGCTTGGCGCTCAGCGACCCGTTGTTGCGCGAGCTGCTCAACGGCACGCTGCAGCTGCGCTGCCTGCATCTAGACACCATGCCCGCCCTAAGCGCCAGC
>NZ_QXMG01000177.1 GCF_003569765.1 Caldimonas tepidiphila | reverse complement strand
TCGGCATCCTGCTGGTGATCCTGCCGCTGTGCTACATCCTGATCAACCTGTCGTGGCCGGTGTTCTCGCGCGCCTGGGTGTCGGGCGAGATGTCGCAGAACGCGGGCGGGCTGGTGCGCTGGCCGGTGATCCTGCTGATGCCGGCGGGCTTCGCGCTGCTGGCGCTGCAGACGCTGTCGGAGCTGATCAAGCGCGTCGCCTTCCTCACCGGCCATCGTCCGGAGCCCTTCAGCGGGGAAGCCGTGAGCGGCCCCCAGGAAGAAGCGGTCGCGGCCGAGATGGCCGGCCAGACCCCCCCGAAGCACGGCGCCGGAGCCCAGTGACATGACGGAATTCATCACCCAGAACTTCGTGCCCCTGATGTTCGCGGGGCTCTTTTTGCTGCTGATCACCGGCATCCCGGTGGCCTTCGGGCTGGCGGCCACCGGGCTGCTGTTCGGCTTCGTCGGCATGGAGCTCGGCCTGTTCGGCTCGACCCTGTTCCAGGCGCTGCCGCTGCGCGTGCTCGGCATCATGATGAACGACACGCTGCTGGCGATCCCCTTCTTCACGCTGATGGGGATCATCCTGGAGCGCAGCGGCATGGCCGAGGACCTGCTCGAGACGGTGGGCCAGGTGTTCGGCCCGGTGCGCGGGGGCCTGGCGATCGCGGTGATCCTGGTGGGCGCGCTGCTGGCTGCCACCACCGGCGTGGTGGCCGCGGCCGTGATCTCGATGGGCCTGATCTCGCTGCCGATCATGCTGCGCTACGGCTACAACCGCACCATCGCCACCGGCACCATCACCGCCTCGGGCACGCTCGCGCAGGCGATCCCGCCCTCGCTGGTGCTGATCGTGATGGCCGACCAGCTCGGCCGCTCGGTGGGCGACCTCTACGCCGGCGCGATGATCCCCGG
>NZ_QXMG01000176.1 GCF_003569765.1 Caldimonas tepidiphila | reverse complement strand
TGGTTGCGACATGGCCGATGAGCGCGAGCAGCAATGCCGGCAGGTTGGATCGGCGATTGAAGCGGTATGCGAAGGCGCCGAGGTAGTGGCTGGCGTATTTGGTGAACTTGAACGCCTTGTAGCCGCCACCGATCATCGTCTTGAGGTTGCCCAGGATGGTGTTGACCCAGGTGAACTGCGGCAGCTCACGGGGCTTGCGGTCGCCGACGACGATGTAGGAATGGGCGCAGCCGGCGTCGATGACGCCCGCGAAGCAGTTCAGGCCATCGCTTCGCACATCGCAGCCGGGCAGCAGATTGGCTCTCGCCCACTGCGTGATGGCTTCGCGGGTGAAGCTGCGCACAGGAGAGATCTTCACCCGCATGGGATTGCCAGCATCGTTGGTAGCCACCGCCGCGACGATGGGCACCTTGTTGGCCGAGCCTCTGCCACCGACGCCAGGGCGCTCACCGCCGAGGTAGGCATCGTCGAGTTGCACGTTGCCGCCCAGCGGCTCGTGAGCGTCCTGCTCTTTCATGGCGGCCATGAGTTTGTGATGCACGAGCCAGGCGGTGCGGTAGCTGGTACCGAGATGACGCTTGAGTGCCAGGGACGACAGGCCGGTCTTGTCCTGGCTGATCAGGTAGATGGCCAGAAACCAGATGCGAAGCGGCAGCTTGGTGCTGTCCATGACCGTGCCGGCCGTCAGCGAGGCCTGATGTCGGCAGGACTGGCACTGAAACAGCCTTCGCGCACCATGGCCCACCACATAGTGCGCTGCACAGTCGCAGCGCGGGCAGCGGAAGCCATCGGGCCAACGCAGGGCCATCAGCGCCGTGGCGCACTGCTCCTCGGTGCCGTAACGGGCGAAGAACTCCGGCAACGACACTCCGGGTTGGAACTGGATGCGATTCATCGGCAT
>NZ_QXMG01000175.1 GCF_003569765.1 Caldimonas tepidiphila | reverse complement strand
CCCTCGGCTCCGCCGGCTGCAGTGCTGGCCACCGCGCTCGTCGCGCTCTTCGGGCCGGTCTTCGGCGAGTACCTGCTGATCGTGTTCGCGGCGCTCGCGGGCGCGATGTGGCCGCTGTCGAGCATGCGTACCCCCACCGTCTGGGATGGCACGAAGCTCGTCGTGCGCCTGGTGCTCACCGCCTCGGTGCTCGGCTCGTTCGCCGCTGGCATCCCGAGCCAGTTCGCCCCGGCCGTCGGCGCCTGGTGCATCGGCGCGCTCGGCGACCGCTGGAAGGACCTGATCAAGCTCGGCTTCGATCGCCTGCGCGGCAAAGCGGGAGACCCGGCATGAGCGCGCCCGCCTTGCTGCACCTGCTGCTGTGCGCGGCGCTGCTCGCTCTGTCGTGCGGGCGGCTGCTGAAGACCTGCGCCCGATGCACGTTGCCCGAGATCCGGGGGGTGTTCGTCCTGCAGGCCTCGGCCTCGATCGCCGGCGGCGGCGCGACGCTGCTTGACGGCTACGAGCCGCAGTGGCCGAGCCTCGTACTGCTCGCCTCGATGGTGGCTGTGCAGGGGGTGACCTCGGCGCTGTGGCGCGACGGGGTGCCGATGGATTTTCAACGGAGGAACTCATGATCTCCGCACTGCTTTCCTTCCTCGGCGGCAGCGTCTTCCGCATGCTGTGGGGCGAGATCTCTGCAATGCTGACCGCGCGCCAGGATCACCGGCACGAGATCGAGCGCCTGCGCTTGCAGGGCGAGCTCGAGGCCGCGCAGCACGCGCGGGTGCAGGACTCGATCCGGCTGCAGCACGAGCTCGGCGTGCGCACGATCGCCGTGCAGGCCGAGGCCGACCAGGGCCGCATTGAGGCCGACGCCTGGGCCACCGTGTCCCGCGCCACTGCGGCGCGCACCGGGCTGCGCCT
>NZ_QXMG01000174.1 GCF_003569765.1 Caldimonas tepidiphila | reverse complement strand
GGCACGCTCGCCGAGCTCGCCTTCGCCGCCGACCGCGCCTACATGCTGGCGCTGCCCGATACCCCCGAGCAGGCGCCGCGCCTCGCGCTCAGCGAGCTCAATTTCGGCACCTGGCCGATGGTCAACGGCCAGTCGCGCCTGGCGCGCCGCTTCTACGAGGAAGCCGGCCCGCTGGACGCGGCACGCGCCGCGATCGGCCAGGCGCTCGACGCCGACGCCGCGCAGGCGCTCGGCCTCGTGACCTACGCGCTCGACGACATCGACTGGGCCGACGAGATCCGCCTTGCGATCGAGGAGCGCGCGGCGATGTCGCCGGATGCGCTCACGGGCCTCGAGGCCAACCTGCGCTTCGCGCAGAAGGAGACGATGGAGACGCGCATCTTCGGGCGGCTGTCGGCCTGGCAGAACTGGATCTTCAACCGCCCGAACGCCGTCGGCGACAAGGGCGCGCTGAAGGTCTACGGCAAGGGCGACAAGGCCCAGTTCGACCTCAACCGCGTCTGATCCCGATCCGCCGCGCCGCGCGAACCCCGGTGGAGCGCGCGGCGGCGGCATCCCGAATCTCTCCACCCGATGCACTGAAGAAGCGGAGACCCGACATGTCGGCCATCAACTACAGCGAGAAGATCCCCAACAACGTCAACCTGTCCGAGGACCGCACGCTGCAGCGCGCGCTCGAGCAGTGGCAGCCCAACTTCCTGAACTGGTGGGGCGACATGGGCCCCGAGGGCTCGCAGGACTTCGACGTCTACCTGCGCACCGCGATCAGCGTCGACCCGCAGGGCTGGGCGCAGTTCGGCCACGTGAAGATGCCCGACTACCGCTGGGGCATCTTCATGAACCCGAAGGAGGAGGGCCGGCGGATCCACTTCGGCGAGCACAAGGGCGAGGCCGCCTGGCAGGACGTGCCCGGCGAGCA
>NZ_KZ983984.1:302-969 GCF_003569765.1 Caldimonas tepidiphila | reverse complement strand
TTGAAGCGCGTCGTGATCGCGGTCGTGCTGCCGAACTGCACGTTGCCGGCGAAGTAGTTCGGGGCGGTACCGGCGGCGAAGTAGTTCCAGCGGCCGGCCGCGCTGGCGATGTTCGACCAGAAGCCGAAGTTGTTCGTGCCGCCGGTCAGCGTCGCTTCGACGGCGAAGCCGTACTGGTTCGTGATCGTGCTGCCTGCGCCCTTCGCTACCGGGTCCACTTGGAAGTGGGCGACGCTCGTGACCGTGAACGTCGTCGCCTGCGTCGTCATGACGCTACGGAAGCCGCGCGCCGCAACGGTCGTGCCCGAGGGGATCGTCGACGTCAACAGGGCACCGTTCGCGGTCGTGCTGCCCGCGCTATCGGACAGGTCGCGCTGCAGGTGCAGCCCGGCGGTAGTCCATGGGTTGCCGCCCACGCCGACCCGCCCGTCGGCGGTGACGGGCAGGAAGGCCTTGTAGTTCGTCAGGTCGCTGTCGACGCCCTGGATCTCGATGCTGAACGTCACCAGCGCGGCGAGGAAGGCGTCCGCGCGAATGGCAAAGTTCGTGGGGTCGGTCCGCTTGGGCGGTTCCGGGAGAACGGTCACAGGCATGTCAGATCAGCCCCTCGATTTCCAGGTTGCAGTAGTTGAGCGTGGGGTAGGCCACGTCCACGTTGAAGTCGCGG
>NZ_KZ983984.1:0-292 GCF_003569765.1 Caldimonas tepidiphila | reverse complement strand
ACACGCAGCGCGCAGTCATGCGCTTGGCGAAGCGCCGCTTCACGATGGACGTGCGGCCGTAGCTGTCGGTGTTCTTCTGGCTGTAGTCGATGATCCCGAGCTGCACGCCGGCCTCGGTGTCGCCCAGGTCGCTCACCTCGCCAACAACCGCCAGGCCGCACGCGGGCGCGCCGGTGATGCTGATCGTCAGCTCGACCCCGTACAGCGGCGGCAGGTCGGTCAGCGTCAGGTCGGTGCGAGCCTCCGGGACGCTGAAAAAGTAGTCGTACCAGGTGGCGACGGGAAGCGCATC
>NZ_QXMG01000171.1 GCF_003569765.1 Caldimonas tepidiphila | reverse complement strand
GCCTCCTGCCCCAGCCCGCCGGCTGATCCTCAGTTCAGCACCCCGGCTGAATACGTACCAGTCCGCATCCTTGTCTTTTTGAGTCGACGTGCCAGTCTGTAGTGGAGGAGTCAGAAGCAGGATCCTGAGGAATCGCTGCGCGATTCACTCAGGCGGGAAGGGTTTTGCTCGTGGCGGAGGAAGTCCTTGTAGTTTGAGTTGACCCGCCCGCCGAAGGCGGTGCGGGTCGAACGAATTGGTTAGGCGGTATTTTTGCGCAATAAATACGTGGAGATTCCAGAGACTAAAGTGACAACAAGCTCTGATTCTTCAAATGTGGGGACTCTACCCTCACGAACATGTCGTCCGTTTTCCGAGGCATAACCCCAAATTTTGCTAACGGCTTCATCAAGCGGACTAGGAACAATGCCCCGGTATCTCTTCATTATGTCACCCAAATTCGCTTTTCCATCTCCGCAGACGGATCGAGCAACGCACTCTAGAGCAGCCAACGAATGTTGAATCGCTCCCGTAACATCAGGTTCTGGTCTGCGGGATAAGTCCCAAATGGCTTCTTTTGGTTCATTCGCTGCGGTAGGAAAATTTTTAGATTCCATGAAGGATTCTGTGGCTTTTAGCAAATTCTCAAATTCCGCTGGTCCGCGCATTTCTACGCGACCTTCGGTAATTTTCCAGCCGATTCCACGAGACACGAAATATAAGTTTAATTCCGCAGAAAACTTGCTTCCATCATAGGAATACGGCGCTTGCTGCATTTGAGCAAGAATGGACTCAATAATGTCGTAAACAAAATACCACGGGCAGTCGTCTATTAAATTTCTGACTTCGTTGTCAATGTTTGGATATTCAGACCAGTTGTCCGAGTCGGCGCGAGTTCTCAAAGTTCTGCATACTAATTCCCGCAGCAGTTTTGGGCGGAATCCGCATTCATATGCCAGATCGGCTTTGTTGCGCAAATAGATTGAGAGCGAGATTCCCCTGACCCCGGACGGAGTTA
>NZ_QXMG01000170.1 GCF_003569765.1 Caldimonas tepidiphila | reverse complement strand
GCCCTCGTCGCCGGACGCCGACAGCAGCTGCCGCAGCCGCGGCGCCGCCGGGTCGTAACCGATCGCCGCCGCCTCCATGTCCTGCTGATGCCGGTCAATCATCGCCTTGATGTCGTCGAGGATCGGCACGCGCCGGCGCCGGTTGCCCTTGCCGAGCACGTCGAGCATCCACACCAGCCGCCCGTCGATCGGCTCCTGGCGCAGCGCGCCCATGCGCGCGGTGGCGAGCTCGATCAGCCGCAGCCCGCTGGTCGCGCCGAGCTCCAGCACCAGCCGCGTGCGCCGCGTGAACGCGGTGTCGGGCTGCCCGGCGAGCGTCGCGAGGATCCAGCTCCACTGCGCCTCGGTGAAGGAGCGGCGGATGTCGATGCCCGCGCGCGGCAGCTTCAGGTGCGGCGTGACGCCGCGCGCCGCATTGGCCGACAGGTAGCCGCCGTCGACCAGCGCGCCGAGCATCGACGAGATCACGGTGAGCGCGCGGCGCTGGCTCAGCGGCGACAGCGGCCCGCGGAAGGGCCGCCAGTCCTCGCTCGCGCGGTCCGCCTGGCGCGGCTGCACCCAGTGCGCGCTCGGCTGCGCGAGGAAGGCCCGGTAGGCGTGCAGGTCGGCCTCGACGAGCGAGGACAGCGGTTTTCTCGCCTCGCGCAGGCACCAGAGATAGAAGCGCTCGACCTCGCGGCCGTAGGCCTCGTGCGTGCGTGGCGACATCGCGTGGCGCTGCAGCCACTTGCGGATCGCATCCAAGTCGTCGTCGGCGCCGAAGACGTTGGGGCCGTGCGTGCGGAAGACGCCGTGGCGCCCCGACAGCTCGGGCGGCACGGCCAGGCGCTCGAGCGGCACGAGGCCGAAGCGCCGCATGCTCTGCGGCTCGATCTGCGCGAGCGCCGTGCTGCGCGCGAGCATCAGCGCCGTGCGGCTGTGCAGCGCCTCAGCACGCAGCGGCCGCCCGAGTTCGGCAGCCAGCGGTGCGAGCCACTCGATCAGCCGCGCGGCGCGCTCGCGGCCCA
>NZ_QXMG01000169.1 GCF_003569765.1 Caldimonas tepidiphila | reverse complement strand
ATGGCCGACCAGCTCGGCCGCTCGGTGGGCGACCTCTACGCCGGCGCGATGATCCCCGGCCTGCTGCTGATCGGGCTGTACATCGCCTTCGTCGTCGCGGTCGCGCTGTTCAAGCCCGCCTGGGTGCCGCCGCTGCCGCCGGAAGCCCGCATCTACCGCGAGAGCAACGGCGCGAGCGGCCACCGCTCGCTCGGCCTGCTGATGCTGCTGTGCGCGGTGGCGGGCTACGCCTGGTCGCAGCTGCACGAGAGCATCGTCAACCCGATGCTCGAGCGCAGCACGCCCGCGCCCGGCGACGAGACGCTGATCGCCTCGCTGACCGTGGCCGCCTTCCTGGCGCTGGCGCTGGCGCTGCTCGACCGCGGCCTGAAGCTGAACCTGCTGTCCAAGCTCGCGCAGCGCGTGACCTTCGTGCTGATCCCGCCCCTGGTGCTGATCTTCCTCGTGCTCGGCACCATCTTCCTGGGCATCGCCACGCCCACCGAGGGCGGCGCGATGGGCGCGGTCGGCGCGCTGGTGATGGCGGTCTCGCGCCGCCAGCTGAACCTGAACCTGATGAAGATGGCGCTGGACAGCACCACGCGGCTGTCGTGCTTCGTGCTGTTCATCCTGATCGGCTCGACCGTGTTCAGCTTCACCTTCAACGCCGCCGACGGCCACATCTGGGTGGAGCACCTGTTCGACAAGCTGCCCGGCGGCGCGCTCGGCTTCCTGATCTTCGTGAACGTGCTGATCTTCGTGCTGGGCATGTTCATCGACTTCTTCGAGATCGCCTTCATCGTGATCCCGATCCTGGCGCCCGTGGCCGAGAAGATGGGGATCGACCTGGTGTGGTTCGGCGTGATCGTGGCGATGAACCTGCAGACCTCGTTCCTGACGCCGCCCTTCGGCTTCGCGCTGTTCTACCTGCGCAGCGTCGCGCCGCGCAGCGACTACACCGACCGCATCACCGCCGAGCGCATCCCGGCCGTCACCACGCCGCAGATCTACAAGGGCTCCATCGCCTTCATCGTGCTGCA
>NZ_QXMG01000168.1 GCF_003569765.1 Caldimonas tepidiphila | reverse complement strand
ATGGCCAGCAGCACCGCGTCGCTGTGCCGCACGACCTCCACGAGGCTCGGCACCTCCTCGCAGCGCAGCGTGACGCAGGCGTCCGGATGGGCCTGCGGGCCATAACGCTCGACCAGCAGGCGAGCCACCTCGTCGCTCAGCGGCGTCGATGCGATCGGGAAGGCCCGCAGCGCCTCGAAGCCCAGCGCGCCGCGCCGGCGCGTCAGGGGATGGCCCGGGCGGCACATGAAGGCGCCCCGCATCTCCGCGAGCGTCTCCACCCGCAGGTCGGGCGCGGGCGCCAGCGAGCGCGCATCGACCACCAGCGCGTCGAGCCGGCGCTCGCGCAGCGCCTGCACCAGCCGCTCGGTGTGGCCGCGCGCGATCTCCACCTGCATCCCGGGATGCCGCGTCGCCATGTGCCGCAGCAGCGGCGTCATCAGCATCGCCCCCGGCCCCGAGCCGAGCCCGATGCGCAGGCTGCCCGCGCGTCCTTCCCGCATCCGCTCGCCGCAGGCGCGCAGCTCGTCGGCCTCGAGCACCAGCTGCCGCGCTCGCGCCAGCGCCTCCCGGCCGAAGGGCGTCAGCTCGCTGCGGCGCCCGATCCGGTCGAACAGCGGCTGGCCGAGCTCCTGCTCCAGCGCGAGGATGCTGCGGCTGAGCGCCGGCTGGGTCAGGCACAGGGCCTCGGCCGAGCGGCTGAAGGAGCCGCTCTCGGCCAGCGAGATCAGGTGGCGGAGCTGGACGAGCGTCATCGCGCAGGCAGATGCATGAGTTCGACTCATCGTAATGGAGAAAACAATGCATTGGACGCAGTGATTTCCCCCTCATACGATGCACTCACGCTCGCACCTCACGGGTTTCGCGAGTGCCCCGGGCGAAGGAATCGCCCGCTGCCTACAGACACACGGATCCATCCGTGGCACAGGAGACAAGATGAACCGGATCGTCAAACGTGGCGTGGCCCTGCTGAGCGGGCTGCTGGTGGCCGGCAGCGCGCTGGCGCAGTCCTACCCGGCCAAGCCGATCAACCTGATGGTGCCTTACCCCGCCGGCGGGCCGTCGGACGCCATCGCGCGCATCTTC
>NZ_QXMG01000167.1 GCF_003569765.1 Caldimonas tepidiphila | reverse complement strand
TAAGTTAGACGGCAAAAGTCTTCTGCTCAGAATGCCAGCTGGTAACGCGCGCCGACTTCCTGGAGGATAAGAGTGACCTCGGCTTCGAGTTCGGCCTTGTTGCGATGGCGTGGCTGCATCCATCGGTGCTTGACCAGGCGCCATAGGGTCTCGATGCGGTTGAGCTCCGGGCTGTAGGTGGGCAGGAAGTGCAGCGTCACGCCCTGGGCAGCAAGGATCTTCAGATGCGGGGCGATGGCCGTTGCCCGGTGAATGCTGGCGTTGTCCAGCACCACAACCAGCGGCTTGTCCACCCGGCGCTTGAGCAGGGCCAGGAAGGCGGCGAAGAGCCCGGCCGTGACGCTCTCCCACAGCGGCACGAAGAAGGTGTGTCCCGTGGACAGCAGTGCTGCCAGCACGTTCAGGCGCGGGCCGCGGTGGGCCTCGATGCGGTGCTGCTGTCCAACGGGCGTCCAGGCGCTGCGGTTGGGATGGGTCTGCGTGAAGCCGGCCTCGTCCAGGTAGGCCAGCTCGATCTCGCCGGCCGCCCCGCGCTCTCTCAGCCCGGCCAGATCCACACGGCCCTGCTCGAAGGCGTCGGGGTCTCTTTTTTGGCAAGGCTGTGGCGCGTGCGCTTCCAGACGAAGCCTGCGGCCTTGAGCGCGTGCTTGAGGGTGTCCAAGTGCACCGGCTCGCCGCCGGCTTCAATGTGGCGCGCCAGCAACTGCACTGCACTCAGCGGCTCGCTGCGGGCCCACTGCAGCAGCCGTTGCACCTGCGCGTCATCGAGCCGGCGCGGCGCGCCGCTCCTGGGCAGGTCGACCAGCGAGGCCATGCCGTGGTCGAGCCAGCCGCGACGCGTGGTCATGACCGTGCGCTTGTTGAGCTCCTGGCGCTGCGCCACCTCCACCGTGGAGAGACCACGCCCGAGCAGCAGCAGCGTCTCGGCACGCTGGCGTTCGCGCCAGTGCGTGCCGTACCGGGCCACGCGCTGCAGTTCCAGCCGCTGCTGCTCGCTCAACTCCACCACCAGGGCCGCCGGCATCCTCACTCCTTCTGCCTCGCAGGCAAAGAAAGTGAGAATATTACTTTCTCAGTCTAACTT
>NZ_QXMG01000166.1 GCF_003569765.1 Caldimonas tepidiphila | reverse complement strand
CCCAGCACGATGTGCCGGTCGCTCTGGGCGCGCAGCAGCGCGGGGAAGGCGAGCGCGGCACTGCCTGCGGCGAGGCCCTGGAGGAGGTGGCGGCGGTTCGACATCGGTACGGTCATCGGAAGGCCTTCTGGAGGAAGTGGAGCGCCGGCCCCATGCCGGCGGACGCCGGGGTTCCCGCGACGAGGCGGCGACCGGTCTTCCGCGGCCCGGGCGACGGGCCGGCCAGGGGCGGCATGCCGCGCTGATTCTGGTCACGGCCGCCGCCGGCCCTTTTGTCCGATGTCAAGCGCTCCGCGGCCGGCGCCACGGGCGCCTTCTTCCGAGGCGTGCGCTTCAGCGCTTCACGCGGCCGTCCTCGGTCAGCATGGCCAGCTCGACGAACTTCGACGCGACGCGGTCGCGGGCGCTGAAATTGACGTTGAAGCCCCCGAGCGACAGGTTGTGCACTGATTCCAGCCCGGCGATCAGGCCGTCGCGGCTGAGCCGCGGCGCGCGGCGCAGGCCCTCGGCGAAGACCCTCGCGGCGATGTAGCCCTCGATGCTGGTGTAGTCGGGCTGCAGCTGGCTGCCGGCGCGCCTGAGCGCGTCGAGGTACTCGCGCGCGATCGCCGTGGTGCCGGTGTAGGGATAGGGCATCACCTGGCTGATCATCACGCCGCGCGCGTCGCGGCCGAGCTCGTCGGCAAGCGCCTGCGTGCCGACGAAGGACACGTTGTAGAACAGGCCGCCGTAGCCGGCCTTGCGCGCCTCGCGGACGAAGGCGGCGCAGGACTTGTAGGCGCTGATCTGAACCACGGCCTCGGGCGCGGCGGGCAGGATGCGGCGCAGCGCGGCGGCCACGTCGGTCGAGTTGCGCTCGACGGTGCCGACCGCCACCGGCGCGAGGTTCAGGCCCTTGAGCGCGCGCGTCACGCCCTCGAGGCCGGCGGCGCCATAGCTGTCGTTCTGGTGCAGCACGGCGATCTTCTTCAGGCCCGCCGCGTCGAGCTGCCGCACGATCAGCGCGGTCTCGTCGAAGTAGGAGGCGCGGATGTGGAAGACGTTGCGGCGCAGCGGCTCGCGCAGCGCCTCGGCGCCGGTGAAGGGGGCGAA
>NZ_QXMG01000165.1 GCF_003569765.1 Caldimonas tepidiphila | reverse complement strand
TGAGCGCGAGGGCGACGGCTTGGCCGAAGGCCTTGCAGCCGAGGGAGCCGCCGAGGTCGGCGGTGCGCATGGCCGGGTTCTCCAGCACGCGGTCTACCGCCGTCTCCATCGCCGCGCCCGCCTCGCACAGCGCGGGCTTGCCGTGGTGCTCGCCCATCCACTGCACCAGCATCGCCACCGACAGGATCATCGACACCGGGTTGGCCAAGTCCCGCCCCGCGATGTCGGGTGCCGAGCCGTGCTGGGCCTGCGCGCAGCAGTGCGTGTCGCTGGCCATCATCGAGCCCGCCAGCCCCAGGCTGCCCGAGAGCTCGCTGGCCAGGTCCGAGATGATGTCGCCGTAGAAGTTCGTGGCCACCAGCACGTCGAAGCGCTCGGGGCTGCGCACCAAGTGCGCGGTGGAGGCATCGACCAGCAGGTCGTCGAGCTGCACCTCGGGGAAGTCCTTGGCCACCTTGCGCACGCACTCCAGGAACAGCCCGTCGGTCATGTGAAAGCTGTTGGCCTTGTGGATGGCAGTGACCTTCTTGCGCCGCTTCATCGCCAGCTCGAAGGCGCGGCGCGCGATACGCTCGCTGCAGTGGCGCGTGATCTTGCGCGTCGACAGCGCCATGTCGGGGCTGGGCATCACTTCGCCCCAGCCGCGCGTCATGTTGCGGTCCGGGTAGAAGCCTTCGGTGGCCTCGCGCATGATCACGAGATCCATGCGCTTGCCCGGCTTCATGTTGGACTCCAGGAACGGGCGCGTGCGCGCCGGGCGCACGTTGGCGTAGAGGTCCAGGCCGATGCGAAAACCCGCCGAGACGTTGCGACCGCCCTTCTCCGGCGCGGGGTAGTCGGCGTGCGACTGTGTGCCCAGGATGATGCCGTCGTAGCCGCGTGCGCGCTCGAGCACTTCCTCGCGCAGCGTCGTGCCGTGCTTCTCGAGGCTTGCGAAGCCCACGTCGTCGTAGTCGAACTGCAGTCCGAGCCTGAACGCTTCGTTGGCCGCGCCCAGCACATCGAGCGCTGCGGCAACGATCTCCGGACCAATGCCGTCACCCGGCAGCACAAGGATCTTCATGCGTCTTCTCCAAGCTGTTTGAGTCAATGGCATCTCCGACGCCATGCCTCGCAGTGTAGAGGGACGATTGCACTAAAACAATACTAAATACAAAACGGAGG
>NZ_QXMG01000164.1 GCF_003569765.1 Caldimonas tepidiphila | reverse complement strand
GCGTAGTGGTCGACAGTCTCACAGGATGAGCCAAGCTGAGCTTCGTGACGAATCAGGTGAGACGAAGTGTCCGCGTGACCCGCTCGGAAAAGTCAAACCATCGGAAGGTTGACTTCGGCTTCCGTTGATTTCCCTTGCGGGGCTGATTGTTGCCGGAACTCCAGCGGGGTGCGGTAGCCAAGGCTCGAATGAGGCAGCACCTCGTTGTAGTGCCGCCGCCAGTCCTCGATCATGATGCGGGCTTCCAGCTGGTGCGGAACCGCTCCAGCGCCAGGCATTCGTAGCGGAATCGACCGTTGAAGCTCTCGGTGACGCCGTTCTGCAGGGGCTTGGCGGGATCGATCAGCGCCGTCTCGATGCCAGCCCGGTTGCCATTCCCGGTTGCCATTTTTTGCAGCAAGGCAGAAAAGTCCATGGATTACAAGGGCTTACGTGGACCGCACCCAGCTTGTCCACAGCGCTGTGCAGGGCTTCCGGGGAAAACCCAGTCCCCGACAGATCCTCTGCCCGCAGGTCCGCCCGGTCGCGCTGCGTGGATGTGAGGTGGCGCCGACGGCCCGCACGTTCCTGCACCTCGTCGTCGTCAACGACTTTATGGCTGATCGCTCAGTCCTGCGAGCGTCCCTGCCGGAACCAAGAACTGCATAGCAGAGCGTGTGTCTGCAAGACATCCATGCGCTGCACGGCGGATCAGCAGTGACAAGGCGCCTCTCCTCTCTCTACCTACCTATAGGCGGTTCGCAGGGGCACTCCCGCCCGCCTACTTACGCCGATCCTTCTCGACGCGTACTCAACCCTTGATGAGGTGCTCCCTCAAGCTGCGGGACAAGAGGTGCCGGGCGGAAAGCTGCTGTCTAAATAGGTGAGCGACTGCTTCCCGCCGACCGGCGCAGGACGTTGGCGATTCGGAGCCCCTTCCGCGCCGACTTGTTCGAGAGCAACCTGACCCCGCGGACCGGCAACAACGAACTGCCGAAGGATGCCCTCGCCAACTGCGCCACCGAAGGAAGCAGCCACGACCCCGTTCCTGCGCAGTCCACGTCCCTCGGGATAACCCTAATTCTCGCTTGGGCTTGCCCCAAGGCACCGAACTCGCTACATTCACGCCTCTTCGTTGCTGACGCGGCGGTCGCAGGGCTCCAAGGGGCAGGGCGGCTGGCCGGAAGATGCGGTG
>NZ_QXMG01000163.1 GCF_003569765.1 Caldimonas tepidiphila | reverse complement strand
CCACAAGGGGAGCTTCCGGGCGCTGCTCGACGAGGCCGAGGTCGACGAGGTCGTCGACTGCCAGGTCAGGGCGGTGTGCGAGTGCGGCGCGCCGGTGCTGGCCGAAGGCCGGGTACTGCGCCACCAGGTGTTCGAGGTGCCGCCACTCAAGGCACGGGTGGAGGAATACCGGCTGCACGGCGGGCGCTGTAGCGGCTGCGGCCGCCGGCACCGCGCGGTGCTGCCCGCGGGCGTGCCCACTGGACAGCTCGGGCCGCGCGCACTCGCGCTCATCGGGACGCTGGCCACGCGCTACCAGATGAGCCAGCACAAGATCCGCGAGTTGCTCGCTGACGTGATGGGGCTGCGCTTCAGCATTGGCGCCGTCTCCCAAGCCCACGGCCTGGTCGGTGCCGCGCTCAAGGCGCCGGTGGACGAGGCGGTGCGCAGCCTGGCGGCCGCGCCGCTCAAGCATATGGACGAGACGAGCTACGGGCGCGAGGGCCAGCGCAGCCACTGGGTGTGGGCGCTGGTGCAGCCGCGGCTGGCTGTCTTCAGCGTGCTGCCCTCGCGTGCCCGCTACGTCATCCACAGCCTGCTTGGGGCACAGCCCCGCGGCATTGTGAGCTCCGACCGCTATGCCGGCTACGCGCACATTCCGGCCGGGCAGCGGCAGCTGTGCTGGGCGCACCTGCTGCGCGACTTCCGCCGCATCGCCGAGCGGCAAGGCGCACCCGGGGTCGTCGGACGCTGGCTGCTCGCCACGGGCCATGTGCTGTTCCGATGGCGGCAACAGGGCCGTGCTCCCCAGGAGTTCGCGCCACTGCAGCGCCGGCTGCGCCAGACGCTGCAGCGCGGCGTCGCGCAGACCGCCTGCCGGCGCACCGCCGCGACCTGCGCCGAACTGCTCAAGTGGTGGCCCTCGCTGTGGACATTCCTGCGTTGCCCCGAGGTGGCCCCGACCAACAACGATGCCGAACGCGCGCTGCGTGCCGTCGTCGTCAAGCGCAAGATCTCCGGCCCCACGAGGTCCAAGCGCGGCGACGAGTTCCTCTCTCGCGGCTTCACCGCGCACGAGAGCTGCCGCCGTCAGAACCGGGACCTCCTGCAGTACCTGGTCTCGGCCGTCACCGCGTGGATCTCCAAGCTCACCCCGCCCAGCCTCCTGCCCCAGCCCGCCGGCTGATCCTCAGTTCAGCACCCCGGCTGAATACGTAC
>NZ_QXMG01000162.1 GCF_003569765.1 Caldimonas tepidiphila | reverse complement strand
TCGCCTATGCGCGAGCGTCATATCCGGGGCGTGGCTGAGGATCATGACTAATCAGGCCGGTCGATGCGGCGACGATCAAGGTAGGAGGGCGGATCGTAGGCGAGCCGTCCTAGTGTCATCAGCACTTCGGAAGGTGTCAGGGCTGGCTGCTCCACAACATCGCTCCTTGCCGTTCGGCATTCCATTGGACAAGAAGCACATTCCCTTCCTGGCCCCGACCGGTTCAGAACTTGTACGCATCCTCCGTTGGCAGGATAACAGCGCGGCTGGAGTCGCTGCATGATGATCTGGCAGCCGCGCTGGTCGCGGTTGCTGTTCCTTCGTGGATCGCCCGGCTGACGTGCTATTTCCGCTGTTTCCCGATCTCCCCCTCCTGCATTGAAGCTGCAGCGGAGGTCAGCCGGTTTTTTTTTAGGCAGCTCTGCACGATGAGGTCGAAACCTACTCGTGGACGACCACTCCGACCTTCTGCCCCCCGAGGAGGGAGGAGCCTCAATTGGAGACGTTTAGCGCCAGAGTGGCCGCCGAAAAGGATTGACCTGCCCCCCACAGGTTGTACGAGCCGAAGGTTAGTAGAGTCCGTATCCACAGGAAGGAGCGGACATGAGGAAGAGCCGGTTCGCCGACGAGCAGATCGCCGGGTTTCTCAAGCAGGCTGAGACCGGGATGTCGGTCAAGGACATCTGCCGTCAGGTCGGCTTCAATAACGCAACGTTCCACAAATGGCAAGCCCGCTTCAGCGGCATGGAGGTCAGCGAGACGCAGCGTCTGCGGGACCTGGAGGCCGAGAACGCGCGGCCCAAGAAGCTGCTGGCCGAGGAGCATCTCGACATTGAAGGCCTTGAAGGTGGACTTTGGGGTAAAGCGCTACCCCCGCGGGAACGACGCGCAGCGCGCTGCCCGGAGGGTCGAGCAGTTGAGCATCTCGGAGCGCCGCGCGTGCCGCCTCGTGGGGCTGTCGAGGACGTGTTTTCGGCAACCGCCCTCCGGATGCTGGAACGGTGCGGCTGGGCGAGCGCATCGTCGAGTTGGCGCACGAGCGCCGGCGCTTCGGCCACCGGCGCATCCACGACCTGCTGCGCGCTAAAGGCGTAAGCTCCCCCTGTAAGTAGACCGTCTGCGTAGAAGCCGAGAGGGGGACTTTTCCACGCCTAGGGGGCTCTGTTGCACAAATGGCAGCCCAGGTGGGCTGGGGGCCCTGCGCTTGACAGCCTC
>NZ_QXMG01000161.1 GCF_003569765.1 Caldimonas tepidiphila | reverse complement strand
GGCGTGCCACTGAACATCGTCATGCTGCCGGGCTTCGCCACCGGCGTGAGCCTGATGGAGCTGGCCGGCATTGAGGCGCTCGTGACCGTGCGCCAGTCGCCGGGCGGCCCAGTCGTGTACCAGCGCGCCATCTCGCTCGATGCGCTTCCCGTCGCCACCTGGTACGACTACTTTTTCAGCGTCCCGGAGGCTCGCACTGACCTGACGCTGACCGACCTACCGCCGCTGTACGGCGTCGAGCTGACGATCAGCATCACCGGCGCGCCCGCATGCGGCCTGGCGGTTGTCGGCGAGGTGAGCGACCTGGGCGACACCGAGGCCGGCGTGCAGCTCGGGATCATCGACTACAGCCAGAAGAACACCGACAGCTACGGCCGCACGTCCATCGTGAAGCGGCGCTTCGCCAAGCGCATGACTGCGCGCTGCGTGTTCTCCCGCGACGCACTGCCGCGCGTGTACCGGCTGCTGGCCACTTCGCGCGCCACACCCTGCGTGTGGGTCGGCAGCGAGGCGAGCGGCCACGAGCCGCTGGCCGTGTACGGCTTCTATCGCGACTTCAACGTGGACGTGGCTTACCCCACGCTCAACTACTGCAACCTGGAAATCGAGGGGTTGATCTGACATGCCTGTGACCGTTCTCCCGCCGCCGCCGACGCGGACCGACCCCACGAACTTCGCCATTCGCGCAGACGCGTTCCTTGCCGGGCTGGTGACGTTCAGCACCGAGATTCAAGGGGTGGACACCGACCTGAACGCATACCGCAGCTTCCTCCCGATCAACGCAGCCGGGCAGGTCGGCGTCGGCGGCGCAGGGTGGTCGAACTCGAACCTGCACATTGTTCGCGAACTGTCGGACAGCGCAGGCACCACGACGGCGAACGGCGTGCTGCTGACCTCTGCAATCCCGTCGGGCACGACGGCGAGCGCGCGCGGCTTCCGCAGCACGATCGCGTCGGCGGCGGCGACCTTCACCGTCGGCTCGGTCGCGCACTTTCAGGCCGACCCGGCGACGAAGGGCGCGGGCAGCACGATCACGAACCAGTACGGCTTCGCGGTCGAGTCGTCGCTGACCGGCGCCACCAACAACTTCGGCTTCTGGTCGAACGTCGCGAGCGCGACCGGGCGCTGGAATTTCTTTGCCGCCGGCACGGCCAGCAACTACTTCGCCGGCAACGTGCAGTTCGGCAGCACGACCGCGATCACGACGCGCTTCAA
>NZ_QXMG01000160.1 GCF_003569765.1 Caldimonas tepidiphila | reverse complement strand
GCGCTGTCAAGCCACGCCCCGCCCGGCGCCCTCGCTGCCATTTGTGCAACAAAGCCGGCAGGACTGCTCACGACGCGCTGTGCCGCGATCACGCCGGCTGCCCCCGCAAGGTTCTCCACCACAAAGGTGCCGCCCAGCTTCGCCGAGAGAATGTCAGCGGTGATGCGGGCAGCCACGGCAAGTAGGGTCTGGCAGGACTGAACCTGTTTGTTTTTGTAAGGCTGCTCAAGCTTTGCAATGCGCGGTCGATCAGGATATATGAGTCGCCGCGTCTACCCGAAAACTGCCGGGCCTGTCTTTGATCCCGAGCGGAGTCCAATGCCGCTCTTCACCGCGTTCATCGATCGCAACCCCTTTGCTCCCCGACACCTAACCACCGCGGCCTATATCGATGACAGCTATTGCCTAGATGCGCCGGAACTGCTGCCCGCCGGCGGTTGCCGATCAAGCGCTTCGGCGCACATCGTGACACCCGAACAAATCACGGCGCGAAGGGCGTCACAGCATACGACTCTCTGAATGGCTTGGGCTTGATCCCGTTGTTCTGAGCTTCTCGGATCGCCTCGTCGATCTGGTAGCGCAACTGGAGGTCGTGCACCATGTGGCCGCCAAGCATCTCCACGTAGTCCTGCATATGGGAGCTCCTCGCCGGGTCGAAGCGGTTGAAGGCGCGGCCCTCCGGTGCTCGCACGACCCAACAGTCGCAGAGGGGCCAGTGCTCATGTCATTTGATCTGCTTTCCTTGTCAAGGTTGTCCCATTAGCCTGTTACAGAAGTTTCCTCATGCCTAGGGCGGAGCAAGCGCAATACTTGCCTCCAACAGGCTAGGACTAAACCTCTGGTCCAATTTTCCCGCAGTTGCATCTCAACCGTGGCAGCATGCCGTGAGGGATCGCCTGCATCCCACCTACTCGCGCTTGCGCCTCCTTCTGCCGCTGCCTGCACCCAAGATGAATGTGCTCTCACCTGAGGACAGCAATGCATTGCTGAGCCGCCTGCAAGACCTTTGCGAGAACGCCACCGTGGCGCTCTTCGTCATGGACGAGCACCAGCACTGTGTCTACATGAACGGTGCAGCGGAGCTACTGACCGGGTTCACCTTGCCGGAGGTGCAAGGCCGCCCCCTGCACGATTTCGTCCATCACCACCGCCCCGACGGCACGCCTTACCCTCTTGCTGAGTGCCCGATCGATCGGGCAGCCCCCCAGAACAACCAGCAGCAAGGGGAGGAAGTCTTCATTCACAAGGACGGCCACTTCTACCCGGTGGCCTTCACTGCCAGTCCGATTCGGCATGAGGACAAGGTGGTTGGCACCGTCATCGAGGTCCAGGACATTTCCACGCGGAAGCGGCAAGAGGCGGCCTGATTAGTCATGATCCTCAGCCACGCCCCGGATATGACGCTCGCGCATAGGCGA
>NZ_QXMG01000159.1 GCF_003569765.1 Caldimonas tepidiphila | reverse complement strand
CTAGTGGTGTGAGTCAGAGATTTGTATGAGCTCGCGGTAGAGGCGCATACTGGCTCGGCGAGCTTTGCAGTAGGAGCGAGCCATGGCCAATCCACATGCTGTTCCGATCACGCTGTCCGACGCCGATCGAGCAACGCTCAAGAGCTGGACGCGGCGGCGCTCGACAAGTCAGGGACTGGCGATGCGGGCGCGCATCGTTCTGGCTTGCGCCAAGCCGGGAGCGACGAACTTGGCGGTCGCCGCCCGGCTGGGAGTCAGCAACCTGACGGTGAGCAAATGGAGACGCCGCTTTGCCGACTCGGGTGTACAGGGCTTGGGTGACACACCTCGTCCGGGTGCACCGCGCTCGATCCTCGACGAGCAGGTCGAACGCGTCATCACCACGACGCTGGAGACGCTTCCGAGGGGCGCCACGCACTGGAGCACCCGGCGCTTGGCGGCCGAGCTTGGCATGAGCCAGACCGCCATCTCCCGCATCTGGCGCGCCTTTGCTCTCGCGCCCCACCGTAGCGAGACGTTCAAGCTCTCCACCGACCTGCAGTTCATCGACAAGGTGCGCGACATCGTCGGCCTGTATCTGAACCCACCAGACAGGGCGCTGGTGCTGTGCGTGGACGAGAAGCCCTCGATCCAGGCCACATCCGACACCGCCCCTGCCATCCCGATGCGACCCGGGCAGCTCGAGCGCCATACGCATGACTACGTCCGCCACGGCACCACCGATCTCTTTGCGGCGCTCGACATCAAGGCCGGCACCGTCATCGGCGAGTTGCACCAGCGCCACCGCAGCGTCGACTTCCGGCACTTCCTTGCCACGGTGGAGCAGGCCACACCGAAGGAGTTGGAACTGCACCTGGTGCTCGATAACGCCAGCATCCACAAGACGCCGCTCATTCATCGCTGGCTGGCGCGTCACCCCCGTGTGCATCTGCACTTCACGCCGACCTCGGCCTCCTGGCTGAACCTGGTGGAGTGCTGGTTCTCCATCCTCACGGCCCGCCAGCTCAAGCGAGGTCGGTTCCGCTCGACTCGCGCGCTCGAATGCGCCATCCGGGCCTACATCGCTGAGAACAACGCTCACCCTAAACCGTTCGTCTGGACCAAAACAGCCGACGAAATCCTCTCCTCGGTGGCCTCCTTCTGCAAAGGAATTTCTAACTCACGCCACTAGCCTCAGGTGCGTGCTGATCTGCCTGTGATTATTTAAAGAGATTTTGAAATACACTTGGGAGTGCTACGTATCCGCGCAATAGGCCGCAAAGAACTATTGGATGGCCAATATGGCACATTGGTTGACCAAGATGACCTGCCAATAGATCAGAAATAATTATTGGATGGCAGCATCAGCCACTGAAAGTGCAGGATTTGCCGCCACAATGAAAAGTAATGTTGTTTGGCTGGCTGACATTGCCCGACCTGATTAGTCATGATCCTCAGCCACGCTCCGGATATGACGCTCGCGCATAGGCGAG
>NZ_QXMG01000158.1 GCF_003569765.1 Caldimonas tepidiphila | reverse complement strand
CGGCGCTGTCAAGCCACGCCCCGCCCGGCGCCCTCGCTGCCATTTGTGCAACAAAGCCTTTCGATGTTGATCATCAATTGCTCGATGAATTGAAAGTATTTCAGCTTCCAGCCGGACTCGCTCCCGTTCCAGTTGATCTGGCGATTCCATTGTTTAGTATTGGCAAAAAAATATGCCAGTAAACGTTAGACTCTTTCTGAGCGGGGATAAAGAAGTAGCAATGGTCTTTAAGGCGAAACTTTTGAATTCAAACCCTGCCACACCAACTTCCCTTTACGAAACGGGAGCGCCATCATCTCGGTCTGAGGAGGAGGGCGAGGCGTTCTGCTCTTCCGACTCCTCGGGGGGCGGCGCCCAGATCATGCAAACTAAGACGCCGGCGACGTGGAGGGCACAAAGCGCAAGCGCGAGCGTTGTTGAAGACATAGTGGTGAAGCCAGCAAGGCGCATGCCCGCTTGCTTCTAGGCACACCTTACGACTACGGATGCGCCCCTTACTATCTAGCTACCGCCTTCCTCAGGCGGCCTCTCTGGCAACTCTTAGCCTCGGCGGCCTTCGCCCCGGGGTTTCTTTTTGCCGCTTGCACAAGTGACGTTAGAACTTGCGTCGGCCGGACCTTGCTGTAGTGCCACTGGGCCAAGTGGCGAATGCAGTGCGGAATGGGCTTGCCTCGGTCGCTACCTGGGCTTCTTTTCAAGCGATCTTCACTAGCCCCGATGCCGGGCTCAGCCCTCTGCTTCCGCAGCCTCTTACTGCAGCCGCCCTGATATCGGCAGGTGCATCAAGTACAGCCTCTGGCATAGCGGGTCGAACTGTGCCGGAAGCTCCCTCTCAGGGCCAGGGTGGAGCAGAATTTCGTCCTGAATCGCCCAGGCTTCGGCCAGTGTCAGTACACCCTGCATTACTGCCCACTCTAGGCTTGGCGGGAGGGTTGCTAGTTTCGCTACCAAGGCATCCCTGCTGGTTGTTGTGCTTGCAGTTCTTGCTGCATTGCACTTCTCGGCAAGCGCCGATCCCACACCTGCCGCCCTCAGATTAGCAATGCCTCGGCCTCTCGCCGCAGCACCAGCCCTCGCAGCACCACCCCTCCCCCTCGCACCCACTTCCGCAGCTCGGCCGGCACCTGATCCCACTGGTCGGCGTTCACACGCCGGCGCAGCGTCGAGGCCTGGAGATTCCCCGCGCCGAGGTTGAAGCAGAAGTCGACGAGCGCCGCGAGCCGGCGGGGGGCGTGCACCTCGGGGCACAGCCGCAGCACTGCCGGCAGGTAGGTGCGCTCGAGCTGGCGGAGTAGCAGCCGCTCCGCGGTCTCGCGCGAGATCGGCGGGTCGGTGAGCTGCACGCGGCGGCCGTCAAGGTAGTGGGTTGCCCCGTAACCGAGCGTCGGCACGCCGGCCGGGCACAGGTAGGGCCGCGAGTAGAAGCCCTCGAAGCGCCGGCAGAGCTCGGCCGCCACCTCTACCGCCAGCGTGCGCG
>NZ_KZ983983.1:1240-1531 GCF_003569765.1 Caldimonas tepidiphila | reverse complement strand
GCCTTCGTGTCGTACACGCAGAATCCGGCAGCCTTGCGACTGCGAAACAGGCTGTTCAGACGCTTCTCAAATTCGATCAAGCCAGGGCGCAGTTCCTTGCGATCGAGGGCCCAGGTGGGCTCGCCCGCAAAGCGGCAGCCGGTGAAGCCAGCAGCCAGAGCCGAGGTGATCGCCTGATCGAAAGCCTCGTACATGAGGTCGGGATCAAAGTTGCCATCGCGCAGGTAGGCTTCATCGGCGGTCGGGAGCTGCAGGGCGCCGCGCCGCATCGCGTCCTCGACGTCGATGCCG
>NZ_KZ983983.1:0-1230 GCF_003569765.1 Caldimonas tepidiphila | reverse complement strand
GCCGCATCGAGCCGCTGCTCGGAATCCTCGCAGATGACGCACAGATGATCGCCATGATTCACGTGCGCGGCGAGCTGATCCATGAGGGTGCACGGCTGTGACAAGGCTTCTCTCTCTGATTGCAGGCCCATGGCTGCGCTCGTAGACGGATTTAGCGGCGGAAGCGATGGATTGTCCTCGCAGGCCCGTTCATGCCCGATCAATCACCCTCGCGGAGGGGCGGCACAACTGAGGCTCGTCATCAATGGAGCCAAACGATGGCGGCGGCCAAGTGGATGGCGCCAAGGCCATGAAACCGGCAGCAGCCCACGCCGCGGACTCCAGGAACAAGTTGTCTGCTTGACAGGGGCGTAAGCTCCCCTGTCAAGCAGACAGCTGATTCCTAGAGTCTGCGCGAGTCGGGCATCGAGGGCATGGAGGCCTTCCTTGACACCAAGTTCGTGCACTGCGCAACATGAGGGGCGTAGGCCGGGACGGCATCGAGTCGGCCTGGGGCTGGTGGCTCGTGCTAGCGATCGCCTCGCTGGGCTTCGGCGCGGTGACGGCCGTGCCGATCCTGCTCAAGCCGCTCGCCCGGGAGTGGGGCACGGGAGCGGCCAGCATCGCCTAGGTGCACACAAGGACGCGGGTTGCCGGCGCCCACGCCAGTGCGAACCTGTACTCGCTGCTGCAGACCTGCCGGGTCACCGGCATCGACGGCTACCAGTACCTGCGCGCGCTGTTCGCCCGCTTGCCCCAGGCTTGCACCGTCGATGACTACGTCGCACTGAACCGAGATTACGTTCCCCGGGGCGCTCGGTTACGCACAGCGTCACGTCCCGAACTCGATCACGACGCTGCGACTGCGGCTCAGCGCCTGCCTGCTCCTTGAGATGGGGCAGTGCCCATTCTGCGGTTCATGCAAGCGCCCGCTACTCTTGTGACACAGTAAGACTAAGGGCCTGTCCAGCATCTACTGTTGACAAGGAATAGGCCCTGAGAGGTGTAATGAAGTCTTCTTCATGTGGTCGTGGAGGTGCCTCATGCGCCGCTACCTTCATGTGTGCGAGTGCCCCAGTTGCCAGGCTGGCGAAGACGAGGCGACACGTGAGTTGCATCAGCAGATCAACCTGCTACTGAGCCGCCTCGACGAACAGCAACGCCGCTGGTACGCGGCATTGCAGGCCAAGCCGCTCGGCCGTGGCGGAGTGCAGCTCATGTCCTGGGGCACTGGGATCAGCGAGAAGACCA
>NZ_QXMG01000155.1 GCF_003569765.1 Caldimonas tepidiphila | reverse complement strand
GCTCGATGAGCCGCTGCGCGGCGGCGATCTCGCAATCCTTGTCTGCGTCCTCGATGAGCACATGGCCGAGCACCACGCGCTCGTTGACGGCCAGCGCGCTGAGCACCTGCGCGGCTTGCCGGTCCTCGAGCCGGTCGAGGCTGCCGCGCAGCGTCTTGCCGTCGATGGCCACCAGCGAGCGCGCCGGGGTCGAGGCCGATTGCTGCACTTGCTCGCCGGCAAGGCTGCGCATGGCGGCTTCGAGCTGCGCCGCATCAAGCCCCTGCAGGATCTTGCGTACCGCGGTGTAGGCCGGTGCACGCTTCCAGCGGCTGCCGAACACCTCATTGAGCCGCGGCCAGTGCGTGTCGATGAAGATGTGGATCTTGCGATACGAGCTCGCCCCCGAGACCACCGCCAGCACGCAGTACAGCAGCACATGCTCCAAGTCGTAGCGCTTGCCCTGCGCGCGCCTGGGGTCGCTCACCTGTCCCAGGCATTGCCTCAATGTGCTCATCTCGTCCTCGCTGCTTGACCCGTGTCCGGAGTCCGCAGCAAGGCGCGACCCCGCCAGCTCATTCAGCAGCCGCTACCTTGGACAGCAGTGAACAGCCCTGCTTGCTCACCAGTCCCATGGTCGTCTCCTGAAATCATCAGCATCAGGTATGACCTTGGACTCGTCCTACTGGGATAGGTTCTAAGCGGGAGACCACCACCTCCCATCCACTTCCCCGGCTCTCGTTCATCGGAGAGCAAAGGCAGGAAGGAAACACATCCCGGCTTCAAGTAAAGCCTGAGTCGCTCGTTCGGCGCCCGGAACCGATTTCTCGAGGTCTCTCATAAAGCGCTCAACAATCAGGGGAAATGCCGAGCGAGTTCCGCCTTGACGGAGCTGTACTTGCTAAATGGCGCAAGGTTGCGCCACTCTTGCGGGTCAACCCGATGGTCGTAGAGTTCCTCCGATCCATCGGCATAGCGGATGTATCGCCACTCGTTCGATCGCACCGCGCGGTGCCCCCCTTCCCGCTCGATGAGCACGGGGTGATCCCAAGGCTTCCGCGGATCGCGCAGCAGAGGAACAAGACTACGGCCGGAAAGCTGCAGCGGCCTGGGAACGCCGCACAGTTCCGTCAGTGTCGGGAACAGATCCACCAAGCTGACTGCCGAGAAGACCCGGCCGCCCACTGTCCCGGCGCCCGCGCCCCCAATGAGGAAGGGAATGTGGGTGCTGCGCTCCCACAGGGCCTGCTTGTGCCAGTGGAACTTCTCCCCCAGGTGGAAGCCATGGTCGCTCCAGAGTACGACGACCGTGTTGCGCGCATGGGGACTGGCATCGAGTGCCTGCAGCAGGCGCCCGATCTGGGCGTCCATGAAGGATATTCCGGCGAGATAGGCCCGTACCGCCTGCGCCCAAAGGTCCTGCCCGGTGATACAGGCGTGATGATCGAAGGACAGCGCCAGCGAGCGCGCGATCGCGGGCAGGTCGTCGAGGTCGTCCGGCGGGGCTTTGTTGCGCAAATAGATTGAGAGCGAGATTCCCCTGACCCCGGACGGAGTTAT
>NZ_QXMG01000154.1 GCF_003569765.1 Caldimonas tepidiphila | reverse complement strand
GTCTTCTTGCTGCTCATCCCCGCATCATGCCGCAGGGGCGGTTTCTAGAAGCTCCCCTCACCAACCGGGGGACAGCTTCGACGATCGAACAGTCGGCAGACGGCAAACCAGCCATTGATGAGGTGGATCACCATCCGGTCTGCAGCACGGTTGATCTCGGCAATGGTCCCTTCGATTGAAGCCATGGCTTCGTCCTTCGCTTCGGGTTTTCACGAATTTCTCAGGATACGCGGCGCAATGTTGAGTCCGGCAAACACTTGCGATCCGTGACGTAACGAGTGGCGAGGGCGGAGGACGCTGCCCAACTGAAGGCATATCGCTTCAATGGCCTAATATTTGTTAGGACGGGAGTCGGCCTCTTGCATGCAGGGTCAAAAAAAAGAAACCCTGGGAGCCGAAGCCTGCAGGGTTATGAACGTGCCAGATATCACTACCCACCGTTCAAACAGGGCAGCATCCCGATAATAAGGGAAGTCGTCTGGCGCCTCCTGATGCTTAAAGGAGATACGGGCATGTGCCCCACTTGCTCCCAGTCTATGTCCTCAGGCCTGCTGGCACTTGCTCTCTGCGCCCTTGCATGTCGCCAGCGTCGTTGTCTGGCTGCTGTGATCCGCTCCAGAGGAGTCTTCCCCCTTTGGGAGGAGCACTTCTTCTGACGATCAGGACGGCTTCCATGTGGCTTGACTAGAACGAGGGCGGCTATGGAGCGTCAGTCGCTCTAGGCACCGCCCCGTTCTCCTGCGCCTTTCTGATCGTCTCGTCGATCTGGTTACGTACAGCCGAGTAGCGCACGCTCCCGCCCATAGACATGTCGGCATAAGTACTGGGTGCGCCATTGGCTGGGTCAAAGCGTTTGAAAACGCGGTTACCGGGGGCGCGCACGGTCCAGCAATCGCCACGAGGCCAGCGCTCAAGGGTGACGACAGTCCATCGTGGAATCATGGCTCGCCATCAGCAAAAGTTGTGCTCAGTGAGACTGTGCTTCTGCGCGGGCTTGATGTCTACAGCTCGGTATTGACAGCAGTGACCTACGGCCTTACGGATGATCGGGTGCGCGCGGGTGTGGAGGGAACTCTGTCACAAGGCGTGCGCGCATTCGGCATGCGGCGAAGTTGCTACATCGGGCAGGCCAAGACAGCTTTCGCGGCCACTTCGAGTTCGGCTTGAAGTACGAGCGGATCCACCTAGAGTTTCTGTCGCGCCTGTTCCAGAGGATCGACCTATGCGAAGTCTCGGAGTGGGTGGCCGCGGAGCCGACCGGCGCCTACGCGCGGCGCACGGGTTTCCTCTTTGAGTGGGTCACGGGACGGCAGCTGCCGATACCCGACACGACCCAGGGCGGCTACGTCAACGCCATCGACCCCAACGAGTACCTCGTGGCGACGACCCCGACACGCAGCCGGCGCTGGCGCGTCAATGACAACCTGCCCGGCGTGCCGTCGTTCTGCCCGATGGCCTGGCTGGGGCCAGCGCAGCAGCGCGACTGGCTCTATGACATCACCGGGGGCGTGCAGGCGCTTGACGAAGACTTCGGCCCCGAGCTCCTTCTGCGGTGCGCGGCCTGGCTCACGTTCAAGGAGCCGCGTGCGGTACGTATTCAGCCGGGGTGCTGAACTGAGGATCAGCCGGCGGGCTGGGGCAGGAGGC
>NZ_KZ983982.1:1104-1698 GCF_003569765.1 Caldimonas tepidiphila | reverse complement strand
AGCGTAGTGGTCGACAGTCTCACAGGATGAGCCAAGCTGAGCTTCGTGACGAATCAGGTCGACCGGTGTCGAGCGGGCTTCATGGCGGTTCTGATCGCTGCCATACCTAACGGCTTCAGCTACGGCCAGGCGGCCAATCTGATCGATTTGCTTTCAGAGCAGGGCTCCCCAGTGGACACGCTTCGGCTTTGCGAGGAAGTGATCGACAAGGCCGGTCCGGAGGCTCTTGCCACGGCGCACAGGGCCATGTGGAACACCGGTTGAAGCTTGCTCGCTGAGTCGTTTGTTGTGGCTCATCTACCCGCGAGCGGCACGTCACTTCGCCTGAGTAAAGCCCGGTCGTGGTCTGCCAAGGTCCAAGCAGCGCGTACATCCGAAGGTGGCATCCGCACACCGAAGGATGTAGTCTTCATCATCTATGCCTTGTGCATTAGATCGACGAGGCCCCGGGAGCTTCCCCAGGCGTGCCAGAACTTTCCGACAACCCGCCCAGATTCCTACCGAAATTGTGCCAAGTCGTTACCAGAGCAAATGGCTGGAACGATCGTTGCCGGAGAGGTGCGCCATGCGAGGGGGCTCGCATGGTGGTGCTTC
>NZ_KZ983982.1:0-1094 GCF_003569765.1 Caldimonas tepidiphila | reverse complement strand
GACTGATCGGAGCGGCCTTCTTTCAAGCAGGGGACTGTCGTTGGGAATCGACTCCTGCTTGCTTCGCCTGTAGCGGTGCTCGGCACCGTGGCGCTCGCTTCGTCGGACAGCCGTCTGCTCCGAATGTCCTGCCTGCTGGGCAAGCGAAGCGAGCGTCGGCATCTTCTTGCAAGGTTCTTGATGATGAACGAGCGCGGCACTTGGGGTGGTCAGCAAGCAGGCGAGTCGATGACGCCCGCTGTGATGTTCATGACGATGGGCTTGCTGGCGTACGACTCGTCTCCCCTGGAGGACCCTCAGCACAGAGGACGGAGCCTTGTCGGCTTCAACTCGGTTCTGCTTGAGGCCACAGGCAACGGCTTTGACCAGAGCCCGCGACTGATCCAGTTGCTGTTGATCGGGAGATGGAGCGAAGAGGCCCTTCATCTCTGCCAGGTGGCGTTCAACCCGGCAGGACCTGAGGCGATCCCCCATGCCTTGGAAAAAATGTACAAGGTGTCGTTCCAGTTGCCCTAGCGATGGATGTGGAAAAATGGGCTGCTGCCGGTTCGGTGGACACCGACCTAAGCTTTTCGAGCCTTCTCGAACTCTACCGAGCTGACGTAGCCGAGCGTCGAGTGCCGACGCGTCGGGTTGTAGAACCGCTCGATGTAGTCGAACACGTCTGACCTGGCCTGCTCGCGCAAGCGGTAGACCCTGCGCGCAGTGCGCTCGGTCTTCAAGCTGCTGAAGAAGCTCTCCACTGCCGAGTTGTCCCAGACCTCACCAGCGCGGCTCATGCTGCAGACGATGCCCTGCTCGGCCAACAGCTTCTGGAAGTGCTCGCTGGTGTATTGGCTGCACCTGTCGCTATGCAAGACCAGCCCCGGCTCGGGACGACGCCGGAACCACGCCATGCGCAGGGCATCGAGCACCAGCTCACGCCTCATGTGCGGCTTCATCGACCAGCCTACCACCTGACGGCTGAAGAGGTCGATCACCACGGCCAGGTACAGCCAGCCTTCGTCGGTGGCGATGTAGGTGATGTCACTGGTGCAGACCCGGTCGGGGGCCGGTGCTGTGAAGTCGCGGTCGAGAAGGTTCTCGGCCACCGG
>NZ_QXMG01000151.1 GCF_003569765.1 Caldimonas tepidiphila | reverse complement strand
GCGGCCGAGCAGCGGGCGGCCGAGGTTGCGCGCGAGCGCGCCGGCATCGAGACCCAGCTGCTGCAGCTGCAGGGCGACACGGCCGCGCTGAGGGCCCGGCAGCTCGAGCAGCTCGATCCCTCGAACCGAGCGCTGCTCGAGCAGGTGTTCGCGCTGCAGGACCAGCAGGAGGCAGCCGAGGAGGCGCGCCGCGCGGCCGAGCTGCTCGCGGGCACCTGGGGCAGCCTCGCCGACAGCATGATCGAGGAGGCACGGCGGCTGCGCGGCGAGATCTCCGCCTCGAGCGCCGGCGGCCTGGCCGAGGCGCAGGCGCGCTTCGCGGTCCTCACCGCACAGGCTCGTGCAGGCGACACCGAGGCGGCACAGCAGCTCGGCCAGGCCGCGCAGCAGGTCTCGCAGCTGGCCACGACGACCACTGCCACCGCGGCCGACTACGCGCGCATCCAGGCCCAGCTCGCCGCCAGCCTGGAGAGCACCTCGCAGCTGGTGAGCACGCCCGGCTTCGGCGCCCTGGTGCAGCCGGCCGCGCTCGGCATCGATGTGGCCGCCACCAGCGGTGCGACCTCGACCAGCAGCCAGGCGCGGCAGTCAGAGGTGATGGTGCAGCAGCTCGAGGCGGCACGCGAGGAGCTGCGCGCCGGAATGGCCGCTCCTGACCTGATGAAGCTACTACGGCCGGCCGCGGTGCCCGACAGCACCGCCACGTTCTCCCGGGCCAGCACGGCGACCTACACCGACAAGGACGGCATGCTGCGCGTCGCGGCGGCGAACGAGCTGCGGCTGCAGTACGCAAACGCCGTCGGCGCAGCGTCCGGGCTGCTGTTCGAGCCCGCGGCAACCAACCTGCTGCCCAACTCGGCCGCCTTCGACAACGCGACTTGGACGAAAAGCGCCGCCGCTGTCACGGCGAACACCGACACCGCGCCGGACGGCACGCTGACCGCCGACCGCATCGTGCCGAACGGCACGACATCCGTGTCGCACTGGGTGCGCCGCGCGACGGCGATCCCGGCCGAGGGCGCGCTTTACACCGTGTCGGTCTACGTCAAGGCGGCCGAGCTGTCGATCGTGCGGCTGCGCATGGCCGGTGCCGCCTACGTCGGGGACGCCGTGTTCAACGCCGCGACGGGCGCCTGGGTCGGCAACGCCGGCAGCGCGACGCGCAAGGCGGAGGCGCTCGCGAACGGCTGGTGGCGCGTGTCAGTCGGCTACGCGATGGCAGCGGGCGACACGACGCTGACGTTCGAGGTCTGGGTCTACGATGCCGCGGGCGCGGCGTCCTACATCGCCGACGGCACGAGCGGCGTCCTGCTATGGGGCGCGCAAGTCGAGAAGGGCGCGCTGACGTCCTACATCCCGACGGGTGGTGCCGCGGTCACGCGCGCAGCCGACAACCTCAGCGGCAGCGGCCTCGTCTACAGCAGCGTCCCCGAGAACGATCACCCGGCCTGGAGCGCGGCGACGAACTACGCCGTCGGTGCGAAGGTGATCCGGCTGACGACGCACCGCGTCTACGAATGCGCGATCGCGGGCACCAACAGCACGCCGCCCGAGGACGCGCCTTCGCGCTGGATCGACCTGGGGCCGACGAACCGCTGGGCGATGCTCGACAAGGAGGTCGGCACCGTCACCACGACGGGCGGCGTGCCACTGAACATCGTCATGCTGCCGGGCTTCGCCACCGGCGTGAGCCTGATGGA
>NZ_QXMG01000150.1 GCF_003569765.1 Caldimonas tepidiphila | reverse complement strand
AGATACCGTTGGCGAAATCAAGCTGGCGTGGGAGCCAGCTTGGCGAAGCGGGAGACACGCGTGGCGGCATGGGCACGGTCGTCGAGCCAGGCAACGATGCGCGCTGCATTGATGCCGACTACGGCAAGCACCTGCTGCAGAGCCGTCTTGGCCTGCCCGATGTAGCGACTTCGCCGCATGCCGAAGGCGCGCACGCCTTGCGACAGGGTTCCCTCCACACCCGCGCGCACCCGGTACTGCTTCTGCCATGCCGGGTCGTGCATTCGCTGACGGGCCGAGTTGAGCGCTTCATACTCGTCACGCGGATGGAAGTAGACCGCACGACGCGCTGCCTTGGCCGGCGTGCACAACGGCCGGGCCTTGCAGCTGCCGCAGTCGGTTCGACTGAACCGTGCGTGGATGCGAGGGTGGCCCGTCTCATCGCGCCCAGGCTTCCACCCGACCGAGACCTTGCCCTGCGGACACGTGACCTGCTCACGCTCCCAATCGATGGAGAAGTTGGGCAGGTCGTAGCCATGGCCGGCTCGGGAGGCCCAGGTCGACAAGTTGCGCACCGGCCCTTCAAGCGATATGCCGTGGTCGCGGCGGCTGGCCACCAGGAGCTCGGCATCGACGTAGCCCGAGTCCACGAAGTGCTCGCTCGGCAGCAAGTCCCGCGCTGCCAGACAGGCGTGGATGGCAGCCGTGGCGCTCATGTCGGGCTCCATGGCCGGGCGTGTCTCGACGTGCGTGATGATGTGCGCAGCCTCGCGGTCGCAGGTCTCGGTGACGTGCACCTTGTAGCCCGACCATTCCATGCCGCGCTTGGCGCTGTAGTGCATCTGCGGGTCGTAGGGGGACTGGATGCGCTCGCCCACTGGCGGCAGCTCCGGGCCGTCACGCCAGCGAGGTGGCCCGCCCTGGATGCGCTCATAGTGGGTCTGCCACACTTGGCGCAACGCCTTGAGCATGGGCGCATCCTGCGCGATCGGCGGTGTCGCCGCATGAGCGACTGCATCGAGCAAGGCAAAGCCATCGGTGCCGACCTGCTGGGCGTAGGCCTCGCGCTTTTGCTTGCTGCCCCCTGGAAGCCGCCAGTCCTCGGCGCGCCGCGCATAGCGCTCGAACCAGGCGGGTTCGGCCACGCCACGCAACCACTCGGGCGCCAGCGTTGCCAGCTCGTTGAGCGCAGCGCGCATCGTCTCGGTCACCAGCTCCAGCAGGTGCAAGTCGCGCACCGCGCCCAGGACATGGGTGCTGTCGGTGCGCTGACGGCCTCGGGGCCTGATCAGGCCTCGGTCCTTGAAATGCACGAGCATCTTGTCCAGCAGCAGGTGCTCGGCATGGCCTGCCAGCAAGCGGCCTCGGAACTCGGTGAGCACCGTGAAATGAAAGCCCGGGTCGTCGAGCGCCAGGCCCAGGGCGTACTTCCAGTCGATGCGCGAGCGCACGGCGTCGGCCGCTTGCCGATCGCTCAGATGCTCCAGAAACTGCAACACCGTCACCAGGGCCAGCCGCCATGGTGCCAGCCCAGGCTGGCCTCGGCGGGGGTACAGCGCCAGGAAATCCTCGTCACGGTACAGCTCGGCGAACTCGTCGCGCAGTCGGGTGACCACAGTGCCGTGAGGGAAGGCTGCACGGGCCACGCGTGCGGTCTCTGCCGGGATGGGCTCAATCGGACTCGGACGAAGACTCATCGGACGCCTCCTGTAACTGCTGGGAGTTCAGCCAGCTTGCCCTCAGAGTCGTCGCCTTGCAATTCGCCAACGGTATCT
>NZ_QXMG01000149.1 GCF_003569765.1 Caldimonas tepidiphila | reverse complement strand
GCCTCCTGCCCCAGCCCGCCGGCTGATCCTCAGTTCAGCACCCCGGCTGAATACGTACGCTCGTGGTTCTGCTCGTCGCGCGTCACCGAGAAGAAGCAGCGGCGCACCGGGTCCTCCTCGTGGGCTTCATACGTCTTGATGAAGGCGGCGGCGAAGACCGGGGGCGCCGACGCGTCGAAGACCGACAGCAGCGTCCACCAGTAGGCGATCGCCTCGCGCTCCTCCCAGGAGTAGCGCGACGCATCGAAGGTGTCCCAGGGCAGCTTCTTGGGGTCCCAGTACTCGCGCTGCGAGGCGTCCCAGACTTCCTCGAGCTTGGCGGTGTGCGCATGCCAGGACAGCGGGTAGACGTTGGGCTGCTCGGTGGCAGGCGGGAATTCGCAAGTCTTCGCGATACGGTCGTGATGTCCCATGTTGCTCCTTTGGTGGGGTGTGCCGGCGCGCGACGGGGTGCGCGCTTCTCGTCCTGTGTGTTCGCGTCACAGGTGGAGCTCATGATGCGGTTATCGCGTGCCGACCGTTTAGCCTGTATCAAATTGACCGAAAGTAAGGCGCAAATTCCCGACCGAACGGTCGGCGAAAGGGGTCAGCTGCGCGGCAGACCGCCGAAGCGCTCGAAGAAGGCGTCGGAGAGCGGCGGTGCGGGATGGCCGTCGTCGCCGCGCAGGCGTTCGGCGAGATGGGCCTCCGCGGGCGCGTGCAGCCGGCGGTACAGCGACGCGCACAGCGCATAGGCCGCTTCGCCCGGCCAGTCGGCGTCGAGCAGCGCCGGCGGCAGCTGCGGGTCGTCGAGCAGCGCGCGGCGGAACTGGTGAACCAGCAGCGTGCGCATCACGAAGGCCTGCCCGGGCTCGGGCGAGTGCCCGCTCGGCAGCAGCTTCTGCACGCGCTCGAAGCGGGCGATGAAGCGTCGGTAGGCCTCGGCCACCGGTGCCAGCGTCCAGGCCTCGCGCAGCCTGTCGGCAAGGCCGGGCACGCCGCTCAGCGCGAGGTCGCGCGCCTGCAGCACCATGACGGCGGGCGCGAGCCCGAGCCGCTCCAGCACCTCGGCGAGCACGCGCGGCTCGGCCGCCGGGTGGGCGAGCACGCCCGGCGCGGCGGGGACGAAGCCGAGCCACTGCAGCTCGTGCCGCAGCGCGGCGCGCTGCGACGCCTCCAGCTCGGCCGGCGAGAACAGCACCAGCGTCCAGTGATCGGGCCAGGCGGTGCGCGGCGGCGCGTAGATGCGGCGACTGGCGCCGTCGAAGCGCCGCGCGCCGCTGTCGGTGAGGCGGTAGGCGCTGAGCCGGCCGTGACGCTCGGCCTCGAGCCAGCCCTCGGCGGCGAGGCGGAAGACGCCGGTGCGCACGAGGCGCTCGTTGATGCCGAAGGGCGCGAGCAGCTCGGCCAGCGACTTCAGCCAGATCCGCCCGCCGCGCGGCGCAACGGCGTCGCCGAACACGGTGGCGATGACCGAGCGTGCGCGCAACTCCTCCTGCGAGAGGCAGTCGCGGATCCAGGTGTCGATGGGCGAGGCGGGCATGGCGGCGCGCAAGTCTACCGACTGCGCGCCGCGCGCCGCCGCCATGCTGCCTTCGGTTTCGCGGGAGGAGGGCGCCTGCGGGTCGGTCCGGCTCGGAATCCCCGGAAAACCTTCGACGTTGAGTGAGGGGCTCCACCCGTCCGGTGCGCCCGCTCCTGCGCATCGCCCCGTACGCGGCTCTGTTGCACAAATGGCGGTGCTGTCGGTTAGGGCGCGGCGCTTGACAGCCTCG
>NZ_QXMG01000148.1 GCF_003569765.1 Caldimonas tepidiphila | reverse complement strand
GCGGCCGAGCAGCGGGCGGCCGAGGTTGCGCGCGAGCGCGCCGGCATCGAGACCCAGCTCCTGCAGCTTCAGGGCGACACGGCCGCGCTGCGAGCCCGGCAGCTCGAGCAGCTCGATCCCTCGAACCGGGCGCTGCTCGAGCAGGTGTTCGCGCTGCAGGACCAGCAGGAGGCAGCCGAGGAGGCGCGCCGCGCGGCCGAGCAGCTTGCAGGCACCTGGGGCAGCCTCGCCGACAGCATGATCGAGGAGGCACGGCGGCTGCGCGGCGAGATCTCCGCCTCGAGCGCCGGCGGCTTGGCCGAGGCGCAGGCGCGCTTCGCGGTCCTCACCGCCCAGGCCCGCGCAGGCGACACCGAGGCGGCGCAGCAGCTCGGCCAGGCCGCGCAGCAGGTGTCGCAGCTGGCTGCGACGACCACAGCCACCGCGGCCGACTATGCGCGCATCCAGGCGCAGCTCGCCGCCAGCCTGGAGGGCACCTCGCAGCTGGTGAGCGCGCCCGGCTTCGGCGCCCTGGTGCAGCCCGCCGCGCTTGGCATCGATGTGGCCGCCCCCAGCAGTGCGACCTCGACCAGCAGCCAGGCGCGGCAGTCGGAGGTGATGGTGCAGCAGCTCGAGGCGGCACGCGAGGAGCTGCGCGCCGGAATGGCCGCTGTCGCCAGCAGCACCGCGGCGCTCGTCCGGCTGCACCAACGGTGGGAGGCCGACGGCCTGCCGGCAACGAGGGCCCTGACCTGATGAAGCTACTACGGCCGGCCGCGGTGCCCGACAGCACCGCCACGTTCTCGCGGGCCAGCACGGCGACCTACACCGACAAGGACGGCGTGCTGCGCGTCGCGGCGGCGCACGAGCTGCGGCTGCAGTACGCAAACGCCGTCGGCGCAGCGTCCGGGCTGCTGTTCGAGCCCGCGGCAACCAACCTGCTGCCGAACTCGGCCGCCTTCGACAACGCGACTTGGACGAAAAGCGCCGCCGCCGTCACGGCGAACACCGACACCGCGCCGGACGGCACCTTGACCGCTGACCGCATCGTGCCGAACGGGGCGACCTCCGTGTCGCACTGGGTGCGCCGCGCGACGGCGATCCCGGCCGAGGGCGCGCTTTACACCGTGTCGGTCTACGTCAAGGCGGCCGAGCTGTCGATCGTGCGGCTGCGCATGGCCGGCGCCGCCTATGTTGGGGACGCGGTGTTCAACGCCGCGACGGGCGCCTGGGTCGGCAACGCCGGCAGCGCGACGCGTAAGGCGGAGGCGCTCGCGAACGGCTGGTGGCGCGTGTCGGTCGGCTACGTGATGGCGGCGGGCGACACGACGCTAACGTTCGAGGTCTGGGTCTACGATGCCGCGGGCGCGGCGTCCTACATCGCCGACGGTACGAGCGGCGTCCTGCTGTGGGGCGCGCAGGCGGAGAAGGGCGCGCTGACGTCCTACATCCCGACGGGTGGTGCCGCGGTCACGCGCGCAGCCGACATCCTCAGCGGCAGCGGCCTCGTCTACAGCAGCGTCCCCGAGAACGATCACCCGGCTTGGAGCGCGGCGACGAACTACGCCGTCGGTGTGAAGGTGATCCGGCTGACGACGCACCGCGTCTACGAATGCGCGATCGCGGGCACCAACAGCACGCCGCCCGAGGACGCGCCTTCGCGCTGGATCGATCTCGGGCCGACGAATCGCTGGGCGATGCTCGACAAGGAGGTCGGCACCGTCACCACGACGGGTGGCGTGCCACTGAACATCGTCATGCTGCCGGGCTTCGCCACCGGCGTGAGCCTGATGGA
>NZ_QXMG01000147.1 GCF_003569765.1 Caldimonas tepidiphila | reverse complement strand
CGGGAGGCCGCGAGGGACATGGTGGAGGGCTGCTTTCTTCGCTGGGCGCGCTGTTCTTCGGACAGGACCGATTCTCCGCCCTCGGCGGCGTGCCGCCAGGGCCGGCCGCAACGCAGCGCGGCGCGGCGGGTCTTGGTTTGACACATCGCGACGCGGCTCCCTAGAATGCGTGTATCGAACACGAGTTCGCTAATCGAACAAATTGGGCCCTTGCGCTTGTCGCCGCGACGCAGGCGGGCCCTTCTGCGGAGAGTCCTCCTTGATCGACAAAATCACCGCCTCGGTGGCCGAGGCGCTCGCCGGCATCGACGATGGCGCCACGGTGCTGATCGGCGGCTTCGGCACCGCCGGCATCCCGAACGAGCTGATCGACGGGCTGATCGAGCAGGGCGCACGCGAGCTGACGGTGGTCAACAACAACGCCGGCAACGGCGATCACGGCCTCGCCGCGCTGCTGAAGGCGGGGCGCGTGCGCAGGATCGTCTGCAGCTTCCCGCGCCAGGCCGACAGCCATGTCTTCGACGCGCTCTACCGCAGCGGCCGCATCGAGCTCGAGCTGGTGCCGCAGGGCACGCTGGCCGAGCGGCTGCGCGCGGGCGGCGCCGGCATCGGCGCCTTCTTCACGCCCACCGGCTACGGCACCGAGCTGGCGAGGAACCCCGACGGCAGCCCGAAGGAGACGCGCGTCATCGACGGCCGCCCGCAGGTGCTCGAGTACGCGATCCGCGGCGACGTCGCGCTGATCAGGGCCGAGCGCGGCGACCGCTGGGGCAACCTGGTCTACCGCAAGGCGGCGCGCAACTTCGGGCCGGTGATGGCCACCGCCGCGCGCCGCACCGTCGCGACCGTGCACGAGGTGGTCGAGCTCGGCGCGCTCGACCCCGAGGCGATCGTCACGCCCGGCATCCACGTCTCGCACGTCGTGCGGATCGAGCGCGTCGCGACGCAGGGCGGCGGCTTCAAGCCGGCCGCCTGAGCCCCCACCGGACCTTTGCACGAATGAGCAACTACACAAGACGCAGCAAGGACGAGCTGGCGCGGCGCGTGGCGCAGGACATCCACGACGGCGCCTACGTCAACCTCGGCATCGGCATGCCGACACTGGTGGCCAACCACATCCCGGCCGGCCGCGAGGTGGTGCTGCACAGCGAGAACGGCATCCTCGGCATGGGCGCCGCGCCCCCCGCGGGCGAAGAGGACTACGACCTGATCAACGCCGGCAAGCAGCCCGTCACGCTGCGCCCGGGCGGCGCCTATTTCCACCATGCCGACAGCTTCGCGATGATGCGCGGCGGCCATCTCGACATCTGCGTGCTCGGCGCCTTCCAGGTCTCGGCGCGCGGCGACCTCGCGAACTGGAGCACCGGCGAGCCCGGCGCGATCCCCGCGGTCGGCGGCGCAATGGACCTCGCGATCGGCGCGAAGCAGACCTGGGTCATGATGGACCTGCTGACCCGGCAGGGCGAGTGCAAGGTGGTGGAGAACTGCAGCTACCCGCTCACCGGCCTCGGCTGCGTGCGCCGCATCTACACCGACCTCGCGACGCTCGAATGCACCCCCGCCGGCCTGCGCCTCGTCGACCTCGTCGACGGGCTCGAACATGCCGAGCTCGAGCGGCTGCTGCGCCTGCCGCTCGAGCCCGCCCCCCGGGCCTGAACGCCGGCCCGACCAACTACCCGAGAACACACCAGGAGACAGACCATGACGCAAGCCTTCATCTGCGACGCGATCCGCACGCCCTTCGGGCGCTACGGCGGGGCGCTGTCGGGGGTGCGCACCGACGATCTGGGGGCGATCCCGCTCAAGGCGCTGATGGCGCGCAACCCGCAGCTGGACTGGCAGGCGGTGGCGGACGTGATCTACGGCTGCGCGAACCAGGCCGGCGAGGACAACCGCAACGTTGCGCACATGGCGAGCCTGCTGGCGGGGCTGCCGATCGAGGTGCCGGGGGCGACGATCAACCGGCTGTGCGGCTCGGGGCTGGACGCGGTGGGCACGGCCGCGCGCGC
>NZ_QXMG01000146.1 GCF_003569765.1 Caldimonas tepidiphila | reverse complement strand
ACCGGCCCGAAGAGCGCGACGAGCGCGGTGGCCAGCACTGCAGCCGGCGGAGCCGAGGGGCCCGGATCGAGGGACATTGACATCGGAGGCCTTCCAGGCTCAGGTGTTCACGGGGAGTCGGTACTCGGGCGGCAGGTGCCGGCGCGCCTGCTCGGCGGCGTAGCTGGCGGCGCAGTGCGCCTCCTGCCAGAAGAAGGCGGCATCGAGGGCGCGCACAGCCAGCGCCCACCGGCGCTTGTGGCGCTGCCGCCAGGCCCGCGCGCTGAGGGTCTCGTCGGCATGGCCACCGAGCAGCGCGTTGCCCAGCTGGTCGATCGCGATGAGGATCTGCTTCATGCCTCGATCCCCGCAGCAGTGACGAACAGCTCGTCGAGCTGCTGCGCCGTGAGGCCCAGCGCAGCCGCCAGCGCGGCCACCGTGGGGCTGTTGCGGCGGAACTCCTGTGCATCGCTCCAGGCGAGGCGCGCGAGCGGGTCGGCCTCGGGCGAAGCCATGAGCGCTTCGACCTGGGGCAGCAGCCCGGCCAGGTGCAGCGCCGCGCGCGCCTGGAAGCGGCTCACCACCTGCGGCCCCGGCGCCGGCGGCTCGACGTAGGGCGCCGGGCTGTGGCCCGCATCGCACCACGCCAGGAAGGCGCGATAGGCGGCGTTTGCCGGGTCCGCGGGGATGTGGGCGCCGTCCGACAGCCGGACGATCATTCCCGCATGCTTCGTCAGTTGGTACATGGTCACAGTTCGGCCGATGCCGTCCAGTTGTTGCGGAAGTAGGACGAGCCGGTGGAGCCCCACAGGCGGCCCGTCGAGAACCCGCTTGCGCGCACGACGTCGAGCGCGAGCGTCGTGCTTGCGTTCGGCCCCTGCCCGTCGCCGGTCTGCGTGACGGTCGGTGTAGCGCGCTTCTGCACGGCGAACGACATCGGGAACAGCGTGTAGGCGCCCCCGTTGTTGTAGGCGTCGCAGTACGCGGTGCCAGTCTCGAAGTACCGCTGGCACAGGGGAAGCTCGACCTGCGCCGGGCGGTGCTCGAACGCCGTCGCGACTGACCCGACCTCGACCTGCACGCCCGTTACCTCGAAGGTGAACAGCGCGTTGATCGGCAGGTCGATGCGCAGCGAGAGCGAGTCGTCCCCGTTGGAGCCGAGCGCCTTGCCACTGATCGAGGGCAGAGTGACGGCGTAGCTGAACCGCTGCCATGCGGTCGTGACGCCCACGCTAGTTGCCGCGTTGGTAACGACCTGCGCGCTCGGCGTGCCGCCGGTGCCGAACCACTGCGCGAGCGACACGGCCGGCAGCGTGATCGCCGCCGTCGCGCGGGCGTAGAAGCTGACCGTAACCTGCTTGCCCGCGTGCGTGCGCACGCCCTCGATCGGCTGCGTGAGCCGGTTGAAGGTCGCGCCGGTGCCGGCTGTCGTCTGCTGCAAGCGCAGGAAGGCGCGGCACTCGTCGGCGTCAGTCGCCCCGATCGGGAACTCCTGCCGCGAGACGGTGCGCGCACCGCCGCTGCCGTCATAGTCGACGCGCCAGCGGTCGGCGGTGTAGGCGAGGTTCGCGACGCCGGCGAAGGACACCCCGCGCTGCCAGATCTCCATCGCGCCGTTGATGATCTTGTTGCGCAGGCCCCCGAGCGCGCCGCCGTTGTAGCTCGTCGCCTGCACGTCGCCCGCAACCTTCGCTCCGTCCTTGTCGACGCGCAGGCGCTCGGCCATCGCGTTGCTGCCGTTGCCGGTGCTGATGACGACACGCGCCGGCACGTTGTTCGCGCCCGGCGTGCCATCGACTTGCACCTCGATGCGCGCCGCCTCGGTTTGGTTCGTGCCGTCAGCGCCAGCGAAGGACAGGCCGCCCAGGCTGTCGCCGTTCACGACGGCGGTGTTCGTGCCCACGGTCGCGCTGCGCGCCTTGGTGAAGTAGTGCCACGCGCCGGCCGCGTCGGCGCTGTAGCGGCCATTGAGCAGCGAGGCCGCCGCATCGGTGCCGCCCACGTCCTGTACGGACGGCACGACGGTGGTGGTGCCGTTGAAGCGCGTCGTGATCGCGGTCGTGCTGCCGAACTGCACGTTGCCGGCGAAGTAGTT
>NZ_QXMG01000145.1 GCF_003569765.1 Caldimonas tepidiphila | reverse complement strand
GTTCATTCAGACCGGTGCCCGGTACTCCTCCCCCTTGGCCAGCACCGCCCAGCAGATGCGCGCGTTCCTCGCTGCGATCGCGACCACCGCGCACCAGTGGCCTTTTCGCTCGGCCAGACTGGTGGCCCAGCGGCTGAGCCGATCCGTCTTGCCCCTGGCGCCCTGCAGCATCGCTCGGGCTCCAAGGATCAGCAGCGAGCGCAGGTACGAGTCGCCCACCTTCGTGATATGCCCCAGCCGCTGCTTGCCGCCCGAGCTGTGCTGCGCCGGTGTCATTCCCAGCCAGGCGCTGAGCTGGCGCCCGTTCTTGAAGTCGCGCCCCTGACCGATGCTCGCCAGCAGCGCGCTGGCCGTCGTCGCACCCACCCCCGGCACCGTCATCAGCCGCCGGCTTGCCTCTTCGGCCCGCGCAATCATCTCCACATGCCGGTCGTACTCCGCAATGCGCTCGTCGAGCCGGTGCAGATCGCTCAGGCCGTCGCCAATGGCCGTGTTCGCCCACTGCGGCAGATCTTCCAGGTGCGCCGCCGCGCCCCGGCGCACCGTCTCGGCCCTGAGCGGCAGCACGATGCCGAACTCGCTCAGCAGTCCCCGGATGCGGTTGATGCACGCCGTGCGCTCGGCCACCAGCGCCTGCCTCACCCGGTGGATGCACAGCCGCGACTGCGCGAGCTCGCTCTTGATCGGCACGAAGCGCATGTTCGGCCGCTGCAACGCCTCGCAGATCGCCGCCGCGTCGGCCGCGTCGTTCTTGCCGCGCTTGCCACTCATGCGGTACGGCGCCACGAGCTTCGGCGCCATCAGTCGCACCGTGTGCCCGAACTGCTGGAACTGCCGTGCCCAGTGGTGCGCGCCCGAGCACGCTTCCATCCCGATGGTGCACGCAGGCAGCCTGGCAATTACCTCGAGCAACTGCTCGCGACGCACCGCCGGGCGCACCAGGGCCGCCCGGCCCGATTGATCCACGCCGTGCAGCGCGAAAACCTTCTTGGCGAGATCGATGCCAACGAACACAATGGCCATCGACTTCTCCTTCCGAGTGAATCGATGAGAACCGCAACCCCATCGTGGCACTTCCAGTGCCGACCCGCCTCAATGCCCTCGGCATTGCAGCGGTCGCTTGGAATGAGGAAGTCCTTTTCATTCGTTAGCCTCCGAAATTCAAAAACTAGCCTCATTGCCGCTCGATATTTGCATCGGCTACAATACGTTACCTGCGACTATTTACTCAGCTTTCGGTGCAACTATGGCGAAATTCCTGAACACGAGCGCAACCAATTACTTCTTAGAGGAGTTGATTAAAGGTGCGAAAGACCGCTTAGTTCTTATCAGCCCTTTTCTGAAACTCAATGATCGAATGAAGGAGTTGCTTGCCGACAAGAATCGCTTAAAAATTGACGTTCGTGTCGTGTACGGAAAAAGCGAACTTCAACCGGAAGAGATTAGCTGGCTTACCGACCTCCCTTATATTAGAACAAGTTTCTGCAAGAACCTGCACGCCAAGTGCTACATGAACGAAGAGACCTGCATCATCACAAGCTTAAATCTCTACGAATTCAGCCAAGTGAACAACAACGAAATGGGAGTGTTGATTTCCCGTTCCGAAGACGCAGATGTTTACCGAGAGGCCTACGAAGAAGCTCAGCGCATAATCCGTATTAGCGAGGAGGTGCGCATCTCAATGGAGCGCGTTGCGCAAGAGCCGGACAACAAGTCAGAGCAAGAAGAGTTCGTCGAAAAATTAACGACCTCGAAAGTTGCTCAGAAGCTGGGCATGAAAACCAACGAATTAGTTGACAGGCTTGTTTCCTTGGGCCTGCTCGAAGTCCGAGACGGCAAGAACTACTTGACGGCCAAAGGCAAGGAAGCTGGTGGAGAATTCCGCATGAGTCCCAAGTTTGGCCCTTACTTTTTGTGGCCTGAAAGTCTTAAGCTCTAAAGAAAGGGGAAACTAATTCGCTCAACCCGCACCGCGTTCCGCGGGCGGGTCAACTCAAACAGGACTTCCCCCGCCACGAGGCTCTGTTGCACAAATGGCGGTGCTGTCGGTTAGGGCGCGGCGCTTGACAGCCTCG
>NZ_KZ983981.1:882-2243 GCF_003569765.1 Caldimonas tepidiphila | reverse complement strand
GTGACGTTGCAGCGCATCGACGGGGCCGGCTCGGCCGCCGCAGCAGCCCGATGCCCGTCGTCGGCCACCGTTACCGGCACGAACGCCGGTACTGACCTTGCCTCGTTTCCACGTACAGCAAGCTATGCTGCCATGAGCCGGGCCTCGTAGGTCACAGGCGGCAGGTAATTGGCGACCGAGTGGATCCTGCGGCGGTTGTAGTACCCCTCGATCCAATCGACGATATCCAGCCTCGCCTGGGCGCGGGTTTCATAGCGTACCTGGTAGACACGCTCGACCTTGAGCGTCTTGAAGAAGCTCTCGACCGCCGCGTTGTCCCACGCGTTGGCCTTCCTGCTCATGGACATGACGATCCCAGCCTGGCTTGCCAGTCGCCGGTACTCAGCGCTGGCGTATTGCCTCTGTCGGTATGTACGATCAGCCCCTTCGGGGGCTTGCGTTGCCAGTAGGCCGAGCGCAGTGCCGAGCACACCAGTGCCGCGTCGATGCGCTCCGACAGGGCCCAGCCCACGATACGTCGGCTGGCAAGGTCCATCACCACTGCCAGGTACAGCCAGCCCTCGTCCGTTGCCAAGTATGTGATGTCACCTGCCCATGCCCGGTTGGGGGCCCAGCCATCGAAGCGGCGGTTGAGGATGTTCGGAGCCACCGGCAGCGGGTGGTCCGAATCGGTGGTCGTCATATAGGAGCGCCGATACAGCGGGCGCAGGCCTTGTCGCACGAGGCTGCGACGCACGCGCTCACCGCCCACGCGCTGTCCCTGCTGGCGAAGCGCTTGCGTGATGCGGGGGCGGCCGTAGCTGCGGCGGCTGTCGCGGTGGAGGGCCGCGACCTGCTCGTCCAGCGCTGCATTGGCCCGGGCGCGGGCGCTAGGTGCGCGCACCCGCCACTGGCAGTAGCCCGAGCGGGACACCGACAACAGTCGGCACAGGTGGCTCACTGAATACTCGTCGCGATGCTGCTCAATCCACGCGTACTTCATCGCGACCCCCTTGCAAAGTACGCTGTCGCCTTTCGAAGAATCTCCACGTCCAGTCGCGCCTCGGCCAGCTCCTTGCGCAGCCGGCTGTTCTCGGCTTCGAGCTCGCTCACCGGCCGCCGCAGGGGCACTACCGCCCCTGACTCCGGCGGGGGCGGCAATCCTCCGGGTCGGCGCCTTCTCGACCAGTTGCCCAGCGTCGCCACAGGAATCCCGAGCCGGCGGGCTGCCTCCTGGCCTCCCACCGAGTCGGCCAGCCTGATCGCCTCGACCTTGAACTCGTCCGTGTACTGCCTCTTGGGCACCTTGCTCTGGTTCATCTCGTCTCTCCGTACTTGGGAAGTTATCAACCTTCTTGCTGTACGTGAAATCGAGGCAGGGT
>NZ_KZ983981.1:0-872 GCF_003569765.1 Caldimonas tepidiphila | reverse complement strand
GCAACACCATGCTCGTTGTGTGAAGTGTCCATGTGTCCACGCATCTGTCCGTGGACACAAGCATCCTCGACCGGCTACCCATGTTCAATGTGACTTGGCCGGACGGATACACTGCGCTCCGCTGGCCAAGACCTGCTCCAGCGTTTTTTTGGAGATGCAGCGCGTCGAGCGTGTAGACGACGCCCGCCAGACCGAGCTGCTCGATGAGCCGCTGCGCGGCGGCGAGCTCGCAGTCCTTGTCGGCGTCCTCGATGAGCACATGCCCGAGCACCACGCGCTCGTTGACGGCCAGCGCGCTGAGCACCTGCGCGGCTTGCCTGTCCTCCAATCGGTCGAGGCTGCCGCGCAGCGCCTTGCCGTCGATCGCTACCAGCGAGCGGGCCGAGGCCGGGGTGAATTGCTGCACCTGCTCGGTCGCAAGGCTGCGCATGGCGCCTTCGAGCTGCGCCGCATCGAGCCCCTGCAGGATCTTGCGCACCGCGGTGTAGGCCGGCGCGCGCTTCCAGCGACTGCCGAACACCTCGTTGAGCCGCGGCCAGTGCGTGTCAATGAAGATGTGGATCTTGCGGTACGAGGTTGCACCCGACACCACGGCCAGCACGCAGTACAGCAGCACATGCTCCAGGTCGTAGCGCTTGCCCTGCGCGCGCCGGGGATCGCTCACCTGTCCCAGGCATTGCCTCAATGTGCTCATCTCGTCCTCGCTGCTTGGTCCGTGTCCGGGCTTCGCAGCAAGGCACGACCCCGCCGGTTCACTCAGCGGCCACAGCCCTGATCAGCAGTGAACGGCCTTGGCTCTCGACCCCGACGGCTACTCAAATTACGATACAGCTTATGGCTCCATACCAATCTCCCTCGCCCCCTCAGCGGCA
>NZ_QXMG01000142.1 GCF_003569765.1 Caldimonas tepidiphila | reverse complement strand
TGCACCTCGGCCGCGCACCGCTTCGTCCTCTTCAACTCACCGGGGGTGAATAGATACGCACATGGGGCGAGCAGGGCTTGGAAATGCCGGCGCCGTGCGCGGCGGCGGCCAGCGCCCGCTGCACGCTCGACTCGAGCAGGTGATGCCGCCGCTCGCTTCCTGAGCGGGGATCGATCGAGCGAGCGTTGCCCGGGAACACGTACTGCCATCCCCAGGCCCGCGCGGCGCGCGGATACTTCGCCGCAAGCGCATCCGGCAGCCAGACCTCGCCGAAGCCGGCCTCCAGATCGCGCCGGTGCACGGCCTGGGCGCGCTGCAACTGCTCGCGCAGCGGCAGCAGGAGGTTTTCCGGCAGGACGGTGACCCGGTCCTTGTTTCCCTTGCCTTCGCGCACGACGATCTCGCGGCGCTCGAACTCGACGTCCTTCACGCGCAGCCGCAAGCCTTCCAGCAAGCGCATCCCGGTGCCGTAGAGCAGCGAGCAGACGAGCCACATCGTGCCGTTCAACTGCTGGAGCAGGTCGCGCACCTCGCGCTGCGTCAGCACCACCGGCAAGCGCCGGCCTTTCTTTGCCTGCACGATCTCTCCCAGCCAGGGCAGGTCCTGCTCCAGGACCGCCTTGTAGAGAAACAGCAGGGCCGACTTGGCCTGGTTCTGCGTGGAGGCGGAAACCCGGCGCTCCACAGCAAGGTAAGACAGAAAGGCCTCAACCTCGACGACACCCATGTCACGAGGGTGCCGCTTGTCATGAAAAAGCACGAATCGTCGCACCCAGTCCACATATGCCTGCTCGGTGCGAAGGCTGTAATGGCGCAAACGGATTTCCTGCCGAACCCGGTCCAGCAGACGGGGAGGAGCTGCGGAAGGGGTTGGCGAGGAAGGCTCCATCCGCAAAATTTTAGTCAGCCTAACGCAGGCACGCTCTCCCCCTAGAACTAGGGAGTCTTCCCAGGGAAGAAGGCATGCTTCACAATGGTTCACAAATTTTTAGGCTGCAGATGGCGGTAGGTGAAGTGCAGTCTAATTAACGTTAGCCCTGAATGCGCGGATGCAGTTGCACGACCTTGCCCGAAGCTTTCCCGGCCGCAAGCGCGCTGTCCACGGGCGGCAAGCAGCCGTCCCAAACTTCGGTGCGCAGCCGGGTCATGATTTCTTCGCAGGCGAGCTGATAGCCGGCCTGGAACTGCGTCGGCATGTCTGCATCCTTGCCTCCAATCGGAAGTGCCGCAACGGCCTCAACGATCTTCTGCGCGCGCAGTTGCTCCAAGGCTTGTGCCAGTTCGAGGCATTCGTCTGCTGTCGCTTCTTTCATGTCGTTCTCCAGATTCCCGGCTAACCGGACCGTTCGAGCGCACCCGCCCGGCGTGCGGCGCTCGTTTGTTTCTCCCCGCCGTGCCGCCGGTCGGGGCGCTCAACTCAGACTACAAGGGCTTCCCCCGCACGCAAGCAATAACCCTCCTTGAGGATTCGCGCAGCGAATCCTCAAGCCTATTTCCCAGCCATTCCACCTGTGGCGCTTCGCCTGCCCAGCGTCGATCGGAGAGTCAAGGTGCGGACTGAACAACTACAACCGGCCCCTGATGCAGCTCTTGATGCTGCCGGCCCTGATAAAAGACGCGCGCGGGGGCTCCCTTCGTTAGCCGAGGCCGCCCCAAGGGGCACCTCCCAGAGTTAAACGAGCTCTTCCCGCGCAGGTCTGACCTTGATTCATCAACGCTTTCAACGTCCCGCGGTGGTGGATTCGGTGTCCGTGTGCTGTCGCTCCTGCTTCAGTGATTCGCGCTTGCTCGACTCGCCCCCGGGCTCACGCCGGCTCGGCCTTGAACTCCTCGCCCTTGGCCAGCACCGCCCAGGCCAGCCTCGCGTTCTTCGCCGCGATGGCCACGACCGCCTTCCAGTAGCCGCATCGCGCCTCCAGCGCCTTGGCCCAGCGGCTCAGCCGGTCCTTCTTGTCCGCCGCACTCGCCAGCACCGCTCTGGCGCCGAGGATCAGCAGCGTCCTCAGATAGCTGTCGCCCGCCTTGGTGATGCGCCCCAGCCGTTAGGCATATAGTTAGGCATATCACACTTCACTGAGGATTGAACATTGTTTACGCACATCCGGTACATGGCTCTTGCGCTAACCCTAGTTGGCACGAGTACTTTCCCCAATACACCTAGCTCCTTCGATATTTGGATTCCGACAGGCTGGAGACTGATTTCAACTGCAACCGGCGATCTTAATCGCGATGGAATTGAGGACGCAGTGCTAGTGTTGGAGGAAACGAACCCCAAAAATATCAAGCCCAATGATGGGCTTGGACCACCTACCCTCAATTTTAACCCTCGCCGCTTACTGGTTTTAATCGGCACATCTAACGGCTATCGAAATGCCCTCAGTAGAGGCTTTGTTGCGCAAATAGATTGAGAGCGAGATTCCCCTGACCCCGGACGGAGTTATG
>NZ_QXMG01000141.1 GCF_003569765.1 Caldimonas tepidiphila | reverse complement strand
GGGCTCGAGCGCGGCGCGCTGGCGCTGCCGCTGCTCGGCTTCAACCTCGGCGTCGAGCTCGGCCAGTTGCTCGTCGTCGCGCTGCTGCTGCCGCTGGCCTTCCTGCTGCGCGAGACACGCGCGTACCGGCTGGGCGCGGTACGGCTGGGTTCTGCTGGGATCGCGGCGCTGGCTGGCGTGTGGCTGGTGGAGCGGGCCTTCGACGTGCACCTCCTCCCCGCCTGAGCAACTGCTGCGGCGCGGAGTGGTTCTGTCCCGTTTATGGACTCGACGCCTTTTGCAAGCCCTACTCCTTGAGCACCGCGTAGTCCAGAGCTTTGTTTGAGGGCTGTCTCTCGCCACTGCCCCTTCCACAAAGCGGCCCTTGGGGAAAGACGCCTTTTGGCCGGAAGTGTCTGTTGTGCAGGAGCCTGCACAGGACGGTCACGCAGTGACCTGCCTGTCCACGGCCACTGTATTTCTTTCGTGGTGGCCGATCGGTCGGGCTGGTGCGGAGTCCCATTTCAAGGACGGGGAGGGCGGGAAGCGGGTTGGAGAAACACAGCGAGGCCGCGGTGCGCTGGCGCTGGCCAGCGCCGGGCTTGAACGCGATCAGCAGACGGTTCGCTTGGAGGAAATGGCCATCGTGCAGGCCTGAATCGGCTGGACGTGCCTTGCCACATCGAGCTTCCCGGGCTAAGCGGGGTAGGCCAGGCGGCTGTGGCGTCGCTGCTGGTAAGAATCTCGATCCACTCGCGGATCGCCGCCATGGCCCGCGCTCGCGTCTACCAGCGCCGCTGGTGCACGAGCCCGGTCTTCAGGCTGCCCCTGCAAGCTCTCGATCGGGGCGTTGTCGTAGCAGTGTTGTCCTGGTGGCGGCTCATTGGCTCAAGGCTTTTAGGCGTTCCATGACGAGGCCGGCGCGCTCCGGCTCGGCCAACAGGCCCGGCAGCACGTTCGCGAAGTCCTGGTTCTTCAACAGAGGGCCGAAGGCCGCGGCAACGGCCTCTCGGAGTTCGGCGGGTGCGGCGGCCATCTCTTCGGCCAGCTCCTCGCGCCCATCGACGATGTTCAGAACGTCCTCAAGGTCATGGCTGGTCAGGAAATCGCCGCCACCTCGGCTGGAAAAGGCTTCCAGCTTGGTGGCGACGAAGGCCTCGGCGCTGACCAGCCGGATCGTGATGCCGTTGCCCAGGTCTACGGACACGGCAGTTTCCACCGCGTAGGGGTACCAGCGGTTCGAGAAGCCCAGCACTTCCGGCAGCACCGGCATCAGGTCGAAGAGCACACCCGACTCCTTGTGTACCCAGCGGCAAATCACGTCGCTGTTGACATCCCGCGCATTCCATAACGTGTATCAGCGCCGCGCGGTGTGCACGACCGGCCTGCGCGCACGCTGCGACTACCGCCGCCCAGAACCGGGTCGGCGGCATGCCTGCAGATCGGCATGCCATGCGCAGGGTCGGGGGCTATGTGGTGCCTGCAGCCGCCAGCGCCAGCACGATGCGCCTGCAGCACTCCGCGTCGTACCGCGCACGGTGCGCGGCGCCCTCGGGGGGCGCGGCGCCGACGATCGACAGCGCCAGCCCCAGGTCCGGCCAGCGCCCCCCGTTGGCGCCGGTCAGCAGCTCCATCGTGCACGCCCACTCGGCCGCCACGAGCGGCGCGCAGCCGTGCGCGTCCGAAGTCTGATCGACGAGCCGAGCGTCGAAGCCGGCATTGTGCGAGACCAGCAGCCGCCCGGCGGTGAGCTGGCGCAGCTGCGCGTCGACCTCGGCCCATGCCGGCGCGCCGGCGAGCTCCGCATCGGTGATGCCATGCACGCTGCGCGCGCCCTCGGCGACCGCGCAGCTCGGCCGCACCAGGGTGTCGAGCAGCACGGCGCCGCGCGCGTCGAGCAGCGCAAGCTCCACCACTTGATCGGCCTCGTCCAAGCCGGTCGTTTCAGTGTCGAGGAACAGCGGCTCGCGCAGCAGCCACCTGGCCGCGGTCTCATACGAACTCCATCTGCTCTCCGGAATCCAATGCTGGATGCGATCGGACCCGGGAGCGATGCGATGTCACATGACGTAGTGGGGGTGGCGCGACGCTGGAGCGCGCAGGAGCTCGAGGCTGCGGCGCGCCACGAGCGCGACGGCCGGGCGCGCAGCCGGCTGCTGGCGCTGCGCCACTTGGCGCTGGACCACTCGGTGGCCGAGACCGCCGGGCAGTTCGCGCTGGGCAAGAGCCAGCTCTACGACTTCTACGACTGGATCCGGCGCTTCGAAGCCGAGGGGCTCGCCGGGCTGCACGACCGCCCGCGCCCGGGCGCGCGCCAGCGCCTGGCGCACGAGCGCGAGGCGGAGTTCCTGCGTCGGGTGCACGAGGGTCCGCCTGCGAGCAGCGGGCTGGCCGCCTGGCGGGGGGAGGATCTGCGGGTGCTGCTGCGCGAGGAGTTCGGCGTCGAGTACAGCCTCAACGGGGTGTACCTGCTGCTGCACCGGCTCAAGCAGTCGAGCCTGGTGCCCCGCCCCCACCATCCGCAGTCCGACGACGCTGCCCGGGCGGCTTTTAAAAAACGAGCT
>NZ_KZ983980.1:2735-3038 GCF_003569765.1 Caldimonas tepidiphila | reverse complement strand
TTGCAGGCGCAGGGCTACATCCCGCGGGGCGGGCAGATCGTGGACGCCACCATCGTGCGCGCGCCCATCCAGCACCTCGACAAGGAAGAGAAGGCTCTCGTCCAGCAGGGCGCGGTGCCGCTGGAGTGGGGCGCGAAGAAGAGCAGCCACAAGGACTGCGAGGCGCGCTGGACGAAGAAGCACGGCAAGAGCTTTTACGGCTACAAGCTGCACGCCAACGTCGACGCGCGCTACAAGCTCATCCGGCGCTATAAGGTCACGGCCGCCAACGTGGACGACGGCAATACCCTCCCGAAGGTCATT
>NZ_KZ983980.1:0-2725 GCF_003569765.1 Caldimonas tepidiphila | reverse complement strand
CGTCGACGCGCGCTACAAGCTCATCCGGCGCTACAAGGTCACGGCCGCCAACGTGGACGAGCCGATGACTTCATGATGCCTCCATCTTCGATCGGCTGGTACGTTGGACCGAGCCCCGCAGCGTGCTGAGCTGATCTCCGGGCAGGTCGACTTGCCATGGCTGGCCCCGGCAGAGCTGTCGTCCGTGCAACCGTCCCGTGCGCAGCCAACGCAATATTGTTTGCGGCGTGACGTCGAGTGCGGCGGCTGCCCCTTGGATCGAATAGCTCCCGTCGGGCCATCGCGGCGGGTTCGCTTCATCGCCGTTGAGCTTGACCGTTCGAATCTGCCATCGCTTGCGCAAGAAGTACACCGTGCCATGCTTGAACGGCACCCCGCGTGGAGACATAACTCCTTCAGCATTGAGGATCTCGGCAATCTCGTGATCCATCTTGCCGGCAGCGTTAAGTTCCCGGAGGCGGCGCTCGATCAGATCCAGGCTGGCGCAGCCCCTGTACGACTGCACTCGGCGCTGTAGCCGGTGCTCGCTGACCGCGCCGGTCTGCCAGATCAGCCGGAACCAGACCATGCCCTGTTCGCGCTTTTGGTCCAGCACCACTTCGCGCACCACCAGACGCACGATTCGCTTGCGTTCCTGCGCCGTCGCAGCTTGCCATACCCGGGGTAGATCCTGCGCCAGGCCCAGAACCTCCGCCCGGGCAGCATCGTCCAGTGCTGTAGCCTGCGCACGCCGCCAAGCCTCGTAAGCCTGCTCGACTTCCTCGAGCCGGCGCAACCTCTCCTCCCAGACCCCTTCGAGCGAACGCGCCACGAGGCGGTTCTCGGGCTCCACCGCGTCGTATTGCCGTCGCGCCCGTTCGGCCTCGTAGCGGGCTCGCTCGCGCTTGAGCGTCCACTGCTGCTCCAGCAGTCTGGCCTCGGCCTCGAGTTGCCCGACCGCCTCTACGGCCAGCGCGATCTGGTCAGGGGCCAGGGCGGCCAGCACCAACCGCTCGACCTCGGCCTCCACCACCAGCGCTCGCACCTCCTGACAGTGTGGACTGTTGTCGTCAGACCGATCCAAGGAGCACCTGTAAACCGGGGCGTCACCCCGTGCTCCCGAGTAATACACCCCCATGTGGCGGCCGCAGCAGCCGCAGATCGCAATGCCCTGCAGCAACGCCACGCCTTGGCGCGGCGCACCTTGGCGCTGTCGTGCATAAGAGGCCACGTTGCTGGCCAGGCGCTCCTGATTGGCCATGAACTCCTCCCAGCCGATATAGCCCGGGTGCGCGTCGTGCAAGCAGACAGCCCATTGCTCCACCGGTACCCGCACGGTAGCACTGCGGCCGATGCTCGAACGTCGCAAGGGATCCGCGCGTCGGCGACCGTAGACGTAGGCCCCCGCATATGACGGGTTCTGCAGTATCTGCACTACCCGGAAGGCGGTGGCCGGCATCCAGACCACCTGATGTGGCGACGGGCCCCACAGCGGGCGCACCGGCAGCGCAAGGTCGTGTCGCCGCAGCTCGCGCATCACCGCCTTGGCCCTCTGCAGCGCGCGGAACAGCGTGAACACCAGTCGCAACCGCGCCTGCACCTCCTCGTCAGGATTAAGGACGGTCTCGCCGCCAGGACCACGCACCAATCCAGCCGGCAGCGGCAGGCGCAACTCGCCGCGCGCAGCCTTCTGGAGCTCGCCCTGGTACAGGCGCAGCCGGAGCTGGTGCAGCTCCGCCTCGCTCATGATGCCCGAGAGGCCCAGCAGCAAGCGGTCGTGATATGCACCCGGGTCGTACAGGCGTTCCCCGTCGGCGATGAGGACGCCGAAGATCGAGCACAGCTCCAGCAACTGGTGCCAGTCGCGGTTGTTGCGTGCCAGCCGAGACGCATCCAGGCTGAGCACCAACCCGGCCTTGCCCAGGCCGATCTCGGCAATCAAACGCTGGAAACCCTCACGGACGGAACTGGAGGCGCCGGACTTGCCCAGGTCGTCGTCGATCACGGTGATGCGCTCTCGCGGCCAGCCCAGGCCCGCAGCACGGTTGACCAACCGGTACTGCAGCTCCGTGCTCTCCTGGTGTTGGCGGACCTGCCCGGCCGAGGACTGGCGGACGTACACATAGGCGAGCTTGGCACGGTGTGCCGTGGTGACGCGCTCGGCCGATTCACTCGGAGTAGTCATCAGCACGGTGCGTCTCCTCCTCTAGGACGCGCTGGAGAACTCGGGCCAGCTGCTGGGCCAGCTGCCTCTGCATCGGCACCGGCAGCGTCGTCCAGCGCCGGGGACAAGGTGGTCTTGGTTTGGCCGGCCGTCGACGATGGGAGTGGGCCGCAGGACAAGGGGTTGGCATGGTGAGCCTCCTTGGTAGAGAGATCCAGCATGCTCCGCACGAGCCGCGCCAGAGGCAGTAGCGTACGGACCGAGATGCGCGGCAGCGATGGTGGTGGTGCCAACGGCCGCTCCAGGTCAGTGGCACAGCGCCGGATCAGTCGCCGGCGCCCATTCGGCAAGGCGGCCGCGACAAACGCCGGTCCTCGGCAGCAGTCCTGCGACAGCAGTTGAAGTTGCCGGCCGAACAACGGGTGGCAGGGATCCGTGACAGTAACGACGGGAGGAATGAGCCGATCTAAATCAGGGGCATTACGACGTGTTTGGTGACGGCAATACCCTCCCGGAGGTCATCGACGCATCCAACACCGCCGCGCGGCTGTACGCTGATCGCGGCTACGACCGCCGAGCCAG
>NZ_QXMG01000138.1 GCF_003569765.1 Caldimonas tepidiphila | reverse complement strand
CTCGGCGCTATCCATTTGGCTGCCGCCGTCGTTTGGCTCAATTGATGACGGGCCTTAGTCAGCGGCCAGCTCCCCTGCCTTCGTCCCTCGCAAAACCGCTACGACTGGCTGGGCGAGGGCATCTACTTCTTCCTGGATGATCCGACACGGGCGCTGCAGTTTGCCCGTGCGTCGTCCGAGAACCCGGACAGGCTCTACACATGCCGGTGAACCGGCCGAGCCGGCCCGACGATGGCGACGTGCTGCTGCGTCAGCTCGACTGCGCGGTGTTCCAGGTCCTTCATGCAACGCGTGAGGCGAATGGTCAGCCTGCGTACGACATGGGGCTGGGAGCCTTCCAGCAGGGCGAGCCGGTGGCGCCATCGTCCTCGTTCCGAGGGCGCTCGCATGTCCAGCTCGCGCTTCGGAATCCGGCATGCGTGCTGGGCTGGATCCTCCCGCCGGGAGAAAAGTTCATGACGCCCGACGAGGCGCAGGACGCGGCCAAGCGGCTTGCGGCCCTCAGGCCTGCTCGCAAGCCGCGAGTGCGCGCAACGCCTGCCCCGAAGTAGGGCGCGCAGGTGACGGGGCCACGGCAATGCCGGCGCCCTCGATTCGGTGCAGCACGTGTTGCACCGCGCTGAACCTGTTCAGCATCTTTATCCACCCATCCGGGGCCTCTCCCCTGGCGGGGCGGCCCCTTCTTCTTTGGAGCCGCAAATGACTGCCACCCCTGACCGTAGTCAACGCCCTGTCTGCGCTGCAATGACTGGATCTGTGCGATGCGAACCTGCATGCGAGCGCTGGGCTCCTGAGCAGAGATCTCAGCGTTCACGGTCTCAAGCCGGAGGACGCCGAGGAGAACTTCTTGGTGCATGTCGGCGTGCAGCAGCCCAAGGATCCGTGTCCTGCATCCCGCCTAACCGAGCAAAATTAGAAAGAGGAGGAGCCAAGTTTAGGTCGGCGTTGACAGGCACTGCCTCCCCCTAATTACAGGGGGTGCAAGCACTTCCCGGATCGGGTGGGTTTGCTGCAAAATTTGCTCAACCTTGAGAGCCCTAGGCATGATCAAGGCCCAGCTTGCAAAAATTACCCGCGCCCAGCACCGCCCCCACATGGAATACACGACCGAGCACGGACCGCATGGACGGTTCTTCAACATCCAGAACCCTCCGGCCCCTGGCACTCGACTTCTTACTATCAAGGGTGATCGAGTCGTTTTCAACGGGATAGGCTTTGCCGGAATGCTCGACTGCATCAAGGTGAGAGACGGCTCGCGGCAGCTCTACTTCCCGATCGAGATCTCGCGCACCAAGCAGTAACTCGGCTCTCCTGCTTGGTCAGCCAACGCAGTGAGCCTCGCTACATGCGCAGCGACAAGGGCCCGGGGTTCGTCTCGGCGGTGTTGCTGTGCTGGGTCCCGAGCAAGGCATCGAGACGGCGCTGATCGATCCCGGCAAGCCTTGGCAGAACGCCCCCGCGGAAAGCTTCAATGGTCGATTCCGCGACGAATGCCTGTCGCTGGAGTGGTTCCGCACCCGGCTGGAAGCCCGCTCGTGATCGAGGACTGGCGGCGGCACTACAACGAGGTGCGGCCTCATTCGAGCCAGGGCTGCCGCACCCCACTGGATTTCCGGCAACAATCAGCCCCGCCAGGGAAATCAACGGAAGCCAAAGTTCACCTTCCGATGGTCTGATTTTTCCGAGCAGGTCACCTGCTCTTCGTCGGCGGTGTCATGAACTTGGCCTGGATCGCCGCGCTTCCCATCGTGGTTGCGGTCGAGAAGCTCGGGCCGGGCGGACATTGCACTGCTAGCTTCCTGGGTCTGGTGCTGCTCGGTGCTGGCGTCTCGAAGCTCATCGCATTGTCGACCTGATATCACCGGCGCCTAAGGTGCATTTGACAGGGGCAGTCCTTGCAGACGCAGGCGAAGCATGGCCACCTTGAGAGTGCCGAGGAAGTGCACAGCGAGCGCTTGTCGTAGCGGGGCGCTACGCGGCGCGGGTCTCCTTGAGCCATGCTATGCAGCGCTCGGTCACGTTGTGGCGACAGTATTGCTCTCGGTCGAAGGCCAAGGGACGGCCTCGGTGTCGCGTGATCTGGTCACTGCGCGGACGAATTACGGCTCGCACGTTTCGTTGCCTCAACCCATCTGCGGGTGTGCAGCATGGCTGTAGGCCTTTCACCTGCCACCCGCTCGGGCCGTTGCCGCACGACTCCTGACGGTCGGCAGATGCGCACGGCGTCGAGAACCGGCTCGGCGTACAGGGCCTCACCCGCCTGGCCGGCGCTAAGTCGAGCCGCCAGCGGCAGGCCGGCTGCGGACGCTTCATCTGTTCCAGTACGGCCTCGCAGGCCGCTCACCTTGGGCAGCCCGGTGTAACCTAGGGATAGTCAGTATGGGTTGCGACCGCCTTCGGGCGTCCAATGTAATGGCACAGGTCTGTCCTCCTTTCCCGGCCCGTTTCCCCCTTCCCACTCTCTCGCCAATCCGCCCTCCCGGGAAACCTTCCGGAGGTCGAGATGCTGCTCGCGACCACACCACGCTCTTCCTCCCTGTCTGCCCGTGCAGCGCAGGGGATGCATGTCGCGAGGCGGCCCTTCGTCTGGGTTCTAGGACCCGGATCCCGCCGCAGTCAGTGCGGCACCTGTCCTCAAGGAGAAGCAAATGAACCTGCGTATCGCATCCCTCACGCTGGCACTCGCATCCGGTTCCGCCGCTTTTGTCGCCGCCGTCCAAGCGCAGACCGCGCCTGACCACGGTACGGGTCACCTAATGCTCAAGCCCGCAGAGCTGACATGGAAGCCCCTGCCCTCGATTGCCGGCGCCGATATCGCCGTCATTGAAGGCCCGATGTCGCAGCCGGGTCCCTTTACGGTCCGCCTGAGGCTGCCCGCGAACTCCCGCATCCCGCCGCACTGGCATCCTGGCATCGAACATGTGACAGTGATGTCCGGCACCTTCCAAATCGGTCACGGCGAGAAGTTCGAGGAAGGCAAGCTGACGGCCCTCCCACCAGGAAGTGTCGCCATCATGCAGCCGAAGAGCCCGCACTTCGTGTTGGTGAAGGAGGAAACCATCGTTCAGTTGCATGGAATGGGCCCCTGGGCAGTGAAATACGTCAATCCTGCAGACGACCCCTCCAAGAAGTGAGGCGGGGCGTGCGGGGCTCTGTTGCACAAATGAATTGAGGGTGAGCTTCCCCTGACCCCGGACGGAGTTAT
>NZ_QXMG01000137.1 GCF_003569765.1 Caldimonas tepidiphila | reverse complement strand
TCTCTCCTTGCCTCGATTTCATCATTCAGCAAGGGATCCGGTTCTCAGGGGCAAAGCCAGAGTTCAGCTTGCGGCTACCGATGCAGCAGCCCCCATCCAATTCGCCCCAAGTGACATAAGACCCGCACTGGGGCGCAGCCTCACTGATCACAACTTATGATCCCCCTTGATGCCTGTCTTGCCGCCCGCCGCATGCGGCTTGCCCTTACCGATGCAAAGCCGTAACGCCGAAGGAAAAAACGACGATGAGCTCCAACGAGACAAGGTCCGGACCCAATGAGCAAGTGCTTGGTCGGTGGCTCCACCAGACTACGGATCACGCGGTCATGGTCATCGGACTCGACGGTCGGATCGAGCAGTGGCTGGGAGCCAGCCAACACCTCTTCGGCTACAGCGCCCTGGAGGTGATCGGCCAGCCAGCGGCCATTCTCTTCACGGAAGAGGACCGGCAACGCGGCTTGCCGAGCTTTGAGTTGGAGGAAGCCCGGCGCAGTCCTCGTTCCGAAGACGACCGATGGCATGTGCGCAAGGACGGCTCGCGGATGTGGGTGACGGGGTCGGTCGTTTCAGTGCGCGACGACCAAGGACAGCCCATCGGTTTCGTCAAAGTGGTGCTGGACCGCACCGACAAGCGTATCTACATGGAAACGCTGGAGAACCGCCTTCGTGAACTTGAGACCACCAAGGCCTACAAGGAAACCGCTCTCACTACGGTGGCGCACGAACTGCGCAACCCGCTCGCCCCTCTGGTCAACGCGGTGCATCTGATCCGTCTGACCCCCGGCACAGAGAACATCAAGCTCCCGCTGGACATCATCCAGCGACAGCTCGACGCCCTGCGGCGCCTGGTGGACGACTTGGGCGATGCGGGCAGAGTCGCCCGCGGGAAGATGAGCCTGCAATTGGAGCGGGCGGACCTGGGGGTTCTGCTGCGAGAGCTGGCCAGCAGCATGTGGGCGGAGTTCGAGAGCCGCCATTTGACCCTGGACGTTCTCCTGCCGGCGGCACCGATTGTCCTGGATATGGACCGGGGGCGAATCCAGCAAGCGGTGATGAACCTTTTGAGCAACGCGCTGCGCTACACCCCGGCAGGCGGGAAGGTGTGGCTGAAAGGCACGGTCGAGGCGGATCATGCTCTGATCAGGGTTCAGGACACAGGGATTGGCCTGTCTCCCGAGACGCTGCCCCACCTCTTCATCCTGTTCACGCGCGCACCGACCGCCGAGAGCCTGGCTCCCAACGGCATGGGCATCGGCTTGGCCTTGGTGAAGCAGATCGCTGAGATGCATGGAGGAGTCGCAGAGGTGCGCAGCGAGGGGCCAGGAAAGGGCAGCGAGTTCAGCTTGCGGCTACCGATGGAGCAGCCCCACTCCAATCCGCCCTAGATGACATAATACGGATCCCAGGAAGTTCTCGGAAGGTCCATCGCCCGGTTGACGCCCGGAGCCCGTCGACCGACATGCTCAGCTGATCGACCGCATCCGAGTTCGAGGATCTCCTGGGATCCGTATAAGACCGGCTCAGCCGCTCCGTCTTTTCTGTCGCAAATTGTGAGCAGCAAAGGATGGCTCACTTGCTCGTGCTGCTGAAGAGCCGATGAATGGGCTCGCAACCCATACTCACTGGACTTCGCGAACTGGAAGGACCGCAAGCTGCTGGCCGCCGCCCTGCGCCCGATCTACACGGCAACGAGCGCCGAAGCGGCCGAGGCCGCGCTCGAGGAGTTCGAGCGCGGGGCCTGGGGGCAAAAGTACCCTACCGTCACGGCCGCATGGCGCCGGGCCTGGGACCGCGTCGGATTAGCGCTTGGCGCGCTCCCAGGCATGCCGAACCGAGGCTTTCATACCATCCCAGGTGCCTCCCGGGTTGCGGGCTTCCCAGTCGCGGCGGACATCCGGCTCGATCGCTGACCAATCCCGGTCGCGGTAGCGCGCGTCGTTAGCGAGCGTATGCCCGTAGCGATAGGCCGGGTCGTAGTCTTCGTAGCGGCCCCCCTTCTTTGCATAGTTCCGGTTCCAGTGCTCTCGGTACTCCAGCGCGTGCACCTCGTTGCCGAGGTCCCGCTGAACCAACTCGCCCTCGACCCCGCCTGCCTCCATCCCTCCCCCCATCCGCTGCACATCCACCTCGGTATGGCGCACCGTGTCCTTGATCTCCTGGGTCTGGTGCTGGACTTCCTTGCCCACCCGGACCTCCTCTACCACTCGGGCCGTCTTGCTAACCACAGCCTTCTCCGCGCTCTCCCGCACCTCGATGGTGCGATCCTGGAAGGCATCGTCCGCATTGCTCAGCGGGCGATCCACCGGGCGGCGCTCGACCACGGCCTTCTCGCTGCGCAGATCCACCGACTCGCGCACCGGCTGTTCGACGACATGGGTGTAGACCCGGATGCCGCCCTGCTCCACTACGCGCTTGCCGATGTCGATGTTCTCCTGCACCACGGGGATTATCTGCTCGCCGCTGACACGGCCGGTGTCGCGGCGCATGCTAGTCTCCGCAGTACGGGATTCGCCGGCTGAGTCCTTCCAGCCGCTGGCCCGCCACTCACTGGCTCGTTGGTCCAAGTCGATGGCCCCGGCGTTCTTGAGTTCTTGGCAAACTTCGGTCACGGGCATGCGGTCGCTGTCATCGACATCGACTGCGAGGACAGTCCCGCCCCGCTTGACGGTTTCGTTGTACTGGTAGATGTCCTCGTGGTCCCGGTCCGGACCGAAGACATCAGAGAAAAAGTTACGCACACTGGCCATCACGCCCCGATCCTCAGCAACGTCCGAAGTCGCGCGATAACCGCTGTCCGTGCTGTCGGAAGCTGTTTGCAGGCGGATGTGATCGCGGGCAATGCCGCGGGAGGCTAGGAGGTCGGCGGCACGTTGCGCGGAGGAATATTGCTCGAAAGCACCCACGATGGTCTGTTTCATGTGAAGTTCCTTCCATGTCGAAGGGCCGCCTGCCATTCAGGCAAGGGGCGCGATTGAGCGGGGCGCCGCGGTGCCCGCACTGTACTTTGCCTGCCGAGGCATTAACTCATGCACGGTCCAATGGATTTCTGCAAGGCGGATCCTTCGACAGGGAGGCGAAGTAGGAGTGGCAAGATGGATGCCTGAGGAACGTTTCGGCGCGCTTGTCCCGATTCTTTTTCTCTAAAGCTCGAATCCATAAAAAAGGGCAGCAGACTTCGCAAGCTCCCCCGTCAAGTGAGTGATCGATGTTCTCCAAGTCGAGATACAGCGCGAACTCGTGCGTCTTGCGGTTGCCGCTGTAAGTTAGACGGCAAAAGTCTTCTGCTCAGAATGCCAGCTGGTAACGCGCGCCG
>NZ_QXMG01000136.1 GCF_003569765.1 Caldimonas tepidiphila | reverse complement strand
GGCGCGACCCCGCCAGCTCATTCAGCAGCCGCTACCTTGGACAGCAGTGAACAGCCCTGGGGCGGGCGCGCCGGGCGGCTGCAGGCCCGACGCGGGACGGGGCACGCTTCTGCCGCCTTCAGGCGGAGAGATTGAGGGCGGTCTTGGCCAGGCGATCGATTTCGTCCGTGACGTCCGACATCACGCCGGCGACCACGGCGAACTCCCGGCCATGAGTGCCTGCGCGCGCGGCCACCACCCTCGCGTTCGAGGCCACGATGCGAGCCTGCCGGGACACGTCCCGGATATCGCTCAGCAGGGCAATCGACCGTTTCCTGGATTCCTGAGCGCGACGCCGGGCTTCCTGCTCGTAGACGCCGGTAATCGAATTGAGCGTGCCGAGCACCGGTGTGGCGCGCTCGGCAAGCAGGCGCAGCGCGTCCGAGCGGCCTGCCCGTGCGTGTTCGAGATCGGACAGGGCTTTTCCTGCCAGCCGCGCGAAGTCGCGGATCTGCTGCTCCGCCTGCTCCCTCCGGTAGGCTTCCCTCAAGACGTCGCAGAACAGTCCGGGCAGTTTCTCCTTGCCCCCGCCGCGCACCAGTGCCTCGTGGCTGCGCTCGAACAGCTCCAGCGCTTCTCGGGCCAGGGCGAGCGCCTCGACGTGCCCCAGGGAGGCTAGGGTCGCTTGCAGCACGATCCGCTGGGAGAGCATGCGCTGGCGGCCGGCGATATTGATCAGGGTGCTGAGGGTGTCCTCGGAAACGGGGGGCGCCTCCCTTGCGAGGGAGGGGGCGACGCCCGGGCGGAGCCAGGCCGAGGTGAGAAGTGTGGTGGTGGACATCGGGGACCCTGGGTCTTTTCTTTCACATGGCGTCCGACAGTTCGGCCGGAGACGGGCGGGCCTGCGGGAGGGGCGGACCGGGCCGGCTCGAGGGCGGCCCGCCCGGCACCCGCAGATGCCGCCCTATCACGCTTGCCAGCTGGCGCAGCTCGTAGGGCTTGCTCAGGTAACCGTCGAACCCGGTGGCGAGACAGTGCTCGCCGTCCCCGGGCAGCGCATGCGCCGTCATCGCGATCACCGGCACGTCGGCCGGGGTGAGGCCCTCCGGGCTCCCCGGGCGGCCTTGCCGAAGCGCCGCCAGGGCTTCGAAGCCGTCCATCTCCGGCATCTGGCAGTCCATCAGCACCAGGTCGAAGCGCCGCTCGCCGCAGAGCTCCAGCGCCTGCCGCCCGTTCGGGACGACGATCGCCTCGCAGCCCAGCGACTCCAGCATGTACATGGCCACGAGCTGGTTGACGGGGTTGTCCTCGCAGACCAGCACCTTCGCGCCCCTCATGGCCGCGCTGCCGGCTACCGGGATGAGGCCATCGGGCCGCTTGTGCCCGGTCGCCGGTTCCGGTGGGGCAGGGCAGGCATCCAGAGGCAGCGCGAGCCGGAAGCAGGAGCCCTGGCCGGGCGTGCTCTCCGCGGTCAAGGTGCCGCCCATCAGCTCGACGAGCTGCTTGCAGATCGCCAGCCCCAATCCGGTGCCGCCGAAGCGCCGGCTCATCGAGGCGTCCGCCTGCATGAAGGGCATGAAAAGCCGGCCGAGGGTGTCCGCGTCCATGCCGATGCCGCTGTCCTGCACGCTCACGGCGAGCATGCAGCGCGACGTGCCGGGCTCCGGTTCCGCGCCCATGCACAAGCGCACCGTCCCGGCCTCCGTGAACTTCAGCGCGTTGTCCGCTAGGTTCCTCAGCACCTGGGCAATGCGGCCCGGGTCGCCCCGCAGTCGCGCCGGCACCTTCTCGTCGATCACGCAGTCGAGTCGCAGTCCCTTCTCGAGGGCCCGGCGCTGCAGCAACTGCCTCACCTCCTCCAGCAGCGCCCGGGGCTCGAAGTCGATCTCCTCGATGCTCAGCTTGCCGGCCTCGACCTTGGAGAAGTCCAGGATGTCGTCGACGATCGACAGGAGCTGGCGGGCCGAGCGCAGCGCGGTTTCCGCGTTGGCCGTCTGCCGGGGCGGCAGCGGTGCCGCGCGCAGCAGTTCGAGCATTCCGAGCACGCCGTGCATCGGCGTGCGGATCTCGTGACTCATGTTGGCGAGGAACTGCGACTTGGCGCGGTTCGCGCGCTCGACCTCCTCCCGCGCCCGTCGTTCCTCGTGGATGTCGGTGATGACCCCGCTGAGCAACTGCGTGCCATCCTCGCCGCAGGTGACACAGCAGTGCTCCCGGAACCAGCGGTACTCGCCCGAGCCGCATGCCAGCCGGTACTCGAGTCGCCAGGGCTGCCGGCTCGCCATCCCCTCGAGCGTCGCCCGCTCGAAGCGGTCCCGGTCCCCGGGGTGGAGGCAGTGCTCGACCAGGTTGCGCCGTGCTGGCAAATCCCCCGGGAGGCGCCCGAGCAGTTCGAAGAAGCGCGGCGAGTAGTAGTAATCGTCGCTGCCGATGCGGTATTCGAACAGCCCCTCGCGGCTCGCGGCGATCGCACGCTCGAAGCGCCGGGTCATCTGCAGCAGCGCGGCCTGCGCCGCCTTCTGTTCCTGGATGTCGATCACGGAGCCGATCACCAGGGCCGGGGCGCCCCATTCGTCCGGCCAGACGCGGCCGCGGCCCCTCATCCACCGGTACTGCCCGCTGGTGTGGCGGACCCGGATCTCGAAATCGAAGCTGCCGAGCGAGGCGACCGCCTGCCGGTGGCGTTCGATGTAGACCGGCAGGTCGGCAGGATGAACGTGGTCGTAGATCAGCCGGTAGCTGTCGTTGAGCGCGTCCTCCGCGTAGCCGAGCAGGGCCTTGAAGCGGGGCGAGAGCCAGACGCTGCCGGTGCGCAGGTCGGTTTCCCAGACCCCCGCGTTGATGCCTTCGAGGGCGCGCTGGGCGCGAAGTGCGGGAGCAAGCTTCTGGCTGCCCCGTTCACGCGCGGCATGTCGGGCAATCACGTGGGCGTGAGGGAGGAGCGTGTCCTGTGGATCCATCTCGGGTCGATGCCAAATGAAAAGCGTCCGCCCGAACCCCAGCAGGGTTCGAGTCGGACGCCTTTGTCCTCAGGTCCGGAGACGCACCGCCGTTGATGCGACTCCTTCATTCAGGGGATGCGGGGAGGGCCGGGCCGGCCGCCGTTGACCCGCTGCCCGGTTCTGACCGCTTCCCGCACGATCGACTTGACGGAAAGCAACGCCCATGCCGGATTGCTCGCCTCGCAGAGGGCAGGCAAGCGCACTATCGGTGTGCAGGAGACGACCCAGCTCGGTGCGGAGCGCCGGGATTCCGTAAAAGAACCCGGAGGGGCTTGCCAAGCTCTCCGCACTGGTGCTAAAGTCTCACCTCTTCGCTGCCTGGCAGCGGAATCCTGGAAGGCACTACGGTGCC
>NZ_KZ983979.1:1122-3487 GCF_003569765.1 Caldimonas tepidiphila | reverse complement strand
GGCCTCGAGCGCCTCGTCGAGCACCTCGACCCAGTGCCTGACCGGGGTGGAGGTGCCGGTCTGCAGGTGCTGGATGCAGCCGATGTTGGCCGACACGATCGCCTGGGGCTGCAGCGGCTCGATGTTGGCGAGCTTGCGGTCGCGCAGCGAGTAGGCGAGCTCGGGCTGCAGCACCGAGTAGGTGCCGGCCGAGCCGCAGCACAGGTGGCTCTCGTTGGCCGGCAGCGTCACCTCGAAGCCCAGCTCGCGCAGCCCCCCCTCGACGCCGCCGCGCAGCTTCTGGCCGTGCTGCAGCGTGCACGGCGGGTGGTAGGCCAGGCGTCGCGGCGCGCCGCCGCCCGGCTGCTGCGCCAGCCGCGGCTTGAGCGCCGGCACGATCTCCGGCAGCAGCTCGCTGAGGTCGCGCGTGGCCGCGCTCACCCTCGCCGCGCGCTCGGCGTAGGCCGCGTCGTGCGCGAGGTGGTGCCCGTACTCCTTGACGGTGGCACCGCACCCCGAGGCGTTCATCACGATCGCCTCGACCTCGCCGCGCTCGATGAGCGGCCACCACGCGTCGACGTTGCGCCGCATGTCGGCGAGGCCCCCCTCGCGGTCGTCGAGGTGGGTGCGGATCGCGCCGCAGCAGCCCGCGCCGTCGGCCACCACGGTCTGGATGCCGGCGGCGTCGAGCACGCGCGCGGTGGCGCTGTTGATGTTGGGCATCATCCCGGGCTGCACGCAGCCCAGCAGCATCAGCACCTTGCGCTTGTGCTCGCGCGTGGGCCAGCGGTGCGCACCGGCGCCGGGGGCCGCCGGCACCTTGGCCTTGAGCGCCGCGGGCAGCAGCGGGCGCGCGAGCCGCCCGAGCTTCATCGCCGGCTCGAACAGCGGCGAGGTCAGCCCCTCCTTGAGCAGCCAGCGCACGGCCTTTTCACTCGCCGGGCGCTCCACGCGCTGGTCGACCACCGCGCGGCCGAGGTCGACCAGCGCGCCGTACTGCACGCCCGACGGGCAGGTGCTCTCGCAGTTGCGGCAGGTCAGGCACCGGTCGAGGTGCAGCTGCGTGCTGCGCGTGACCGGCGCGCCCTCGAACACCTGCTTCATCAGGTAGATGCGACCCCGCGGGCCGTCGAGCTCGTCGCCGAGCAGCTGGTAGGTCGGGCAGGTGGCGGTGCAGAAGCCGCAGTGCACGCACTTGCGCAGGATGGCTTCGGCCGCCTCGCCTTCGGGCGTGCCTTGGAATTCGGGGGCCAGTGCGGTTTGCATGGACGGAGTTCCGGTTCAGAGAAATTGGAAGACGAGAGGAATCAGCAGCGATGCGAGCAGCACCTGCACGCCGAGCGCGAGGCCGGCGTAGGCTCCCGCGTCGGCGTCCACCTGCAGCGCGCGCGCCGCACCGATGCCATGGGCTGCGGTGCCGAGGGCGAAGCCGCGTGCCGCCCAGCCCGCAGGGTCGCGCGCGATGCGCAACCCGTCGAAGACGTACTTGCCGCTCACCGCGCCGACGAGGCCGGTGGCGACCGCACATACTGCCGCGAGCGCGGGAATGCCGCCGAGCTGATCGGCAATACCCATCGCGACCGGAGCGGTCACTGACTTCGGCGCGAGCGAGCGCAGCAGCTCGGGCGGCAGTCCCAGGGCCCAGGCGAGCGCCACCGCCGAGCCGGCCGCGGCGGCACCGCCGGCCAGCGCCGCGCCCAGCACCACGAGCGCGCGGCCGCGCAGCTCGGCGCGGCGCAGCCACAGCGGCCAGGCGAGCGCGACCACCGCGGGCCCGAGCAGCACGTGGATGAACTGCGCGCCGGCAAAGTAGCGCGGGTAGGGCGTGCCGGTGGCGAGCAGCCCGGCGGCGAGCACCGCCACCGTCCACAGCACCGGGTTGGCCCAGGGCGCCTGGCCGGCGCGCAGGTAGGCGGCGTGCGCGAGCACGTAGACGGCCAGCGTCGCCGTCAGCCCGAACAGCGGCGACGAGGACAGGTAGACCCAGAGATCGACCAGCTCAGCCACCGCGCGCCTCCCGGCGCCGCAGCAGCGCGCGGAACGCGAGCGCCGTGACCGCGAGCCCGGCCCAGGTCGACAGCACGATCACCGCCAGCAGCTGCAGCCCGTACTGGCTCAGCAGGCCGAGGTGCGTCATCACGCCGACGCCGACCGGCACGAACAGCAGCGACAGGTGCTGCAGCAGCAGCTCGGCGCAGGCGCCCACCGGCTCGCGTACCGCGCGCCAGCGCAGCGCCGGCAGCAGCAGCAACAGCCCGATCACGGGCCCGGGCAGCGGCAGTCCGAGGCCGCGGCCGAGCAGCTCGCCGGCGGTCTGGAGCAGCAGCAGCCAGGCGAGGCCTTGCAGCGCGGGCATGTGGGCGTTCAGAACCCGCGGTAGAGCCGG
>NZ_KZ983979.1:0-1112 GCF_003569765.1 Caldimonas tepidiphila | reverse complement strand
CGCGCGCATGCCACAGCGTCGCGTGGCCGCCGAGCGCGCGCGCGGCCTCGCGCACCGCGTCGGCCGGCATGCCCGTGCACAGCCAGCGCTGCGCGCCGCCCCACTCGATCAGCTGCTCGCCCGAGAGCTGCAGCGGCGGCGCGGTCTGCGGCAGCGACAGGCGCCACAGCGCGGCCCCGCCGTCCACCGCGGCCATCGCCTCGGTGAAGAACTCGTCCTGCTGCTCGCGCAGCGCCTGCCAGAAGGGCTGCGCCTGCGCCTCGTCGATGCGCTCACCGCCGAGCTGCGCCACGGCCGAGGCCACCGCCGCCCGAGCGCCGCGCAGCCGCAGCACCAGCGTCCCGTTCCACCAGGCGCTGGCATTGAGCGGCAGCGGGCGGCCGGCCCACTCGTTGAGCGTGCGCAGCGCCGTCGCCTCCTTCATCTCGAAGCGCAGCGTCGCCTCGGCGGGCGCGACCGGCAGCACCTTGAGCGACACCTCCAGGATCACGCCGAGCGTGCCCATCGAGCCCGCGAGCAGGCGAGAGACGTCGTAGCCCGCGACGTTCTTCATCACCTGCCCGCCGAAGCTCATCACGTCGCCTCGGCCGTTGAGCAGCGTGGCGCCGAGCACGTAGTCGCGCACCGCGCCGACCGCGGCGCGCGAGGGGCCGGAGAGGCCGGCGGCGACCATGCCGCCAACCGTCGCGTCGGCGCCGAGGTGCGGCGGCTCGAAGGGCAGGCACTGGCCCTTGTCGGCCAGCGCCGCCTCGAGCTCGGCCAGCGGCGTGCCGCAGCGCGCGGTCACGACCAGCTCGGTCGGCTCGTAGCTGCTGATGCCCGCCAGCCGCGTGACGTCCAGCGGCTCGCCGCGCGGCGTCTCGCCGTAGAGGTCCTTGGTGCCGCCGCCGCGGATCTGCAGCGGCGTGCCGTCGGCGGCCGCCGCGCGCACGCGCTCGACCAGGGATTGCAGGACGGGGTCTTTGTTCTGGTTCATCGTCGTGGCAGCGCGCCGGCTCGCGGCCGGCGCGCGGGGTCGGTCTCGGAGGGACGGCGCGGCCGGCGCGCCGCGGGGGCCGCTCAGAATCGCTCCAGCTCGGGGAAGGGCAGCAGGCCCTTCTTCACATGCATCT
>NZ_QXMG01000133.1 GCF_003569765.1 Caldimonas tepidiphila | reverse complement strand
CTGCGTCCGCTGTCAACGTGCCGCCGGCGGTTCGGTCAGTGGAGTGGCTCTCCGAGGCCATCGAGCACTGGCGAACCAAGAGCGGCGTTCGTTTTTCGGATCAAACCTGGACCAGTGCCTACCAGCCAAGCTTTCGGATCTTCCGCGAGTTGATTGGCAAGGATCGACGGGACTTGGTGCGCGAGGATGGCTCCCTCGAACCTTCCCAACTGGATATTCGGCTGTCGGAATTGAGTCGTGCTCACATGGAGCTGCTTCATGATCTGCTACGCAAGCTGCCGCAGCGGCAAGGCAAGCGACAGGACGGTCTCGAAGCGCTGACACTCCTTCGCCTTGCAAAAGAACGGCGTTGGCCAGTGCAGAGCCCCGGCAACGTAGCCAAGAAGCTGAGCCACATCCATCCATTTGTGAGGTATGCGAGCGCGAAGGGGTGGATCGAGCACAGCGTTGCCCTTGAGTTAGATCTGCAACTCAAAGCCGCCGAACGCCGCGCTAGCCAGGCAGAGAGCAAGACCCCCAAGCTTGGCGCCATCGCCTTGTCAACCGAGGAGTTGCGCCACACTTACGAATCCGAGGCCTACCGGGAAGGCGCCCTGCAGATCGACTGGAAATACTGGATCGATCCTCTACGTCTATACACGGGCGCCAGAGTCAGCGAAATCAGCCAGCTTTACACCAACGACATCGTTGAGGTGGATGGTGTCCCGTGCTTTTCCTTCGTCAATGACATCCTCACTGACGACGACGAGGAATCGGACACAGGCGGCTTTATGAGCAAGGCACAGACACTGGAGGAGTACCGGCGCCTCAAGAACCGCGCATCCCGGCGGATCATCCCCATCCATCCAAAGCTCATCGAACTGGGATTTCTGGAATGGGTGAGAAACCGTCGCCAGATCGTGGGGCGGGAGCCTGGACTCCTGTTCTTTGGGCTGACCTGGGAGCCCAAGTCCGGCTACGGGCGCAAGCCTTCTCAGCACACCTTGGAGTTACTCAAAGCAGCTGGCGTCTGGCAAAAACGCCGCAAGGTTGGGCACAGCCTTCGGGCCAATTGCGCGCAAGAGCTCCAGCGGGTAGGCATGCCGATGGATCTCATCCAGCGCTACCTTGGTCATTCGACCGGAACCGAGTTGGAGACCTCCTACATGGAGGGTGAGCAAGGCCCAGCCTATCCGGCCCGGCATGCGCTCAATTATCTGCAACAGATGGACTTTGGCGTGCAGTTCCCGCCCTATGCGCAATTCCGCCAGCTGCAGGTCGAGCACGCACGGACCCAACAACTCGCCCGCAAAAACAGTGCTGCGCGAAAGCACGCTGCCTGAACGACAAGCAAGGGAATTTTTTATCCAGCGGTGCAGCTAAACCGTCTCGCCCGGATCACCAAGAAAGTAAATGCTATGAGTCGAGCAATCGCCACCCTCGAAGCCGTTGAGGCTGCCTGCAACAAGATCTATGCGCAGATGGGCCGAGTACCTACCTATGAAGAGCTTTTGCAAGAGCTCAAGGGAGGTAGCAACAAGACGATCGCCAAGTACCTTCGAGGGTGGATTGAAAAGCAGCAGCAGGCAATGCGCGCCCCGCTGCCTTTAGCGCTGGAAGTTCGCGGTTCGGCTTTTGTGCAAGAAGTGTGGGTGGAAGCTTTGGCTGCGGCACACACGGGCTTTGACAAGGAGCGGTTGCAGTTCCAAGAGCAAGTCCGCGAAGCCCATAAGCACATGAACGAATTGGTGGCAGACAACGAAGATCTTCAGCGTGAGCGTGATACACACCAAAGACGGATCGAGCAGTTGATGCTGGAACTCGCACGCCGGGAGGCAAGCCTGCAGAAAATGGCGGAGCTTGACGCGCAGCGGGTACAGGCGGAGCAACTGGCGGAGCAGCGGAGGGAAGAGCGTGACGCAGCAAACATCCAAGCGAGTCGTGCACAAGGCCAGATCGACGAGTTGCAAAAGCAGATCGCGGCGTTATTGGCGGACCGTTCACGTCGCACTACGCGTAAGCGCCCCGCAGCAAGAGAAAACGGTCCGGATTACAGCCCCGGCAATGGAGTCCAGGCATTGTAACAAGGAAGGGGGTTATCGGTTTGGTATTCTCCATATAAAACCGAGCGACTAGTTGCGCACCCCACTGACACTCACAGCCTTCGGCACGAACAGGATTTTTACGACACTTCCGACAGTTCCGACATTTCCGACAGTTCCGACAGTTCTTGACTTCTTAGGCGAAGACTTAATTTTTCATTATATTGCGATTTATCAAGCCCCCCACATACACCATCCCTTTCGCCGGCTTTGGAAAAAAGCTAATCCGAACGTCAATCGTATTTTTATGCCTATAATTTTTTGAAGGCGAAGAAGCAGAGATATCCCACATTAACTCTGGACTGCCAGTCTTTCTCATCTTAGCTTGCAGTCCAAACATCCATTTTTTTAGCAAGCATATTTTTCAGGATAGGTCAGGAGGACTCCTGGAGCCAAGCTGCCAATTGCCTGGAAACATCAGGATCGCTGATTCCATGAGCCCAATGACACTCAATCAACTCAAGTGGCCGCGGGTCAAAAGCCAACGGGCAATCATCAAGAATACGCCAAGACTTTATCTCTGGATGCTCGCAAAGCCAATGCTCTATCGAAGTCATTTTTTGGCCGCCTATAGTGCAGCCCACATATTTAGCACCAAGTGAAGTCAGATATGCTGCAATCTCCTGCGCAGGCCTGCTTTCACGCCAAGTGGAATGGACCACCACTTGTACGTCGTTGTGTGACTCAAGCAACCCCACTAAGATGGGTAGCCAGCAGAAGAAATTAACTGGCGCATATCGGCCTACAGGTTTTCCGCGCACGACCCTGTTCGTCGATAACTGCATAGGCAAAGGATGGAGCACACCATCAAAATCTAGAAATATAGCTCGCATCCCTGAAACCTTTTCGTGCTTCCCCTGCTCAAATAATTTTAGCGCTCAACTTCTGTGAGCGCAATCCACAACTGATGCCCAGAAGCAATTCCATCAATATTCGATTCCCCTTTAATAAAAATCTGCCCGCCTTTTTCCATATTAAGACAATAGGCGAAAGGCTCTTCTTGATGCTTTACTTTCAGGCCAAATATCTGCAAAACACGAAGGATTTCGCATTTTTTTGGACCTACTCTCCCAAAATAAAGCTCCTTGAGGGGCGGACCTGAAAGAAGACTGGAAATCTGATTACCCCAACAGGGTGAATTCCTGCATAGCTATGCCCAGATTGTTCAATTTCTGAGTCAGTAGAGCATGAGATAAAAAAGCATGGATTTGTTAGGGGCGTGAAGCACTTGGCTCGCGTGGAGCTTCACCTAGGCAAAGGCATCCAGTGGGAACAAGGGCGCCCCCAAGGACATGAGTGAGCGGCCAGCCGGGCGCCGGCGAGAAGTCCGGGGAGCGCTTTCAATCCAGACGTCTGCGGACGGTCCCCGCAAAAAAGTCTTTACCCGGGTAAAGACTCATCGCTCATTTGAGAGGTCGGCGTGAGGCGCCTGGCTCGCGTGGAGCTTCACCTGGGCAAAGGCATCCAGTGGAAACAAGGGCGTCCCCAAGGACATGAGT
>NZ_QXMG01000132.1 GCF_003569765.1 Caldimonas tepidiphila | reverse complement strand
GCGTAGTGGTCGACAGTCTCACAGGATGAGCCAAGCTGAGCTTCGTGACGAATCAGGTGTCGTCATGTGCGGACCTTACCTACCAGCAAGGTGTTGCACTTCAGATTTGAGACCGCCAAGCAGTAGGCCGTGCCCGGGGATTCAGGGGGCTAGATTAGTCAGATCCTCCGCTCATGAACTGACCCCTGCAAATTTTCTCTTTCTTGCATACCTACAAGAAGCAGCATCACGGGATATTGATACTTTGTATCATTTTGGCGAGTCCTTCTTGCTTGCGGCTTCACTACGCAAAAATTTTCTTTAACTAAACGCTGCCCAAGAACAGATGACATCTCCTCAGGTGCTATCGTATGCGTCGTGATTCGCATCCAAGGGCCCTGCTGAGAAAGAGTCAGCAAGGCTTGTCATTCCAGATAATAAAAGAAATGGAGGAATCAAATGGCACGCAGGCGAAACCTCTGGAAATGCAGAATATAAGATGGGCTTTGACATCAAGGAATAAATTATGGAAAAACACGCGAAGCGGGCAGCGAAGGCCAATAGCACCAAGAAGCAGGTTTTTTCGCCATCGAAAGATCGGGGATCATGGCGGAAGAATACCTTGGCAGCCAACTCATCACAGGCGGAAGAAAATGGACCTTCACTTACCATCAAAAATCCGAGTGTGCTACCGGGGCAATTTCTAGATAGAACTCCTCTGCATCAACTATCGGATGTACTGACTCGAGTGTCGCAGCAGCAAGGACCCACGTTAAGCAACCCCGAGGGAATCAACGCTGTTGTTGAGCTTGACACCAGGCGGATTGTGGGCACGTTTTTGGAAAACAGGTTGCCTGCGACTTACGAAGGAAAAGAGTTTTCGGCCTTGAAGGCTGATATTGCGCGCACCGGTGGCAATACGCAACCGGTGCTCTTGCGCGTAGAAAAACCCAGTCTTCCCGGGGAGAAAATATTTGAGATTGTGACAGGCCACCGGCGAGTACGTGCGTGTCAAGAGCTAGGACTTTACGTCAAGGCTATCGTTTTGGAAAATGTGACTGATGAGGAGTTGTTCCGACTGATGTACTATGAAAACACCTCACATGCGCCGTTGCGCCCCATTGAGTTAGGGCGCATGTGCATGCGAGCTATGGACGCAGGGCTTTACCGCTCGTTGCGCCAACTTACTCAGTCAGTGGGTCTGGATCTCGCTTCGGTATCTCGGGCGATACGCCTGGTCCAACTGCCGGGCGAACTGCATGAGACAATTCGCTCGCCCTTGCAATGGCAACTCAAGGACGCAGATCGCTTAACTCAAATGTTGCGAGACGATGGATTTTTAAGCAGGGTACGTCAAGTGCGGGAACGTCATGGCCCTCTAGATCGGGAGCCACTTCTTCGCTGCCTGCAAAATGTTGGTCCGACCAACACATCCGTCCGGATGGAATTGACATGTGGCGTCGAGATCGTTGGATGGCTGCGCCTTGATGCCAATCACAAGGTACGCGTGGATCTGGTCGATCCGGTAACAGATGAGCAAGCTGATGAGCTGCAGGTATTGCTAGAAAGACTATTGGCGCGCTGGATGAATAACCGTCCGCCCCCAGGGGCATAACGGAGATCCAGATAAAGAAAATCAAAAACTTGATAAAACCAAGAAATTTTTCCTTCTGGACTGACAATGGAGTTGTCCAGATGGTGAGGTTATCTTTTAGGATGATTGGAATTTGCACTTCGACCTTCGATGTCAAAGCGGTGGAGAACCAGATATAGAGTTAGAGCGTGTTATGAACTTTCAGCTGGGGTATGAGCGCTCGTCCCCATCTATTGGAGATGAACAGGAAGCCGTACCCGAGTGATCTGAGCGATGTGGAGTGGGCGTTCGTCGCGCCGTACCTGACGCTGATGGAGGAAGACGCGCCGCAGCGGCGCCACAGCATGCGCGAGGTCTTCAACGCGCCGCGCTGGCTGGCAAGGGCCGGAGGGCCCTGGTGCATGTTGCCCAACGACTTCCTACCTTGGCAGGTGGTGTATCAGCAGTTCGGCCGCTGGGGCGAGGCGGGCTGCTTTGAGGCGATGGTCAGCGACATGCGCTCGATCATCCGAGAAGCCGTAGGCCGCAAGGGACAGCCCAATGCAGTGGTGCTCGACGGGCGTACGCCGCAAAGCAGTTGCGAGAGCGGCACGCGGGCCGGATATGACGGTTACAAGCGCCGTCGGGGCAGCAAGGTGCACATGGCCGTGGACACGCTGGGGCAGTTAGTTACGCTGACGGTCACGGGTTCGGGCAGCAGCGGCTGCATCGCCACCCACTCCACGTCCGTCAGATCGTTCGGATAGGGCTTGGTCTTCCTGGCAAGCTCGGCCTGCCACTCATGGTGCTCTTTCGTCCACATCCCGCCGTTACACCACAGATCCGACGACTTTTCAAACGGATTCTTAGGGCCGCCGTGTCAGCCGGATCTCAAATTTCTCGTTTAGGAGAGACGATCACTACTATGGGCGGCTTTTTCGTTTTGGAGTCGCCTTCGCTATTTCCGTTTGAGGCCATGCAGGACCCGCGTGCGCTAACACCAGACTCCGCACCCAACGCAGCTCACATCGAACCACAGATTTTTCAAGGAACCGCATGACCGCAACGAGCACCCGCGCAGCCCTGTTGGCACAAGCCGACGAGATCCTGGGGAAGAAGAAGCCCGCCAAGAAGGTCGTTGTGAAGGCAGCCAAGGCGCAAGCCGTCGTGGAACCAGCCAAGGTCAAGGGTGTCCGCAAGCCCAAGGCAGAGACCACTGCCAAGAAGGTCGAAGCGCCCAAGGTTGATGCGGACGAGGACTTTTCCGACATCGAGGCTGATCTGGATGGTGACATCGAGCCCGAGGTCGAGGAGACGGCTGCCGAGACCGGCGACAAGCCCAAGGCCAAGCCGCTGCGCATGAAGGTCTCTAAGTCGAAGGAACGCGCGCTCATTCGCGAGTTCGGACTGGAAGACGTGAACCTCAGCGAGGAGGAGGCCAACAAGCGTCGCAACGAGTTGCGGGCGTTGATCAAGCTTGGCAAGACGCGCGGCTTCCTCACGCATGCAGATCTCAACGATCACCTGCCGGAAAAAGTCGTCGGCTCTGAGATGATCGACGCCATCGTTGGCATGCTCAATGATTTGGGCGTGGCCGTCTACGAGCAAGCGCCCGACGACGCCACGCTGCTGCTGGCCAGCGCCTCCCGCGAGGCGTCGACGGACGAAGAGGCCGAGGAAGCCGCGGAGGCTGCCCTTTCGACGGTCGACTCAGAGTTCGGCCGCACCACCGACCCAGTGCGCATGTACATGCGCGAGATGGGCTCGGTCGAGCTGCTCACGCGCGAGGGCGAGATCGAGATCGCCAAGCGCATCGAGGGCGGCCTGCAGGCGATGATGCTGGCGATCTCCACCTCGCCGACGACGATCGCCGAGGTCCTGGCGCTGGCCGACAAGGTCGCCGCCGGCGAGGCGCAGATCTCCGAGGTGGTCGACGGCTTCATCTCCGCCAACGAGGCTGACGACTACGTGGCCGAGGAGGACGTCGACTTCTTCGACGACGAAGAGGACGACGACGACGGCAACGGCGGCTCCAGGGCCCTGACCAAGAAGCTCGAGGAGCTGAAGAACCAGGCGCTGGCCAAGTTCGCCGTGTTGCGCGGCCACTTCGAGGACATGCGCCAGGCCTTCGAGCGCGACGGCTACAAGTCGCCCGCCTACAACAAGGCCCAGGCCGGCATCAGCAGCGAGCTGATGACGATCCGCTTCACGGTCAAGACGATCGAGCG
>NZ_QXMG01000131.1 GCF_003569765.1 Caldimonas tepidiphila | reverse complement strand
GTCCGCCGCCGCCTCCGACAGCCTGCGCGAGCAGGCCCAGCGCCTCGCCTCGCTGATGGGCAGCTTCCGTGTCGACGCCGCGCTGCACGCCGCCCCTGCGCCTGCCCCACTGTCGTCGCCGCGCCCTGCCGCCGTCGAGCGCGCCGCTGCCGCACCGGCCGCCGCCGCGCCCGCCGCGCCGCGCAAGGCGGCCGCCCCGGCCCCCGCGCAGCCGCCGGCGCCGCGTCCCGCCCCGGCGGCGACCGCGAGCGACGACGGCGACTGGGAAACCTTCTGAGCAGGGTGCCCTCGCACCCGCCCGATCCACCTCACGCAAAGAACCCCATGGCCCCCCAGGACACCACCGAGCGTCGCGACGCCAGCCGTCCGCGCGAATACCTGACCTTCCGCCTCGGCAACGAGGAGTACGGCATCGACATCCTGAAGGTGCAGGAGATCCGCGGCTACGAGCAGCCCACCCGCATCGCCCACGCGCCCGAGTTCATCAAGGGCGTCGTGAACCTGCGCGGCACGATCGCGCCGATCGTCGACCTGCGGCTGCGCTTCGGCTGCAGCTCGGTCGAGTACAACGGCCTGACCGTCAGCGTGATCCTGAACGTGCACCACCGCGTCGTCGGCATGGTGGTCGACTCGGTCAGCGACGTGATGGAGCTGCCCGCCGACGCGATCAAGCCCCCGCCGAACATCCGCTCCACGATCGACGCCGCCTTCGTCACCGGCCTCGGCCAGGTGGGCGAGCGCATGGTGATCCTGCTCGACATCGAGCGGCTGATCGCCAGCCCCGAGCTCGGCGTCGTCGAGACGGCACGCGCCGCCTGAGCCCCCCAAGACACAGAGACAGGAGACCGCCATGGGCATGATGGAACCGATCCAGACCCGGATGCCGGGCAAGGCGCGCGCGGCGAGCGCGCCGCCGCAGGAATACCTCACCTTCCGCCTCGGCGGCGAGGAGTACGGCATCGAGATCCTGAAGGTGCAGGAAATCCGCGGCTACGAGGAGCCGACGCACATCGCCAACGCGCCCGCCTTCCTCAAGGGCGTCATCAACCTGCGCGGCACGATCGTGCCGATCGTCGACATGCGCATGCGCTTCGGCTGCCCGCAGGCGAACTACGACGCCTTCACGGTGGTGATCATCCTCCACCTCGGCGCACGCGTCGTCGGCGTCGTGGTCGACAGCGTCAGCGACGTGATGGAGCTGCCCGCGGAGGCGATCAAGCCCCCGCCCGAGATGGACGCGGCGGTCGACGCCCAGTACATCACCGGGCTCGGCAGCAGCGGCGAGCGCATGCTGATCCTGCTGGACATCGAACGCCTGATCCTCAGCCCCGAGATGGGCCTGGCGCGCGCCACGCTGGCCTGACGGAGCCGCGTCCCCCCAACGCGCCCTCCGACGCGTCCCCCCGCGTCCTTCCCCCCGGCCCTCCCCTTCCGATGCCGGCCGCCCCGGCAACGGCGGCCGGCACGAGGACAACGATGAAACTCTCCGATCTCAAGATCCGGACCCGGCTCGCGCTGGCCTTCGGCCTGCTGCTGGCCCTGACGCTCGGCATGGCCGCCGCCGGCGCCAACCGCATGGCCGACATCGACGCGCAGCACCGGCAGGCACGGGCGCAGGCCGGGCTCAGCGAGCTGGCTCAGCAATGGATCCAGGAGACGCGGCTCAACCTGGCGCGCACGCTGGCCATCGCCCACTCGGGCGGCCTGCCGGCACTGTGGCAGCAACTGCAGCCGCAGATGAAGGCCACCTCCGAGCAGATCAACGCACTGCAGCAGCGCATCGAGTCGCTGCTGAGCAGCGACGAAGAACGGCGCCTGCACGGCGCGATCGCCGAGACCCGCAAGAGCTACGTCGCGCTGCGCGACCAGGTGTTCGGGCTGCTGCAGGCCGGGCAGCAGGACGAGGCCGCGCCGCTCGTCGAGCGACGGCTCGTGCCGGCGGCCGACGCCTACCTGGCCGCGCTCGAGGTCTTCGCACGGCACCAGCAGGCGCTGGCGGCGCAGGCCGACCAGGAGGCGCGCGCGCATCTCGCCGACGGGCGCCTGCTGCTCGGGCTGCTGGCGGGCACCGGACTGCTCGTCGGCGTCGCCGCCGCGGCAGGGGTGGCGCGCTCGATCAACGCGCCGCTGGCCGAGGCGATCCGTGCCGCCGAGGTGATCGCATCGGGCGACCTGTCCCGGCCGATCGCGACGCGGCGCGGCGACGAGGCCGGCCAGCTGCTGCGCGCGCTCGCCGCGATGCAGGAGCGGCTCGGCACGATGGTGCACGGCATCCGCGGCTCGACCGAGAGCATCGCCACCGCCGCGACGCAGATCGCCAGCGGCAACCAGGACCTCTCCAGCCGCACCGAGCAGGCCGCCTCGAGCCTGCAGCAGACCGCGGCCTCGATGGAGCAACTGCACGGCACCGTGCAGAGCAGCACGGCGAGCGCGGCGCAGGCGCGCCAGCTCGCGGGCTCGGCCTCCGAGATCGCGCTGCGCGGCGGCGAAGTCGTCTCGCAGGTGGTGGCGACGATGGACGACATCCAGGCCGCCTCGCGCAAGATCGCCGACATCATCGGCGTGATCGACGGCATCGCCTTCCAGACCAACATCCTCGCGCTCAACGCGGCGGTGGAGGCTGCCCGCGCCGGCGAGCAGGGCCGCGGCTTCGCGGTGGTCGCTGGCGAGGTGCGCACGCTCGCGCAGCGCAGTGCGCAGGCCGCCCGCGAGATCAAGGTGCTGATCGACGGCTCGGTCGAGCGCGTCGAGTCGGGCAGCAGCCAGGTCGCCACGGCCGGCGGCACGATGAAGGGGATCGTCGAGGCGGTGCGCCGCCTCGGCGACATCGTCTCGGAGATCGCCGCGGCCTCCTCGGAGCAGTCCGGCGGCATCGGGCAGGTCAACCAGGCCGTCGGCCAGCTCGATCGCATGACGCAGCAGAACGCGGCGCTGGTCGAGGAATCGGCCGCAGCGGCCGAGAGCCTGCGGCAGCAGGCCCGGCAGCTGAGCGGGCTGGTCAACGGCTTCCGCCTCGCCCGCGCCGCCTGAGACAGGGAAAAGCACCACTCAAACCTTCGGCAATGCCGCCGATATCCCTGCAAGCACGCCGTGTCCGCCGCGCGCGGCTTGCGAGCGACGACGTCCACTCACCCATTCCATGCCACCGATGAAGTCCTTCTCCGCTCCCCGCAACCCGCGCGAGCTCGGCATCGCCGCCGACCGACTGATGCTCGTCGTGCTCGCCGTCGGCGTGCTGGGAGCGCTGGCGATCGGCCTGCACCATGGCCGCTTCGGCACCGCGCTGTCGGGCTCGCTCGGCCTGGGCCTGCTCGGGCTCGCCGGCTACCTGGGCGCCGCAGGCACGCTCGCCAGCCGCCTGCTGCTGGCAACGGCCGCCACCGGCCTGATCGCGCTGCACCTGCAGGTCTCGATGGGCACGCTCGAGTTCCACTTCGGCGTGTTCGTGCTGCTCGCGATCCTGCTGGTCTACCGCGACTGGCGCCCGATCGTCTTCGCCGCCGCGCTGGTGGCCGTGCACCACGTGCTGGTGGACCGGCTGCAGTTCGGCGGCCTGCCGGTGTTCTGCCTTCCCCAGGCGGACTTCTCGAAGATCCTGGTCCACGCCGCCTACGTGGTGGTGCAGACCGCGGTGGAGGTGCTGATCGCGCTGCGGATGCGGCAGCAGACGCTCGAGGGGCTGGAGCTGTCGGCGATGGTGCAGGCGATCGACAGCGACGAGCGCCTGAACCTCGACGTCGCCGGCGTCGAGACGCAGACGGAGGGCGGCCGGCGCCTGAAGGCGGCGCTCACCCGCCTGGCCGGCACGCTCGAGGGCGTGCAGCAGGCGGCGGGCAGCATCACGGTGGCGACGCAGGAGATCGCCAGCGGCAACCAGGACCTCTCCAGCCGCACCGAGCAGGCCGCCTCGAGCCTG
>NZ_KZ983978.1:598-4578 GCF_003569765.1 Caldimonas tepidiphila | reverse complement strand
CATAACTCCGTCCGGGGTCAGGGGAAGCTCACCCTCAATTCATTTGTGCAACAGAGCCCGCTTGATCACCCCTTGCGTAGCGCCTCGATCATCATCTTCGTCCGGTCATCACTCTGGTCTCGGGCTACCAGCACCGGCTTATCGCGACAGAGCCCTCATGACCGCCTCTCTTCGACCAAGTTACCGGGGTATTGTTGGCCGCAGTAAGTTGCTTTTGTTTGTGCGACTGCTGAAACCTTCTTACGCACGCCGTCAGGCGGCGGGCATCGCCTCAAGCGCCCGCGCGGCCTTGAGCAGGCCCCCCAGCACGATGTCGGCCACCTTCTGGGAAAAGCCCGCCGGCAGCGCGCGCTGCACCTGCTCGACCGCCGCCGGCGTGCGCGCAACGAGCTCCTGGATGAGCGCCTCGGCGTTCTCGCCGTAGCCCACCCGGCGCGCGGTGCTGTTGAAGTGCCGGCGCTGGATGGTGTGCATGAGGTAGTGGCGGTTCTTGCCCAGCAGCGCCATGGCCAACCTCAGTTGGCGCTCGTCCCACTGGTTGGGCCCGCGGCCGATGACCGGGTAGCCCGACATCACGTCGTACATCGGGGTCAGCCGAAAACGCCCCGAGGCGCCGGCGAGCAGCTGGAAGCTGAAGTTCTTGGCATGTCCGTCCGGCGCACGCAGCAGCCAGAACAGGACCTGCGAGGCCATGATGGTGCGCAGGTCGGCCTCGGCGTTCACCGACTGCCGCACGAGGCCGAAGAGCTGTACGAGGCCCGGCCCGCCGTCGCTCTCGTACTTGAGCAGCGGCGAGGTGCCCGTGGCCTGGCAGAAATCCTCCTGCGGCAGGCGCAGCAGCCGCCCGCTTTGAGGGGACAGCAGCCGGTCGAAGCGCTCCACGACCAGCACCCGCTGGCAGCCGAAAGTGGCGATGTCTGCGTTAGCCGCAGGCAGCCCGTAGGCTTGGAACAGCTTCAGGCACAGCCACTCGTTGTCCACCGAGGTACTGAAGTCGGCCCGTCGGCCTCCGACCAGGCCGAGCGGTAGCTTGAAGATGTGCGTGGTCGGCGTGGCGCCCCGAGGCTTGTGCCAGCGGCCCTGCCACCACAGGAAGGCGTCCTTCTCCTGCGCACCGGCCAGCGAGATGCGGAAGTCGTCCTTGGTGTGCGCGGCGCCATCGAAGCGCTCCGGCGTCACCATCTCCAGCAGATGGCGCTCGATGGCCGCCTCATCGAGCGCCACGCCTTCGACCCTGTCCAGGCCCGTCGGCTCCTCGCCCTCCTCAAGCAGCTGGACTGCCCCCACACAGTCTCGCCCGATGGCGCGCAGCAGGTCGAACGGCTCCACGGAGCCGGTCCGGAACCGGGTGGCCACCCGCCGGCGGATGTCGGTGCTGTCGGGCAGCAGGTTGTCGAAGTAGTGCGCGACCCGCTCGCCCTTGAGCGGCGCGTTGACCAGGTTGAAGGGCAGCGACAGCGACAGGGGTCGGCCGAGCGGGGACGCCACCCAGGCCGGGTCGTACTGCAGCTCCATGTCTCCGCGCGCCGGAATCGTCCAGCGGCCCACGCGCTCTCCGTTGCTCCACAGGACCAGGGTCTGGCTGTGCAACTTGCGCCCCATCTCACCACTCCGTCGGTTGCGCCGGCGCGGCAGCCGCGCCCCGCACGCCGAGCTGCAACTCGAGCCCGAGGACAGCGCACCACGCCAGGAGCTGCTTGAAGCTCAGCTCTTCCGGGTGCCGCTCGAGGTGGGAGACGCGGTTCTGGCTCAGGTTCAGCTTGTCCCCCACGTCCTGCTGATTGAGCTTGAGGCGCTGGCGCGTCGTCCTCAGCAGCTCGCTGAGCTGCTGCGCGGTCACGAGGGTTTGAACGGGGCCGTGGGGCATGGGGCGCTCCTGTGGTAGCTGCATTTCGGATAAATGCAGTTTAGCCGAATTTCAGATAAACACAGAATATCTGTATATCGGCTGTGCGGGCCTGAGGATGGCCGGTGCGCTCAGTCAGGCGCGCAGCTACGCAGCACATGCCCGATGTGCCAGGCGAGGCGCCTCGTGGTGAAGGTGTCGGTGTAGGAGGGGAAGCCGCAGAAGAATACTGGTACCTCGCGCTCGCGCACCGTATCGAAGTGGCAGCCGAGCTGCTCGTCGAAGCGAAGCGTGCCCGCCGCCCCGCGCACCTGCTCGTAGATGCGGCTCGCGATAGCGTTCAACACGACCACCAGCCGTGGCCGCGCGAGCTCGAGGTACTCGAAGAACAGCGCGAGCTGGCGTGCGCCGAAGTTCGTGAGCCGAATTGACCTCTCGACGCTGACGCCCCGCGGCTGCCGGTAGCAGACGCCCACAAGCTGGCTGGACGCCTGCTGAAGATCGACGAGCGCATGGGCGTGCCGATGGCCTACTACTTCTTCGCCTTGCACGGCAACCGGATCTCGAGCGAGGCCTTGCGCCGCGTGCTCCGGGCGGCGGAATCGGGCCTGATCGTGATGCCGGAGCATGACTACCAAGTGCTGCGCCGCTGGGGAGAGGCCGAATACGGCTTTTGACCGCAGTAAGCGGCCAGAAGACCTCTTGGCGGGCGACAGGGAACGCGTGGAAGGATAGGGCAGCGGATGCATGTCGCCCGGGCTCTCCGGCGCACGCGATACTTTACATAATCTATATTCCGTTCCTTGTTGTACCCGCCGAGAAGGGCGTTCATGGTGCTGTATATTTACACAGCTTCGTCGGTCGCCGCAGTCCGCCACAAGGTGCAGGCATACGAAGCGTCACTTAAGAGGTAATCAGGAAGAGAAGTCATGTGGAAAAACAGGCCTCGCAAGAGATCACCATACCCTCTCAAAGTGCTCCGCCCAGTGGATGCGTCGAGGTTGGAATTCCGGAACCTTCGGATTCCATTGGATGAGGACCCGAAGGCTCGCCGCCGCCGTTGGCACACAGTGAAGTTAGTGCTTGGTATAGGAACTCTTGGCATGGGGATGCTCTGGCTCCTTGCTCCTCTGTGAAAGCCTCTGACGTGAGATGACGGCTGACCTCAGTGGAAGTTGAGCCAACACAATCGCTCTTCATGCCCGTGGCCGCATTGTAGGCGTTGTGCCACTGTTCCTAAAGGGTTAACGCTTCCGAACTTGGAGGCTGGGGGGACTGAAAAACGTGCCCACTTTAGTTGCTACGCAGAACCTTTAAACGGTGTTTTCCATGCATGTGCGCGCACCTGCAGCGGAAGAAATTTACTCCGTAGAAGGTTTCCAGCTTCTAAGCATACCCCTAGGGTCCACCCCAGTGGTTCCAGTGCTACGCAGCCCTCATCCTCCACTCCTCAGTCCTGACAAAGAACTTACAGAAAGGGGCGTGTATGAGCATGGAAGTGGAGTTTTCGAATCCGGTGGTGGTCGAAGAAGGCGTGGCGTTCCGCGTGCAGATCATGCGTGGCTGCCAAAAGATCTCGCAGGTCGTGGTGGCGACCAAATCGTGTTTGGGAGTTGGCGACGACGCCCAAGGCTTGGCACTGCTCGGTGCCTTTGCTCGAGCCTCGTGTACGCTGCGTAGCGAGGCCTTGAAGCTTTTTCAAGCAACGGGACCATCAACTGTGATCTACCTTCGCAAGGGCTGATCAACAGCATTTGAGGCAGGAGTTCGAGGCGCTGCCCCCAAGAAGGCCATGCCCTTTAAGGACCGGCCTTCCCAGTGTTCAGATGGCATCCGGAGGGAGCAATCCTCCGCTGCAAGGTGTGTAAGTCCTTGGCACCAAGCGCCAGTCCTTGTCCTACTGTGTCGGCTTTGGAATCGCCTTCCGAACCCGTTGCAGTTGTCTGAAGTGGTTGGGCAAGCCTTTCACAAAAACTAGTGGCCCTCAATCCCTCAGAATTTGTCGAGGTAAGTCCGCAGTTTGTCGGCAAGACTTGGGTGCTTGATTTTCCGCAGCGCCTTGGTCTCGATCTGCCGGATTCGCTCCCGCGTCACGTCGAACTGCTTGCCCACTTCCTCGAGCGTGTGGTCGCCC
>NZ_KZ983978.1:0-588 GCF_003569765.1 Caldimonas tepidiphila | reverse complement strand
GCCGGCCTGGAGAGCGGCTTCGTGCGGCGACACGTTGTTCGTGTCCTCGATGAAGTCGCCGAGGCTGGTGTCGGCATCGTCGCCCACCGGCGTTTCCATCGACACCGGCTCCTTGGCGATCTTCATGACCTGCCGAACCTTCGCCTCCGGGATGCCCAGCTTCTCCGCCAGGGTCGGCGGATCGATCTCCACGCCGAACTCCTGCAGGTGCTGGCGCGAGATGCGATTCATCTTGTTGATCGTCTCGATCATGTGCACCGGCACGCGGATGGTGCGGGCCTGGTCTTGGCGGATCCACCACGTCGCGTAGGTCGAGAACTTGTAGCCGCGGCGGTACTCGAACTTCTCCACCGCCTTCATCAGGCCGATGTTCCCCTCCTGGATCAGGTCCAGGAACATCATGCCGCGGTTGGTGTACTTCTTCGCGATCGAGATCACGAGGCGCAGGTTGGCCTCGATCATCTCGCGCTTGGCCTCGCGCGATGCGGCCTCGCCCTCGTTCATCTTCTTGTTGATCTCCTTGAGGTCCTCGAGCGGCACCACCGCGCGGGTCTGGAGATCGGTGAGCTTCTGCTGCAGCTCCTGGAT
>NZ_QXMG01000128.1 GCF_003569765.1 Caldimonas tepidiphila | reverse complement strand
GAAATCCTCTCCTCGGTGGCCTCCTTCTGCAAAGGAATTTCTAACTCACGCCACTAGCCGCCTGCCTTGTTCCGCAGGCGGCGGCCGAGTACGAGGTGCCGGCGCACATCGGCGACTACACTGACTTCTATACCTCCGTCCACCATGCGACCAACGTTGGCCGCCTGTTCCGCCCGGACAACCCGCTGATGCCGAACTACAAGTGGGTGCCGATTGGCTACCACGGACGGGCATCGAGCATCGGCGTCTCGGGCCAGCGCTTTCTTCGACCCATGGGCCAGACGATGCCGCCCGGTGCCCAGCAACCAAGCCTGGGCCCGAGCCGGCGGCTGGACTACGAACTCGAGCTCGGCGCCTTCATTGGGCGCGGCAATGCGACGGGCGAGCCGATTACGATGGCTGAGGCCGAATCCCATATCTTCGGCCTGTGCCTGCTCAACGACTGGTCGGCACGTGATCTGCAGGCCTGGGAGTACCAACCCCTTGGTCCGTTTCTCGCGAAGAACTTCGCCACCACGATCTCGCCGTGGATCGTGACACTGGAGGCCCTGGCCCCCTACCGCGTGCCCTTCGTGCGCCCCGTGAACGATCCGCAACCCCTGCCCTATCTCGATTCACCGACCAACCGCGAGGGCGGCTCGATCGACCTGCAACTCGAGGTGCTGCTCGAGACGCCACGCATGCGCGAGCAGGGCGGTACCCCCGCGACGCTGAGCCGCACCAGCTACCGGCACGCCTACTGGACGCTGGCGCAAATGGTGACCCACCACACCGTCAACGGTTGCAACCTGCAGCCCGGCGACCTGCTCGGCAGCGGCACGCTCTCCGGTCCCACATTGGAGCAGGCCGGCGCGCTGATCGAACTCACCGCCGGTGGCCGGCAGCCGCTCGCCCTGCCCGACGGTGATACGCGGACCTTCCTCGAAGACGGGGACTGCGTTGTGCTGCGGGGCTGGTGTGAACGAGCCGGTGCCGCCCGCATCGGCTTCGGCGAGTGCCGCGGCACCGTACTGCCGGCGCTCGGTCTGCCGCGGTAGATGCAGCCGCCTCCCGGCACGGCGGCGTAAGCTCATCCCACTACCCACATCCCTGCCCGGCAAGGCCGAGAAGATGCGCGCGCTGAAGGACGAGGAAAGCGAGCGGCCCGATGAGCGGGGCGGAAGAGGAGATGGGTGCAGCCGAGCTTGGGGACGCTGGCGATGATCAGCGTCCTGAAACTTCGATCATGCGCGTTGCACTGACCAACGTCCCCGGGCCACTTCTTTACGAAGCCCGCGCTGCCGTCCCGGAACAAGATGCATGCACGCGAGGTCTTGCCATGCCGATGAACGCGAAGTCCACTTCCGGGGCGAATCCGCTGACGATGCGTGCGATGCTCTTTCCCGAGCCGCACGCATGCGTCCAGCCCAGCGTACCGTGCCCGGTGTTGAGGAACAGGTTCGGCAGCTTCGAGCGCCCGATGATCGGCACATTGCTCGGCGTGGCCGGGCGCAGGCCGGTCCAGAACTGCGCGCGCTCGGTGTCGCCGGCACCGGGGAACAGTTCCTCGACGCGACGCACGATCGCCTCGCAGCGCAGGGGGTTCAGGTCCCGGTCGTAGCCGTTCAGTTCGGCGGTGCCGGCAATGCGCAGCCGGTCGCCGAGGCGCGAGAAGACGAGCTTGTACTCGTCGTCGGTCAGCGAGACCTGGTGCGCCATCGACGCGTCCTTCACCGGCATCGTCACCGAGTAGCCCTTGGCCGGATAGATCGGCAGCGCGATGCCGAGCGGCCGCGCGTACAGCGGGCTCGCGGACCCCATGGCCAGCACGTAGGCATCGGCCCGCTGGCGCTGGAAGCAGCCTTCTGCGTCGATCAGTTCCACATGGTCGATCGCGCCCCCCACCTCGCGCAGCGCCGTGACGGTGTGGCCCATCAGGAAGCGCACGCCGTCCTCCTCGCAGCGCCGGGCCAGCTCACGCGCGAAGCGGTTGGCGTCACCCGATTCATCCTCTACGGTGTAGGTGGCCCCGGCGAGCTGCGGGCGGATGTGGCGCAGGGCGGGCTCGATGCGCACCGCCTCGTCGGCCGAGATCACGCGCCGGTCGCAGCCCAACGCCCGCATCTGCGCGGCCGGCGCCTCGGCGCTGCTGAACTCCTTTTCGCTCGTGTAGAAATGCAGGATGCCCTGCGTGCGCTCGTCGTAGGCGATGTCGCGCTCGCGGCGCAACTGCTGCAGGGTGTCGCGGCTGTAGGTGCCCAGGCGCACGATCTGTTCGATGTTGCGGCGCGTGCGCGCCGGGGTGCATTCGCGCAGGAACTGCAGGCCCCACAGCCACTGGCGCATGTCGGCGCGCAGGCGAAACAGCAGCGGCGCATCCTCCCGGCCCAGCCATTTCAGTACCTTCAGCGGGGCGCCCGGATTGGCCCAGGGTTCGGCATGGCTGACCGAGATCTGGCCCCCATTGGCGAAGCTGGTCTCCGCAGCAGGCGCGGCCTGCCGGTCAATGACGCTCACGTCGTGACCTTGCTGGCGCAGGAAATAGGCCGAGGTGACGCCGAGCAGGCCGGCGCCGAGAACCAATACTTTCATCTGAAGCTCCAGGAATAGGATGCCCGACAGGTCCTGCCGGACACTTGCCGCTCCCCCTGTCCTTGGTACCTGAGAGATTCAGCCCGAGCGTCCGATCGTCGGGCCTTGCTCCTTCGGTGCGTCACTGGCGTGACGTCTCTCCAGACGGCGATGATGGTGTGCAGTACGGGACCTGAGCGTTCATGGGAGATTGCGCCTTCGGTGGCCGGGCGCGAGCCCGGCGCTCTCCTGCACGAATGAGTTGCCTATCGCGCCGGGGCCTCCCCTTGGGCGCACAAGGAAGCGCTCGGCCAGCAGCACCCAGTAGGCGCTGCCGATCGCGACGTTGTCGTCGTTGAAGTCGTAGCCCGGGTTGTGCACCATGCAGGCGGGGGCCTCGCGTCCGTCCGTGCCGTCCCCGTTGCCGATGAGGAGGTAGCTGCCGGGCACGCGCTCGAGCATGAAGGCGAAGTCCTCGCTGCCGGTCAGTGGCGGGCCCTGCAGCGTGACGCGCTCCGGGCCCAGCAGCTCCAGCGCCACCTCGCGCGCGAAAGCGGTCTCCTCGGGCGTGTTGACCAGCACCGAGTAGCCGGCTCGCCAGTCGATGCTCGCCGTGACGCCGAAGCTCTCGGCCTGCGCCACCACCAGCGCCCTGATGCGGCGCTCGAGCAGCTCGCGCACCTCCCGGTCGAGCGCGCGCACGCTGAGCTCGAGCGTGGCGCGGGCCGGGATCACGTTGTTGGCCTGCCCCGCGTGCAGCGCCCCCACCGTCACCACCGCCGCCTGCAGCGGGTCGACGTTGCGCGACACCACGCTCTGCAGCGCCATCACCACGCTCGCCGCGGCCACCACCGGATCGGCCGCCCTGTGCGGCATCGCGCCGTGGCCGCCGATGCCGGTCAGCGTGACGGTGGCGTAGTCGCTGGAGGCCATCGACGGCCCCTCGCGCAGCACCAGGCGGCCCTGCGGCACGCCGGGCATGTTGTGCATCGCGAAGACGGCGTCGCAGGGGAAGCGATCGAACAGCCCGTCCTCCATCATGCGCAGCGCGCCGCCCCCGCCCTCCTCGGCCGGCTGGAAGATCAGGTGCAGCGTGCCGTCGAAGCGGCCGTGCTCGGCCAGGTGACGGGCCGCGGCGAGCAGCATCGCGGTGTGGCCGTCGTGGCCGCAGGCGTGCATCACGCCGGCTCGGCTGCTGGCCCACTCGGCGCCGGAGGCCTCGCTGATCGGCAGTGCGTCCATGTCGGCGCGCAGGCCGAGCCTGCGCGTTCCCTGCCCCCTGACCAGCGTGCCCACGACGCCGGTGCTGCCGATGCCCCGCTCCACCGCATAGCCCCAGCCCTCGAGCTTGTCGGCCACCAGCGCCGCGGTGCGGTGCTCCTCGAACGCCAGCTCGGGATGCCGGTGGATGTCGCGCCGCAGGCGGACGAACTCGCCGGCCCTGTCGGCCAGCGCTTGCAGCAGGTAGGTCATCGCAGCCTCGGCGCCGTCACTGGGGCTGCAGGTCGATCTGCCGGGCGATGGCGCGGTAGCGGGCCGTCTCGGCCTCGAAGAAGCGGGCGGACTCGGCCAGCGTCATCGGGGCGGATGCGAGCTGGGTCTGCGCCGCGAGCTGCGAACGCACGCCCGGGTCCTGCAGCACCTTGCCCACGGCCTGGTGCAGCCGCTGCACCACCGGCTCGGGGGTGCTCCTGGGCACCATGAAGCCTGTCCAGATCTTGTAGGAGAAGTTCTTGAGCGCCTGGCCCTCGCCGACCGTCGGCACGTTCTTCAGCAGCTCCGAGCGCTGCGCGCCGAGCTGGCCGATCACCTTGAGCTTGCCCTGCTCGGCAAGCGCCCCCATGGCCGCGCTGTAGACCAGCACCGCGAAGTCCACCTGGCCGCCGCCGAGGTCCTGCATCAGCGGCGCATTGCCCTTGTAGGGCACGTGCACGAGGCGGGTGCCGGTGAGCTCCTGCACATTCTCGAGGATCAGGTGGTAGAGCGAGCCGACGCCGACGCTGCCGTAGGTCAGCGGCTGGGCGGAGGACTTCCTGGCCAGCGCGATCAGCTCGTCCACGCTGCTGACCGGCAGGTCCTTGCGCGTGACGAACACCATCACCGCGTCGGCGACCGGATGCACGAGCCGGAAGTCCTCGGTCTTGAACTTGACCTTGGCGTTGGCCAGCGGCGACAGGATCACCTCGTTGGGCGAGCCCTGGAAGACGTAGTGCC
>NZ_QXMG01000127.1 GCF_003569765.1 Caldimonas tepidiphila | reverse complement strand
CTGCACCTCGGCCGCGCACCGCTTCGTCCTCTTCAACTCACCGGGGGTGAATAGATACGGCCGAAGTGCCCTTGCGCCGCGGGCTGCAGGACATGCCGCTCCCACAGTGCGAGCGCGACGGCCGCGGGACACGAGAGGGCCAGCGGCTTGCCGATGCGCAGGCCCGTGGCCTCGATGCGCACCGCGTCCCGGAAGCCGCAGCCCTCCCCGGTGATCCGGTCGGGCAGCGTCTCGTGGCGGATCTCCGCGCTGGCCAGCGCCGCGTGGCACAGCGCCCGGTCCTCGCCGAGACGCGCGAGCTTGTAGCGGGTCAGCAGGTTCGGCTCGTCGGCGACCGACAGCGGCGCCCAGGGATTCCAGCGATCGGGAAGGCGCAAGGGCGCGCGTTCCCGCTCGGTGCCGGGGCCGAGCAGGATCAGCAGGAGCAGCGGGAAGGCGGTCCGCAGACGCATCGTCCCGACCGCCGGCAGCGTCCGTGCCTGCCGGTAAGGCCGCGGCTCACTCGATCTCGTCGCGCTCGCGCAGGGCGACGCACTGGCGATGGCTGCGGAACTGCGGCTTCGCGCACTGCTGCTGCATGCAGTAGTAGAGCGAGAAGCGCTCGCGGGGGGCACAGGCAGCCCGCGGGCTCCTGAACTGCACCGGCGCCGGCTCGGCCGGCTTCGCCGCAGGCCGGGGCGCACTCTTCGCCTCCGCCGTACGCCGGGGTTCGGGATCGGGAGAGCGGCGCTGCTCCCGGGTCACCGGACTGGCGGCGGCCGGCGCAGCCTCGCGCATCTCGCGCGCCTCGGCCCTCACCGCAGCAGACGAGACCGGCGCTTCGGTGCGGGCTGCGGCCACCGGCGGCTGCGGACCGGGCGCGGCCAGCACCGGGTCCGGCACACTCCCCTCCTGCGACCGGCCCGGGTTCTCGGCAGTGGCGACGCCCTGCGCATCGGCACTCGGCGGCGGAGCCGGCGGGATGTCGGCGACGGCGGCATCGCGGCCCGGTACCGGCAACTCGGCCGTGGCCCCGTTCGCATCGCGCTCGCCGCGCGGGAGATCGGCGCTCCCCTCCCCTGCCGGTGCGGGCGATCCCGCCATCGCGCGCGACAGGTCCTGGGCCTCGCGCTGCTGCTTCCACTGCCAGCCCGCCGCGATCGCCATCGCGACCAGGACGCCTGCGGCCGGCCACAGCCACCGGCGCGGCAGCCGTTCCGCAGCAGCAGGAGCACGCGGGCCCGGTCCGGGGCGCATGCCGCTGCTGTCGCGCCGGGGAGGCTGCTGCGGCAGGGAATCGAGCGCCGCGGCCAGCGCGGCGCGCACCGCCTCCTCGGAAGGCTCCGGCGCGCCAGCAGGAGCCGATGTCGACGGGGGCGTCCCGTCCCAGCCGGGTTCGCGCGCAGCGGTGAGCCCGGCTCGGATCTCCGGAGACGCCACCGCTCCGTTTCCGCCCGGCGCCGCTGCCCCGGTAATGGGTGGCCCGGAGCGCTCCGCTCCCGCCTCGGGCCGCCGGGCAGCGCTACTTTCCGGCGCATCAGGCTGTTGCGGCGGGCGGGGCATGCGCATCGCGGCTGCACCGGCGCCCTCGGGGAAGTGCAATGGAAGTGCCGCGCCCACACGGGCGGGAAGCCCGGGGAAGCCCGGGGCGGGCCGAGACGACTCGTCGGGCGCCTGCCTTTGCGGTGCTGCCCTTGCAGGCGCGGGGGACGCGGCAGTGTTCGGCGCGTGCGACCCGGGCTGCAGCTGAAGCAGCACCGCCCGCCACTCGGCGGCATTGCGCGGCCGGTCCTGCGGCTGCAACTCGAACGCCCAGTCGAGCGCCGAGATGAAACCCGCGCTGTACTGCAGCCCGGGATGCCGCTGGTAGAGCGATCGCACCGCCGCGCCGAGCGGCCGGGCCACGCCCGCGGCCAGTCGTTCAGCGGGGGACGGAGGCACTTCCCCGGTCAGGCAGAAGTAGGCCACTGCGGCCAGCGAGTAGAGGTCGCTCCACGGTCCCTGCTGGAGATGCAGCCCCTCGGGCTGCGCCTCGAGAGGCGCGTACGCCTGACCCGCCAGACCGTCGGCGGCAGCGGCGCCGTGTTCGGCCAGCACCCGGCGCGCGGCATGGAAGCCGAGCAGCACGGGACGGCCGTCTGCCTGCAGCAGGATGTTGCCCGGATGCACGTTGCGATGCTGCGCGAAGGCCCCGTGCAACGTCTCGAGCGCTCCCGCGAGGTCCAGCATCACGCTGCGCAGCCAGCTCTCGCCGGGCGGTTGCGCCATTGCCTCACGGCTCGCCTGCAGCGACTCCCCGTCGAGCCATTGCATCGCCATGTAGCCGGTGTGGCGGGCCTCCCAGTAGCGCAGCACCTTGACGAGTGCGGGATGGTCGCAGCGCGCGAGCAGTCGCGCCTCGTGTGCGAAGGCGCGCAGCCCGAGCGCGAACAGGTCGGCGTGCCGGGCGTCGAGCAGGCCGGTCTCGCCACCCGTACCGCGCCCCGCGAGCCCCGCGGGCAGGTACTCGCGCAGCGCCACCCGCCGTTGCAGGCCGTGGTCGTGCGCCAGGTACACGATGCTGTCGCTGCCCTCGCACAGCACGCGCTCGATCTCGTATTCGCCCAGCCGGAGGCCCGGCCCCAGGGTCCGGACTTCCGCCGGCTGCTGCAGCAAGGCGGGGGATGAGGGAGGACGGCTCGAAGACATGGGAAGCGGGAAAACGACTTGCCAGCTTAGCCCCCGCCCCGAGTCCGAGGCGTGTGTGTTTGTTGCGGGGGCCACCCCCACCCGGGGGGGCGATGAAGCCGGCCGGAGCCGTCCGGAGTCCGTCCTTCCTGTCGGGCCATGGGCAGGCTCAGATCCGCGCCGCAGGGCTGGCGGTCGTGCTCTGCACCCGCTCGAAGCGCTCCTGGCATTCGGTGCACCGCTTGGCCGCGGGCTGCACCCGCAGCCGGGCGTAGCCGATCTCCTGCGTGCAGTCGACGCATTCTCCGTAACTGCCGTCCGCGATGCGCTGCTTCGCCTCGTCGATCTCCATCAGCTCCTCGACGTCGCGCTCCATCTCGGCATGCCCGATGTCGTCACGCGTCTTGGCCTGTCCCACGTCCCCGGTATCGCCGACCACGCCGGCATCCATTTCCTGCTGGATCTGCGCCTCCTCCCGCGCCCCGCGCACTTCGGCCCGCAACTGCTGCTCCCGTTCGTCGAGCTGGCGTGCGAGCGACTCGAGCTGTTCATCGGTCAAGACGGACATGTCACTTTCCTTTGAATGAAGGCCGGCCGGCACCGGCGCGGCTGTGCAGATGCGGAGGCAATCGGAGTTCCCGCCCAGGGCGCGCCTGCCGCGCTCTGCCCGCCAGGCGCCGACCCCCTACACTGCGGCAAAAGAAAACCTTCCGGAGACTTTTCGCCATGCTCGACTTCCTCGAATCCGCCGGCCACGGCATCACCGTCATCGACACCGGTTTTCACCGTCCCCGCTTCGATGCGGCCTACCTGATCGTCGAGAACGGGCGCGCAGCCTACGTGGACACTGGGACCAACCATGCCGTCCCCCGCCTGCTCGCGGCCCTGGAGGCACAGGGACTCGGACCCGATGCGGTCGACTGGCTGATCGTCACGCATGTGCACCTTGACCATGCCGGCGGAGCCGGCCGCCTGATGCAACACCTCCCGAACGCCCGGCTGGTCGTGCATCCGCGGGGCGCGCGGCACATGGTCGACCCCGCGGCGCTCATGGACGGCGCCCGGGCGGTGTACGGCGAGGCTGTCTTCGAGCGCGACTACGGGACCATCGAGCCGGTCGCCGCGCAGCGGATCGTGTCCCCGGCCGATGGCGACACTCTGGAGCTCGCCGGGCGCCCCCTGCGCTTCATCGACACCCCTGGCCATGCCCGGCATCACCACTGCATCTGGGACGAGGCGAGCCGCGGCTGGTTCACCGGCGACACCTTCGGCATCGGCTACCAGGAACTGCTCAGCGCGCAGGGCCGGCACATCATCCCTTCGAGCACGCCGGTGCAATTCGAGCCCGACGCGATGCGGCGCTCGATCGAGCGCCTGCTGCAAGCCGATCCGCAGCGGGTGTACCTGACGCATTTCGGCGCAACAGGCGACGTACAACGACTCGCCGCGCTGACACTGCGGCAGGTCGACGCGATGGTGCGCGTCGCGCTGGAGGCGCCGTTCGATGGAAGCCGGGACCACGAACTGCAGGACCGGTTGGAAGCCCTCTATCTGGAAGAATGGCGTCGCTGCGGCCCCGTCGGCGACGAGGCCTCGGTTCGCGACTTGCTCGCGCTCGACATCGAGCTGAACGCCCAGGGCCTCGCGGTATGGCGGCAAAGGCAGCGCGAGTCGGCTGCAAGGGCCGTCTCCTGAAGGACAGCACGCCCGCGAAGGGAGATGGACGCCGGACGTGATCCGGCGGATCGGAACGGGCCTGTAGGGAACTTCGATAAACCGGTTTTCGAGCGAGACGTGAGCTGAGCGGGATCTCGGCTGATGCGCAGCGAGGCGCGCACAGGTAAGGCAGGCAGCGGCGGGACCAAGAAGAGCGGGAGGCAGGTGTTGCGAGCCCCACACCGGCCCCGGCGAGCGGGCCGGCCGGCGGCTCAGAAGGCCGGCAGCTTCTCCTTCAGCCACGTCAGGCGCTTGACGTTGTAGACGGCGCACTTGATCGCGATGGCAAGTTCATTGCGGGCCTGCCCGATGGCTCGCACTGTCTTGCCCCCGAGGTGCCACAGCCCGGCGAAGACATGCTCGACGCGCGAGCGGCGCCGGTTGATGGTCTTGTTCCTCGCCTCGGCGCGCTGGCCGAGTGGCTCGCCTGGCAGCGCGCGCCGTGCGATGCCGTCCTTGCAGCCGTGCTCGGCCAGCAACTCCCTGCTGGCTCGGCGGTC
>NZ_QXMG01000126.1 GCF_003569765.1 Caldimonas tepidiphila | reverse complement strand
CATAACTCCGCCCGGGGTCAGGGGAAGCTCCCCCTCAATTCATTTGTGCAACAGAGCCCATTGCCTTCGCCCCGTATGGCGTGTTCGCGCTGATGACCTGGGTCGCCGGCACCTACGGGCTCGACCTGCTGGCCCCGCTGGCGAAGGTCATTGCGATGGTCTATCTCGGCTGCGCGGTCCACGCGGTAGTGGTCTATGGGGGATTGATCAAGTTTATTGCTCGGCTCAACCCGCTGCGCTACTTCCAGGGCAGCATCGAACCGGTGATGGTCGCGTTTACCAGCACGTCTAGCTCGGGGACGCTGCCGGTCACGATGATGTCGGCGGAGCGCAATCTCGGTGTGTCGCGAAGTGTCTCGAGCTTCGTCCTGCCTATGGGCGCCACCCTCAACATGGATGGCACCGCTCTCTACCAGGGAGTGTGTGCGGTGTTCATTGCCCAGGCTTACGGCCTCGACCTGAACACGAGTCAGTACCTGACCATCGTGCTGACCGCAACCCTGGCTTCCATCGGCACCGCTGGGGTGCCCGGCGCCGGGCTGATCATGCTGTCGCTGGTCCTGGCCTCGGTCGGACTGCCGCTGGAGGGCATTGCGATCATCGCCGGCATCGACCGAATCCTCGACATGGCCCGTACCGCGCTGAATGTGGCGGGTGACTGCGCGGTCGCTTGCGTGGTTGCGCATAGCGAGGGTGAGCTCGATCAGACCGTCTTCGATACGGCCCACGTCCTCAAGGCAGACGAATTCCTCCAGGCCGGGGAAGCAGTCGAGGGGGAAGCCCGGGTCGCTAGAGCGTGATAGGAACTGAGCCGGTCGTCCCCCTGTAGGGCGGATGACCGGATTCACCGCAGCCGCTCGCAAGCCCTAACCGAGCGACGTCACGGACGAGGAATGGGCGTTCGTCTGCCGTACCTGGCGTTGCTGCCCGAGGCCAGCTTGCACGGCGCCACAGCCTGCGCAAGGTGTTCAAAGCCCTGCGCTACATCGTCCGGGTCGGCGGCGCGTGGCACATGCTGCTCCACGACTTCCCGCCCTGGCCTCTGGTGTACCCGCAGACCCAGCACTGGTTTGCCGCGGGCGTCTTCGAGGCACGGGTACATGACCTGCGCGTGCTACAGCGCCAAGCGCAGGGCCGCCAGGCTCAGCCCTCCGCCGCCATCCTGGACAACCGTACGCCGCAGTCAACGCCCGAGAGCGGCTCCAAGGTCCATGTGGCAGTGGACACGCTGGGGCAGCTTCTCGCGCTCAAGGTCAAGCCCGCTGACGAGCAGGGCCGCGCGCAGGTGGGCGAGCTGCCGCAGCAGCCCTAACACGCTCTAGGCTCTGTTTGACAGGGTCCCGAGGGCCGGTCCTACGGCCATTGTTGAAGCTCGATTTCATAGAGAGCTACAGGGAAAGTTGGCCCTCTACGGACGCAATCGAAAACCTTGTCAAACAGACCCTAGCGCCCAGGCCTCCGCCTGGTCCGGCCGAGCGCAACATGATCAAGAGGCAAGTGATGCAGAAACGGAGCGAAAACACCCCGGCCCAGCGCAGATATGGCGTGGTCGGTGGACTCGGAGCGATGGCAGGCGCCGATTTGCTGCTGAAGATGATCCGCGCGACTCAGCGCAGCACGGGGATGCCGGCCGCCGACATTGCCTTCGCGCAGCGCAATTTCGAGGACGGACCGGCTACCGCCGAACAGGGCTACGACCCGACCCGGCGAAAATTCTATGTTTACAACGCACTCAAAGACATGGAAGAGCAAGGCATCGATATCGCTCTGGTGCCATGCTTCGTGTCGCACACCTTCCTGCGCGAGATCACGCCGGAAATCAGCCTGAGGGTGGTGAGCGTCTTCGATGCCCTGCGCCACCGGATCGCGCACAAGCATGCAGGGGTGAGAACGATCGGGGTGCTCACTTCCTCTTACGTGCGAGAATCGGGCATCTTCGAGCGCGAGTTGGGCGAACTCGGCCGGATCGTCTACCCGAATGCAGCAGTGCAGAACGACAAGCTCATGACGGCGATCTACGGCCCGCGCGGCGTGCGCGCAGGACACCATAGTGGCGAATGCCTCCAGCTCCTTTTTGAGACCTGCGCCGACCTTATCGACCAGGGGGCGGGAATCATTGTGCCGGGGATAACCGAGGTTCCGGTGCTGATCGACTCGCTGCGTCCGCTCGTGCCCGTTCCCCTCCTTGACTCCAATTTGGTTTACGCCGAGTTCGCCCTGGAGGTGGATGCTGTGCCGCCGTCGCGCGAGTTCAAGCTCGGCGTGCTCGGCGGCGTAGGTCCGGCGGCGACGGTGGATTTCATGCGCAAGGTGGTGCGCCTCACGCAGGCCGCCCGAGACCAGGACCACATCAAGATGGTCGTCCAGCAGAATCCCCAGATCCCCGACCGCACAGCCAACCTGATCGGTGGAGGGGAGGATCCGACGATCCCCCTCCTGGCTACATGCAAGCGCCTCGAAGCCGACGGCGCCGCTGCCATTGTCATCCCCTGCAATACTGCCCATGCCTACGTGGATCGTATTCAGCCCTATCTGGGAATACCCATCGTGAACATGCTGTCCGAGGTGGTCGCGCATCTGCGCACGCAACTACCGGCAGTGGGCACCGTCGGTCTGCTCGCCACCTCGGGCACGGTAGCAAGCGGGGTCTATCGCGAGGTCATCAAGTCGGCCGGTATGAGCTTGCTGGTGCCCGACGCAAACCACCAGGCTCAAGTGATGCTGGCAATCTACGGAGAGAAGGGTGTCAAGGCTGGATTCACCAGCGGCGCTTGCAGCGAGTACGTGGCCGCGGCGATTGAGCATCTCACCGCGCAGGGAGCCCAAGCGGTCATCCTTGGCTGTACGGAGTTGCCCCTTGTCGAGCTGGAGGCAAAAGTGCGCGAGTCGATGGTACTGATCGACCCCACTGAAATTCTTGCAGCGCGATGCGTTGCGCTCGCGCAGCGGGGTCAATCCTTCTCATAACTGCGGGCTAACGGGGCTGACAGGAGCTCCAGAGGGTGACGCGAGACACGTCTCTCGCGCATCTCATGCGCTAAACCACGTCATGCTGGACGGGTTTGACTGTTTGTATAATATCAGACAAACTATCCAGCATGACAAAGCGGACACCGGAGCAGCGCCTGCTGCTCGAACAACTGCAACAGGTCGCCGACGGACTGGCCAAGACCTTCGCCCCCTTCTGCGAAGTCGTGGTGCACGACCTCCTGGATCCCAAGCACGCCATCCTTGCGATCCACAACAACCTCTCGGGTCGCGAAGTCGGGCACCCGGCGACCGAGCTCGGGCTGGCTCGGATCCTGGACCCCGAGTTCGAGCAGGTCATTGCGAACTACCCGAACAAGTTCTCTGACGGACGGCAGGCCAAGAGCACCTCGATCGGCATCAAGGACTCCGAGGGCCGCTACATCGCTGCGCTGTGCATGAACGTCGACCTGAGCCTGTTCCAGGCCTTCCAAAGCGTGCTGAACCAGTTTGTCTCGGTCGAAGGTCAAGTACCGGTGAACGAGACGCTGGACGCAGGGGGGGCCGATGCAATCCGGGCACGGATCGATCAATTCGCAGCTCGATTGGCAACGACACCTCGTGCGCTCAAGGTCGATGACCGACGAGCCGTGGTCAAGGAACTGAAAGCAGCCGGCCTGCTCGATGTACGCCGCTCGATGGAGACAGTCGCTGCGCATCTGGGCATTTCCCGCGCATCGGTGTACAGCTATGCCAAGTGACGCACGGCTTCTCCTGCTCGACAAACCGGTGCCGCAGGAGCACTGAGCCTACAGGGACTGGCCCGTCCTGACAGCGCATCCACTACGTTCTTTGCAATGGGCGTGTAAGCCCAAGGCATTAACCAAAGTGCAGTTATTGCACATGCGTGCCAAGGGCGTGTTCGTGGTCCGTACCACCCGCACGGGCAGCGGAGCCCTCGTCCGTAACGGCGAGACCAACGACGACAAGAACGACTACGTTGTGGTGGATGATCAGAACCCCGCCAAGGCGCGCATCCTGACGGCCCTGGCGCTGACAAAGACAACCGACACGAAGGAGCTGCAGCGACTGCTCTGGAAGTACTGACCCACTTCGTCTGTCGTGTGATTAGCGTCATGGCGGCATAGTGTTATCGGGAAGATCGTTCCGGCCTGTTGCGGTGCGAGTTCCCGCCTGAGCTGCCTGACGCGGCCAGCGCCTGTTTATCAATGCGAGGCGGTCCCATACGGGGCCGCCGATACTAGACCCTGTCAAAATCGCCATGTTTGACCAGCTCTTAACCTTACTCAATCGAGAGAACGCTCGTTTCCGGGTGATAGAACATCCAGCCGAAGGGAAGTCCGACCTGGTCGCCCGCATCCGGGGGACCACTCCGGGGCAGGGCGCCAAGGCCATGCTCTGCAAAAGCAGAGATACGTCCGCCCATCTGGTGCTTGCCGTCCTGCCCGGTGACAGGAAACTGGATTTCAAGAAAGTGGCACAGGCTGCCGGCATCAAGCGAGCGACACTTGCAACGGCTGAGGAAGCCATCCAAGAGACAGGGTGCCAGATCGGCGCCATTCCCCCTTTCTCCTTTTCCTCGAAGATCAAGCTGGTGGTTGATCCCGATTTGGTCAACAACCACGACGAGATCGCCTTCAATGCAGGCCGCCTCGATCGGTCGATCGTGCTCGACTCCCGGGACTTCGTACGAATCGCACAGCCAATTCTCGAGTCCCTATGTGCTTAGCAAACGTCTCGGCGATTACCTTGGATCTGGACGATACCTTATGGCCGTTTGCTCCATCCGTGGAGCGGGCCGAAAGGGTACTGCACAAGTGGCTTTTACAGCATGCACCTGGAACGGCGAGCGTGCTCACATCGCCACAGAAGTTGCATGAACTGCGCTCAGCTACAGAGCGCGAACGGCCTGAATTGGCGCATGATCTCAAATCTCTGCGTCTGGAGTCGATTCGCATGGCCCTTACGCTGTCAGACGAGGACGCAGGTCTCGCCGGTGCCGCTTATGAGGTCTTCTTTGCCGAGCGGCAGCGGGTGGAACTCTACGAGGATGTGCTGCCAGCATTGCAATGGCTGGCCAGGCGTTATCCCTTGGTTGCTGTGTCCAACGGCAATGGGTGTCTCAAGGCTGCCGGCGTTCAACAATTCTTTCAGGCGGATCTGAGGGCGTCGACCTTCGGCTGCGCTAAACCCGATGCCGCGATCTTCCAAGCCGCAGCTGCTTTGGCCGGTGTCGCTGCGGACCGGGTGCTTCACGTTGGAGACGATGCCGAACTGGACATTGCCGGAGCATTAGCTGCCGGGTTGCAGGCGGCCTGGATCGTGCGGTCAAGTTCGCAGACAAGTGTGCAATGGGTGCACGGTGATCGCCGACCTCAGCTAATCTTTCCTGATCTTCGAGCACTTTGCCGGATGCTCGAGGTCGGCAGCAGGCTTTGTTGCGCAAATAGATTGAGAGCGAGATTCCCCTGACCCCGGACGGAGTTAT
>NZ_QXMG01000125.1 GCF_003569765.1 Caldimonas tepidiphila | reverse complement strand
TGCTGACGCGGCGGTCGCAGGGCTCCAAGGGGCAGGGCGGCTGGCCGGAAGATGCGGTGGCGGAGAAAAAAGATGAGGCCGAAGCTTGACAGGCCTTGTTGAGCGAGAGAGAATAACGCTCTTGCCCGCTGAGAAGCGGGGCGCTGGACGGGCTGCTGACGCAGCGAGTGTAGCGCAGGTTGTTCTCCCGGTCTGCAAAGACCGAGCGCTTGACAAAGAATTGAAAAGCGAGCGAGAATAGCGGTCTTCGCTGCTGATGAGCGGCGATTGTGAGCGAGTTGCCTGAGTGGCGGCGAGTGTAGCAAGGTTCTTTAAAAATTGACAGCCGATAAGCGTGGGCGTTTGAAGGCGGATGCGCCGAGTTCTTCGGGACTCACAAACGCTCCACGGACAGTAGAAGTGAAGTTCACTTCGATTCCGTTGAGTGAGTTTTAAGAGATCGAACTATAGAGTTTGATCCTGGCTCAGATTGAACGCTGGCGGCATGCCTTACACATGCAAGTCGAACGGTAACGCGGGGCAACCTGGCGACGAGTGGCGAACGGGTGAGTAATGCATCGGAACGTGCCCAGTAGTGGGGGATAGCCCGGCGAAAGCCGGATTAATACCGCATGAGACCTGAGGGTGAAAGCGGGGGACCGAAAGGCCTCGCGCTATTGGAGCGGCCGATGTCAGATTAGCTAGTTGGTGGGGTAAAGGCCTACCAAGGCGACGATCTGTAGCTGGTCTGAGAGGACGACCAGCCACACTGGGACTGAGACACGGCCCAGACTCCTACGGGAGGCAGCAGTGGGGAATTTTGGACAATGGGCGCAAGCCTGATCCAGCCATGCCGCGTGCAGGAAGAAGGCCTTCGGGTTGTAAACTGCTTTTGTTCGGGAAGAAATCCCTTGGGCTAATACCTCGGGGGGATGACGGTACCGGAAGAATAAGCACCGGCTAACTACGTGCCAGCAGCCGCGGTAATACGTAGGGTGCGAGCGTTAATCGGAATTACTGGGCGTAAAGCGTGCGCAGGCGGTTGTGCAAGACAGATGTGAAATCCCCGGGCTCAACCTGGGAACTGCATTTGTGACTGCACGGCTGGAGTGCGGCAGAGGGGGATGGAATTCCGCGTGTAGCAGTGAAATGCGTAGATATGCGGAGGAACACCGATGGCGAAGGCAATCCCCTGGGCCTGCACTGACGCTCATGCACGAAAGCGTGGGGAGCAAACAGGATTAGATACCCTGGTAGTCCACGCCCTAAACGATGTCAACTGGTTGTTGGACGGCTTGCTGTTCAGTAACGAAGCTAACGCGTGAAGTTGACCGCCTGGGGAGTACGGCCGCAAGGTTGAAACTCAAAGGAATTGACGGGGACCCGCACAAGCGGTGGATGATGTGGTTTAATTCGATGCAACGCGAAAAACCTTACCTACCCTTGACATGTCAGGAATCCCGAAGAGATTTGGGAGTGCTCGAAAGAGAACCTGAACACAGGTGCTGCATGGCCGTCGTCAGCTCGTGTCGTGAGATGTTGGGTTAAGTCCCGCAACGAGCGCAACCCTTGTCATTAGTTGCTACGAAAGGGCACTCTAATGAGACTGCCGGTGACAAACCGGAGGAAGGTGGGGATGACGTCAGGTCATCATGGCCCTTATGGGTAGGGCTACACACGTCATACAATGGCCGGTACAGAGGGCTGCCAACCCGCGAGGGGGAGCCAATCCCAGAAAACCGGTCGTAGTCCGGATCGCAGTCTGCAACTCGACTGCGTGAAGTCGGAATCGCTAGTAATCGCGGATCAGCATGTCGCGGTGAATACGTTCCCGGGTCTTGTACACACCGCCCGTCACACCATGGGAGCGGGTTCTGCCAGAAGTGGGTAGCCTAACCGAAAGGGGGGCGCTTACCACGGCAGGGTTCGTGACTGGGGTGAAGTCGTAACAAGGTAGCCGTATCGGAAGGTGCGGCTGGATCACCTCCTTTCTGGAAAACGATGGCAGAACGACCCATCAGTCGCAAGGCTGGTCGGGGAGGAAGAAGCCACACAGAAGTGCGCATTCAAGTTCAGCGCCCACACTTATCGGTTGTCAGTGAAACACAGCACAGTGTGTGAAGAGGCCGCGGGCTTGTCTTCACGAGCAAGACGTGAGGGCCTGTAGCTCAGTCGGTTAGAGCACCGTCTTGATAAGGCGGGGGTCGTTGGTTCGAATCCAACCAGGCCCACCACCGGGAATTCGAGATGGGGGATTAGCTCAGCTGGGAGAGCACCTGCTTTGCAAGCAGGGGGTCGTCGGTTCGATCCCGTCATCCTCCACCAAGAAAGTCACACACTGCAGTGTCGAATGCTCAAGCAAGCGTTCCGCGAGATTGAAGGATCGCGGAGAATTCTTGCTTGAGCAGTCGCGAAAACGGCTGTTGTTCTTTAAAAATTTGTAGAGTCGAATCAGCGTTGCCGGCGGAAAGTTGGCTGGGGGTAAAGGCCCAGACTGACACCGTGCCGCCGGCGACAATTGATTGCGTCACCAGACTTCAACCTCGAAAGAAATTTCGAAGGCGTGAAGAGACGGCACAACGCGAATACTCAAATCAGTCCTTGACATCAAAGTTATAGGGTCAAGTGACTAAGTGCATGTGGTGGATGCCTTGGCGATTACAGGCGACGAAGGACGTGATAGCCTGCGATAAGCTTCGGGGAGCTGGCAAATTAGCTTTGATCCGGAGATTTCCGAATGGGGAAACCCACCCTTAGGGGTATCGTTAGCTGAATACATAGGCTAACGAGGCGAACCGGGTGAACTGAAACATCTCAGTAGCTCGAGGAAAAGACATCAACCGAGATTCCGAAAGTAGTGGCGAGCGAAATCGGAGGAGCCTGCTAGTGATAGCACGGGACTTAGCAAAGCGGCATGGAAAGGCCGGCCATAGTGGGTGATAGCCCCGTATGCGAAAAGATCCGTGTGGTACTGAGCTAGCGACAAGTAGGGCGGGACACGTGTAATCCTGTCTGAACATGGGTGGACCATCATCCAAGGCTAAATACTCGTAATCGACCGATAGTGAACCAGTACCGTGAGGGAAAGGCGAAAAGAACCCCGGGAGGGGAGTGAAATAGATCCTGAAACCGCATGCATACAAAAAGTCGGAGCCTGAAAGGGTGACGGCGTACCTTTTGTATAATGGGTCAGCGACTTACATTCAGTGGCGAGCTTAACCGTATAGGGAAGGCGCAGGGAAACCGAGTCCGAACAGGGCGTATTTAGTCGCTGGGTGTAGACCCGAAACCAAGTGATCTATCCATGGCCAGGATGAAGGTACCGTAACAGGTGCTGGAGGTCCGAACCGACTAGTGTTGCAAAACTAGCGGATGAGCTGTGGATAGGGGTGAAAGGCTAAACAAACTTGGAAATAGCTGGTTCTCTCCGAAAACTATTTAGGTAGTGCCTCAAGTATTACCGTCGGGGGTAGAGCACTGTTATGGCTAGGGGGTCATGGCGACTTACCAAACCATTGCAAACTCCGAATACCGATGAGTACAGCTTGGGAGACAGAGCACCGGGTGCTAACGTCCGGACTCAAGAGGGAAACAACCCAGACCGCCAGCTAAGGTCCCTAAAATTGGCTAAGTGGGAAACGAAGTGGGAAGGCTAAAACAGTCAGGATGTTGGCTTAGAAGCAGCCATCATTTAAAGAAAGCGTAATAGCTCACTGATCGAGTCGTCCTGCGCGGAAGATGTAACGGGGCTAAGCCAGTTACCGAAGCTGCGGATGCACGAGCAATCGTGCGTGGTAGGAGAGCGTTCCGTAAGCCTGTGAAGGTGTCTCGAGAGGGATGCTGGAGGTATCGGAAGTGCGAATGCTGACATGAGTAGCGTTAAAGGGGGTGAAAAGCCCCCTCGCCGTAAGCGCAAGGTTTCCTACGCAACGTTCATCGGCGTAGGGTGAGTCGGCCCCTAAGGCGAGGCAGAGATGCGTAGCTGATGGGAAACAGGTCAATATTCCTGTACCGATGTGTAGTGCGATGTGGGGACGGAGAAGGTTAGCTCAGCCGGGTGTTGGATGTCCCGGTTCAAGCCTGTAGTCGTGGTCTCTAGGCAAATCCGGAGATCTTAGATGAGGGGTGATAACGAGGCGGCTTGCCGCCGAAGTGAGTGATACCCTGCTTCCAGGAAAAGCCACTAAGCTTCAGCTACACAACGACCGTACCGCAAACCGACACTGGTGCGCGTGATGAGTATTCTCAGGCGCTTGAGAGAACTCTGGAGAAGGAACTCGGCAAATTGACACCGTAACTTCGGAAGAAGGTGTGCCTTTAGTAGGTGAACCGATTTACTCGGGGAGCCCAATGAGGTTGCAAAGAATCGGTGGCTGCGACTGTTTAATAAAAACACAGCACTCTGCAAAGACGAAAGTCGACGTATAGGGTGTGACGCCTGCCCGGTGCTGGAAGATTAAATGATGGGGTGCAAGCTCTTGACTGAAGTCCCAGTAAACGGCGGCCGTAACTATAACGGTCCTAAGGTAGCGAAATTCCTTGTCGGGTAAGTTCCGACCTGCACGAATGGCGTAACGATGGCCACACTGTCTCCTCCAGAGACTCAGCGAAGTTGAAATGTTTGTGATGATGCAATCTCCCCGCGGAAAGACGGAAAGACCCCATGAACCTTTACTGTAGCTTTACATTGGATTTTGAACAGACCTGTGTAGGATAGGTGGGAGGCTTTGAAGCGGTGCCGCTAGGTGTCGTGGAGCCGTCCTTGAAATACCACCCTGGTGTGTTTGAGGTTCTAACCTTGGCCCGTGATCCGGGTTGGGGACAGTGTATGGTGGGCAGTTTGACTGGGGCGGTCTCCTCCCAAAGTGTAACGGAGGAGTTCGAAGGTACGCTAGGCACGGTCGGAAATCGTGCTGATAGTGCATTGGCAAAAGCGTGCTTAACTGCGAGACTGACAAGTCGAGCAGATACGAAAGTAGGACAAAGTGATCCGGTGGTTCTGTATGGAAGGGCCATCGCTCAACGGATAAAAGGTACTCTGGGGATAACAGGCTGATACCGCCCAAGAGTTCATATCGACGGCGGTGTTTGGCACCTCGATGTCGGCTCATCTCATCCTGGGGCTGTAGCCGGTCCCAAGGGTATGGCTGTTCGCCATTTAAAGAGGTACGTGAGCTGGGTTTAAAACGTCGTGAGACAGTTTGGTCCCTATCTTCCGTGGGCGCTGCAAGATTGAGAGAGCCTGCTCCTAGTACGAGAGGACCGGAGTGGACGCACCTCTGGTGTATCGGTTGTCACGCCAGTGGCATTGCCGAGTAGCTAAGTGCGGAAGAGATAACCGCTGAAAGCATCTAAGCGGGAAACTCGTCTCAAGATGAGTCTTGCCGGGGCCTCGAGCCCCCTGAAGGGTCGTCGAAGACCACGACGTTGATAGGCTGGGTGTGGAAGCGCAGTAATGCGTTAAGCTAACCAGTACTAATTGCCCGTGCGGCTTGACCCTATAACTTTGATGTTCTCGAACGATGAACATCGACGACTGATCCAAAGAATTCAGTTGTGCCAAGCTCTGGCAAACGCAATCAATACCCACTGATCCGACTCTACGAATTCGCCGTGCTGACACAAAAAGCAGCACGGCAGCCAGTTACGCCTGACGACCATAGCGAGGTGGTCCCACTCCTTCCCATCCCGAACAGGACAGTGAAACGCCTCAGCGCCGATGATAGTGCGCATTCGCGTGTGAAAGTAGGTCATCGTCAGGCTATTACACCCA
>NZ_QXMG01000124.1 GCF_003569765.1 Caldimonas tepidiphila | reverse complement strand
GCACCACTGACCCGAGCGCCCCCAAGGACGACGACCGCGCGCTCACCGTCTCCAGCCCGGCGGTCAACGAGGCCTCGCCCTACGCCGTCTTCAGGACCACCGGCGCGCCCGGCCAGTTGGTGCGCCTGAGCTTGCTCCCCGGCACTGCAGACGGCGCTGACTACGGCGGCTCCGGCAGTGCGAACCCGCAACTGCAGGTCTTTAACGGCAGCAGCTGGGTGCCCTACGTTGCGGGCAGCCGGGTTGCGGTCGGCAGCGACGGCCAGTTGTTGGTGCGCACTTCGATCACCAATGACGACATCGACGAGGGCGCGCACCACTTCCAGCTGCGCGCCGAGAACGGCGCCGGCGGCGCGTTCATCGGCACTGCAACGATCGACGACCACGGCGCAGGTGACGTGTTCCTCGCGAACAACACCAGCGGCAATCCGGACCGATCCGGCGCCTCCGGCTACCCGCGGCTGGACGACGACCGCCCTCGCCCCGTGCTCCTGCCGGCAGCCCCCGTGCAGCCCTCTGCGCCGCCTGCCCCACCGGTGCTGCAGGAGGTGGCTCCCGCCCCGAGCATGCCGGCACAGCACTTCGACTCGATGCTCGACATGTCCTGGAATCCGCTGTCCGGGGCACTGCGCGACTTCGCGCCGGTCTTCGAGCAGGGCAGCGACTCGCGCACCAGCTTTATCGTGCCGGGCGGCCTAGAGGATATCTACACCCGCGCCAGCGGCTTCCGCGCAATGGTCTCGCCCTCGGCCGAACCCAGCCTAAAGGTGTTCCGCGGTGTCGAGGACCAGATCGTTCCTGTCACCTCAGAGCTGCGGCTCCAAGTGCCCGCCGATGCCTTCGTCCACACCGATGCCAACGAGACGGTGCAGCTCGTCGCGACGCTCGCCGACGGCACGCCGTTGCCGCCTTGGCTGCGCTTCGACGGCAAGAGTGGCACCTTCACCGGCGAGCCGCCGCAGGGCGAGGAGATCGATCTACGCCTGAAGGTGGTGGCGCGCGACTCGCAGGGGCGTGACGCGACAGTGATGTTTCGAATCAAATCCGGCGAGGCCGGCAAAGGTATGCGGCCGGGCCTGAACGCGCAGCTGATGCGTGGTGAGGCGCTTATGCGCAGTGCCGAGGGCCGCGACTGGCAGCCGGCGCGCCACGCACTGCCGTCGCGCGCTTGACGAAGCGGGGAGATCTGCACTATGCCTGTCTCGTCCGACGCACTGCTCGGCCTGTTGCGCCTTGCGCGAGCGGCCAGCGGCGACACTGAGCGTCGCTTCGTGCTGCTCAACCGCACCCGGGAGGCGCTGCCCTACCACTCGGCGGTGCTCTGGGATGCCCGGCAGGGGCTGCTCGCCCACTCGGGCGCAAGCCAGGTAGACCCGCAGGGCCCCTACGGCCAGTGGCTTGCCCGGCTAGCGCGCTCGTGTACGGGCAAACCGCCTGGCCCTTTTCACACGGCGCAAGTCGAGGCCACGCTGGCGCAGGAGTGGGAGCAATGGTGGCCTCCGCACGCGCTGTGGCTGCCCATGGAACCGGACGGCGCGGCACTGCTTCTGTGCCGCGAGACGCCCTGGACCGAGGCCGAGGCGGGCTGGCTGCGCGAATGGGCGCAGCTATGGCGGCTCGCCGAGCAGGCCGCTGCGGCCGCAGCGCCACGCCGCGCGCTGGACTTGCGTGTGCTGGCGCAGTCACTGCGCCGCCCGGCGCTACGGCGCTCGCGCGGGCTGTGGATTGGACTTGCGGCGCTGTGCGCCGCAATACTGTTCCCGGTGCAGCTCAACGTGCGTGCTCCAGGCGAGCTCGTGCCGCGCGAGCCCACCGTGCTGCGTGCGACGATCGACGGCATGGCGCGCAAGCTGCACGTCGAGCCCAACCAGTTCGTGGAGGCCGGCCAGCTGCTGGCCGAACTCGACGACGCAGCGGCCGCGAGCCGACTACAGGTGGCGCTGCAGGCGCTCGCCACCGCCGAGGCCGAGTGGCGACAGACCAGCCAGCAGGCTCTCACCGACCCCCGCGCCAAGGCCCAGCTCGCGGTGGCGCTGGGCCGCATTGAGGAACGCCGTACCGAGGCCGCTTACTTGAGCGAGCAAGTGGCGCGCAACCAGCTGCGCGCACCGCACGACGGCGTGGTGCTGCTCGACGACCCAGGCAACTGGGCCGGTCGCACCGTAGCCGCCGGGGAGCCGCTGCTGCGCTTGGCGCGGGCCGACGATCAGGAGGTTGAAGCTTGGCTCCCAGTGGCCGACGCGGTCGAGCTGCCCCCCGGCAGCCCAATGCGGCTGCACCTCGCCAGCCGCCCCGCGAGCCCAGTGCACGCACAGCTGCGCCTCTATGCCTTCGAGGCGGTGGCTCGGCCCGAGGGAGGCATGGCTTACCGGCTGCGCGGTCAGTTGGTGGATGCGCCGCGTGAGCGGCTCGGCGCCCGCGGCACTGTGCACGTCGAAGGCGAGCGCGTGCCCTTCGCCTACTGGGTGTTGCGCCGGCCGCTGGCTGCGTTGCGCGAGGCGAGCGGCTGGTGAGCGCCGTGCTCGCCGCCCCGGCTGTGGGCCGCTGGCCTGAGCTGCGTGAAGAGCTGCAGCTGCACCACGGCCCGGCGCTGCCCGACGGCCAGCCGAGCTGGACGCTGCACGACCCGGTGCGCCACCGCTTCGTGCGCATAGACTGGGTGAGCTACGAGGTGCTGCGCCGCTGGTGGCTGGGCGACCCGGCGCGCATTGCCGAGCAGGTCAACCAGCAGACCACGCTCGCGATCGACGCCGAGCATGTGCTGCAGGTGCTGGCCTTCGCGCGTCAGCACGAACTGGTGCAGCCCGAGCGCGCCCCTGCCCCGCGCGGGCAGGGGCCGCAGGGCGCCGGCGCGTTCGCCACTTGGCTGCTGCACCACTACCTGTTCTTCCGCGTGCCGCTCGTGAATCCGGACCGCTGGCTGCGCGCGCTGCTGCCCTGGGTCGGACGCCTAGGCGGTAAGGGCTTCACACGGGCCACGCTGCTGGCGCTGCTGGCCGGCGTCGTGGCTGTGGGGCGTGATTGGGACGCCTTCATTGCGCAGGGTGTGGACCTGCTGTCGTGGCGTGGGATGGCGCTCTACGGCCTGACGCTGCTGCTGGTGAAGATCGCCCACGAGTTCGGCCACGCCTTTGTGGCGCGGCGCCATGGCTGCCGCGTGCCGACGATGGGGGTGGCCTTCATGGTGCTATGGCCGGTGGCCTACACCGACACGTCCGAGGTCTGGCGGCTGGCCGACGCGAGCGCGCGGCTGCAGGTGGCGCTCGCCGGCGTGCGCACCGAGATGACGATCGCAGCCTGGGCCACACTCTCCTGGGCGCTGTTGCCTGACGGGCCACTGCGTACCGCGAGCTTCCTGCTCGCCACCTTCACCTGGATCAGCACCGTGATCGTGAACCTCAGCCCCTTCATGCGCTTCGACGGCTACTTCGTGCTGTGCGATTTACTCGACCAGCCCAACCTGCACGAGCGCAGCTTCGCAATGGCACGCTGGCGACTGCGCCGCGCGCTGCTCGGCTGGCAGGCCCCGGCGCCCGAGGCGCTGGGGCCTGCCGCACAGCGCGCGATGGTGGCCTTCGGCCTGCTGACCTGGGCCTACCGCTTCCTGCTCTACCTCGGCATCGCCTGGTTGGTCTACCACTTCACGTTCAAGGCGCTGGGCATCCTGCTGTTCGCGGTGGAGCTGGGCTGGTTCATCGGGCTGCCGGTGTGGCGCGAGCTGCGACAATGGTGGAGCGCGCGCACGCAGTGGGGCGGCAGTCCGCGCCTGCGCGGCACACTTGCTCTGCTGGCGGCGCTGCTCGCGCTCGGCTTCGTTCCGCTGCCCTCGCACGAGAGCGCTGGCGCGCTACTTCAGCCGGCGCAGCACCTCGCACTGCGCCTGCCCGCTACCGCGGTGCTCGACGCGGTGCACGTGCAGCCCGGCCAACAGGTGGAGGCCGGCACGCCGCTGCTGGACGCATCAGCCCCCGCGTTGCAACAGCGCTATCAAGCCGCGCAGGTGCGCATCCGCCAGTTGCAGGCACAGGTCGCGGGCGCGAGCGTCGACCCGGCGCAGCAGGCGCAATGGGGCTCACTGCAGGCGCAACTGGCCACCACGCGCGACGAGGCGCAGGCTTTGGCGGAGGAGTTCGCGCGGTACCAGCCGCGAGCACCCTTTGCGGGTGTGGTGCTGGAAGTCGATGCGAGCGCACGCGCCGGCACCGTGGCTGGCCCGCAGCAGACGCTGCTGCAGCTCGCGGCCCCTGGGCGCTGGCGTGTCGTGGCCTATGCCTCTGAAACGGCCGCGCGTTCGCTGCAGCCGGGTGATGCAGCCAGCTTCATGGCCGACGCTGCGCCGACGCGGCGGTTGCCGCTGCAGGTGCTCAGCGTCTCCCCGCATGCGAGCGCATTGTTGACCGAGCCGCTGCTGGCGCGCGTGCATGGCGGGCCCGTGGAGGCCACTGAGCACAGTGGCCACTGGCGTCCAGCGCACCCACTGTACCGGGTAGAAATGGAGTTGCTGGAGGACCCAGGCCTGTCGCTGCGCCAGTGGCGCGGCCACGCAGTGCTGGCGCAGCCTGTGCGCAGCCTGTGGGAGCGACTGTTAACTGCAGCGGGCAGCGTGCTGGTGCGGGAGTTTGGGTTCTGATCGGTACTTTGTTGGAGTAGGCATGGCTGATGCCCGGTCTGGGGCAGGAGGCGGTTTGTCATGACTGCTCCACGTCCCTGTCCACCCGCCCCTGGCCTCATGGAGGCCTACGCCAGCCGGTTCGACCGGCATTTCCGCTCTCTGGCCCAGCGGCGCAGCTTCCGTGAATACCTCGCAGGCTTACTGCTTCCTCGCGACCGCAACAAGACCCTCACAGCACTTGCTGGCGCAGAGCCCGTGGTGCAGGCCCAGGCCGCTGCGGTGCAGCGACTGCAGTTCTTCCTGAGCGAGGCGCAGTGGGACGAGCAGGCCGTCAACGCGCAGCGCTTGGCAATCGTAAGCTCCCCTGTTAAGCAGACATCTGATTCCTGGAGGCCGCGGCGGTTGTAACCTCGAAGCGCTCGGCCACCTCGCGGATCGAGCCGCTGGCGGCCAGCACCCGGTCCCGCAAGTCCTGCCCGTAGGCCTGCCCACGTCGCCATGCCATCTCGTGCACCTCCGACTGCTGCTGCACAAGCCTGACCCTGCCCGTGTCCAACTTGGAGCAGTTCAGTTCACTTGGGGTGACTCAGCAGCCCAGGTGCGACTCATCAGCCCGCAGTACGTGGCCCCGTTTGTGAAGGCCAACAAGAACGACCGCAACGACGCGTCAGCCCCGCACAGGGCATCAGGTGGATGGCTCGGATCAACAGAACTGGACAAGTTGGCTGTGATGCGATCCAATTCGTCGTACTCACCGCTGTCGAAGGACCTGCTGAACGAAGCCAAGTCCTTGTCAGGCAAGGCGAATGGATACATTCTGGTGAATTTAGGAGCGACCCTCCTCCTCTCCACCAGAAGATTCCTAAGGCCTTGTTCCACAAGGCCTTTTTCTTTTTCCGGCCGGTCACTTCGACGAAATGTCCTTCGATCCAACATGGCCCTCGGATCCACCCCTTCCTGGACATCGAAGTCCAACTCGCCCGTGGCGGCTCCACCCCCCTCGTTGAGGGGAGCTGCTGCGAATGTTGGCAACGCTACCGAGGCTGGTCCTCAGCCCTGGCGACCTCGCACCACGGCGCCTCATCTGGTCAGGGCTCCCAACGGGATCTACCACCTGCGGCTGGTGATCCCGGAGCGGGTGCGAGCCGCGCATCCGGGCCTGCCACGGGAGCTACGACGCTCCACAAAATC
>NZ_QXMG01000123.1 GCF_003569765.1 Caldimonas tepidiphila | reverse complement strand
AGAACGCGCCGCAGTTCCTCGCGCTGCCCAACGTCGCGGTGTGCGGCGGCTCGTGGCTGGCGCCCGCCGACGCGGTGCGCGACGGCGACTGGAGCCGCATCACGGCGCTCGCGCAGCAGGCGGCGAGCCTGCGCGGCGGGGCACGCTGAACAGGCGCCGGGCAAGCCTGCGCGCTTCGCCCGGACAGATGACACAAGGCGCGCCGGCGGCCTCGGTCCCGGCGCGCATTCGCTTTTCCTGATTGATAGACGGTGAACTGAAATGCAACTTGGAATGGTCGGACTCGGCCGCATGGGCGGCAACATCGTGCGGCGCCTGATGCGCGCCGGGCACGAATGCGTGGTCCACGACGTCGACGCGACGGTGGTCGACAAGCTGGCGGGCGAGGGCGCCGTGCCCTCGACGGACCTCGACCAGCTCGTCGCGCAACTGAGCGCGCCGCGCGCGGTGTGGGTCATGCTGCCGCACGGCGAGCCCACCGAGGCGGCGATCGCCGCGCTGGCCGAGCGCCTCGCACCCGGCGACGTGATCATCGACGGCGGCAACACGCACTTCCACGACGACGTGCGCCGCGCCGCGGAACTGAAGGCCCGCGGCATCGACTACCTCGACATCGGCACCAGCGGCGGCGTCTGGGGCCTGGAGCGCGGCTACTGCCTGATGATCGGCGGCGACGCGGCCGCGGTGCAGCGCCTCGCGCCGATCTTCGAGACGCTGTCGCCCGGGCTCGGCAGCATCCCGCGCACGTCTCGCGGGGAAGGCGCCGAGGAGCGCAGTGCCGAGCGCGGCTGGCTGCACTGCGGCCCGGCCGGCGCCGGCCACTTCGTCAAGATGATCCACAACGGCATCGAGTACGGGATGATGCAGGCCCTCGCCGAGGGCTTCGACATCATGCGCAACGTCTCCAAGCCCAGCATCCCGGCCGAGCGCCGCTACGAGCTGAACCTGGCCGACATCGCCGAGGTCTGGCGCCGCGGCAGCGTGGTGTCGTCCTGGCTGCTGGACCTGAGCGCCGAGGCGCTGGCCGAGAACCCCTCGCTGTCGAACTTCTCCGGCGTGGTGCAGGACTCGGGCGAGGGCCGCTGGACGGTGCAGACGGCGATCGAGGAGGCGGTGCCCGCCGAGGTGCTGACCGCGGCGCTCTACGCGCGCTTCCGCTCGCGCCAGGACCACACCTTCGCCGAGAAGATGCTGTCGGCGATGCGCTTCAAGTTCGGCGGCCACGTCGAGGCGCCGAAGGCCGGCTGAGCCCGGCCCCCGGGGCGGCCGCCCCCCGCCTCAGCGGGGGCGCACCACGATGTTGCCGCCGCCGAGCGGCGCGCCCGGGGTGCCGGTGGGCTGGCTGTCGTAGACCAGCCGCCGGCCGCCCTGCCGTTCGTCGCGCCAGATGCGCACGCGCAGCCGGTCGCCGGGGCGCGTCGCGCCGTCGAGCGCGGTGAGCTCGAAGCGGTGGCCGCGCTCGCCGTTGAGGCTGCCGACGCCCTCGAGCCGCGCCCGCGGGCCGTCGATCTCCAGCACCTCGAGCGCCCTGCCATGGAAGTGCAGGCGCTCGGTGCGGAAGCTGAACGCGGCCTTCGAGTGCTCCTTGCGCGACTTGCCGGCCTGCTTGTACCTGGCGACGAAGTTGAAGTGCGCCCGGCCCGCCGCGGCCGGCGCCTGCGCGTCGGCGCCTGCCGGCGAGCGCAGCCAGCCGTTGCCCTTGACGAAGCCCGCGCCGCGGTCGTGGATCACGATCTCGCGGCTCACCTCGGTGCTGCGCCCGCCGCTGTCGGTCACGCGCAGGCTCACGGTGTAGACGCCGGCGCTGCGGTAGACATGCGCGCCTTCGACCCGGCCCGCGCCGCCGCTGCCGCTCACGCTGCCGGCCTGCGGCGCGCTGCCGTCGCCCCAGTTCCAGGTCGCGCTGTGGGTCTCGGCGGCATCGACGTCGCTGAAGGTGGCGGCGAAGGTCGCGCGCGCTCCGGCCGGCGCCGTCTCCGTGCCGGTGATCGCGCCGACCAGCGGCGGCTGGCTCGCCGGCGGCGCGGTGACCGGCGTCAGCAGCACCAGCCCGCTGTCGGCCCCGGCCAGGATCACGCCGCTGTCGTTCACGGCGGTCGCGAAATGCAGGCGGAAGCCCTGCGGCGCGTTCTGCACCCGGCTCGCCAGGTCCACCATGCCGGACTCGCGCGTCCACGCGAAGGCACGGCTGCCGGCGTACTCGGCGCCCCTCCACACGTCGTGCGAGCCGACCACCAGGCCGTGGTTGTTGATCGCCGACGGGGAGGCGTGCGCCCCGGGCGGCGTCCCCATCTCGATCGCACCGAGCGCCTGGCTCCACAGGTAGGCGGCGCCGCGCGTCTCGGGCGGACGGTCGCGGCGGTTCACCGACAGCAGCAGCTCGCCGCGCTCGTTCAGGTCCACCGCGAAGGCGTCGTGCTCCGCGCCGACCGCCGGGCCGAGGTCGATCGGGGCGATGCCGCGCGAGGGGTTGGCGAAGAAGGCGTGGAAGCGGTCGCCGGCCGTCAGCACCTCGCCGGCGGCGTCGCCCGCCTCGTTGATGTCGGCGACGCGGCCGTACTCGCCGGTGCCCGGGACCAGCGTGGTGCGGCCCGAGATCGTGTCGATCAGCAGCGCGCCGTTGAGCCCGCGCTGGCTGCCATGGGCGCCGAGCAGCCCGGCGCCGTTCACCACCCAGGCTTCCTCGAGACGCAACTCCGCGCCGAAGTCGGTGCGCAGCCCGTCGCGCGCGCTCCACAGGAAGCCCTCGCGCCGCCCGTCGGGGCGATACACGGTGCCGGCCACGTGACCGGCGCTGCCCAGGTGGCGGCTCTCCGCCCACAGGTTCGGCGTGACGCGCACGAAGCCGCCCTCGCGGCTCCACAGGAAAGCTTCGTTGCCTTGCACCCCCGCGCGTTCCGGCGGCGTGTCGGCTTGCTCGTAGTCGTAGCTGCCCACCACGCGGCCGGAGGCGTCGAGTCCGTTGACGAAGCGCACCGAGCTGCGCCAGGCGCCGGACGCGAACGGCGCGGACGGCGTGAAGTAGTGGATGCCGGCGCCGTCGAAGAAGAAGCCGCGTCCGCCCTCGGCGGTGAACTGCTGGCCCGCGACCTGCCCGGCCTCGTTGAGGCCGTTGCGGAACACGAACGCAGATTCGACCGGCAGCGGCAACTGCGTGACGCGGTAGGTGGTCGCGGCGGGGTCGTGCGAGGCCAGGGGCCGCGCGCGCTCCGGCTTCGCCGCGGCGGCCGCGGCCACGTCCGGGCCCTCGCCGCCGCCCCCGCATGCGGCGAGGCCGGCGAGGGTGGTGCCCGCGAGCGCGAGCAGGAGGCGGCGACGCAGCAGCAGCGGCATGCGGGCGAGACTTTCACGGTCCATGGACTTCTCCGGATGCCGAACCGACGGCGCCGCAAGCCTAGGGCGAAGCGCCGCGCCGCGCCGCGCCGGTCGCAGAAGCCGCAGGCGCGGGCGGGAGCCCCGTTTGCTCAGGTGGGCGGGAACGGGGGCGCGAGGACGGCGGGCGGCCCGGGCCGGCGCCGGTCGCGGTCAGGGGCCCGGGAGGGTGCCGGAGAGGCCTTCGGCGACCGGCGTGAGCAGCACCGCGCCGAACTCGCCGAGGCCCAGGATCTGGCCCCGGTCGTTGATCGCCCGGGCCGTGCGCAGCCACCGCCCCGGCTCCTCCGGGCGGTTGACGATGCGCCGCTCGAGCTCGACGGCTCCCGACGCACGGGTCCATGCCAGCGCGTAGGCGGTCCGGTCCTCCGCGAGGCCGACGGCGACGCCGTGCCGGTTGAGCGCGTTGAAGAACAGAGAGGATCCAGCCGCGGGAGGGCGCATGTCGCCCAGGCCCTCCGCGGCGCTCCAGAAGTAGGCCTGCAGGCCGTTGGGCACGCCGATGAGGACCTCGCCCCGCTCGTTGAGGGCGGTCACGAAGGTGCCGAGCTCCTCGTGGTGCCTGCCGGGGAACTGCTGCGAGACGCGGGCCTCGAGATCGACGAAGAGGCCCTCCCGGGGGCGCGCGTAGAAGGCGCGCGCGAATTGCGGCCCCAGCGGGCTGTCCAGGCTTCCGGCCACTTCCCCCGCGTCGTTGAGGTGGATCGGCAGGCGCGGCCCGGCGGGGCGCAGGCTTCCCGCCGGCGCCGGCGCCACGAAGGCGAGGGCGCCGCTGGCGATCTCCAGCAGCACGGGGCGTCGCCGCCCGTCGGACAGCACCTCGCCCGCGATGAGGCCCGTGTCGTTGATGCGCAGCGCGCTCGCGAGGTAGGTGTCCTCGCCGAAGCGGGTCACGAGGCCGGTCGCGGGACTCCACAGGAAGCCCTTGTCGCCTTGCGGCGTGACGAGGGTGCCGACCACTTGGCCGGACTGGTTGACGTCGTGGGCCCGCGAGGCGAGCACCTTGTCCGACCGGGGAGCAATGCGCACGAAGCCGCCCTGGCTCGTCCAGGAGAAGGCTTCCTGCACGCCGTCCGCATTCGAGAAGCTGCCCACCACCTGGCCGGCGTCGTTCAGGTCGATCGCCTCGACGATGCCGCGGTCCGGGGAGCGGATCTCGAGCCGTCGCGAGCCGTCGAGGAGAAAGGCGCTTGCCTCGCCATTCGAGGAGGGGACGTTGCCGGCGACCTGTCCCGAGGCATTCACGGCAAAGCCGTACCCGGGGCCGATCCGGGTGGCGTGGTAGCTCGTCGTTGCCGGATCGGCGGCACCCTGGGTCGCATCGCGCATCGCGCCCGGGGCATTTCCGCCGCCGCAGCCGCCCAGGCCGGACACCGCGGCGGCGGTGGCGAAAGCGGCGAACCCGATTTTCCAGCGCCGCACTGCGCGCGCGAGGGCGTCGTCATGCATGAAAGCCTCCTGTCGGGATCCGGGGGGAACATGGCAACCGCGAGCGGGAGTGGCTGCCGAGCCGGGAGCTGCCCCCCGGAGGCGCGCCGGTTCCGGGAGCCGCCTGCGCCGGTGATCGCGGCGCGTCGGCCCATACCCATCGCAAGGATGCCCGGGCAGCGGGCGACCTGCCACCCCGGGACGAGGTGCCCCGCCACCCCGGGACGGGGAAGTCCCGGCACCGCGGGACATCAACGGAACGACCGGCTCACGAAGCGGGAGCCGGCCAGCCAGAAGCGCCGGGGCACGTCGACCGCCTTCAAGATGCCGATGAGTGGTCCGGCCACCAGCTTGGCGGGCGCGGACGCCGGCAGCACCAGGAACGGCGGACGGTCCAGCAGCAGGCCGTCGTGCGCGCGCGTGATGCCGAGCGCTTGTCCCAGCCGGCCCGGGCCGCCGCGAAGCCGCCCGTGTCCGGCTGGCATCGGCTCACATCGCCAGCAGGCGGCAGGCTTCGTCCAGCTCCCTGCGGTGCGTGTCGAGCAGCTTCTTCGCCTCGGCCCGGAGCCTTCCGATGTTCTCTTCGCTCGCCGCGTCCATGTCGTCCGAGGCGATCGACAGGTCGGTCTGCAGGCGGATGAAGCTCTCGCCGAGGAACATCCTCATCTGGTAGCAGGCGGCGTCCTCCATGCCGTCGAACATGCAGCTCAGCACCTCGGGCAGCCACTCCGCCTTGCCCCAGTCCTTGGCCTTGTCGTAGGCAATCGGGCGGGTCAGCTCCCCGGTGCCGAGCGACAGGACGAAGAACTCGGTCTCGTCCGGGAAGATCTTCCTCGCCTCCGCGTAGGCGGAGACCGCCGGCGAGTTGACGAACACCCCGCCGTCGATCAGCGCGCGCATCGAGTCGCCGACGCGGACCAGCGCGGGTTCGAAAAAGGTCGGGGCCGCGGAGGTGGCCCGTGCCGCATAGGCCATCGGGACGGCGCGGTGCTCCTCCTTCCAGCTCTTGAGGAAGACCGGCTCGCGGCTCTGGATGTCGTAGCAGGTCACGAAGGTCTTCGTCACCGCGTCGTCGAGGGGCGCGTCGGCGAAGTATTCCGCCAGCACCTTCTCGAGAGGCGCGTGGCTGTACAGGCTTTGTTGCGCAAATAGATTGAGAGCGAGATTCCCCTGACCCCGGACGGAGTTAT
>NZ_QXMG01000122.1 GCF_003569765.1 Caldimonas tepidiphila | reverse complement strand
TAACTCCGTCCGGGGTCAGGGGAATCTCGCTCTCAATCTATTTGCGCAACAAAGCCAGGGGAAGGTACCCGTGGGAGGCGAGGACTTGTAGACCGCCGCGCCCGCTTTCCGATGGAGGGGCGTCAGCAATGGAGTCCAAGCTTGTCGCAGGTCCTGCGGCAAAGATGTCAGGAAAGTACTGGTGTGCTGCGGCAGGCGCCCGGATGAGTCAACTGATCCGACTCCTTCGTGGCCGGTAGTGCCAGATTTCCTGCAGGAAGGCACGCAACGCATCCAGTTGCACCGGTTTGACCAGATGGTGGTCAAATCCAGCCTCCATCGCTCCTGCACGGTCGCTCTCCTGGCCGTAACCTGTGAGGGCCACCAGCACCGCATCGGCCGTTTCGGGCATGCTTCGCAAGCAGCCGGCAAGTTCGTAGCCATTCATCTCCGGCATGCCGATGTCGAGAATGGCCACATCCGGCCGGAAGGACCTGAACTGCTCGATCGCCTCGTGGGGCCAGTGCGAGACAGCCGTCTCGTAGCCGCAGGTCTCAAGGAACAAACCCAATGTGATGGCCGCATCTTCGTTGTCGTCGACGATCCCCACCCGCAGCCCACCATTGCGCTCTTCCTGACGGGGCGATGCAGGGCTCTTGTCTTGGGGGGCAGCAGGCTTGCGCGGCAGCGTCACCGTGAACGTACTCCCTCGGCCGGAGCCTTCGCTGCGTGCCTCGACACTGCCGCCATGCAGCGCGACCAGGCTGCGCACCAGCGCCAGGCCAATGCCCAATCCCCCTTCGGTCCTATCGGCGCTGCGCTCGCCCTGGGTGAACAGTTCGAAGCACTGGTCTATCAGCTCCTGGCTCATGCCACTTCCGTTGTCGACGACGCTGATCTCCACAACGTCTGGCTGGACGTCAAGGGCCACCCGGACGTGGCCACCGCTCGGGGTGTACCTGGCTGCGTTGTTGAGAAGGTTCGAGACAATCTGCACTAGCCGGTCGCGGTCGCCGTCTATGACGGCTGACTCGGAAGAGATATGCAGTGACAGTTCATGCCCTTTTTTCTCCAGCAGCGGGCGAACCTGCTCGACCGCACTAGCGATGACGGCTTTGGCTTCAACGGCTTGCTTGTCCAAAGCCACTAGCCCACGGGTGACGCGCGACACGTCCAGTAGGTCATCGACCAGGGCGGTCATGTGCTTGGCTTGGCGCGAGATAATGGCCGCCAGTGCTGGTGCGCGCTGCGTGTCCAGGCGTGTGGACGCCAGCACGTGCGCCGCGGAGGTGATCGGCGCCAGCGGGTTGCGCAGCTCATGCGCGAGCATTGCCAAAAACTCGTCCTTGCGCCGGTTGGCTTCGTGCAGTTTGCGTTCGGCTTCTTTGCGCGCCGTGATGTCGCGATAGAACAGCGCCACCCCGTCCTCGGTCGGTACGACGCGCACGTCGAGCCAGAACCTGCGCCCGTCCGGGAAGACGTATATCTGCTCGAGATGGGCCGGGGCCGTGTCCTGCATCGCGCGACGAATGGCGTCACCCACCGGAAGTTCTTCCGAACCCGGCCAGACATCCCAATGAGTCCTGCCGACCAGCTCATGCTCGGGTCGGCCGTCCATCCGCAACCCTCCCGGGCTGATCTCCCGGATGCGGAAGTCAGCATCCAGTTGAACGAAGCCCTCGTCCATCCCGGTAAAGAGGTGGTGGGCGCGATCTCGTTCGCGCCGCAGCGCCTGCGCTGTGCGCTGGTTTTCAGCAAGCAACGCGCTTTGCTCAAACAGCAGCTTGCGCAACTCCATCTGACTCATGATCTGACGCGCCAGCGTCTGCAGGGCGAACTCCTGCTCAGGGGTAAGCCCTTCTGGACGTGGTTCGGTGTCGAGTACGCACAAGGTGCCGAGAGGAAAACCGTCCGCCGTCTTTAGCAGCTCGCCGGCGTAGAAGCGCAAACCTGGACCGCCCGTGACAAGCGGGTTGCTGCTAAAGCGCGGGTCGAGAAGGGTGTCGCAGATGATCATGCGATCACTCTCAAACAGCGCGTGCTTGCAGATCGAGTCGTCAAGCGGCATCTGGCGCACGCCCAATCCCACCTCAGCCTTGAACCACTGCCGTTCACGGGCAATCAGGTTCACTACGGCGATTGGTGCATCGAGCAACTGTGCGGTTAGCTTGACGACATCGTCGAACTCCTGCTCGGTTTCGCTATCGAGGATGTTGTAGCGATCGAGCGCTGCTAAACGGTCTGATTCGGCCCAGCTCGCGCAATCCATGCAGACATCCGCCAAAGGAAACAAAACCGGCTACCGTACCACAGCCGCTGCCGCTTGAGGAGTGAGGCCTCACTGGGATGTTGGAACACACGACGCTCCCCCAGCTGATGCCTTCCCGGCTTATCGTCCCCTTGGGTGGCTCGTCGCACAGCTCACCAACTGAGCCAACAATCGGTCCACATCTATCGGCTTGGGCAATACGAGGGACTTGTAGCGCCGCTCCAGTTGCAGCAATCCCCGACATCAGCGGCGCGTTGACTCGGAACGGAACGATGCGCGCGATCCAGCGCCCGGGGCGCAGCATCTGGACGGCTTGGAGCGGCTACCACCGCCGCAGCCTCGTCGAGCCCAGGAGGCGCTGCTTCACGCTGCTGAGCGAACGTGGCATGGCCCACACCTTCGATCGCCAAGTTGTAGGTGCGCACCGGACTGCTCAACCGCTTCACCGCGCGTGGCCGGTCGCAAACGGTGGCCATGGCATAACCCTGCTCTCAATTCATTTGCGCAACAACGTCGCCTAAGTCCGGACTCCCCACACCCGCTTCTGCCAGTCTAATTACACGACACGCGTTCCTTAATATTTAGGGCGCATCTTCTTAGCCAAGCTTTGCAGACGTGGGGCAGGGAATTTCACTACTTGCCGTCTCGGTCCGAATCGCCAGGCACCGCTCGCTCCACAGTATCGCTGAGTCGATGCCAAGCATCACGCGAGGCATGCTTCGCACGCTCCCATTCTAGGCTGGAAGTCCCACGGTGCGTATCCCAGTCCCTGCCTAGGTTTCCCTCTACCTCATCAAAAGATTGGCCAGGGTAACGGTTATAGGTGTCTACTCCATAACGATAAGCGGGCCCGTAATCGTCGTAACTCGCCCCGCTCGCATACGGACGGCTGGAGTAGTTGTTACGCCAATACTTGTCTTCTTCTGCAGGATCAAAGGCATTCGCTACCCCCTTTCCTGCCAAAGCCCCCACTGCCGCGCCCGCGACTGCACCAATGACGGCCCCGACCGGCCCTGTCAGGCCTCCGACTGCTGCACCGGCAGCGGCTCCACCAGCAATGCCGCCTGCAGCTCCACCCACTACAGCGCCAGCTCCTGTAGCAACGGCATCGGTTTTATCGCTGCCCGTCCGGTTCGGGTTGTTGTCGTGATCGTTCATAAAAAGCTCCTTTATTTGCTCAAACTCTATCCCTTTAAAGCGCGCGTCTACCTGTGAGGGCGTTAAGCAAAAGCTATACGCCTCACTTTTGAGTGTCTCGGCGGGAGTACGAGACAATAGCAATTCAGCAAGCGTTGTGCCTAAGGTTCAGGCTGTGTTGTCTCAATTCCGTTCCATGGTATTTTTGACTTTGATAGGCTGTATTTGCGGCAATTTCTCATATATATGATTTTTATGGGGAAAACTAGCTGCCCGCAAGTTCCCCATACCGCAACCTAACTCTGCAAGGCAAACCATGACTCCCATCTCCCACACCACCTTCTCGCTCAGCTCCTGGGAGCCGGCGCTGCCGCGTCGGATTGACCTCGATCTACGCAGCCGCCTACGCCGCTGACCAGGGCGACCCGATCACCCCCTGAGCGCCACAGCTCGGGGCAGCTCTCCCTTCCGGAACCCCCTTGGCCATAACGGCCCTGGGGGTTTCGCCTTTCTGGCCCACCGGCAAGAAGACTCCACATGATCCCCACCCAATCCCTGCTTCTCATCAAAGACGCTGCAGCACCCAAGGCCGGTGCCTACGCCAACGGTGCCGTCCGCTACCGCCTGCTCACCGACAGCGACCGCAGCGACCTGTACTTCGCCATCACGGGCAATCAGGGCGGCTCCGGCTACTTCAGCCGCGAGGTCGTTCCCTTCACAAAGGTCCGCCGATGCGTGGCCGACGTGCAGCCCGGGGCTCCCCTGCCATCGAAGACCTTCAAGCCCGCCTTCGTCGGTCGAAGCACGAACAACCCTGGCTTCCTGGCCGCGATCCTGCGCGCCGAGGGGCTGCTGTCTCCGGCGCCCGACACCGCACACCAGCACGTGATCTCGGGCGACTGGGCTGCATGGCTGGAGAGCCAGCTGGCGCTGCCCGCCGAGCCGCTGCCCGAACCTGCGAGTGACTCAGCCGGAAGCGATAGCAAATCCGTAGTCCAAGCCATTACGGGCGCCGACGACGCAGCCGCGGCAGATCGACTTCCCTCCAAGAAGGGCCGCAAGGAGCAGGCGCACAAGCGCCAGCACCCGACAGCGATGGCAGTGGGGGAGGGCGGCCATGCTGCTGCTCTGTGACCCGCGCCAAGTGCAGGCAGTGCAGGACCCCGAGGTCCGGACACTGCTGGCGCGACGCTTCACCGAGATCGCCGACGGCGAGGAGTTCGACCCGGCCATCTTCGGCTACTTCGTGCTGGCGCAGGCCGGCGACAGCATCGAGGCCATCGAGCAGGCGACCGGCGTGCGCTGGGCTGGTGCGATGGACGGCTTCCTGCACGGCTGGGAGCTCATCACCGGGCACCCGTGCTGCTACGAGGCGGTCTTCGTTCTGGACGACAGCGGCTACGGCGTGGACGTGGTCGTGCCCAAGCACCAGGGCATCGACCCTCGCCTGCTGGGTCTGTGTTCCGAATACGCACTGCCGGAGTCCACCGCCTCCTGATCCCCTTCATCACCCACCCCCGAGCCGAAGCCGCCGCCTGGCGCTTCGGCTCTTTTCATTTCTGACGAGGCTTCATGAACACCAACACCGAAGACCACGATGATGGGGAGCGGGCGGTCTACGGCCGCACCATCAAGTTCTACCCAGGGCAGGTCGCCGTCACCCCGGCAGCGCTTGCCGCACTGGAGAAGCAGGGCCGCTCTCCGCTGGAGTTGCTGGGCCGCCATGTGGCGGGGGACTGGGGCGATCTCTTCGATGAGGACCGGCGCAGCAACGATCAGGCGCTGCGGGGCGGGCATCGCCTGCTGTCGAGCTACGACCTGGGCGGCGATGTCCGAATCTGGGTCATCACCGAGGCAGACCGCCTAGCCACGACCCTGCTGTTGCCCAGCGACTATTGAGCCGTGGACGTCCCGAAATACGTGCGCCCCCTGAACCGACAGGTGGCCGATGCGTTCGATCAGCTCGACGAGGACGCCAAGGAGTTCTATCAAAAGCGGGCGGCGGTGCGGCAGTTCGAGGCAGGGCTGTCGCGGCTGCAGGCCGAACGCCTTGCCCTGCAGGATGTCCGCGACTGGCTGTTGCAGCGGAAATCTTGATCTGCTGCCTCCCTCCCTCACTGCCTCCCTTGTCCGCCAGGGAGGGAGGGACCAACACAACACTTCCGGGCTTCGGCGCGCGATGCACCGGAGATGCACCGGAGGTCAGTGCCGCCGGGCAGTCCCATGTGGTCGGCTGGGCAGCACCTCCAGCATCCCCAACCCGCCATGCAGCGCCCTCGCTGCGGCGTGCCGACGAGGTGCGCGGTCTAGTGAAACGCGGCGCCAACAGGTCCGGGGCCTTCGCCCGCTACTTGACGGCGGCGCGCCTCGTCTTCCCTTGCCTCCCTGTTCCGTAGGGGCCGCTCCAAGAAGGATGTTCGACGAGAACTGAACAACACAATAGGAAGGAACTTCAAGCCTTCTCTGCCACGAGCCGCCGGGTGCCTATGTGCCCAGGCGGCTTTTTTTCATTCCACGATGGAGAGAACACCATGAGAGAGAACCGCACCGTAGAGATGACCGACTGCCGCTGCGAGAAGCTGGCCGGACCGAAAGAGGGCAGCAAGTCCAAGGAGATCGAGTAAGTTAGACTGAGAAAGTAATATTCTCACTTTCTTTGCCTGCGAGGCAGAAGGAGTGA
>NZ_QXMG01000121.1 GCF_003569765.1 Caldimonas tepidiphila | reverse complement strand
GCTCGCCTATGCGCGAGCGTCATATCCGGGGCGTGGCTGAGGATCATGACTAATCAGGTCGTCTCATGTGGCCAGCCGACCCCGAGAAGTATGTCTCGCACGAAACAATACACAGCGCCATCTACGCGCACCCCAAGGGGGAGCTGCGCCGGGAGTTGATCGCCTGCCTGCGCCAGGAACGAAACGCTCGCAGATCCCGCTTGGGCGGCACCGAACGCCGGGGCCGGATCCCCGAGATGGTGAGTATTCATGTGCGCTCCCCCGAGGTCAACGATCGGGTCATGCGCGTACACCGGGAAGTCGCTCTGATCAGCGGCGCGGGCAACAAGTCTGCCGGAGGCGTGCTCGTCGAGCGCAGCACGCGCCTGGTGCTGCTCGCGCGCATGCCCGATGCGACGGCTGAATCGGCGCTGGCGGCCTTCACTGCCAAGCTCAACTCGATTGCGGTCCCGCCGCGCCAGACGCTGAACTGGCGCAGCCCCCTCCAGGCCTTCGAGCTCATGCAGAGCATTACCGGACAGGCTCAGGCCACGATCCACTGACATCCCGATTCCGGCTGGGTGTTGAATTCAGATTTGAGCCCGCCCTTTCAAGCCGAATCATCAGGAGCCTCCACCTCCGTCGGCCTGATCCGGGCAAGGGCGACGAGAAGGCGAAGGAGTGGATATACTTTCCCGCATGCCCACACGGGTCATTGCCTGTCTTCTCTCCCTTGTCCTGTTCTGGTGCGGCATCGCAGCCCAGGAGCAGCTGCATGTCCTGGATGGTGATCCTGCAAAGATCGCCTTCCTTGGGTGGGCAGACGCGTCCTCGGACCCATCCCCTGGAGAAGTGAACGATCATCATCTGGACGATCTTCCGGTCCATGCTGACTCAGCCCCCGAGCCGATCGGCTTGCTTCCCACACCCCTGGCACCCCCGGATCCCACTCCCGGGCTTTCTCTCCCTCGAAACCTGAAAAGCAGGGTACTGGTCGAGCCCTATCTCGACGGGCCACTTCGCCCGCCCCGCGGCATAGCCCTTTCTGCCTGATCGGCTTGCTGCGGCCTGAAGCCGCCGGAAAGCCTTTCCCAGGATCTGCGCCCTCTCGGTAGCCAAGCCCTTGTGCTCGCGGCTTCCGCACGCGCGCTTCTCCGGAAAAGCCACGCGCCTCGCAAACACAGGCGCTGCGCGCCTGCCCGCGCCCGACCTCCTCCACAGATACCACCTACACGAATCCGTCATGAACCACGACCAACTGATCTATCGTCCGCAGCCCTCGGGCCAAGCGCTCGCACATGAACGCAATCGTGTGCTGCGCAACACCTACTGGCTGCTCGCGCTGTCGATGGTGCCCACCGTGCTGGGCGCCTGGCTCGGCGTGCAGACCGGCATCGCGCGTGCGATGTCGCCCGGCATCGGGATGATCGTCTTCCTCGCCGGCGCCTTCGGCTTCATGTTCGCCATAGAGAAGACCAAGAACTCGGCGGCGGGCGTGCCGATGCTGCTGGCCTTCACCTTCTTCATGGGCGTGATGTTGTCGCGTCTGGTCGGCGCAGTGCTGGGCCTTGCCAACGGCGCGAGCCTGATCATGACGGCCTTCGCCGGCACCGGCGCCATCTTCCTCGGCATGGCGGCGCTGTCCTCGGTCATCAAGCGCGACCTGTCCTCGATGGGCAAGTTCCTGTTCATCGGCGCGATCCTGCTGCTCGTGGCCGGCATCGCGAACTTCTTCATCCAGTCCAGCGCGCTGATGATCACGCTGTCGGTGTTGGCGATCGGCATCTTCTCGGCCTTCATCCTCTACGACCTCAAGCGCGTGCAGGACGGCCACGAGACCAACTACATCACGGCCACGCTCGGCGTGTACCTGAGCCTCTACAACGTCTTCCAGTCGCTGCTGGCACTGCTGGGTCTGATGGGGGGGCGCGACGAATGAGCCGGCTCGTGACCCGCATATCCGGGTGCGTCTCGTGAGCGGCGCGATCGGCTGGGGCGAGGCCGCCGCGCTCGGGGTGCTGCAAGGGCTCACCGAGTTCCTGCCGGTGTCCTCGAGCGCGCACCTGCGCATCTTCGGGCCGCTGCTGCCCTCCGGGGGCGATCCGGGGGCGGCCTTCACGGCGATCACGCAGATCGGCACCGAGGCGGCGGTGCTGCTGTACTTCCGGCGCGAACTCGCGAGCATCGCGCTGTCCTGGGGGCGCTCGATCGCGAGCACGGGCCGTCATGCCGATGCGGACTCGCGCATGGGCTGGCTGATCCTGATCGGCACGCTGCCCATCGCGATCCTGGGCCTGCTGTTCAAGGACGCGATCGAGACCTCGCTGCGCAACCTCTACATCACCGCGGCGATGCTGATCGGCTTCGCGCTGCTGCTGTGGGCGGCCGACCGCTTCGGCACGCGCCAGCGCTCTCTGCAGCAGCTGAGCTGGCGCAGCGGGGTGCTGTTCGGACTCGCGCAGGCCCTGGCGCTCGTGCCCGGCGTCTCGCGCTCGGGCGGCACCATCACCGCCGGGTTGCTGATGGGCTACAGCCGCGAGGCCGCTGCCCGCTACTCCTTCCTGCTGGCGGTGCCGGCGGTGCTCGCCTCGGGCGTCTACCAGCTCTATCGCAGCTGGGAGGTCGGCAGTCCGGTGGCGCCGGGGCCGACCCTGCTGGCCACGGTGGTGGCCTTCGGTGTCGGCTACGGCGTCATCGTCGTCTTCCTCAAGCTCGTCTCGTCGCGCGGCTACCTGCCCTTCGTCGCCTACCGGATCGTGCTGGGCCTCGCCGTGCTGGCCCTGCTGCACTTCGGCGTCCTGAACCCGCTCTGATATCCCTCATCCACCGGGCCCGGCCCGGTTCATCATGGAAATTGCCATACTTTTCGCGCTGATCGTGCTCAACGGCGTCTTCGCCATGTCGGAGATCGCGCTGGTGACTGCACGCAAGGCGCGCTTGCAGAAACTCATCGACGAAGGCGACGGCTCGGCGGCCGCCGCCGTCAAGCTCGGCGAGGACCCGACCCGATTCCTCTCGACCATCCAGATCGGCATCACCTCGATCAGCATCCTCAACGGCATCGTCGGCGAGGCGGCGCTGGCCGCACCGCTGTCCGCCTGGCTCGCATCCATCGGGGTGCCCGCCCCCTACGCCGGCTATGGTGCGACAGGGCTGGTGGTGCTGCTGATCACCTACTTCTCGATCGTCGTCGGTGAACTGGTGCCCAAGCGGCTGGGGCAGACCCATCCCGAGACGCTCGCCCGCCTTGTGGCGCGTCCGATCGACTGGCTCGCAATCGCGACCAAGCCCTTCGTGCGCCTGCTGTCGATCTCGACGCAGACGCTGCTGCGCGTTCTGGGGGTCAGGGAGAGCAACGGCTCCGCGGTGACCGAGGAGGAGATCCACGCAATGCTCGCCGAGGGCACCACGGCCGGGGTGATCGAATCGCACGAGCACACGATGGTGCGCAACGTCTTCCGGCTCGACGACCGCCAGATCGGCTCCCTGATGGTGCCCCGCGCCGATGTGGTGACCCTGGACATCGAGGCACCCTTCGAGGAGAACCTGAGCCGCATCGAGCGGAGCGAGCACGCGCGCTTCCCCGTGATCCAGGGCAGTCTCGACAAGGTGGTGGGGGTCATCAACGCGCGTCAGTGGCTGTCGCGCGCGCTGCGCGAAGGGGCGCACGGGCTCGACGGCCAGCGATTGGAGGAGCCCCTGTACGTGCCGGAGACGCTCACCGGCATGGAACTGCTCGACAACTTCCGCTCCTCGGACGTGCACATGGCCTTCGTCATCGACGAGTACGGCGAGGTGCAAGGCATCGTGACCTTGCAGGACCTGATCGAGGCGATCACGGGCGAGTTCCGGCCGCGCGATCCGCAGACCTCCTGGGCGGTGCAGCGCGAGGACGGCAGCTGGCTGCTCGACGGCCATATCCCTGTGCCGGAGTTGAAGGACCGGCTGCAGCTCGACGAGGTGCCCGAGGAGGAGCGGGGCCGCTACCACACGCTCAGCGGCATGATGATGCTGCTCACGGGCCGGCTTCCCAAGGTCGCCGACTCGGTGGAATGGGAGGGCTGGCGCTTCGAGATCGTCGACATGGATGGCAAGACCATCGACAAGGTGCTTGCCAGCCGGTTGCCCGATGACACGGGTGACGAGAACGCGACAGTCTGACCCGTGTGCCCCATGAGTAACTACCGGAGTTTCCGCTCATGGCGAAGCCAGCGCACCCTCTTGCGGCTGCCGGTGGTAGCGGGCGCATCACTGGTGACGCTGGCATGTGCCGACGGTTACCCCACGGTGGACATGCCCCTGCCCACCCCGGCCAGCATGACTCAGCAGCAACGCATCGAGGTGCTCAACCACCTCGGAGCGGAATCCGATCCGGACAAGCGCTGGCAATACCGCCTCCATCCCGGATGCCGGCTGGAGATCAAGATCCGTGGTGACACGAGGGAGCAGATGGACATCCCGCTGGAAGGGGCGAGGGTCGGCTCGGATTACGCTGACGGGAGCCAGACCTACCGGATCCAGATCCTTCCCGAGGGAAGGTCCCGGTCCGCGCCGATCACGGTGTTCGAGTCCGACAAGTGGACGGACAACGTCTACGTTAGGGCGCTGCTGACACAGCTGGAGCTCGGTTGCACCGAAGCTGCAGCGCCACCCCCATGATGTCCTCCCTTGCTACCGGGGGCGCGAACCGGGTGCCCTTGCCGGACATGCTGCATGCCTTGGTCCAGTATGGGAGCCGCGACCGCAACCCGGTGGGCGATCTGCTCGATGCGATTGGCGACCAGGCGCTTGCCGCCTTGCTGTTCGTCTTCGCGTTCCCCAAGGTGCTGCCGGTGCCGCCCGGCACATCTGCCTTCCCGAGCACGCCGCTCATCCTCCTGGCTGCTCAGCCGGCTCCGGGTCGAGTCCCCCGGCTTCCCTTTGTCGCGGAGATCGTGTCGTGAAGCCGGCTCTGTGCAGCAACTTCTTTGCGTGTTGCTGGCGAGGGGAGGTCCCGACCTGGCACACGACATAGGGCGGCCGGAGCGCGCCGGAGCTCGATGCCACAGCGCGTCACGCACGCAACGGCCGTGTGAGCTGCCGGCTGCCGGCGCTGGGCCACTCGGCGGCTGAGACCGCCGGGCAGCTCCCGCTGGGCAAGAGCCAGCTCTAAGACTGGATCCGACGCTTCGATGCCGAGGGACTCGCCGGGGTGTACGACTGCCGGCGCACGAGCGCGAGGTGGAGTTCCTGCGTCGGGTGCACCAGAGCCCACCGACGGGCAGCGACTTGGCCGCCGGGCAGCAATGGACCTGTCCCCCGGGTTTTCCCCGGATGCGCTGCACAGGCCTGTGGACAACATGGGCGCGGCGGCCGCAACTGGTTGTCACAAATAGAGATTTCCTCTCTGCCGCAAAAAACAGCAGACCGGCCCCGAGTCGGCTGGAGGAGCGCGTGCCCCGCTCAGCCCCGAGGCTTCAATGATTGCCGCCCTGTGGGGCTCGAATCGTTGCGGCTGGCACGGCGGAAAGCAATCGAGCGGTTTTTTTATTGGATTATTGACACCCTGATAACTCCTGTTCTGCGGGTGTCGAAAAAATATCGGCAACCAGGCACAATTCGATCCACATCGGTCGGCCCGACTGGCTTTTTTGAAACGCGACAAGCACTTGGAGAGCAGCGCGGTGCGGATGACGAGGTCAACGAGACCAAAGCAAGGAATCCATCTCCCAAAGTCACTCACCCTGATTCCCGAAGCGAGCACTCTCGCGTCGCCCGCACCATCCACTTCACTCGATTCCTGCCGAACACCTCCCGTGTCCGCTGTCCCCCCCACCGTCGCTGCACCGCAGGCTCCCGCTTCGCCCGAGCCCCCTGCCCCGCCCTCTCCCGCATCGACCGTTTCGCCTGCCGACGTCGTCCCTCGCCGCCGCGGCCGCCCGCCGGGTGCGAAGACGGCGATCGCCGCGACACAGGCGCTGCGGCTGCACCACTTCCACTTCGTGCGCGCCGCGCTCGAGCTGCCGCTGCGTAGCGCCTGGCAGCGCTACCTCGCCTTCGCCGGCGGCCCCGACGACGAGCGCCATTTCCGCAGCCAGCTGCGCGAGCTCTCGCGCCGCATCCGGCAGGCGGCCGGGTCGCGCGGCATGGCACGGCTCGCGGAGGTCGGGCTGCACGGCCATGCCGCACTTCTCGAGCCCCGCGTCCTCGCTTCGGCGCCCTCCCCCGCCCCGGCCGCCGCCGCCATCCCGAGCCTCGACGCGTGGATCGCGGAGCGCTGCGAGCAGCTCGGCGTCGACATGGACTTCCAGTCGCAGGCGGAGTGGCTGGCCGAGTACGAGGAGGAATTCGCGCTCGACCGCAAGGCGGGGCCGCTCGCCGCGACCGCGCTGCCTGCGCCATCCCCCGAGCCCGGCGTCGGGCCCACACTCAAGGAGCAGCTGCGCGCGCTGCACCAGCTCGCCACCGAGCTCGCCCGCCCCCCGGCGCTCGACGACGCGCTCGCCGGCTGGCTCGCGCCCGCGCTGTGCAAGGCGCTGCAGCGCTGCGGCGTGCTCACGCTCGGCAACCTCGTCGACTACGCGAACCTGAACCACCACCGCTGGTACGAGCGCGTGCCCGGCTTGGGCCGCGAGCGCGCCGCGCGGCTGATCGAGTGGCTCGCACCGCTGGCTGCCGAACTC
>NZ_QXMG01000120.1 GCF_003569765.1 Caldimonas tepidiphila | reverse complement strand
GTCTGGAAGGCGATGCCGTCGATCACGCCGATGATGTCGGCGATCTTGCGCGAGGCGGCATGAATGCCGTCCATCGTCGCCACCACCTGCGAGACGACCTCGCCGCCGCGGCCCGCGAGGCTCGCAGCGGAGCCGGCGAGCTGGTTGGCCTGGCGGGCGGAGTCCGCCGATTGCCGCACCGTGTCGGTGAGCTGGGCCATCGAGCTGGCGGTCTGCTGCAGGCTGGCTGCCGCCTGCTCGGTGCGTCCGGACAGGTCCTGGTTGCCGCTGGCGATCTCGGTCGACGCGGTGCCGAGGTTGCTGGTGGACTGGTGCACCTGCTCGACGATGTGGCGCAGCGAGCCCTGCATCTCCTGCAGCGCGCGCAGCAGGTCCGCGGTCTCGTCGCGGCCCTCGACATGCAGGTCCCGGCTGGACAGATCACCGCCGGCGATCGAGCGCGCGAGTGCCTGCGCCTGCTCGAGCGGGCGGCAGATGCTGCGCAGGTTCAGCAGCGTCAGCGGCACCACCACTGCCACCGCGATCAGCACTGCGATGCCGAACATCAGCAGCGTCTGGCGGCGCGCCTGCTGCGCGGCCTCGGCGGCCCGGGCCGCCTCGGTCGCGATCGCCTGCTTCAGCGCGTTGAGTTGCCGCTCGCCCTCGTCGTAGGCCGCCACGCCCTTGCCCATCACGCGCCCGGCCACCGTCGCGCTGTCGTAGCCGCTGGCGGCGAGCTGGCGGGCCACGGCGGCGAAGACCGACCGGTAGCCCTCAAGGTGCCGTCCGATCGCTTCGAGCGCCGGTTGGTCCTGCGCCGGCGCGGCCCGCTGCAACGCGACGAGCGATTCGCCGGTCTGCTTCCAGGCCTCGTCCCACTGCTGCTGGCCGCGCGCGACCTGCATCGAGTCCTCGTAGCCGATGATCATGTCCTTCTCGGCGCGGCGCAGCCGGTGCATCGCATCGTGCAGCTCGGACAGCCGCGCGGCCTCCGCGACGGAGTTCTCGAGGAAGTGCTGGCTCAGCGAATCGATGCGGTGCATGCCGAGCAGGCCGGCGCCGCCGACGATCGCGAGCAGGAACATCACGACAGCGATGGCCCCGATCATCCGCGTGCGGATCGTGAAATTTCGCATCAGTGGGATTAGGTTCATCGAGGTCTCTCGGGAATCAGGAGGGGTGCTTATCGAAGATCCCGGTTTGCCGAGACCACTTCCGCCTATATCGACCAAGCAAGTTGGAAACTTGAAGGGCTCTGTGTCTTGGCATTGACCTCGCCAAGCGCGTATTCCAACTCCACAGAGCAAGCCGCAGCGACCTGGTGCTGCATCGCTCCAAGGTGAGCCGGCCGTCCGTGCTGGCGGCCCTCGACAAGCTCAGCCCGCGGCTGGTGGTGAGGGAGGGATGCAGTTCGGCCCACCCTGGGCGCGGCGACTGCAGGCCAAGGGCATCGAGGTTCGATTCATCAGCCCGCAGTACATGGCCCCGTTTGTGAAGACCAACAAGAACGACCGCAACGACGCGGTGGGCTGCTGCCGGTTCAGTGGACACCGACCTAAGCTTTTCGAGCCTTCTCGAACTCTACCGGGCTGACGTAGCCGAGCGTCGAGTGCCGACGCGTCGGGTTGTAGAACCGCTCGATATAGTCGAACACGTCTGACCTGGCCTGCTCGCGCGAGCGGTAGACCTTGCGCGCAGTGCGCTCGGTCTTCAAGCTGGTTCTGTCGCGATAAGCCGGCGCTGGTAGTCTGAGGCCAGACTGATGACCGGACGAAGATGATGATTGAGGCGCTGCGCAAGGTGATCAAGCGGCTGCACTACCCGCTGGAGGTGATGCTGACCTGCGTTCGCTGGTACGCTGCCTACCCGTTGAGCCTGCGCCACATCGAGGAGATGATGCACGAGCGCGGCGTCCTGGTCGATCACGCCACAGGGTTCTGTCGCGATAAGGCTGTGCGACCCAGCGAAGCCGCAGGGGTGGCCGCAGATCAGAACGCCAGGGAGTAGAACTGGGCTGCCGCGGACGCGGCCTGCCCTTCGAGGCAGTTCAGCTGCCCCTTACGGATCATGTGCATCGTCTCGATGCCGGCAATGAGGCGACGCGCGCAACGATGGGTCTTGAACCCCAACATCGGTCGCACGATGCGCTTGATCGCCCGGTGGTCCTGCTCGACGATGTTGTTGAGGTACTTCGCCTGACGCAACTCGATGGCGGCCTCATGGTCAGCGTTGTAGCTCGTGATCGCCGCCGTATTGGCACCGCTCTTGTCGATAGTGATCTTCTCGGGCTCGTCGTGCAGCGCGATGGCACGCTGCAGGAATCGGCGGGCTGCTGCCGAGTCGCGTTTGGCCGTGAGCAGGAAGTCCACGGTGTGGCCCTGGCGGTCGACCGCGCGGTACAGATACTGCCAGCGGCCGGCAACCTTGAGATAGGTCTCATCCATGCGCCAGCTCTTGCCCACAGGACGCTTGCGCCGGCGAAACGCGGCTGCGAGCACCGGCAGTATCTTCAGCGACCAGCGATGGACTGTGGCGTGATCGACCAGGACGCCGCGCTCGTGCATCATCTCCTCGATGTGGCGCAGGCTCAACGGGTAGGCAGCGTACCAGCGAACGCAGGTCAGCATCACCTCCAGCGGGTAGTGCAGCCGCTTGATCACCTTGCGCAGCGCCTCAATCATCATCTTCGTCCGGTCATCAGTCTGGCCTCAGACTACCAGCGCCGGCTTATCGCGACAGAACCGCCGGCAGTGCTCTCGGGCGGGCAACGCCAGCGCGTCGCGCTCGCCCGGGCGCTAGTGCACCGCCCGCGCCTGCTGCTGCTCGACGAGCCGCTCGGCGCGCTCGACGCGCTCACCCGCATCGAGATGCACGCGCTGATAGAGCGACTGTGGCAGCTGCACGGCTTCACCGCGCTGCTGGTCACGCACGACGTGGGGGAGGCGGTGGCGCTCGCTGACCGCGTCGTGCTGGTCGAGGATGGCGGCATCGCGCTCGACGAGCGCGTGGCACTGCCTCGACCGCGCCCGCGCGCCCACGCCGCCTTCGCCGCCATTGAGGACCGGGTGCTACAGCGCGTGCTGCGCCGCACGGCCGGCGGCGAACTGGACACGCACCCCGGCGTGCGCTTCCCTGAGGCGCCCTCCGCTGCGCTGCCGCCCGGCTTCCGCTGGGCTGTCTGAACCCTTCATCCCGACACATCCTGCAAAGAGAGGAGGAAAACCATGACTGCCGTGTTCCGAGAACCCGTCCAGGAAGACAAGGCCGACACCACCGGTTTCGAGCTCGTGCCGCTCGCCGGTCGCATCGGTGCCGAGGTGCGCGGCCTGCGCGCCTCGGGCGCGCTGCCCCCGGCCGTCTTCGCACGGCTGCACCAAGCGCTGCTAAAGCACCGCGTGCTGTTCCTGCGCGGGCAGCACCACCTCGACGACGCCGGCCACGAGGACTTCGCCCGGCTGTGGGGCGAACTCGAGCCGCACCCGACCGTGCCGGCCCCCGAGGGCACGCACTTCTTCGAGCTCGACTCGCAGCACGGCGGCCGTGCCAACTCCTGGCACACCGACGTGACCTTCCGGGCCGCGCCGCCGAAGGTCGCAGTGCTGCGCGCGGTGCTGATCCCGCCCCTCGGCGGCGATACCGTCTGGGCCAACACGGTCGCGGCCTACGAGGGCCTGCCCGAGCCGCTCAAACGCCTTGCCGGGCAACTGCGCGCGGTGCACGGCAACGACTACGACTACGCGGCGCACCGCCACCACGACGGCAGCGAGCGCGAGGCCGACGGCCGCCGGCGCCATCGCCAACTGTTCGTCTCCACGCGGCACGAGGCCGAGCACCCGGTGGTGCACGTGCACCCTGAGACCGGCGAGCGCGCGCTGCTGCTCGGTCACTTCGTCAAGCGCTTGGTCGGCTTCAGCACCCACGATGCGCGGCACCTGCTCGACGTGCTGCACGCCCATGTGCACCGGCCGGAGAACACGGTGCGCTGGCAATGGGCGCAGGGCGACCTGGCGATCTGGGACAACCACAGCACCCAGCACTACGCGATCAACGACTACGGCGACGAGCGCCGCATCGTGCGCCGCGCCACTGTAGGCGGCGAGCCGCTTTCCGGCATCGACGGCCAACGCAGCGTGCAGCTCGAACCCGCGCTCGCCTAAAGACCCTTGCCCCGCCACATCTTTACGAAAGGACAAGCCATGAGCATCGCAGCGATCAACGTGCGCAACCAGTTCCGCGGACGCGTCAAGGAAATCATTGAGGGCCCAGTGGTCAGCGAGATCGACGTCGAGACGCCCTCGGGCCTCGTCGTCACCTCCGTGATCACGACCCGCTCCGTCAAGGAGCTGGGCCTGAAGGTCGGCAAGGACGTAGTCGCGCTGGTGAAATCGACCGAGGTGTCGATCGCCACGCTCTGACTCCGCCCCTTTGGGAGACCACCATGGCCTACCACGTAGACGCGCTCCGCGTGCTGATCGTCCCCGGCCTGCACGGCAGCGGGGCCGGGCACTGGCAGAGCTGGCTGCAGGGCCGACTGCGCGGCGCGGTGCGCGTCGAGCAGGACGACTGGGACCACGCCGAGCCCGATGCCTGGGCCGCGCGCATCGGCGAGACGATAGCGCGCCACGGCGGCTCCTGGGTCGCGGTGGCGCACAGCTTCGGCTGCATCGCCCTCGCACGACACGCCGTGCTCACCGGCGCGCCGGGCGTGGCCGCTGCGCTGTTGGTGGCGCCGGCCGAGCCCGCGCGCTTTGGCTGCGCGGCGTTGCTGCCACAGACAGCGCTGCCTTTTCGATCGCAGCTCGTTGCGAGCCGCAACGACCCTTGGATGTCCTTCGACTCGGCCCGCTCGTGGGCACGGTGCTGGGGCAGCGAACTGTTCGACCTCGGCGAAGCGGGCCACATCAACTGTGACTCCGGCTTCGGCCCCTGGCCGCGCGGCGCGCGGCTGCTGCAGCGCCAGCTCCAGGCCGTCGAGCGTCGGCGCCGGCTGCAGCGTGCCGGCGCGCTGGAATTGCGCCACGCGGTCTGACGGGGACGGGCGTCCCGGCCGCGGTGGCTCGCAGGGGACGCGCATCTTTACCGGAAAACGCATAAGGATCGGCGAAATTATTCGTTTTTCGTGGGGCAGCGGCTTCCTACCATCCTTCTATCGCTTCCCGTCTCCCTGGAACACAAGAAGGAACCCCGCCATGTCGCTGCCCGCCCGCCCCCTCAGCCATCTCCTGCGCATCACGACCGCCACGGCGCTGCTCGTCGCCGGGCTCTCGGCCGCCGCCCAGGATCTCACGATCCTCAACGTCTCCTACGACCCCACACGCGAGCTCTACCAGGAGTTCAACAAGGACTTCGCCGCCCACTGGAAGACGAAGACGGGCGGCACTGTGTCGATCCGCAGCTCGCACGGCGGCTCGGGCAAGCAGGCCCGCTCGGTGATCGATGGGCTCGAGGCCGACGTCGTCACGCTGGCACTCGCCTACGACATCGACGAGATTGCCGCCAAGGCGAAGCTGCTGCCCGCCGAATGGCAGAAGCGGCTGAAGAACAACAGCGCGCCTTACACCTCGACCATCGTCTTTCTCGTGCGCAAGGGCAACCCCAAGGGCATCAAGGACTGGGACGACCTCGTAAAGCCGGGCGTGCAGGTCATCACGCCTAACCCGAAGACCTCGGGCGGCGCGCGCTGGAACTACCTCGCCGCCTGGGGCTTCGCCAAGCAGAAGTACGGCTCGGACGCGAAGGCGCAGGAGTTCGTTGCGAAGATGCTCGCCAACGTGCCGGTGCTCGACACCGGTGCGCGCGGCGCGACGACAAGCTTCGTCGAGCGGCGCCTCGGCGACGTGCTGCTGGCCTGGGAGAACGAGGCGCTGCTGGCGATCAAGGAGCTCGGCCCCGAACGCTTCGACATCGTCGCACCCTCAGTGAGCATCTTGGCCGAGCCCCCGGTGGCGTTGGTGGACAAGGTGGCGGACAAGCGCGGCACGCGCGCCGTGGCCCAGGCCTATCTGGAACACCTGTATTCGCCGCAAGGGCAGGAGATTGCCGCAAGGCACTACTACCGTCCGATTGACCCAGCCGTCGCGGCGAAGTATGCGGCACAGTTCCCGAAGGTCAGGCTTTTCACGGTCGACGAGGCTTTCGGGGGCTGGGCAAAGGCGCAGAAGACGCACTTCTCGGATGGTGGCACTTTCGACCAGGTCTTCACTAAGCGCTGAACTCGATGAGTGCCCCCTGCCTTCGTCCGGGAGGCATGATTGTCATCTTTGGTCTTGATTCAAGGCAGCTTTGTCGCGATAAGAGCGCGCAACTCAGCGAAGCCGCTGAGGCGTCCGCTGGTCAGAAAGCCAGTGAATAGAACTGGGCTGCTGCGGACGACGTAGCTTGCCCTTGAGGGCGGCTCAGCTGCCCCTTGCGAATCATGTGCACCGTCTCGATGCCGGCGCGGAGGTCGCGCGCACAGCGGTAGGTCTTGCACCCCCCCCCCAGCATCGGCCCCACGATGCGCTTGATGGCATGGTGGTCCTGCTCGAATCCATGCGCCAGCTCTTGCCCATAGGTCGCTTGCGCCGGCGAAACGCCACAGCGAGTACCGGCAGGATCTTCAGCGCCTAGCGGTGGACCGCGGCGTGATCGACCAGGACGCCGCGCTCGTGCATCATCTCCTCGATGTGGCGCAGGCTCAGCGGGTAGGATGCGTACCAGCGAACGCAGGTCAGCATCACCTCCAGCGGGTAGTGCAGCCGCTTGATCGGCTCTGTTGCACAAATGGCAGCCCAGGTGGGCTGGGGGCCCTGCGCTTGACAGCCTC
>NZ_QXMG01000119.1 GCF_003569765.1 Caldimonas tepidiphila | reverse complement strand
GAGATCAAGACGCTCATCGGCGCCTCGGTCGAGCAGGTCGAGGGCGGCTCCCGGCTGGTGGCCGACGCCGGGCGGACGATGCAGGAGATCGTCGGCTCGGTGCAGCGCGTGGCCGACATCATCGGCGAGATCAGCGCCGCCGCCACCGAGCAGAACCAAGGCATCGGCCAGGTCAACCAGGCTGTGGTGCAGCTCGACCAGATGACGCAGCAGAACGCCGCGCTGGTCGAGCAGTCAGCCGCCGCCGCCGAGAGCCTGCGCGAGCAGACCGCACGGCTCGGTACGCTGATGAATGCTTTCCGGGTTGACGCGTAAATGAATTTTGTAAGTAGCAATAAAAAATGGGTGGCCGGGTCTGCCACACACTGGGTAAGCGCTCTTCTGGTTTTCGTTTGCTCAGCGCTGGGAATTGCAGTAGCCCTCTACGAGTGGGAGGCGTACCGCGCCGCGATGGGTCAGTCTGAACAGACGAGCCGCAACCTCGCCGCCTCGGTGTTGAACGAGGTACAGGAGTCACTTCAGCAGGCGGAGACTCTAGTCAGCCTTATTGTGGGAACGATAGAGTCGATTCCCACATGGGAGACCTCAAGTACAACCGCTGTACTTCGCGACGTTATTTTAGAGCGCATTCATGCGCAACCTATGCTGCACGAGATATACGTCTACGACGCCGGAGGCCAGCTCGTCGTCAGCAGTTACACTTCCGCCCGTCAAGAGAACTCAGCCCTTCAGCAAGATTTCTTTGATTTCCATCGCAGAACCGCTCGTGACGTACTCCACATTGGTAAACCATTTAGAGCATTACCAGATGGCGAATGGGTGGTTCCCGCCTCCCGTCGCGTCAACACGCCGAAGGGAGCCTTCCTTGGTGTCGTGGTCGCAGCAGTGTCTGTGAAGCACTGGCAAGCCAGCTTTCAACAGTTGGACTTAGGCACCAATGGTCTCGTTGCAATCAATTCGCATGATGGAATAGTGCTGGCCCGATATCCTCATGTCGAGTCAGCCATTGGAGCGAGTCTCAAGGACACGCCAGTCTTTCGCGACTTTCTGTCGCGCAGCGTTCGCGGCAGCATGCGGGCCGCCTCCCCAATAGACAAAATTGAAAGGCAAAATAGTTTCGTACATTCGACGACGTTTCCGGTGATGGCAATCGTCGGGACTTCGACGGACCAAGCATTGAGCGCTTGGCGCAGTAAAGCTATTTTCAGTTTTATCATCTTCGGATTTCTAATATTACTCATTGCTGTTGCAGGTGCGATTATCCATCGCCTACTTAGAAAACAGAGCGAAATTCTGTTGCAACTAAGCTCTGCCCATCGTCGCTCAGCAGATATGGAGCGCGCCTTGGACGAGCATGCACTTGTTTCCATTGTTGATTCGAATGGCCAAATCCTCTACGCCAACCAAAAATTCTGTACGCTCTCGAAATACACGCACGAGGAGCTGAATGGCAGGGATTTCCGCATTACCCATTCGGATGTACATCCCGCAGTTCTTTTCAAGGAAATGCGACGAACCATGCAACAAGGGCAAGTCTGGAAGGGCGAATTATGCGAACGCGCCAAGGACGGCAGTCTTTATTGGGTAGAGAGCACTGTTGTTCCATTTTTGGACAAGAATGGCAAGCCGCTCCAATTCATTGAGATTAAGACAGACATTACTGGGCGAAAACGTGTCGAAGTCGCGATGCAGCAGGCATACAAGCAACTGGATCAATCCAATCAGCGGTTAGCGGCCCTCGCTGCATTCGATCAACTAACTGGTTTGCCCAATCGTCGTCATTTCGACGAAATATTGGATTCTGAGTTCAAGCGCGCGCACCGCAGCGGCCAGCCGCTCGCCGTGCTGATGGTAGATGTTGACTACTTTAAGCAGTTTAATGACCTGTACGGCCACGGGGGTGGTGATATTTGCCTTAAGCGTGTGGCAGGGGCTCTTCAGCGTGCGGAGCGACGCCCCGGTGATTTAGCCGCACGATGGGGGGGGGAGGAGTTTGCCATAATCCTTCCCAACACGAATAACTTAGGCGCCAAGGCTGTTGCAGAGTTAGTTCGCTGCGCAGTGCTTTCTCTATACATAGAGCATCAGGGTAGTCCGCTAATGCAGCTAAGCGTTAGCGTCGGAGTGAACGCCATTGCATCGACTGAAGTAGGCGACGCTGAAGAATTGATTAATGGGGCGGACAAGGCCCTATATCAGGCCAAGAAGGGCGGACGGAATCGCACCCATGTGCATGAGGCTAGCAAATCCCACATTAGCATCACGCATGATGCTGAAGCACGACGGAAAAAATTGATAGAAAACTGAATATGCTCACGCCTCCCGTTCTAAATGACGAAATCGAACGCCTGGAATCTCTGAGAAATCTTCTCATTTTGGATAGCCCGCAGGAGCAGCGCTTTGATTGGCTGGTCCGGTACGCCGCCGAGCAGTTTGATATGCCCATCGCAGCGTTTTCACTTATTGACGATAGGCGTCAGTGGTTTAAGGCCAAGATAGGGTTGGAGGTGAATGAAACCCCACGCGACATTTCTTTCTGTGGGCATGCCATCGCCAATGACGAAATTTTTATCGTCGAAGATGCGCTCGACGATGAAAGATTTTTCGATAACCCACTTGTAACAGAAGGATTAAAAATTCGTTTTTACGCTGGAGCGGCCGTAAAGTCTCCGGACGGCAAGCGCATAGGCGTTCTTTGTGTCATTGATACAAAACCACGGAAACTTAGCAGCCTCCAACTGCAAATACTCAATGCATTACGTGATCTAGCTGCGTCGGACTTCCAGACCCAACCTTCTGCAGAAGGCTAGAAAGCATGACTTCCGTCATAGGGTTAGGCACCAATTTTTTCCCATGTCAAGCTCACCCAGCTCTTTCTTTCCACATCCACCTCACACCGAGTTATACCTACAGGCCGGCGTACGGTTAACTGCGAGAGCATGACCTGCCAGCTGTGCGGGCCGCCGTCGAGAACTACCTGTAGCTGGCCACACTGAATTTGGTCGATTGTATCGTCGCTGCTGCAAAGCCGCGCGGAACTTTGATAATACAGTTTCGAGCTTGCGTGTTTTGAAAAAATTCTGCGCGAGGCAGGAGAAGTCAATCTTCTAGCCGAATCGTGGGTTCAATTAACTCAATTTAAGCAAAAATTCTATTTTGTGCGCATTTTTATGTCGACGCCAGAGAATCGCAAAAAATCAGCTATTTTTTGCCATTTGCAAAAATCTTCACGGCGGCCTCATTTTCAGAAGTATTCCCGAAACAAAAGAGTCCCATTAAAAAATATAATTGAATTTTTCAATCGGTGGCGATAAGCATTTTTATGCAGAGGCGAGATTGACCTGTTTCGTATATCACTGAAATAAAAATGCCAATATTGTTAAAAATTGGCGGGAGATGGAAATCTTTGAGTCGATAGTCTTTCAAAAGACATAAAATTAATATTCGGGTCAAGATGCAATATCGGCCTTATGAAAGTTGTGCGTGCCACCAATCTCTCTAGAATTATTACAGCCCGGATATGACTTCCCCATAGTCGCACTGTCGGTACTAATCGCCTTCTTCGCATCCTACGTCTCGCTGGATCTAGCGGGACGCGTCCAGAACCGAAACGGGCGGTCTGCGCTTGTGTGGATAGTCATTGGAGCGCTGGTGATGGGGTCCGGCATTTGGTCGATGCACTTCGTCGGCATGCTGGCGATGTCGCTGCCAGTCGAGCTGGGCTACGATCCCATCGTAACCGTGCTGTCTTGGATCGCGGCGGTCGCAGTGTCCGGGCTCGCGCTGCATATCGCGGGACGTTCGCACCTGAGCGGAAGGGCACTGCTAGCGGGAGCGAGTCTGATGGCCGGTGGGATCTGTGCAATGCACTACACCGGGATGGCTGCGCTGGAAATGTCAGTGCCCATTGTCTGGAACCCTCTGCTGGTGCTGGCCTCAGCCCTAATTGCTGCCACGGCTTCCGCCGCCGCGCTGCGCATCTTCTTTTGGATGCGCAGCGTCGATGGTCGCAAGGGTCAGCTTGTGAAGTTGGCGGCTGCGCTGGTGATGGGTTTGGCTATCAGCGGCATGCACTACACCGGCAGTGCTGCCGCGGGCTTCCCTGCAGACACCCTTTGCCTTAGCCGGGATGGTCTAGGCGGTCGTGATCTTGGCTTGCTTGTCGCTGCCGCTTGCTTGCTCCTGCTGTGCATGGGGCTGTTTGCCTCAACACTCGAGGCACGCATGCAGGGTGCAGCACTGCGCCTAGCCGCTACCCTCGCCTCTGCAAGCGAGCAGTTGAAGGGGGCCAAAACCGAGCTCGAGCAGATGGCGCATCGCGATTCGCTCACCGGCGTTGCCAACCGGGCGCTGTTCCAGGAGCGTTTAGCCGGAGCTCTGGAGCGGCTCGACCGCAGGGCGATCCCGAAGCTGGGCCTGCTGTTCATCGACCTCGATGGCTTCAAGCCCGTAAACGACAGCTATGGGCACGCTGTTGGTGACGTTGTGCTGCAGCAGGTGGCCACGCGGCTGCGCTCCGCCCTGCGCGAACATGATGTGCTGGCACGTCTCGGCGGCGACGAGTTCGTTGTACTAATTGAGGGAATCCAAGACGGGTCCGACCTCGCGCGTCTAGCGCTGCGCATGATTGAGTCGATGAACGCCCCGTTTGAGGGGGGTGGCCGACATGTCTCGCTGTCATGCTCGATCGGGGGACTAGTACATCCGGATCGGGGCCAGCGCGAGATGTTAATCGCCGACGTCGATGCTGCAATGTATGCCGCCAAGCGGGCGGGTGGCGGTGCCTTCGCGCTGTTCGAACCTCATATGCACGAGGATGTCTCAGGACAGGTCGAGTTGCGCCAGTCCCTGCGTGAGGCGATCGAGCACGGTCAACTCCGCCTGCACTACCAGCCCAAGGTCGACGGTCGTTCTGGGAAAATCCTAAGCGTCGAGGCCCTGCTGCGCTGGAGTCATCCGGTACGAGGTCCTATCGGCCCGAACGTGTTCATCCCGGTGGCCGAGCGTTTCGGCCTCATCATTCCACTGGGCAACTGGGTTATCAACGAGGCCTGTCGCCAAATTGCCGCTTGGCAGGCTGAGGGCGTAGAACTCACGGTCTCAGTCAATCTCTCTGTGCATCAGTTGAGGCAGACCGATCTGGTTGAACAGCTGCACTCGGCCCTGCTGCAACATGCCGTTAACCCACGGCAGCTAGTGTGCGAAATTACTGAGTCGGCAGCCATGGAGAACAGTCTGGAGACACAGCAGGTCATCGAGCAACTCACGGCGATCGGCGTGAGGCTGTCGATTGATGACTTCGGAACCGGCTATTCAAGCCTCGCTTCATTACGCCAACTGCGTGTGCGCGAACTGAAGATAGATCGCATGTTCGTAAAGGACATTGCAGATAATCATGATGCGAGGGCGATTGTCGACGCCATAGTGCGCCTCGCTCATGCACTGGGCCTACGCGTAGTAGCAGAGGGGGTCGAGACGCAACAGCAACGCGATGTGCTGAACGCGCTTGGCTGCGATGAGCAGCAGGGCTTTCTATTTTCGCGTCCGATGCCAGCTACGGATTTAATCAAGGCTTTGTTTAGAGAATCAGCTTTGCACAATTGAATTGAGGCTGAATATCCCTGCCCCCCGGCGGAGTTATGTCACTGCTACCATTTGCGGCCGGCCGAGCGCGGTGAAGCGGTTAAGCGCTGCAGCGAGCACCTGCGACCTGGCGATCGAAGGTGCGGACCATGACGCGCTCGCCCAGCAAGTTGAGTCAGCACATCTTGGTTTTCACGAGGCTGCGACGGCGCCAATGAAGCCAGTTGACTGTCGCAGTGCGGCTCCATGCAGAGACCTCGCGAAGATCTGCTCGGCGCAGCATATGCCGCTCCAGCAAGTGGCGGAACCCGAGGATCGTCCTCTCGCCGGGCAGCTGCGCTTGCCCGTTGCCCAAGCCCGCGAACTCGCAAAACAGCGGCACGTCGTGCAGCGCCTCTTCCATGGCCGGATCGCTCAGCGTGAACCACTACTGTCTATGAAGTGGATGCGCAGCATTGCATAAGCTCGTGCGGGTAGCGCACCTGCGATGGCGCATCGAGCGTGATTACCAGGACCTCAAGCAGGATCTGGGGCTCGGGCACTACGAGGGCCGAGGCTGGCGGGGCTTCCACCATCACGCCAGCCTCGCTATCGCCGCCTACGGCTTCCTCGTCGCTCAGCGCTTGAGCAACGAGCACAACGCCACAGACGGCGAAGAGGGAAAAATCCGCGCCTCGAACGCCGGCTGCCTGCGCTTCCCCGAGATTACGTTCCCCGGGCGCTCGGTCGCACACAGCGTCACGTCCCGAACTCGATCACGACGCTACGACTGCGGCTCAGCGCCTGCCTGCTCCTTGAAATGGGGCAATGTCCATTCTGCGGCTCGTGCAGGCGCCCGCTACGCTTATGACAGTAAGACTAAATCGGGGCCAAGTTTTCTTGTGTGCGCAGGCGCCCAAAAGGAAAGGGCGCCGCACAAATGCGGCGCCCTTCAACTTCATCATTTTAAATGCGGACCGGCTCGGCAATAGCCATGCACAATTCTGACGATTTCACTCTTGGATGTTTGCGAACCTGACCAGCGAAGCGTACTTCGCCATGTCTTCGCGAATTAGGGCAGCGAGATCTTCCTTGCCCGTGGCTGGAATGGCTCCACCCTCCTCCAGCCGGCGGCGAATGGCTGGGTCAGCCAGACCGGTGGAGAGTGCCGTACGCAGGGATTCCACGATGGGCGCGGGCAGGTCCTTCGGACCCGCCATGGCAAACCAGCCGTTGAGCTCGTAGCCTTTCAACAGCGCATGCTCGCCGAGCGCGGGCACCTGCGGCAGCGTCGGTAAACGTTTGGCCGAGGTGATGCCCAGCGGAACGATGCGGCCTGCCTGGATGAAGGGCGCGGCCGCAGTCGGCGACAGCATGGCGAAGTCCAGCGAGCCGCCCACGAGGTCGTTCGTCAACGGCGCGGTGCCTCGATAGGGAATATGCGTGAGAAAGATACCAGCACGCTGCTTGATCAGTTCTGTTGCGAAGTGCAGGGTCGAACCGACGCCAGAGCTGCCATAGTTGAACTTTCCTGGGCTGGCTTTCACCAAGGCGAAGAATTCGTTGAGGTTCTTGACGCCCGTCTTGGGCGACGCGACCAACATCTCCGGCGCTGTGGCAATCAGGCCTAGCGGCACGAGGTCCTTTTCCGGCGAGTAACGCTGCGCCTTGTTGACCAAGCCAGTGGCCGCCATTTCGTTGCTCGATCCGACCAGTAGTGTGTATCCGTCGGCAGGACTGGCTTTGTTGCGCAAATAGATTGAGAGCGAGATTCCCCTGACCCCGGACGGAGTTA
>NZ_KZ983977.1:223-7453 GCF_003569765.1 Caldimonas tepidiphila | reverse complement strand
TACACTCGCCGCCACTCAGGCAACTCGCTCACAACCGCCGCTCATCAGCAGCGAAGACCACTATTCTCGCTCGCTTTTCAATTCCTTGTCAAGCGCTCGGTCTTTTCGACCACCTCGCAATCAGCATCCGCCGACCTCGAAGCCCTCGACCACCCAACCTCAGAATCCGTCCTCGGCACCGTAGTGCCTTCCAGGATTCCGCTGCCAGGCAGCGAAGAGGTGAGACTTTAGCAGCGCGAGTGGCGTCTTGGCAAGGGCCGGCTGAGTATTTTTTCGGGCCGTACGCCGATGCCTCCGGCCCTTCGGGGGATTTGCGACGCGAAGAGGGCAGCATCCCGGTCTGCTGCTCCAGAATCGTTGCAACACACTCAGAGCAGACTCGTGGCTTCCCTCGCGCTCGCCTGGCTGGACGACAGCCACCTTGCCTTCCCCGCGCCGGAGCAGGCGCTGACCCACGACTCGGGCGTTCCCGGCCTGCTCGCCGCCGGCGGCGACCTCTCGGTGCCCCGTCTTCGCGAGGCCTACCGCTCTGGCGTCTTTCCGTGGTTCAGCGACGGGCAGCCCATCCTGTGGTGGAGCCCCGATCCGCGCATGGTGCTGCGCGTCGATGAACTGCGGGTCACGCGCTCCTTGCGCAAGACGGTGCAGCGCTTCGCCCGCACCCCGGGGTGCGGGCTTCGCATCGACTCGGACTTCCGGCGCGTGATCGAGGCCTGCGCCCGTACGCCGCGTCCCGGGCAGGACGGCACCTGGATCGTTCGCGAGATGGTGGAGGCCTATGCGGCCTGGCACGAACGGGGCGAAGTGCACAGCTTCGAGACCTGGATGGACGGCGAGCTGGCCGGCGGCCTGTACGGGGTCTGCGTCGGCCGGATGTTCTTCGGGGAATCGATGTTCTCCTGGCGCACGGACGCGTCCAAGATCGCGCTGGTGGCACTGGCAGCCTTCTGCCGCCGGCACGGGATCGAGATGATCGACTGCCAGCAGCGCACCGAGCACCTGGCCTCGCTCGGCGCACGCGAGATTCCGCGACGCGAGTTCCTGCGCCACGTGCGGTCGGCCACGCGGATGGCATCGGTGACGGACTGGCGGTTCGAGCCGGCGCTATGGCAGGAGTTGCCCGAGCTCGCGGGGAGAGGTCCGGCCCCCTCTCCGCTTCCGCAACCCGACCTTCCGGGCGGGACCGTATCGGCGCCCTCCCCCTTCATGGACAAGGAGCGAAGCGAGGAATGACGCACCCGAAAGAACTCCCGCTGGCGTCCCTGCAGTTCTACGCGACGGCGCCCTATCCCTGCAGCTATCTGCCGGAGCGCATGGCGCGCTCGCAGGTCGCGACGCCCAGCCACCTGATCCATGCCGACGTGTACTCGAGCCTCGTCAACCGCGGCTTCCGGCGCAGCGGCATGTTCACCTACCGCCCCCACTGCGACGGCTGCCACGCCTGCGTGCCGCTGCGCATCCCGGTCGCGCGCTTCACGCCCAACCGCAGCCAGCGACGCGCCCTGAAGGCCCACCAGGATCTCCAGGCCCGGGTGCTGCGGTTGTGCTTCGTGCCCGAGCACTACCAGCTCTACCTGCGCTACCAGTCCGGCCGCCACAGCGGCGGGGGCATGGATCACGACAGCATCGACCAGTACACGCAGTTCCTGCTGCAGAGCAGGGTGAATTCGCGACTGGTCGAGTTCCGCGCACCTCGGGAGGACGGCTCCCCCGGCGCGCTGAAGATGGTGTCGATCCTCGACGTGCTCGACGATGGGCTGTCGGCCGTCTACACCTTCTACGAGCCGGATGACGACGCGAGCTACGGCACCTACAACGTGCTGTGGCAGATCGAGCAGGCGCGCCAGCTCGGCCTGCCTCACGTCTATCTCGGCTACTGGATCGAGCGGAGCCGCAAGATGGCCTACAAGGCGCAGTTCCGACCGCACGAGCTGCTGATCGACGGCCAGTGGCGGACCCGCGAAGGCTGAAGGCCCGGGCGCCGGCACCATGAAAAAGGCCGCCCGCGGGCGGCCTCGCCGTTGCTGCGACGGGAGCGGCGGGCTCAGCGCCCGTTCGCGAACTCCACGTGCGCGCCGGTCTTCAGCCGGATCTCCTCCTGAGTCACGCCAGGAGCCGTCTCGATGCAGAGGAAGCCCTGCGGCGTCACGTCCAGCACGCACAGGTCGGTGATGATGCGGTTGACGACGCCCACGCCCGTGAGCGGCAGCGTGCACTGCTGCAGCAGCTTGTGCTCGCCGTTCTTCGCGCAATGCTCCATCAGCACGACGACGCGGCCGACGCCGGCGACGAGGTCCATCGCGCCGCCCATGCCCTTGACCATCTTGCCGGGGATCATCCAGTTCGCGAGGTCGCCCTTCTCGCTGACCTGCATGGCGCCGAGGATCGCGAGGTTGATCTTGCCGCCGCGGATCATCGCGAAGCTGTCGGCCGAGCTGAAGAAGGCCGAGCCCGGCAGCGTCGTGACGGTCTGCTTGCCGGCGTTGATCAGGTCGGGATCGACCGTGTCCTCGGTCGGGAAGGGACCGATGCCGAGCAGCCCGTTCTCGGACTGCAGCCACACCTCCATGCCCGCGGGGACATGGTTGGCGACCAGCGTCGGCAGGCCGATCCCCAGGTTCACGTAGAAGCCGTCCTGCAGCTCGCGGGCGGCACGCGCCGCCATCTCATCACGATTCCAAGCCATTTGTGTCTCTCCTTCTGGGCCGGGTCAGGCGGACGGGCGCACGGTGCGCTGCTCGATGCGCTTCTCGGGCGTCGCGTTGAGGACGATGCGGTGCACGAAGATGCCGGGCAGGTGGATCTGGTCGGGGTCGAGCTCGCCGGTCTCGACGATCTTCTCGACCTCGACGACGGTGACGCGGCCGGCCATCGCGACGTTCGGGTTGAAGTTGCGCGCGGTCTTGCGGAACACGAGGTTGCCGGACTTGTCGGCGATGTACGCCTTCACGAGCGAGACCTCGGGCACCAGCGAGCGCTCCATCACGTAGAGCTGGCCGTCGAACTCGCGCGTCTCCTTGCCCTCGGCGACGATGGTGCCGACGCCGGTCTTCGTGAAGAAGGCCGGGATGCCCGAGCCGCCGGCCCGCAGCTTCTCGGCGAGCGTGCCCTGCGGCGTGAATTCCAGCTCCAGCTCGCCCGACAGGTACTGGCGCTCGAACTCCTTGTTCTCGCCGACGTAGCTCGAGATCATCTTCTTGATCTGGCGCGTCGCGAGCAGCTTGCCGAGGCCGAAGTTGTCGACGCCGGCGTTGTTCGAGATCACCGTCAGGCCCTTGACGCCGGTGGCCTGCAGCGCGTCGATCAGCGCCTCGGGAATGCCGCACAGGCCGAAGCCGCCGACCGCCAGCATCTGGCCGTCCTTGACGATGCCCGCGAGCGCCTCGGCGGCGCTCGGATACACCTTGTTCATCGCAGGTCTCCTTGAGGGATGGAATGCCGAGAGCGTACTACGTATTCGCATACGTACAATCGCCTAAGGACCACCCCAGGGGCACGAGGCCGATGGACGCACTGGAGATCGACTACCGCACCGCCTTCGAGGAGGCGCCGGTCGGGCTGGTGCTGTCGCGGCACCGGGTGATCGTGGACTGCAACCATGCGCTGTGCGAGATGTTCCGGCAGACGCGTGAGGATCTCGTGGGACAGTCCTTCCTGGTGCTCTACCCGACGCCGGACGAGTTCGAGCGCACCGGGCAACGCATGGCGCCCATCCTGAATGCCAGCGGCCGCTATGCCGACGACCGCATCATGAAGCGGCACAACGGCACGCGCGAGGGCGAGCTGTTCTGGTGCCACGTCAGTGGCCGCGCGCTGGACCGCAGCGCGCCGCATGCAGCCGGCATCTGGAGCTTCGAGGACCTGTCGTCGCGCAGGCCAGTGAAGGCGGAGCTCACGGGGCGCGAGCGCGAGGTGGCGGCGCTGCTGATCGAGGGCCAGACCAGCAAGCTGATCGGCCGCCAGCTCGGCATCAGTCACCGCACGGTGGACATCTACCGCGCGCGGCTGATGCGCAAGTTCAAGGCAAGCAGCACGCCGGAGCTGGTGCAGCGGCTGCTCGCCGGCTGAGGGCGGCGGCCGGCGCCCGAGGCTCACGCCAGCGCGGCCCTCAGCCATTGCGGCAGCGGCACCGACTTCTGCTGCGGGAAGTCGACCCAGACCGTCGTCGCGCCGCCGGCTGCGTGGATCGCGCCGGGGTCGTCGGTCCGCTCCAGCGTCACGAAGGCGTCGAAGCTGCTGCGGCCCGGGTTGGCGACGTAGTGCTTCGCGAGGATCGTGCCGGGGTACTCGAGCTGGCGATAGAAGTTGCAGAAGGCATTGACGATCACCGGGCCCTGGCCCTTCGGGTCGGGGGCGCCGCCGAGCGAGTTCAGCCACTCGACCCGGATGATCTCCAGGTAGAAGTACACCGCGTTGTTGACGTGCCCCATCGCGTCCATGTCGCCCCAGCGGATCGGGATCTGCATCTCGAAGACGAGCTTCTCCTCCTCGGGGATCTCGATCCTCATGCGCGGCTCACCCCCAGCTCCTGATACAGACGCTCCACCAGCGCGCGCAACTCGCCCACCTCGGCCTCGAGCTGCGCCTGGCGCTCGGCGAGCGCGGCGACCTCGCCCGCCCCGGCTGCCGCGCTCGAGGCAGCGGCGGGCACGCCGGCAGCGACGCTGGCGTCCACCGGCCCGCACAGCAGGTGCATCCATCGCTGCTCGCGCGCGCCGGGCGCGCGCGGCAGCCTCACCACGCGCACCGGCTCCCGTTCGGCAAGTTCCTGCAGGAAGGCCTCGACCGAGGAGATGTCGGCGAAGCGGTGCAGCCGCTCGCTGTTGGCGCGCAGCTCGGCGGCGGTCTGCGGGCCGCGCAGCATCAGCGTTGCGAGCAGCGCCGCGGACTGGCTCGGCACGCCCGCGCCGCGCGGGAAGTTGTGCTCGTAGCGGCTCACGCGGCTGCCGCTGCTCTCGACGACGAGGCTGAGCGACTTCAGCTCGTCGAGCGCGCGCAGCACCTCGGCCTCCGAGAGGTTCATCACCGGGTCGCGCGCGCTCTTCTGGTTGCAGCCCGCGACGAGCGAATTCAGCGACAGCGGGTAGGTGTCGGGCACCGTGTGCTGCTTCTCCACCAGCACCGCCAGCACGCGCGCCTCGGCCGGACTCAGTTCTCGCAATGCCATCGCCACCTCAGCAGAGCCCGAAGCCGTCGTCGGCGGCGATCACCGAGCCGTTGATGAAGTGGCTCTCGTTGGCGCACAGCATCATCAGCACCGAATCCAGGTCGCCGGGCTGGCCGAGGCGCTTGCGCGGCAGGCTCTGGATCAGCCGCTGGCCCTGCTCGGTCTGCCACTGGTGGTGGTTCATGTCGGTGTCGATGTAGCCCGGACAGATCGCGTTGACGTTGATGCCGTGCTTGCCCCACTCGAGCGCCATCGACTTGGTCATGTGGATCATCGCCGCCTTGCTCATGCAGTAGACGCCGATCTGGCTCAGCACGCGCAGGCCCGCCATCGACGCGATGTTGACGATGCGCCCGCCGGTGAAGGTGCCGGGCGCCTCGCCGCAGGCGCGGGCGAGCATGCGCTTGCCGACCTCCTGCGCGACGAAGAAGGCGCCCTTCACGTTGGTGTCCATCACGAAGTCGTAGTCCTCGGGCGTGACGTCGACGAGCTTCTGCGTCGTGCTGACGCCCGAGTTGTTGACCAGGATGTCGATCGCGCCCATCTCGGTCTCGGCGTGGGCCACGGCGGCACGGATGCTGGCCGGGTCGGCGACGTCGAGCTCGATCACGTGCGCGTCGCCCCCCTCGGCCTCGATCTCGGCGCGCAGGGTCTTGAGCGGCTCGGTGTTGAGGCTCGCCAGCGCCACCGCCGCGCCGGCCTTGGCGAGCGTGCGCGCGAAGCGGGTGCCGAGCCCGCTGGACGCCCCGGTGACGAGCGCGACGCGTCCCGAGAGATCGATCGTGTAAGCCATGAGAATCCTTTCGCTGCGGGGCCACCCCGCACGCCGCCGCGCTGCGGCAAGGCGGCCCAAGATAGCATGAAGGAGAGACCCGGCGCGATGCCGGCCCTGCCGGCCGGCCCCTGCGCCCCCGAGCGGCGGGACCGCCTTGCGCGGGTGCCCGCAGCAAAAAACGAACGATCGTTCGTTTTTTGGCGAAGACGCCTTAGAATCGCCCGAACCCCTGGCCCCGGCGCGGCTGACGCCGGCGCCCAGCAAACGCCCCACACCGAAGGAGACGCGATGACTTCCCAGGAGCTGCTGGCCCAGTACGGCCCGCGCGAATCGATGGAATACGACGTGGTGATCGTCGGCGCCGGCCCGGCGGGCCCCGCCACCGCGATCCGCCTCAAGCAGCCCGCCGCCGCCCAGGACCGCGAGGTCTCGGTGTGCGTGCTCGAGAAGGGCTCGGAGCCCGGCGCGCACATCCTCTCCGGCGCGATCATGGACCCGCGCGCGCTCTCCGAGCTGCTGCCCGACTGGAAGGAGCTTGGTGCGCCGCTGAACCAGGCGGTGACGCAGGACGAGTTCCTGTTCCTGAGCGAGAGCGGCGCGCAGGCCACGCCCCCGGCGCTGCTGCCCGAGTGCTTCCAGAACCACGGCAACTACATCGTCAGCCTCGGCAACGTCGTGCGCTGGCTGGGCAGCCAAGCCGAAGCGCTGGGCGTGGAGATCTTCCCCGGCTTCGCCGCCGCCGAGGTGCTCTACAACGAGGACGGCTCGGTGCGCGGCGTCGCCACCGGCAACATGGGGATCGGCAAGGACGGCGAGCCCACCGACGCCTTCCAGCTCGGCATGGAGCTGCTGGCGAAGTACACGGTCTTCGCTGAGGGCTCGCGCGGGCACCTGGGCAAGCAGCTGATCGAGCGCTTCCGGCTCGACGAGGGCCGAGATCCGCAGAGCTACGGCATCGGCCTGAAGGAAGTCTGGGAGATCGACCCGGCGCGCCACCGCCCGGGGCTCGTCGTGCATACCGCCGGCTGGCCGCTCGAGCCCGACACCTACGGCGGCTCGTTCCTGTACCACGCCGAGAACAACCAGGTCTACATCGGCTTCGTGGTCGGGCTGGACTACAGGAACCCGTGGCTGTCGCCCTTCGAGGAGTTCCAGCGCTTCAAGACCCACCCGGTGATCAGGAAGCACCTCGAGGGCGGCAAGCGCGTGAGCTACGGCGCGCGCGCGATCACCGCAGGCGGGCTGCTCTCCTTGCCCAAGACCGTGTTCCCCGGCGGCGCGCTGGTGG
>NZ_KZ983977.1:0-213 GCF_003569765.1 Caldimonas tepidiphila | reverse complement strand
GTGCGCGGAGGCCGCCTTCGAAGCCCTGGGCCAGCAGCGCCAGCACGACGAGCTCTCGGCCTACCCCGAGGCGTTCGAAGCGAGCTGGCTGCACGCGGAGCTCAACCAGGCCAAGAACTTCAAGCAGTGGTTCAAGAAGGGGCGCAACACTGCGACGCTCATGACCGGCATCGAGCAGTGGCTGCTGCCGAAGCTCGGCGTGAAGAACCCGCC
>NZ_QXMG01000116.1 GCF_003569765.1 Caldimonas tepidiphila | reverse complement strand
GCACGTCCTCGGGCTTCGGCTTCAGCGTCGACACCGTCGCGCCGAGCGTGACGATCACGACGGTCGGTTCTGGGAGGAATTGGGTGGAAGGCACTTGGGATGATACCTCCCCTGTTGATATCAAAATCTATTCAATAACCGGCACTCTCTACGCTGGAAACCTCACTTTCCCCAGCCCAAACGTCTGGAGGGTCACTTTCCATTCGACAACAAAGCCTTCCAACGGTCAAGAAATCCAAGCGGTAGCAACTGATGTGGCAGGAAATGTCGGGACTTCGGCGAAATTTACGGCTCCTGCAGGAGTGGCGGGAGAACCAATCAATCTTGGCCTCACGAATCCTTTAGGCGATGCGTCCCTCTTTACTGTGTTAGTTACCAATCTCCCAGAAGATTGGAAAATTAGTGCAGGTTCACGAGCAGAGGATGGGACATGGTTGGTTCAGGCAAGCGATATCCGAGCACTAAGCGTCATCACCCCCGCTAGTTTTTCAGGTTCCTTTGTCCTTAATGTCCAAATTAACTGGGTCGACGCGGAGGGCACTAGCCAAACGGTTTCCATTTCAAACAATATCGAAGCTTTCCCACCCCGTTCCCCCATCTTCGGCTGGGCCGGCGACGACCACCTCTCGGGCTCGAGCGGCGCGGACATGTTCGTGATCGCCAACCCGATCGGCTCGCACTTCATCCACCACTTCGAGACCGCCCAGGACCAGGTCAACCTGATCGGCTTCGAGGGCTTCGAGAACTTCGAGGCGGTGCGGGCGGCGCTGGGCGAGGACGAGGCCGGCAACGCGGTGCTCGCGCTCGGCAACGGCTCGAGCATCACGGTCTACGGCGTGCGCGCCGCAGATCTGCGGGCAGAGAACTTCGTCTACAACGTCGAACCGGTGCTCAACCAGGGCGGCACGATGACGCTGGCGAACGGCTCGATGCTGCCGCTCAGCGGCACGATCAACAACACCGGCACGATCGCGCTCGAGTCCACCGGCAGCGACACGTTGCTGCAGATGATCCAGCACGGCGTCAAGTTCCAGGGCGGCGGAGAGATCCGCATGTCCGACAGCGACGGCAACGTCATCGCCGGCAGCGTGTCGGACGTCACGCTGACCAACGTGGACAACACGATCTCGGGCGCCGGCCGCATCGGCGACGGGCAGATGACGCTGGTGAACCACGGCAGCATCGCCGCCACCGGCAGCAGCCACGCGCTCGTCATCGACACCGGTGCCAACGCGATCGTCAACACCGGCCTGTTCGCTGCCCTCGGCACGGCGGGCCTGGTGGTAGCCAGCGCGGTGAGCGGCCACGGCAGTGCGCTGATCGCCTACGGCGCGCAGCTCGGCTTCGCGGCCGCGTCGGACGCCAACGTTGACTTCGCCAGCGGCGGCGCCGGCACGCTGGTGCTCGGCCGTGCCGCCGAGTTCGGCGGCACGATCACCGGCCTGCTGGGCGGCGACGCGATCCGGATCGCGGACGTGGCCTTCTCGGGCACGTTGCCGCAGTTCGGCTACGCCGCGAGCGCGGCCGGCAGCAGCGGCACGCTGCGCGTCGGCGAGGGCAGCGAGGCGGTGCAGTTCACGCTGGTCGGCCGCTACACGGCGGACGACTTCCGCGTCGAGCGGGGCGAGGACGGCAGCTTGCGGCTGGTGAGCACGGCCAGCTACAACGGCACGGTGCTAGGCGGCTTCGGCGCCGACACGGTGGTCGGCACCTCGGGCGACGACATCGTCGTCGGCGGCAAGGGCGCGGACTTCCTCACCGGCGGGGCCGGCAGCGACACCTTCCTCTACCGCCTCGGCGACTGGGACGCGGTCGACACCATCACCGACTTCCAGGTCGGTGCCGGCGGCGATGTGCTGGCGGTCGGCGCGCTGTTGCAGGGCTGGTCGGTGGGCAGCGACCTGTCGCAGTTCATCAGCCTGCGCGAGCAGGAGGGCAGCACTGTCGTCAGCATCGACGCCGACGGCGCTCAGGGCACGGCCGCCTTCAGGGACCTGGTGGTTCTGCAAGGCGTGACGGGCCTGGACCTGGATGCGCTGCTCGCCCAGGTCGACGCCAACCCGCTGGGCTGAAGGGACGCCCGGGGCGCGAGCTCCGGGCACCGTGCTGGAACGGGGGCGCGCGGGTGACGAATCTGCACTAGGTCGGCGCCCCCCGGAGGGATAGCATGGCCACGCTGCCGGAATTCCGATGAAACCACTGCTCCAACTCCTCCGCCGCCCGCTGCTCCACGTCGCGGGCTTTTCTTTTTTCGTCAACCTGCTGCTGCTGATCCCGGCGATCTTCATGCTGCAGGTCTTCGACCGGGTGCTGGTGAGCCGCAGCGAGGAGACGCTGCTCGTGCTGCTGGCCGGCGCGGGCATCGGCCTGGCGATGATGTTCGCGCTCGACCACCTGCGCAGCCGGCTGCAGGGTGTGGCGGGCAGCGTGATCACCGAGGCGCTGTCGCCGGTGGTCACCAAGCTCGTCGTCGCGCAGGCCGCGCGGCGCAGCGGCCGGCCGATGTCCGAGGGGCTGCGCGACATCGGCACGCTGCGCTCGCTGTTCTCGGCGCAGGGGCTGCTGGCGATGTTCGACGCGCCGTGGCTCTTCGTCTACGTCGCGATCATCTGGCTCGCGCACCCGTTGCTCGGCGTCACGGCCATCGCCGCGGCGCTGCTGATGCTCGGCCTGGCCGTCGTCAACGACCTCGTCACGAAGCGCGAGATCGAGGAGCTGCAGAAGGCGGCGGCCGGCGCGACGCGCTACCTGGAGACCTCGCTCGCCAACGCGGAGGTGGTGCAGACGCTCGGCATGAGCGACGCGCTGATCGCGCGCTGGCGGAAGAAGAACGCCGAGGTGGTCGCGCTGCAGCAGCCCACCGCGAGCAGGACGGTCGGCATGGCCGCGCTCACGCGCACGCTGCGCCAGGCGGTGCAGGTCGTGATGCTGGCGGTCGGTGCCTGGCTCGTCATCACCGGCCACGCCTCGCCCGGCGTGACGATCGCCTGCACCATCCTGCTCGGCCGCGCGCTCGCACCGGTCGAGCAGATCGTCTGCAGCTGGAAGCTGCTGGCCGAGGGGCGCAGCGCCTTCCGCCGCCTGGGCGAGCTGCTCGCCTCCGCGGCCGCCGAGCCCCAGCGCATGGAGCTGCCGCCGCCACGCGGCCAGCTGCTCGCGCAGCAGCTCGTCTACCGCGCCCCGGACAGCGAGCGCGTGCTGCTCGCCGGCGTGTCGCTGCAGCTCGAGCCCGGCGAGTCGCTCGCCATCGTCGGCCCGAGCGGCGCCGGCAAGTCCACGCTGCTGCGCCTGCTCACTGGCGTGTGGGCGCCGACCGCGGGCACCGTGCGGCTCGACGGCTCGGACCTCGCGCAGTGGCCGCGCGAGCAGCTCGGCCCCTGGCTCGGCTACGTGCCGCAGGACGTCGAGCTGTTCCCCGGCACGGTGGCCGAGAACATCGCGCGGCTGGGCGAGGTGGACCCGCAGCGCGTGGTGCAGGCGGCGCAGCGCGCGCGCGTGCACGAGATGATCCAGTCGCTGCCGCAGGGCTACGACACGCCGGTGGAGCCGACGTCCGCGCTGCTGTCGCCGGGCCAGCGCCAGCGCATCGCGCTCGCGCGCGCGCTCTACGGCGACCCGAGGCTGCTGATCCTCGACGAGCCCAACTCCAACCTCGACGGCGGCGGCGAACTCGCGCTCGCCGAGGCGCTGAAGGCGCTGCGCGGCAAGGTGACGGTGGTGGTGGTCACGCACCGCACGACGCTGGTGCAGCACGTGGACAAGATGCTCGTGATCGAGGCCGGCAAGGCCAAGCACTACGGCCCGGTGGCCGAGGTGCTGAAGGCGATGCAGGGCCAGGGCGGCAACGGCACGCCGCCGCAGCCGTGGGCCGGCGGCGCACAGGTGGTGGCGATGCCGCGCGCAGCGACGATGGAGAAGGCGTGATGAGTGCCGCAGCGATGGATCCCCGCACCAACCCGGCGCTCGCGCCGCATCTCGGCGAGGCGCGGCGCCTGGCGCGCCGCGGCCTGCTCGTGCTAGGGCTCGGGCTGATGCCCGCGCTCGGTTGGCTCTCCTTCGCGCCGCTCGCGTCGGCGGTGGTCGCGCAGGCGCATGTCAAGGTCGACCTCGACCGCCGTCCGGTGCAGCACGCCGAGGGCGGCATCGTGCGCGAGGTGAAGGTGCGCGACGGCCAGCGCGTCGCGCAGGGCGAGCCGCTGCTCGTGCTCGGCGACGTCGGCGTCGACGCCGACGTGAACCGGCTGGGCTACCGGCTGCTGACCGAGCGTGCGGGCATCGTGCGGCTCGAGGCCGAGCAGGCCGGCGCCCGCGCGCTCGCCTTCCCCGACGAGCTGCTCGCCGCGGCCGAGAGCGACTCGCGCCTCGCCGAGCAGCTCGCCAAGGAGCGGGCACTGTTCGACGCGCGCCGCGACACGCTGCGGGGCCAGACCACGCTGCTGCGCACGCAGCGCGACAAGATCGCGCAGGAGAGCTCGTCGCTGCGCGCGCAGATCGACCAGGCGGTCGAGTCGCTGCGCCACCAGAAGGCCGAACTCGACACGAACCGCAAGCTGCTGAAGGACGGCTTCATCTCGGCCACGCGCATCTCGCAGCTCGAGGCCTCGGTGGCGGACTACGGCGTCAAGCTCGAGGAGCGCCGCTCCGAGCTCGCGCGCGCCGAGCAGCGCATGGTCGACGCCGAGCTGCGCATCAGGGCGCTCGAGAGCGACTACCGCCAGCAGGCGAGCGACCAGCTCAAGGTGGCGATGGTGCGGCTGTCGGAGCTCCAGCAGGAGCTGCGCAAGTCCACCGACGCGTCGGCGCGGCAGGTGATCGTCGCGCCGGTGGCGGGCGAGGTGATGAACCTGCGCTACGCCAGTCCCGGCACGGTGGTGTCGCCGCGCGAGCCGATCGCCGACATCGTGCCGGCCGATCCGCGCCTGGTGGTGGAGGCGCAGATTCGCCCCGAGGACATCAGCCACGTGCAGCAGGGGCTGCCGGCGCAGGTCCGCTTCACCGCCTTCAACACCCGCACCACGCCGATGGTGGACGGCAAGGTGTTCTACGTCTCGGCCGACCGGCTGGTCGACCGCGCGACCAACCTGCCCTACTACGTGGTGCTGATCGAGGCCGACGCCGCCTCGCTGAAGCATGCTGGCCAACTCGTGCTGCAGGCCGGCATGCCGGCCGAGGTCTACATCAAGGGCGAGGACCGCACGCCGCTGCAGTACCTCACCGAGCCGGTGACGCAGGTGCTGCGCCGTGCCGGGCGCGAGCGCTGAGCGGGCGTTGGGGCGGGGAACGCACGGGTGACCTGCTCTGGGAATTTCGAACCACTTGAAGCGTGAGACGATGGCTTCCAAGCAAGAGCGAGGAAGCAGTGAAGAAGAGCAGGTTCAGAGACGAACAGATCGTGAAGATCCTTCGGGAGGCGGACCGGGATCCGGTCAGCGAGGTCGCCAAGCGGCACGCAGTGAGCGAGCAGGCCATCTATGTGTGGCGCAAGCGGTTCGGCCAGATGGCCGGCGACGACGTGAAGCGGCTGCGCGAGCGCGAGCAGGAGAACGTGCGGCTGAGGAAGCCACTGGTTGACCGGGACCTCGAACTCGAGAAGGAGATCGGCTGAAACAAGTGGTGAGCGCGCAGGTCCGGCGAGTGCAGGTGGTCTACGCAATGGAGCGTGGGCTGTCGCAACGCCGGGTGTGCGCCCTGCTGCAGCTGTCGCGCTCGATGCTGTCGTACGAGCACAAGAGGGCGACCCAGGATGCGCCCGCGGTCGAGCGCATGAAGGAGCTCGCGGCGCAGTACCCACGCTACGGCTACCGGCTCGTGCGCATCTTCCCGGCCCGCGACGGTCACCGCATGAGCGCATCCAGGGCATGGCGGCTATGGAGCAGTGAGCGGTTGCAGGTGCCGCGCAAGCGGCCCCGGCGACGCGTTGCAGCGAGTCGTCCGTGTCCATGGGCGCCCGACCGAGCGAACCCTGTCTGGTCCTACGACTTCGTGTTTGATGCCTGCGCAAACGGCCAGCAGCTCAAGCGCCTGACCGTGATCGACGAGTGCACGAAGGAAGCACTGGCGATCGATGTGGCGGGCTCGATCCGCTCGGCACGCGTCATCGAGATGTGCTGCGCTGGGTCATCGAACCAGGCATCGAGACGGCGCTGATCGATCCCGGCAAGCCCTGGCAGAACGGCGCCACGGCGAGCTTCAACGGTCGATGCCGCGACGAATGCCTGTCGCTGGAGTGGTTCCGTACCCGGATGGAAGCGCGGGTCGTGAGCGAGGACTGGCGGCGCCACTACAACGAGGTGCGGCCTCATTCGAGCCTGGGCTACCGCACTCCGCTGGAGTTCCGGCAACAATCAGTCCCGCAAGGGAAATCAGCGGAAGCCGAAGTCAACCTTCCGATGGTCTGATTTTCCCGAGCAGGTCACTGTCCTCAACTCATTTACGCAACAACGCCCGTTGTGTGACCAAGTGGCTTCTCACGCCAGGCAAAGAAGAAACCCGCAGAGCGGGGTATGGAGGCATGAGCGACAGAAGCGCCCCTCAGCATGTGGCGCCATGAAGCCGCCGGGACAGGGGTGCGTCGAGGGCGGCTTTGGTCTGGCGCGGATCCGATGGTTATTGGCAGGCGGAGGCCAGCGCTTCGACGTCCGAGTGGATCAGCCCGTTGTTGTAGGGGCCGCCCTTGGGACCGTAGTAAGTCGGGGTGCCACGAGCATGCGAATCCGCCACGCGCGAGATGATGCAGCCGCGGCGTTTGCCGGACATGGACTTCAGGTGAGCGCTGGCGTTGATGTAGGCGTTGGCCACGGCCGGGGGCGCCGGATACTCAGTGGTGGCGTGCTGCACACTCACCGTCTCGGAATCTTGTCCCGTGTCGCCGGTGTGCTTGGTCGAGACCGTGATGGCGTACGAGCCGATGCTGGAGATGGTCCAGGGCACCGAGATGGTGGCGGTACTCATGTTGACCGAGCAGCTGCTCGTCACGGCCTTGAGTTGAGGGTTGCAGTCCTGCGAGTTGAAGGGGTTTCCAACGGAGCCGCCCAACAGGTTCTGATCGCCAATGAACACGTTCAGCGCATTGAGCCTATCCAGACCCGTCGGATGCGACACCGAGAAGGTGATGCTTTGAACGAAGGGATAGACGTTGCTATAGATCACCGTGCCAGTCTGGGGCGACAGGATCGAGACAGTGGGCTCGATCGCCGAAGCGCTCAGGCTGGAGAGGACCAGGAGGGCGGCGACGGCGGTGTGGTGAATGGAGGGCTTCATAAACGAGCAGTACCTTTTCTCAGACGTTACGCTACGGGACAACTACTAACAATTATTCACTTGTGCTAACGAAACGCGACCCCCTAGACAAGGGGGTAGTTACAAACTTCATCCTTGAGGGCAGGTGCAACCTTGGTCTCCAAGAGGCTGCGGCGGTGGCAGCCGCTCTAGGTCTTCCAAATGCTGCGTCCCAGGCGCTGGATCGGGCTTTGTTGCGCAAATAGATTGAGAGCGAGATTCCCCTGACCCCGGACGGAGTTATG
>NZ_QXMG01000115.1 GCF_003569765.1 Caldimonas tepidiphila | reverse complement strand
GCTGCCCACACAGCCTGCCAGCCGCATCGCTGAGTTGCTGCCACATCGCTGGACCTCGGACGTTACCGCCAGCTGATTGCTTCGCCGGGCAACAGGCCTGGGATCGCCGTGCGCTTACAGCGCAGTTGCTGGTGCAACTCAAGGCCAACCAGCCCCGGCTGCTGCACGCCATGCACGCGCAGGCGCGGCAGCGCCCGCCCGCTGACCTCACCCGCAGCCACGACATCGGGCGGCGCAACCGCATCGAGCGCCGCGAGGTGCGAATCTGGGCGCTGGCCGCGGGCAGCGGCCCCGAGCCCGATCTGAAGATACAAGCGAGGCGGCTATGGAGGGTGAGGGCCAACGTGGGGCCCATCCCAGCAACAGAGTCCTGACTATCCCTGCTTTTATACGATGATGCAATTTGTTGCAAAAATAGCATAACATGCAGCAAAAGTTGCAGCACTGGTGGCCGATATAGAAGAGCCGCCTCGCGCACGCGCGGGACCACCTCTTCTCCCACCTGAGCCGCTGTCGCGGCCGCCCTCGCGAACACTCCATGAAATTCCGCCCTCATGTCCTGGCCGTCGCGGTTGCATCCTGCCTGCTGGCCACCGGTTGCGCGCAGCTCGCACTGCAGCCGCTGCAGGCCGAACAGATCCAAGCACAGATGGCCGAGGACCGCGTCGTGGCCCGCAAGGACGTCACACCTGTGGGCGAAACGTTGACGCTGAACGAGGCCATCGCGCGTGCGCTGAAGTTCAACCTCGAGCGCCGCGCCCGGCTGCTCGAGGAAGCGCTGGCCGCGCAGCAGTTCGAGGCGGGCCGTTACGACATGCTGCCACGCCTGGTGGCGTCGGCTGGCTACACCGCACGCAACAACGACCGCATCGCGCGCGCCACCGACCTGCAGGGCAACCTTCTTGGCACCGACCCGACGCTGTCCCAGGAGCGCAGCCATGCGCTCGGCGGCCTGGAGCTGAGCTGGAGCCTGCTGGACTTCGGCTTGGCGCGCTACAACACCGAGCAGGCGGCCGACCGCGTGCTCGCTGCCGCCGAGCGCCGCCGCAAGGCCACGCACCAGCTGGTGCAGGACGTGCGCGTGGCGTTCTGGCGCGCCGCGAGCGCGCAGCGCCTGCGCGAGGACGTGCAGGCGAACCTGAGGCTCGCCGAGGAGGCGCTCGCCGATGCCCGCCAGGCTGAGGCCGAGCGGCTGCGCTCCCCGCTGGACTCGCTGCGCTACCAGCGCCAGCTGACCGAGAACATGCGCCTGCTCGAGGCGATCGAGCAGGAGCTCGTCACCGCGCGCTTCGAGCTCGCCGCGCTGATCAACGCACCCGTGATGCTCGACGCACGGCTCGCGATGGAGCAGGAGCTGCCCGCGGGCGACCCGCTGGCGATGGGCGTCGAAACGATGGAGGAGCTTGCGCTGGCGCAGAACGCCGACCTGCGCGAGCAGCTCTACATGCGTCGCGTCGCGGCGCTCGAGGCGCGCAAGGTGATCGCGCGCGCCTACCCTAATCTGAGCCTGAACCTCGGTGCCCGCTATGACAGCGACAAGTACCTGGTTCACAACAACTGGGCCGAGGCGGGCCTGCAGGCCTCCTACAACCTCTTCAACCTGCTGTCGCTGCCGGCGCAGCGGCGCGCGGCCGAGGCCGGCATTGCGCTGGCCGACCAGCGGCGGCTGGCTGCGCATGTGGCGGTCGTCACGCAGGTGCACGTGGCGCGCGCGCAGTTCGCGGGCGCGCAGCGCCAGTTCGAGCGCGCCGATGCGTTGTGGCGGCTCGACGACCGCATCGCGCAGCAGCAACTCAGCCGCGAGCAGGCACAGGCCGGCTCCAAGCTCGAGCGCGTCGCGGCGCAGACCACCTCGATCGTCAGCCTGCTGCGCCGTTACCAGGCGCTCGCTCAGCTGCATGCGGCGCACAGCCGCCTGCATGCGACGCTCGGCATCGACCCGCTGCCCGTCAGCACCGATGAGCTGAACGTGGAGCAGATCGCCGAGCAGGTGCGCCTGCGCCTTGGATCCTGAAGGGCCGCGCGATGCTGAAGCGATTCGGAACTGGGGCCGCCGCCGCGGCGGCGCTGCTTTGCGGCTTATCCGCGCTGGCCCAGACGCCCGCCTTGCCGGCGACGCCCGCGGCGCGCATGGAGGCCGCCGAGGTGCGCGCCCAACTCTCGCCGCGCCGCCACACCACGCTTGCCGCCGAGATCGGCGCGCGCGTGCAGCGCGTGTCGGTCACCGAGGGCGGCGCCTTCCGCGCCGGCCAGGTGCTGGTGAGCTTCGACTGCAGCCTGCAGCAGGCGCAGCTCGAGCGAGCGCGCGCCACGCTGGACGCCGCCGGCAAGGTGCTGGCGACGCAGCGCCGGCTGCTTGAGCTCAACGCCACCGGCCGCCTCGAGATCGACCAGGCCGAGGCGGAGGTGGCCAAGACCCGCGCCGAGATGGCGCAGATCCAGGTGCAGCTCGGCAAGTGCCAGGTCATCGCGCCCTGGGCGGGGCGCGTCGCCGAGCAGCGCATTCGCGAGGGCCAGTTCGCGCAGCCTGGCCAGGCCTTGCTCGAGGTGCTTGACGACAGCGTGCTCGAACTCGAGTTCATCATGCCCTCGCGTTGGTTGCAGGGCGTGCGCGCCGGCAGCGCGCTGCAGATCGTCGTCGACGAAACCGGCCGCAGCTATGCCGCACGGGTGCTGCGCCTGGGCGCGCGAGTCGACCCCGTGAGCCAGTCCGTCAAGGTGGTGGCCGCGATCGAGGGCCGCCCGCCCGAGCTGATGGCCGGCATGAGTGGCCGCGTCACGCTCGAACGCACGCCCTGAGCCGCTCCGGACCTTTTCCCGCATCCCGCCCCCGCCTTCGCTTCAGAACACCCCCGCTCATGTCGACGCCCTCCTGGAAGAAAAAACTCCTGCCCTCCGCCATGCCCCGCGCCTGGTCGCTGGAAGCACGGTTGATGTTCGACGCGGCGGCAGCGGCCGACGCGGTGCAGGTGCTATCCGAGGCTGCACCCGCGAGCGAGGCCCAGCGCGACGCGGCGCCCGCCGCCGCACCGCTACCGCTGCCCGAGACGCCGGTGACGGTGCAAGCCTTCGAGATGCTGCGCCCCGCCCCCGGCGGCGCACCGCTGCCGCCCCTGGTGCTCGAGGCGCAGGTGCAGGCGCAGCGGCTGCTGGAGGAATTCCTGTCGCAGCCCGATGCCATCGAGCGGCTGTTCGAGCTCTTCGACGGCGGCCAGGGCGAGCCCTCGGCGCAATGGCGGCAGGCCGCCGACGCCTTCCTCGCCGCGCTGCGCACCGGCGAGGCGGCGATCGACGTCGAGCTGCGCACGCATGCCGAGCTGCAGGGCGCCCTGGGCGCGTTCGCGGCACAGGGCCCGTCGGGCGGGCCGGTCATCTTCCTCAACGCCGGCTGGATCGACTACTGGAGCGCCTCGGGCGCCCCGGCCGAGGCACTGACGCGCGTGCTGCTGGAGGAGTTCGGCCACGGCATCGACGCGGCGCTCAACGGTGCCGTGGACACCCAGGGCGACGAGGGCGAGGCCTTCGCCGCCGCGGTGATGCGGCTCGAGCTCGATCCCGCCGAGCGGCTGCGCATCGCGCACGAGGACGATCGCGGCGTGCTCGTCATCGACGGGCGCGCCTACGCGGTCGAGGAGGCCTCGCTCACCTTCACGCAGGTCTTCCAGATCACGCCGACCTCGCGCAGCGAGGAGGCCAACGGCTTCACGACCGCGGCGGCGGCGGTGGCCGGCACGAACTTCAGGTTCACGTCCAGCGACCCCTCGGATCCGCTCTTCAAGGGCAACAACGTCACCGGCTCCCTGAGCTACGAGGATGCCGGCGGCCAGCGCCAGACGCTCTATGGCGTCGTCAGCCGTCTCGTGAAGACGGGCAGCACCGTCAACGGCCTGTACTTCTATGTGCCAGGCGCCGACGGCCAGATCAGCACCGGCGACGACACGGCCTACGTGCTGCGGCTCAACCCGGCGTTCAGCTTCGCCGGCAGCACCGCCTACGGCACCAGTAGCGACCCGGTGGACACGGCGATGAACCGCTACATCGTCCCCAACCGCGCGCCGGTGGCCGCCAACGACTCGGCCACCGTGCTCGAGGACGGCAGCGTCGCCGGCAACGTGCTGGCCAACGACAGCGACGCCGACCTCGACGCGCTGCGCCTCACCGCCTTCACGGTGGCGGGCAGCACGCATGCGGTGGCCGACGGCGCGAGCGTCGAGACCGGCCTCCCCGGCGTGGGCACGCTGCGCGTCGGCAGCGACGGCAGCTACCTGTTCACGCCGGCGCCCGACTACAGCGGCCCGGTGCCGCTGGTGAGCTACACCGTCTCCGACGGCCGCGCCAGCGCCACTGCCACGCTGTCGCTGTTCATCGTGCCGGTCAACGATGCGCCGAGCGGCGCGGACCGCACCCTCACCACCGCCGAGGACACGCCCTACCGCTTCGCCGCGGCGGACTTCGGCTTTGCCGACACGCGCGACAACGGCGCCCATACGCTTGCGGGCGTCGTCATCACGACGCTGCCCACGGCCGGCACGCTCCGCTTCGACGGCGTGCCGGTGCAGGCAGGGCAGCAGATCGCGGCCGCGGACCTGGCCCGGCTCGAGTTCACGCCTGCGGCCGACGCGCACGGCAACGCCTACGCGAGCTTCACCTTCCAGGTGCGCGACAGCGGCGGCACTGCCCACGGCGGCGCGGACCTCGACCCGGTGCCCCGGGTCCTGACCTTCAACGTCACGCCCGTCAACGACACGCCGACGGCCCGCCCCGACACCGGGGAGGCACGCGAGGCCGGCGGCACGGCCAACGCCACGGCGGGCGCGAACGCCAGCGGCAACGTGCTGGCCAACGACAGCGATGTCGACGCTAGGGACACGCTGAAGGTGCGTGCGGTGGCGAGCGCGACCCTCGGCGGGACCGTCGTCCCTGCCGACGGCAGCACCGCGGCGAACCAGGCCGCGGTGCTCGCCGGCCTGTACGGCACGCTGCGCATCGGCGCCGACGGCAGCTACGTCTACGAGGTGGACAACACCCATGCGGCTGTGCAGGCGCTGCGCGGCGACACCGACACGCTCACCGAGGTCTTCCGCTACACCGTCGCGGACGCCGCTGGCGCGACCAGCGGCAGTACGCTGACGATCACGATCCGTAGCGCCAACGACGCGCCGGTGGCGGTCAACGACTTCAACACCGCCAAGGAAGCCGGCCCGAACCCCGCGACCTACCCCGGCTCCGATGCCGCGGGCAACGTGCTCGCGAACGACCGGGACGTGGACGCCGGCGACACCCGGACGGTGGTGGAACTGGTCGCGGGCGCCACCGCCGCGAGCACCGTGACGAACGACCCGACACGGATCGTCGTCACCAGCTTGGGCAACACGAGCAGCAGCCAGCCCAAGGACTATGCGAACGTCGGCGACGTCCTGCACGTCACGCTCAACGGCAGCACGCTGTACGACAAGAACAACATCTCGAACCGCATCACGGTCACGGCGGTCGATCCGGTCACTCGCGTCGTCACGCTCAGTACGACGGTCAACATCGCCTCGAATGCGACGATCGAGTTCTGGGAGCCCAACCCCGGCAGCCAGATCTCGGGCAACAGCTACTTCTCGACCACGGGGCAGTCGGCCCCCGGCACCACCTCCTCGTCGACGCTCACGCTCTCCGCGCGCTCGGGCACCGTGCTGGTCGGCATGACCGTGCATGGCACCGGCAACGCCACCGCGCCGACCGTGACTGCCGTTGACCACGTCAACAGTCGCATCACGCTCAGCGCCCCGGTCACGCTCATGAGCAGCACGTCGCTCAGCTTCAGCCTCGCGCCGGGCGCCAACATCCAGGGCCAGCGCGGCACCCTCAGCCTCGGGGCCGACGGGGACTACGTCTACCGGATCACCGACCACAGCCTCGCCGCCGGCCAGACCTTCGACGAGACCTTCACCTATCGCATGCGGGACGCGGGCGGGCTCACCAGCACGGCGGTGCTGACGGTGCGCATCGAAGGCACCAGCAATGACACCGAGCCGGACGCGAGGGCCGACTCGGCGACCGCCATCGAGGCAGGCGGCGTCGCCAACGGCACGCCGGGCACCGACCCAGGGGGCAACGTGCTCAGCGGCGACATCGGCAGCAACCTCGCAGTGACCGCCGTCTGGTCCGAGCGCACGCCCGTCTCGTCGACCGTTGGTGTTGGTATAAGTGGCGCCACGGTCGTGAACGGCTACTACGGCAGCCTGTCGATCGCCGCCGACGGCAGCTACCAGTACGCGCTCGACAACACGCTCGCGCAGGTGCAGGCGCTCAACAGCGGCGACACGCTGAAGGACGTGTTCTTCTACCGTGCCGCCAACGGCTCGGGCAGCGACGTGGCCCTGTTGACGGTCACGATCCAGGGCAGCAACGACGCGCCGGTGGCGCTGGCCGACACCGCCAGTGCGGCCGCGGCGGGGGGCACCGCAGCGGGCCAGGATGCCGTCGGCAACGTGCTGCACAACGACCGCGACGCCGACGCTGGGGATGCTCTAACGGTCGCCTGGGTCGGGCTCGGCCTGGCGGCGCCGGGCACCGCGGTCGCACCCGGCAGCAGCGCAGCCGGCGGCGGAACGTCCGTCGCGGGCAGCTACGGCACGCTCGTGCTTGGCGCCGACGGCAGCTACCGCTACGCGATCGACGCCGGCAATGCCGCCGTGCGCGCGCTGGCGGCCGGCGCCTCGCTCAGCGAGACCTTCAGCTACACCGTGCGCGACGCGGGTGGACTCGAGTCCACCGCAGCGCTGACTGTCACTGTCGAGGGCGCCAACGACGCGCCGGTGAACACTGCGCCGTCCTCACATACGCAGTTCGATCACGAGAACGCGCTGATCCCCGGCCTGTCGGTGGCCGACGTGGACGGCAACCTCGCCCGCGTCGCGCTGACGGTGCGCAGCGGCACGCTCTCGGTCGATGCGGCACAGGCGGGCACCGCCACCCTTGCTGGCACCGGCACTCCCGACTCCCCGCTGCTGATCTCGGGCAGCCAGGCCGAGATCAATGCCCTGCTCGCGACGCTGCGCTACCGCGCCGCGGAGGGTTTCGCCGGTAGCGACCTGCTCACGCTGCAGTCCTTCGACAGCAGCGGCCTGCAGGACAGCGATTCGGTGGCGATCACCGTCTCGCCTGACGCGCGCCCGCTCGTCGTCAGCAGCCCGAGCGTCAACGAGGCCTCGCCCCACATCGTCTTCACCGTCAGCGGTGCCGCAGGCCAGCGCGTGAGCCTGACGCTAGGTTCCACCGGCAGCGGGCCGGGCCATGCGGAAAGCGGCCTCGACTTCTCGCCGAACCTCGAGATCCACGACGGCGTCGCGTGGGTGCCCTATGCCGGCATCGTCGCGCTGCCGGGCAGCGGCACGCTGCTGGTGCGCACTACGGTGCTGCAGGACAGCGTCCACGAAGGGGCGGAGACGCTGCGACTGGCAGCGATCAACGCCGCGGGCGTCGCCGCCTTTGGCACCGGCACGATCCAGGACGACGGCACTGGCGACATCTACGCCGACAACGGCACGCCCCTGCCTCCGGGCCCGCGCGACGACGACCGGCCGCTTGCCGTCACCGACATCACTGTCAACGAGGCTTCGCCCTGGGCAGTGTTCAAGGTCACTGGCGCTGCCGGGCAGGCGCTAAGCCTCGCGCTGAGCAACGGCAGCGCTGACGATGCTGACCGCGGCAGTGCGATCGAGGTTTTCGACGCCGGGGCAGACAACGGCAAAGGCGCCTGGATCACCTATGCAGCCGAACTGATGCTGCCGTCCGACGGCGAACTGCTGGTGCGCACGAGCATCACGCCTGACAGCGTCTACGAGGGCCCGGAGACCTTCGGCCTGGTCGCCACCAACACCGGCGGCGGCTCGGCTGTCGGCATCGCGGTGATCGTTGATGACGGCACGGGCGATGTCTATCGTGACGACAGCGGCATCGATCCGAGCGCAGTCAAGGACGACGACCGCGCGCTCACTGTCTCCAGCCCGACGGTCAACGAGGCGTCGCCCTGGGCGGTGTTCACCGTCAGTGGCGTCGCCGGCCAGCGCGTGAGCCTGGCGCTCGCCGATGGCAGCGCCCTCGGCTCGGG
>NZ_KZ983976.1:592-8626 GCF_003569765.1 Caldimonas tepidiphila | reverse complement strand
CTGCCCTCGGCCGAGGACCGCGCCTTCGTCGCGAGCCTGATGGGTCGCGTCGTCGAGCCGGGCAAGTTCGCCAACTGGATCGCGCCGCCGGTGATGGGCATCAACCGCCAGCCGATCGATTTCGAATACGTCAGATTCAATTGACCCACCCCCTGCGGCCTTCGGCCGCCCCCTCGAGGGGGCGACACTGCCGGCCCGGCAGAGCCGGTCCGTGGTGTCCGCTTGACGAGGCCCTGCCGCCCGACGCGCATGTGCGCCGGGCCGGCATATCCTGAAGGACAGACCATGGACATGGCAACGCCGTCGATCATCATCCGGCAGCACCTGATCGACCCCGAGATCTGCATCCGCTGCAACACCTGCGAGGCGACCTGCCCGATCGACGCGATCACGCACGACGACCGCAACTACGTCGTGAAGGCCGACGTCTGCAACGGCTGCATGGCCTGCGTGCCGCCGTGCCCGACCGGCGCGATCGACAACTGGCGCAACATGCCCCAGGCGCTGGCCTATCCCATCGAGGAGCAGCTGCTGTGGGACGAGCTGCCCGCCGAGCTGAGCGAGGACCAGCTCGCCGCCGCCGGCGTCGCGTCGGTGGTGGAGGACGCGCCGCTCGCGCCCGTCGCGACGCCCGAGCTGCCCGCGGCCGTCAGCGGCGAGACGCCCTTCGTGTCCTCCGCCTGGGGCGCGACGCTGCCGCCCTGGTCGGCCGCGCACGCCTACACCAACCTCTACGGCCCGAAGAACCCGACCACCGCAACCGTCGCCGGCAACTACCGCGTCACCGAAGCCGGCACCGACAGCGACACGCACCACCTCGTGCTCGACTTCGGCGCGCTGCCCTTCCCGGTGCTGGAGGGCCAGTCGATCGGCATCGTGCCGCCGGGCGTCGACGCGCGCGGCAAGCCGCACGTCGCGCGCCAGTACTCGATCGCCTCGCCGCGCAACGGCGAGCGTCCCGGCTACAACAACCTGTCGATCACCGTGAAGCGCGTGACGACGGACCACGAGGGACGGGCCGTGCGCGGCGTCGCGTCGAACTACCTGTGCGACCTGAAGGTCGGCGACACGGTGCAGGTGATCGGGCCCTTCGGCGCGAGCTTCCTGATGCCGAACCACCCCCGATCGAGCATCGTGATGATCTGCACCGGCACCGGCAGCGCGCCGATGCGCGCGATGACCGAGTGGCGGCGGCGCCTGCGCAAGAGCGGCAAGTTCGAGGGCGGCAAGCTGATGCTGTTCTTCGGCGCGCGCACGAAGGAAGAGCTGCCGTACTTCGGTCCGCTGTCGAAGCTGCCCAAGGACTTCATCGACGTCAACCTCGCCTTCTCGCGCACGCCGGGTGCCACGAAGCGCTACGTGCAGGACGCGATGCGCGAGCGCGCCGCCGACCTCGCCGAGCTGCTGAAGAACCCCGACACCTACTTCTACGTCTGCGGCTTGAAGAGCATGGAGGAGGGCGTCGTGCTGGCGCTGCGCGACGTCGCGCAGCAGGCGGGGCTCGACTGGGAGACACTCGGGGCTGCACTCAAGCGCGAAGGCCGCCTGCATCTCGAGACCTACTGAACCCGGCGCGACGACCGGGGCCGGGCAGGCGCTGCACGCGCGAGCGGCACGCCTGCCTTTTTCCATGTCCGACCAGGAGGAGCAAATTGTGGAAACGCTGAAGATCACCCGCGGCGAGCGCGGTGTCGTGCGCGTCGAGATGGCGCGGCCGAAGGTGTTCAACGCCTTCAACGAGACGATGATCGCCGAGCTGACCGAGGCCTTCGAGCAGCTGTCGGTGGACCCCGGAGCGCGCGCGATCGTGCTCGCCGGCGAGGGCAAGGCCTTCAGCGCCGGCGCCGACCTGCAGTGGATGCAGCGCGCGAGCACCGCGTCGCCGGAGTGGAACCTCGCCGACGCGCGGCGCTTCGCCGCGATGCTGCACCGCATCGAGTCCTGCCCGAAGCCGACGGTGGCGCGCGTGCAGGGCGTCGCGCTCGGCGGCGGCGTCGGGCTCGCGTGCGCCTGTGACATCGCGGTGGCCGCGGACGACGCGAAGTTCGCGGTCAGCGAGGCGCGCTTCGGCATCCTGCCCTCGGTGATCGGCCCCTACCTGACCAACGCGGTCGGCAAGCGCCACGCCAAGCGCCTGGCGCTGACCGCGAGCCGCATCGGCGCCGACGAGGCGCTGGCGATCGGCCTGGTGCAGCGTGTCGTCGCGGCCGCGGAGCTCGACGCCGCGGTCGACGCGGTGCTGCAGGAGCTGCTGCAGAACGGGCCCGGTGCGCTCGGCGAGATCAAGGCACTGTTCGCCCAGCTCGAGGTCGGCCCCGTCACGCCCGAGGTGCGCGAGCTGACCGCGCAGACCATCAGCCGCGTGCGCGGCACCGACGAGGCGCGCGAGGGCTTCGTCGCCTTCCTCGACAAGCGGCCCGCCGCATGGGTCCAGCCATGAACCGGATCGATCCCTCCACCCCGGTGCTCGTGATCGGCGCGGGCATCATGGGCGCGGGCATCGCGCAGATCGCCGCGCAGGCCGGCCACGCGGTGATGCTCTTCGACGCGCGCGAGGGGGCCGCGGCGCAGGCGCAGGCGAAGCTCGCCGCGACGCTCGAGGGCCTTGCGGCCAAGGGCCGGCTCGAGCCCGGGGAGGCCGCGGCCGCCGCCGCGCGCATCCGCCCGGTCGCGTCGCTGGCCGAGGCGCGCGAGGTGGGCCTCGTCGTCGAGGCGATCGTCGAGAACCTCGATGCGAAGCGCGCGCTGTTCCGGCAACTCGAGGACATCGTGCCCGAAGGCTGCGTGCTCGCGTCCAACACCTCGTCGATCTCGATCACCGCGCTCGCCAACGGCCTGCGCCATCCGGGGCGGCTCGTCGGCATGCACTTCTTCAACCCGGTGCCGCTGATGAAGCTGGTCGAGGTCGTCTCCGGGCTGCACACCGAGGGCGAGGTGGCCGAGGCGATCTTCCACCTCGCGATGGCCTGGGGCAAGACGCCGGTGCACGCGCGCTCGACGCCGGGCTTCATCGTCAACCGCATCGCGCGGCCCTACTACGCAGAGACGCTCGCGCTGCTGCTGGAGCGCGCCGCCGAGCCGCGGGCGATCGACGCCTGCCTGCGCGCCGCGGGCTTCCGCATGGGGCCGTGCGAGCTGATGGACCTGATCGGCCACGACACCAACTTCGCCGTCACCGAGTCGGTGTGGCAGGCCAACTTCGGCGACAAGCGCTACGCGCCCTCGCTGGTGCAGCGCGAGCTGGTCGACGGCGGCCTGCTCGGCCGCAAGTCGGGCCGCGGCTTCTACGACTACCGCGAGGGCGCGGCCGCTGCCGCGCCGGCCCCGGCGGCCGCCGCGACGGCGGACGGCCCGCCCGAGTCGGCGCTGCTGCAGCTGCACGGCAGCGACCCGGTCGCCGAGGGCCTCGCGCAGGCGCTCGCGGCCGCCGGCGTGGCCTTCACCCGGCAGAGCGACAGCGGCTGGACCGGGCTGCAGGCCGACGAGGCGCAGCTGCGCCTGAGCGACGGGCGGCCGGCCGCGCAGCTCAGCGCCGAGACCGGCGTGCAGGACCTCGCGGTCTTCGACCTGCCGATCGCCGGCTTCGCGGGCGCGGGCGCGGGCGCGGCGCTGGCGTGGGCGCCGGCCGCCGGCGCGAGCGAGGCCTGGCAGCGCGACGCGGCGCGCTGGCTGCGTGTCGCCGGCTTCGCGCCGCAGCGCATGCGCGACGCGGCCGGGCTGGTCGTCGCGCGCACCATCGCGATGCTGGTCAACGAGTCGGCCGACGCGGTGCTGCAGGGCGTGTGCACGCCCGAGGGCGCCGATCTCGCGATGAAGCTCGGCGTCAACTACCCGGCCGGGCCTTTCGAGTGGCTGGCGCGCTGGGACGCGAGCGCGGTCGTGCAGCTGCTCGAGCACCTCGACGCGCACTACCGCGGCGAGCGCTACCGCGTCAGCCCCGGGCTGCGTCAGCGCGCCTGGACGGGAGCCGCCGCATGAGCCGCCGCCTGGAACCGGACAGGGCGGACGCCCGCGCCGAGACCGGCGAGGACCGCCTCGCCGCGCTGGGCGGCAAGCGCGCACCGCGCCTCGGCGCATCATGAGGTTCGCCGACTTCCACGAAGGCCAGCTGATCGAGGCCGGCCCCTACGCGGTGAGCGAGGAGGAGGTGCTGGCCTTCGCGCGCGCCTACGACCCGCAGTGGTTCCACGTCGACCCCGAGGCGGCGGCCGAGCGCAGCCGCTTCGGCGGCCTGATCGCGAGCGGCTGGCACACCTGCGGCATCGCGATGCGGCTCGCGACCGAGGCGGCGCTGCACGGCTCCGAGTCCTTCGCGTCGCCGGGGCTGGCCTACGTGAAGTGGCCCAACCCGGTGCGCCCGGGCGACGCGCTGAGCCTGCGCGCGACGGTGCTCGACGTGCGCCGCTCGCGCAGCCAGGCCGGGCTCGGCATCCTGCGCTGGCGCTGGCAGCTCTTCAACCAGCAGGGCACAGAGGTGCTGGATCTCGAGGCGACGAGCCTGTTCGATCTGGCGGACTGAGGCGCTGCCCGCTTCCGTCCCCGCTCTGCCAGCGCGCATCGGGGCGGAAGTCGGCGAGCCAGCGCAGGAGCTCGTCGGCGCGCATCGGCGGCGCGATCGCGTAGCCCTGCACCACGTCGCAGCCGAGCTCGCGCAGCGCGTGGATCTGCTCCACGCCCTCGACGCCCTCGGCCACCAGGTCGCGCGCGAAGGCCTTCGCCAGCCCGGCCACGCCGTTGACGATCGCGAAGTCGCCCGGGTTGCCGAGCATGTCGCGCACGAAGGCCGCGTCGATCTTCAGCTCGTTCACCGGCAGCTGCTTCAGGTGCAGCAGCGTGGAGTAGCCGGTGCCGAAGTCGTCGAGCGAGAAGCGGATGCCGAGCGGCTGCAGGCGCGCCATGATGCGGCACACCGCCTGCACGTCCTCCAGCGCCGCGGTTTCCACCACCTCGATCGTCAGGCGGCCGGCGAGCTCCGCGGGATGGCGGCCGAGCTGCTCCAGCACGTAGGCGTCCAGCCCGCCCTTGAGCAGCTGCCGCGCCGAGACGTTGAAGCTCACCGCGATCCGCACGCCCGCGGCGTCCCAGGCCGCCATCTGGCGCAGCACCTCGGCGATCACCCAGTCGCCCACCCGCACGATCGCCTCGTCCTGCTCGAAGTCCGACAGGAAGTCACCGGGATGGGACAGGCCCAGCTCGGGGTGGTCCCAGCGCAGCAGCGCCTCCACGCCGACGACCCGGCCGCTGCGGCAGTTCACCTTGGGCTGGTAGTGCAGCAGGAACTGCCGCTGCACGATCGCCTCGTCGAGCCGCGCGAGGAGGTCGCGGCTCGCGTGCAGGCGCGACTCGGCCGCGGGGTCGAAGCGATGGAAGCGGTTCTTGCCCTGGGCCTTGGCCGCGTACATCGCCTGGTCGGCATGCCGCAGCAGCTGGTCCGCCTCGGCGGGATCGCCAGGGAACAGGGTGAAGCCGATGCTGGCCGACACCCGCACCGGGCGGCCCTCGATCGTGATCGGGGAGGCGACCGCGGCGATGATGCGCCTGAGCAGGGGCTCATGATCGCTGTCCGACCTGAAGCCGCCGAGCAGCAGCACGAATTCGTCGCCGCCGACGCGCGCCACCGTGTCCTCCTCGCGGATCGTGGCCTGCAGCCGCGCGGCGATCTCCTGCAGCAGGCAGTCGCCGGCCTTGTGGCCGAGCGTGTCGTTGACCGGCTTGAAGCCGTCGAGGTCCATCACGCAGACCGCCAGCGCCTCCCCCGTGCGTCGGCTGCGCGCGAGCGCGACGCCCATGCGGTCGGCGAGCAGGATGCGGTTGGGCAGCCCGGTCAGCGGGTCGTAGTGCGCGATGCGCTCCAGCTCGCGCTGGTGGTTCTTCTGCCGCGTGATGTCGGAGATCAGCCCGACATAGTGCTGCGTCCGCCCCGATTCGTCCCGCACCGCGCTGATGGTGAGGGCCTCGGCATACTCCGCCCCGTCCTTGCGCCGGTTCCACAGCTCGCCGGACCACTGGCCCTGTTCCATCAGGTTGCGCCACATCGCCGCGTAGAACGGCGCGCCCTGCCGGCCCGACTGCAGCAGCTTCGGGCTCCGGCCGATCACCTCCTCGCGCGCGTAGCCGGTGATGCGGCAGAAGGCGTGGTTCACGTCGACGATGCGCCCGTCTGGATCGGTGATCAGGATGCCCTCGTTCGCGCAGGAGAAGACGCTGGCCGCCAGGCGCAGCCGGTCCTCGGCGCTGCGCCGCTCCGTTACGTCGAGGATGTAGCCGTTGAGGCCGGTGACGCGGCCGTTCGCGTCGCGCACCACCGAGGTGTAGTCGTCGATCCAGCGCCAGGCGCCATCGCCGCGGCGGAAGCGGTAATGCTGCTGGAAGTTGGCGTCGCCGGCCTCGAGATGCCGCCGCACCTCGGCGAGGACGCGCTCGCGGTCCCCGGGATGCACGAGCGCCAGGAAGGTGGGCCGGCCGGCGAGCAGGTCCTGGGGCTCGTGCCCGAACACCGCCGCGACGTTCGGCGACACGTAGCTCACCGGCCATCCCTCGCGCGCCTCCCGCCGGAAGACCACGACCGGGCCGGTCGCGATCAGGTCGCGCTCCTCGCGCAGCAACTGCTCGGCCCGGGTCTTCTCGGTCTCGTCGAAGAAGGACGCCGCATAGTGCCCCGAGGGCCGCCCGTCGAAGATGACGGCATGGATGCTCATCGCGTACGCGCGCGGCTCGCCGGCCTTGTTGCGCCCCCACAGGTGGCCTCGCCAGTGCCCGTCGCGCTCGACGAGGACGCAGAGCTCGCGGCAGGAGCGGACCCGCGCGCGCCGCTCGAACAGCAGCTCGTCGGGGGTTCGCCCCACCGCCTCCTCGCTGCAATAGCCGGTGAGCTGCGAGAAGGCCGGATTGACGCTGCGGATGATCCCGCCGGCGTCGAGGATCATCAGCGCGTTGACGGAGGAGTCGATCACCTGTCTGGCCAGGCTCAGGTCCTCCCGGAAGCGCGTCAGCGCCTCGTCGCGCTGGTGGAGCGCCTGGATCAGGTCCGCCTGGTAGCTGCGCTGCAGCATCAGCAGGATGTCGTGCAGGCCGAGCAGACCGATCACGGTGCCGTCGGCCCCCGTGATGCCCAGGTGGCGGATGTGCCCGTCGATGAGCAGCCGCCGCGCTTCCAGCAGGGACCAGGTCGCCGGGACGGTGCGCAGCGGGAAGCTCGCGATGTCCTGCAGCACGGGAGGGGTCTCGCGGCCGGCGAGCAGCCGGATCAGGTCCCTTTCGGTCAGGATGCCGAGGACGCCGTCCTGCCGCTCGACGAGCGCCGCATCGCAAGCCGCGCCCCGCATGCGCACGACGGCCTCGCCGATGCCGAGCGTCGCCGGCAGGCACAGGGGCGGGCCGCCGGCGACCTCGCCCACGGTCCGCAGTCGCAGGAAATGCTCCACGCCGTAGCGCAGCACGAGGTCGGTCTGCGTGACGATGCCGACCGCCTTGCCCGAGCCGTCGACCACCACCAGGTGGCGGATGCGGGCCTGCTCGAGCAGCATGACCGCCTCGCCGGCCTCCGCGTCGGCGCTGATCGTGGCGACCGGCTTGCTCATGACCGAGGACACCGGCAGGTCGAACGCCGCCGGATCGGCGAAGTCGATGCGCGTCGCGTCGCGCTCCGTCCAGATGCCGACCGGGCGGTCCTCCTCGGTGACGAGGATCGAGCTGCAGGCTCGCTCCCGCATCAGCCGGGCGGCCTCGGCCAGTGAAGCATGCGGCGGACAACTCAGCAGATTGGAATTGGCGAACTCCGCCACCCGGTTTTTGCCTTCCTGAAGAAAAGTTTTGATTTCGGTCATGATTTCTCGGGGGAATCGGGGGTGCCGGAGAAAATGTTTTCCTGTCGCGCTCCACGGACGGGCAGGAATGGCGTGCAGCCCCGTCCGGGCAGGGAATTCGACGGGAGGGAGTATGAAGGATGGCAGGCCCGCCGGATATCGGTGAGCCATGCCGCTCATGGGCCGGGGAAATGGAGCGCGTCGGAATTTCGCCGGAGCGGGGCGGGCG
>NZ_KZ983976.1:0-582 GCF_003569765.1 Caldimonas tepidiphila | reverse complement strand
GCCAGCGAAGACGCCGGGGTTGCGGCGGATGCGGCTGGCATCCTCGGCCAGCGTCACATCGAGCACATGGTGCAGCCGGTTCTCGATTGCCCAGTGCTCGCGCACGAGGCGCGCGAATTCACGGGCCGCAACCTCGGCGGGGCCGAGCGTGCTGAGGTAGTACGCGGGCGTCTCGCGCCGCGCGACGAAGCGGCGCCATGTGGTATCGAAGACCTCGGTGGTGCGGCGCACCTCGATGAGGCTGAGGAAGTGGTCGTGCCAGGGCTCGGGGCCGCTGCCCGCAGCCAATGCCCAGACCCGCACTAGGCGGCGCTCGATTCGGTTGTGTCGGCCGATGTCGTGACTGCTGGCGTGTTCAGCGGGCGGACGCTGCTGGGCTTGAGCGCGCATGGCGCGCAGCAGCCGGGGCTGGTTGGCCTTGAGCTGCACCAGCAGCTGCGCCCCCGCTGGCCAGGACCTTCTCCAGCGTTTTTTTGGAGATGCAGCGCGTCGAGCGTGTAGACGACGCCCGCCAAGCCGAGCTGCTCGATGAGCCGCTGCGCGGCGGCGATCTCGCAATCCTTGTCTGCGTCCTCGATGAGC
>NZ_KZ983975.1:7315-8827 GCF_003569765.1 Caldimonas tepidiphila | reverse complement strand
ATAACTCCGTCCGGGGTCAGGGGAATCTCGCTCTCAATCTATTTGCGCAACAAAGCCACCGCCTCTCGATCGGCCTCGATGCCCGAGGCGAATCGCTGCAATTCCGGCACGCTGCTGCTACGCGCCTGCTCCAACCACTCGGGCAGTGCCGGGGCGTCGCGCCAGCGAACCATCTCCATGAAGCGTCGCCCGATGGTGCGCACCTTCTCGACGGCCGGCTCGGTACGGCAGAGTTCGTCCAGATACTCCTTCCACCACCGTCCTTCATCGGGATCGCGCTGAGAGCGGGGTGGGCGCCCGAAGAGCCGGAACCGGATGCGGCGCGCCGAGGGCGTGCCACGCTGGGGCGACTGTGGGCTCGAGCGGCCGCTGGATGACGGTTCCTCTTGCTGGCGTCTCGCCGAGAACATCTGGCGGACTTGGCTGTGACCGCCTCGGAATCCCTGGGCCCGGATCTCGCGCCACAACTGCGCAGCGTTGCGGCAGCCCTCGGCCCAGCGGGACTCCAGATACGTACGCCACGGATCGAGAACGCTCTCTCGGCCAACTCGCTGTGTGCGCTCGGGGAACGAATCCGCCCGTATGAACTTGCGCACGGTCTTGACGTTGAGGCCGAGCTCGCGAGCGATGGCCCGTGCGGATTGGCCCTGGCGATGCCGGTCACGCACCTCCTCGAAGCGGGCCAGTCGTGCGGCCCGACGCTGAGCACTGCGACGTGCAGACGCTCGTTCGCTTGGTGGTGCGGTCTGTGCTGAGGAACTGGTGACGAGCTCGCTTCCCGTGCTCTGCTCATGCCAGCGGGCATTGACGGCCGTGGCCGCCACGCGTAGTGCCTGGGTACAGCGAAGCAGCACCCGTTCGGCCATCTCGCCGAGGTTGCTCAGCAGGTGCCAGCGATCGGCCACCTGTATTCCACAGGGTAGGGCCTGCCGTGCAGCCTGCGCGTAGGCGCCGGCCCGGTCGCGGGCGACGACGCGGATGCCGGGATGCTGTGCGAGCCAGTCGCGCACTTCATCCATCTCCCGCCCGAGGATCAGATCGAGGGGGCGGCGCTGCTCGAGGTCCACGAAGAGGGTGCCGTACTGATGGCCGCGGGCCACGGCCCAGTCGTCGATGCCCACGACCGCTGGCTCGCCAACGGCGGGTAGCGGCAAGCGCCGCAGTGCCCGAAGAATCGTGTCGGGCCCGGCACGCAAACCGAGAATGAATGCCAGGCGCGTACCCGCCTCGCCGCCAAGTGCACATCCGATGCGCTGTAGGGCGGCCCGGCTGCGCTCACTGTAGCGGGAGCGCCTGCTGGCGAATGGCTCGAGCGATTCGCCGAATGTGCGCCCGCGACAGCCTGGCTCCCTGCAACGGAACCGGCGCACCTCGACCTCCAGCGTCACCGGCATGCCAAAGCTCGGCAGATCCGCGGGTCGTCTCCAATAGCGCCCATGGCCATGCACACGTTCGCTATCGCAGTGAGGACAACGGTGCTGCTGGTCGGTACTACTCGCTACCCGGATCACC
>NZ_KZ983975.1:0-7305 GCF_003569765.1 Caldimonas tepidiphila | reverse complement strand
CCAGCATCGCAGTTGTGACCTCCGTGAAGGAAAGTCACGCCCCGGCAAACTCATTGCCCGCCTTGGGGAGCCGGGTCGATCCAACACAAAAAGCGGAAGACCCAATTTTCGGTCGGCGCCAACAACGTGCTGGCAAAAAAGTTGTGACGCCGTCTGCGAAGCGGCAGGTGGTGCAACTCCTGGTGAGCGAGCACCGGCTGCCGATCACGCGAGCCTGTACGGCAGCAGGCTTGTCGCGGGCGGCGTACTACAGGACGCCGGCGTTGCCTCAGGACAGGGATGCTGAGGTGATCGATGCGCTCAACGACGTGGTCGAGCGTAACGGTCGTTGGGGCTTCTGGAAGTGCTATGACCGGCTGCGCCTGGACGGGCGGGCCTGGAACCACAAGCGGGTGTGGCGCGTGTATTGCGAGCTGGGCCTGAACATCCCGCGGCGCACGAAGAAGCGCCTGCCCAAACGCGAGCCCGTGCCGCTGGCCGCCGCCGGGTTCGTCAACGAGGGCTGGGCGCTGGACTTCATGCACGACGTGCTCTACGACGGGAGGCGGTTCCGTACGCTCAACGTGATCGACGAGGCCAACCGCGAGGCGCTGGCCATCGAGGTGGCGCAGTCGATTCCCTCGGCCAGGCTAATCAGAACGCTTGAGCAGCTCATCGAGTGGTACGGCGCCCCGAAGTCCATCCGCATGGACAACGGCCCGGAGATGACCAGCTGCGACTTCGCGGCGTGGGCGCAGCAAAAGGGCATCGTGCTGAACTACATCGAGCCCGGCGAGCCGAATCAGAACGCGTACATCGAGCGCTTCAACAAGACGTACCGCACCGAGGTGCTCGACGCCTACCTGTTCAGCTCCATCGAGCAGGTGCAGGCGATCACCGGGGAGTGGCTGACGCAGTACAACGAGTACCGGCCACATGAGGCGCTGGGCGGCGTGCCGCCGTGCCAGTTCATGCCCAGATTGACAACCACAACCGTCGCGGACTCCAGGAATCAGATGTCTGCTTGACAGGTGAGCTTACGCTACGAGCAGCCCGGGCGGCTGTACGTCTACCTCCGCAAATCCCGTCTGTTGACGCAGAGGAGTTCGTGCGACCGGCGAGCATGGGATGTACGCATGCTCGACAGTCAATCTCCAGGGGTGCCGGCCTGATGCGGTGGCAATGTTCGCGGCGTCACTTGGTGCCGGCTATCAGCCCCTGCAGTGACTCGAGCCGGCGGCGAGTCGATTCCGGCGCTTGGGCCACCGTCCACAGCATGTACTCCGCGAAGCGGTTGAAGCGCGGAGACATCTCTTGGATGTCCGCCTGCACGGTAGTGGCGAACAAGACACCGTCGCAGCGACCTTGCATGACAGCACGCTGGAGCACCGCTTCGTGCCGGCGCATGAAGTCGACGTTCCGCTGATGCAGGAAGTCGCCGACGTGCTCCGCCGTGCGATGAACCAGGATTGAGCGTTGGGGCGTCAGGTCGTCGAGATTGAACGCAATCAGGCCGGGACGGCCCATGCGCTCCAGCTGCTGATAGCCCTTCCTCAGCGGCGTCTCCAGGCTGTCCTCCGAGTAGAGCTTCTTGCAGGCGATTCCGTAGCTTCCGAGACCGTCAGGGAGGTCGAGGGCGATGTCCGGCGGCTCTTGCAGGCGTGCGGCGACTTGGTGGCTCGTGAGGAACTTGAGCAGGTCCAACTCCCACAGCGCGTCCTTGCCCTGCGACGGTTGCCTGGTAGACAGGTTCATGTCGCTCTTGGTCATCCGGCGGATGAGCTCTCCCGCATCCGGCTCGTCGAGCACTTCGCCGACTGCCTGTGCGATGCGCAGCGCCTCGTCTGCCTGCATCAGCGTGAGGATGTCTTGCCCGTGCGTCTGAGCCTCCCACTGCTCGTTCAGGGCGCTCGCCTTGAGCAGCAGCGAGCCCAGCGCGCTGTTGGGCGGGCATCGGATGCCTCGCTCCATGAGCTGCGTGCGGAGGTCTTCCACAGTCGTCGCGATTTCCGCGTACGTCTGCGACCGGTGAACGCGCTCCTTGGTGTGGAGCTCGACGAGGGAGGGTGCTGCGTAGGTGGGCACGGAGGGCGAGGATGGTTTGGCTCGCCTAATTTTGCAGGCCTTCTAGATGTGCGGTCCCGGGATGAGATGGTGAGGGTTTAGTTTGAACCGGAATGGCTCCTTGGCCCAGGCATCACAGATGAACTGGAAAGGCGTTCGCCATCGCAGTGCCTTCAAATGCTTTGCGAAGTTGAAGGGGTGACGAAGGCCAGCACATGGGCCTTGAGCGCCTTGAAGTCCGGGTAGTGGAACGCTTTGATGGTCGCTTCCTTGACGGTGCGATTCATGCGCTCGACCTGCCCGTTGGTCCAGGGGTGGTAGGGCTTGGTGAGGCGGTGCTCGATCCCATACTCGCGGCACACGCGCTCGAAGATGTGGCCTCCTCCGTACCGGTCGGTGATGCCCCCGCGGTAGCGAGGCTGCTCGGCAAAGGCCATGCCGTTGTCGGTCAGCACCGTGTGGATCTTGTACGGGAACGCTGCCACGACATCCCGCAGGAAGGTCGCACCGTTGAGCTTCGTGGCAGCGTCGAAGAACGCGACATGCGTGAACTTGGTGACCCGATCGATAGCCAGGAACATGTGCAGCTTGCCCTGCGCCAAGCGCAACTCGCTGCTGTCGATGTGCACATAGCCGATGGGCGTGTCGGGGAAGCGTCCGCGCCTGGAGTCCTTCTCCTCGCTGCACGGCAGTCGACTAATGCCGTACCGAACCAGGCAGCGATGCAGGGCGCTGCGGCTGAGCTGCGGAATGCTCTCGCGCAGGCAGCCCAGCACGTCATCCAGCGGCAGGAGGGTTCGACGCCGGAGTTCGACCACTACGGCTTCCTCGGCCTCGCTGAGCTTGGCGCTGTGAGGCTTCTTCGGCCCCATCGGCGCATCAGCAGTCGTGGTGCGGCGGCGCCACTTCGCCACCGTCTTCTCGTTCAGTCCGTATCGGACGGCCAGGGAGCGCGTCGTCTCTTGCGACGCTTGGAGCTCGGCTCGAATTCTCGGCGTCGTTCGGGCTGAGCCATGAAGGCTTGCTGCCATAGCGCTTCCTCCTGCTGAGCAGTCAATGATGCACCACGACTTCTCGGGACCGCACACCTAGGAGCCTCGTCTAGCCACCAGCCGCAGATTGCTGGCTACGCACCTCACCATGTCGTACGAAGACCCCAGGCGGGGTCGTCGCCGTGCACTCGGCCCCGTGGTGGACGAGACCGCTGACGGGCCCCAGCGGGCGGCTATGCGCTTGCGTCAGCTCATCCAAGAAGGGCTGGACTCCGGGCTGGGCTCGGAGACAACTGAGGAAGAGTGGGCCGAGCCGCGGGCCATCGCTTCTGGCGACATTCAGTAGCCGGCCTTCCCCTGCCCACACCCGGCGACACGAGCGGCGCGCGCGTAGTGGAGCCGTGCTTACCTGGCCCCGTCCCTCAGCGGGCAGGAGCTAGCCCGCGTCAACTGCCCCTGGGCCTGCCTCGGCCGACGGGTCCGGGAGCACCTCTAGGGGTGTACGCGGCTTGCGCCGCTCGCGGCGCAGGTTGCGCGAGAACTCCCGCATGAGCGCCTTCCGCTGCTTCGCGTAGGTGCGATGGGTCGTCGCCGGCGGCCCCACCTTCGCAGCCTCTATCGCGCGCATGGCCTGGTACTTCGCTCCGATGCTGGCCAGCTTCGCATCCCGAGCCGCCCGCTCCTCGGGTGTGTCTTCGCCGTCCGCCTCAGCCTCAGCGCGGACTTGGTCAGCGTGCGCGCTGACCGCGACACCCAGCCATTCCTTCATCATTTTCTCGAGCACGTCCTCCCGCTCGAAGGGCGCTGGGCAGTGATGCGCTACCTTCGTTGCCTCATAGGCCCTGTTGAACACCGCGAGTACTTGGCGCTCCAAAGTCGACACGGCAGGCCGGTTCGAGAACTCCTCCAGCATCGGCTCCAGCCAATGAAGCACGGCCGGGACGTCTTCAGACTTGTCGTGCTCCATCAGTTCGTTCAGGCGAGCCACCATGAGCTCGTCTCGCTCGTCGGCTGACGCATCAAGCGCCTTGCACAGGTCGTCGACCCGGGCGAGGGGAATGCGCCAGTCGCGGCGCTTTTCGTGGGCCGCCTCGTTCGTCCAGCGCGCCAGCACGTGCAGGTCAGTCTCGGACAGCCAGCGCGAGGCTTGGCGCTTCGTCAGGGTCGGCTCGCCCGGGAACAGCGTTGCGTGCCATTCTGCGAAGCGCTGGAACATGTCCTCAATGAGGGCGGCGCTGCTCTTAGACATGGCTGGCTCCTGCCGACGCAGTGAGGGCGGCCGACCCGGCAGCGGCTGCCCGCCGGCGGGCGACGACCTCGGACCGGGCACGAACTGTCGTCAGGATGAACCAGTCCACGGTCGCTAGGTCGAGGTGCATGGCCTTGGACCCGCCTCGGCCGCTGCCTGCCAGCAGACGCAGCAGTGCGAGGGCTTCGCAGTTCGTGAGGCCGCAGACCTTCTGCAGCAGCGGCAGCTTGGACGGCGCGAGTATGGTGTTCGGGTACCGGTCGCTCATAAGCATCGACACGTTGTTCGGGTTGTCGAACTCGAGCCGCTCGGCAACCTCCTTCTGCGTCAGCCCGGTGTCGAGGAGGGCTTGGATTCGGTCACGGACGGCGTGCTTGTAGGTCTTCATCATCACTCCAGAAGTTGAACGGGTTGGGTGTCGCGGCGCGCTTCGACTGAGCGAAGTATGGCGTGATGAAGTGCTGCAAAGCTTTGTATTACTAGGGATAAATGGTAGCGCATGCACTACCACCAGTCGCCGCGCGGCTGCCCCGGTCAGACGACAGTTGCTCGCCATCCTGGGCGATGGTGCGCGACCACCTGGTGCCGGCCGACGGTTGCGTCGGCCTCCAAGACGGCGCGACGTGGGGCCGACTGCTAACCGTGCTCGAAGGCAACTTCTGGCCGGGGCAGTCGGCCTAACACCAATGGGTTGTCGCTCGCTACGCTTGCCGCGCGGCAAGGTCCTGCTTGAACTCGGCCCAGGCCGATTCCAGCGCCTCGGTGGCGAAGCGCTGGAAGCCGCGACGCTCGTAGTGGTAGCAAAGCTGCTTGAGCGACTTCGGCGTGGTCGGCAGACCTCGGCTCGTCACCAGCTCCAGGGCCATGAAACCGACGTCGTCGCGACGTTCGCCTGCGCGCGTGCGCTTGCGCTGCTCCTGCAGCCACACGCTGAACTTCGGCCGCAGAGCCTGGTACTCGGCCCGCGCGGCGAGTGCTTCGGTCTCCAGCACATTCACGGCTGCATCCGGACGGCGCAAGTTCATTTGCAGGCGCCAGTCCCGCTTCTGCCTGCGCTCCAACTGGTCGAGCAGCCGCTCCCCGGTGTGAGGCCCATGGTCGGCGAAGTGGTTTGCCTTGAAGAACACGTCGCACTCGGCGCAGTAGTAGCGGGAGGCATCGTCCTCCAGCTGGTCGCCATGGAGGTAGTAGCGCTTCCGCGGGTCCTCCGTGACGTCACGGTGCTGCTGTGCCGGAGGCAGGGGCGGCAGGTGGTCGCGCTCGCCGGTGGAGCCAGGCGCTTTCGCGGCTGGGGCGGCACTATGCTTGGACAGCAACGACCAGTTCCGGTAGCCGTGCTTGGCGGCAATCCGGTCAAGAACTTGGTAGTGGGTCAAGGACTCCTGCTTGCGCAGGCGCTGGGCGTCGCGCCGCAGCTGGTCCAATTGGGACGGTGTCAACGAAGTAGGCATGGTGGCGGTTCTCCGGTCACCGTGACGTCGATGCGCCCACACATCGAGCCAGCGGCGACCATACAGCCAAGCCATGACTCGTTCTCGCTTCGCGCTGCCAAAACCGGCTGTGCCTTGTGGGCGGGCGAGCCGGCGCGGCGGCTGCAGGCGTCAGTCTAACGCAGCGTGCGCCGCTAGGGAATGTCTGCGTAAAGGCAGGGCAAGTGTGGTGATCGAAGATCGAGGCTATGAAGCAAGCTGATCTCGGGCTGAACCTGTCGCGCAAGCGCGAGTTCCTGGAGCAGATGGAGCGCGTAGTGCCGTGGGCGGCGCTGGGGGAGCTGATCACGCCTTACGCGCCCGAGGGCCGGCGGGGCCGCCCGCCGTTTGCGGTGGAGACGATGCTGCGCATCCATTTCATGCAGCAGTGGTTCACGCTCAGTGATCCAGCCATGGAAGAGGCGTTGCACGACGTGCCGCTGTTTCGCGAGTTCGCGGGCCTGGACAGCTGGCAGGCGCGGCTGCCCGACGAGACGACGATCCTCAGGTTCCGCCATCTGCTGGAGCGCCACAAGCTCGCCGAGCAGATCCTTGCCATGGTCAACGAGCTGTTGCGCGACAAGGGGCTGATGCTGCGCGCGGGCACGGTGGTGGATGCCACGCTGATCTCCGCGCCGAGCTCGACGAAGAACGCCTCGGGCGAGCGCGACCCGGAGATGCACCAGTCCAAGAAGGGCAACCAGTGGTACTTCGGGATGAAGGCCCACATCGGGGTGGATGCCGAATCGGGTCTGGTGCACACGGTGCGCGGCACGTCGGGCAACGTCAACGACGTGGTGGAGGCTAACAGCCTGCTGCACGGAGAGGAAAGCGACGCCTTCGGCGATGCGGGCTACCAGGGGGCGCACAAGCGGGCGAACGCCAGAAAAGGTGTGCGCTGGCACATCGCGATGCGCCCGGGCAAGCGCGCGGCGCTGGACCCAGAGCGCAAGGTCGATGCGCTCGTCGAGCAGCTGGAGCGCTTGAAAGCCGGCATCCGGGCCAAGGTCGAGCATCCGTTTCGAGTGATAAAGCGGCAGTTCGGGCATGTGAAGGTGCGCTACCGGGGTTTGAAGAAGAACACCGCCCAGCTCTTCACGCTGTTCGCACTGTCGAACTTGTGGATGGTGCGCGGCAAGCTGCTCGGATCGCAGGCATGAGTGCGCCTACTGATCGCCAAAAAGGCCGGCAGGCGCAGCGAAACGCTTCCTGCGGCGCGCTTGCAACTCGCAGCCAGCGCCGAAACGGACTGCACGCCCGCTTCTGACCAGGTAGCTTGCTGCTCATCACTGCCCGAGCTGAATAATACGAACTCCATCTGCTCTCCGGAATCCAATGCTGGATGCGATCGGACCCGGGAGCGATGCGATGTCACATGACGTAGTGGGGGTGGCGCGACGCTGGAGCGCGCAGGAGCTCGAGGCCGCAGCGCGCCACGAGCGCAACGGCCGGGTGCGCAGCCGGCTGCTGGCGCTGCGCCACTTGGCGCTGGGCCACTCGGTGGCCGAGACCGCCGGGCAGTTCGCGCTGGGCAAGAGCCAGCTCTACGACT
>NZ_QXMG01000110.1 GCF_003569765.1 Caldimonas tepidiphila | reverse complement strand
GAGGAGGTGCCGAGCCTCGTGGAGGTCGTGCGGCACAGCGACGCGGTGCTGCTGGCCATTCGCGCCGCGGCGCCCGACCTCGTCGAGCTGACGCTGAAGCCGGCGCTCGCCGGCACCGCCCGCTTCGGCTGGGTGACGCTCGCGCACCGGTCCGAGGCGCCCGCCATGCCCCTCATGCGCTCGCTGATCAAGGACCTCCTGCACGACTGATCCCCGTAGCGACGACGCTGGGCCTCCTTTCCAGTCAATCCAGCTTCAGCCAATCTGCATCGGCGAGCTTCGCGGACAGGAACTCCAACAGCGCACGGACCTTTGGCAAGACGAACTTGCGGGTGGGGTACACCGCGTAGATGCCCAGTTCGATCGAGCGGTACTGCGGGAGCACCTCGACGAGCTGCCCCGAGGCAAGCTCGGACGCGATCAGGAAGGTCGGCTGCAGCACGAGGCCGGTTCCGCGTACGGCAGCGGCGACGCACGTGTCCCCATTGTTCGTCCACAGTCGGGGCTGGACCTTGACCGTCACCGGCCCCTCGGGGCCGGAGAACTGCCACTGGTCCCCAATCGACAGGAGGCTGTAGCCGAGCACGTCGTGCTGTGCAAGCTCGCTGGGGTGCTGCGGAGCGCCCCGGGCTCTCAGGTATTGCGGCGAGGCGCACAGCACCAGGCGCGTTGAAGCGAGCTTGCGCGACACCAGCGACGAATCCGGCAGGCGGGCAATGCGGACGGCGAGATCGAAGCCCTCGTCGACCAGGTCGATGACGCGGTCGGCCAGTTGCACATCGAGGGACACGCGTGGATGCGCCTCGAGGAACTCGCTCCACAAGGGGGCCAAGTGCTCGATCCCGAAGCTGACCGGCACGCTGAGCTTCAGCAGTCCGCTCGCCGTATCGCTTCGGGTGGAGATCTCGGCCTCCGACGCCTCGATGCTGGTCAGAATCTCTCGGCAGCGGGCGAGGAACACCTCGCCCTCCTGTGTCAGCGAGAGCTTGCGCGTCGTGCGCTGCATCAGCCTGGCTCCCAGCCGCTGCTCCAGGTCGGATACGTAGCGCGAGACGGCCGCCTTCGAGAGCCCCAAGGTGTCCGCCGCAGCCACGAAGCTGCCGGCATCGACCACGGAAGCGAAGACACGCATTTCCTGGTACTTGTCCATTGTTCCTTTTTAATGAACAGATCATCTACTGATGGACACTTTATGCTTTTCTTATGAATCAATACAGTGAGTCTGTCCCCGCGATGCGGGATCAGCAAACCACCTTGGAAGGGATACGGCATGAAGGTTCTCGTCATCGGCGCCGGCAACAGGGCTCTGGCTTCGTCAAGCAACTCGCCGCCGCTGGCCATCAGGTCGCCGTCACGGCCCGTGACACCGCCAAGGCCCAGGCTCTTGCACAGCAGCACGGCGCGAAGGCGGTCCTTGCGGCCGGAGCAGCGGACGACCCCGACGCCATCGTCGTCGCGACTCCGTACTCGAAGGCGGCAGGGGGACTGCGCGGCGTGGGCGACCTCCATGTCGGCTACGGCACCGACCTCGGCACGGGTATCGCGCCGACCTGGATCCGCAAGAACTGAAAGGCAAGACCGTGAGCAACATCCATTCCTTCGCCCGGCGCCTGCTGGCGACCGATGCTGGCTGGGGCACCCTGGCCTTGCGCCTGCCTGTGGGCATCATCTTTGCCGCACATGGCGCACAGAAACTGTTCGGCTGGTTCGGCGGCTACGGCCTGGAGGGCACCGGTCAGTGGATGGCCTCCATCGGACTGGCGCCCGGCTACCTGATGGCCCTGCTGGCCGGCGCGGCCGAGTTCCTCGGCGGTTTCGCACTGATCGCCGGCCTGCTGGTGCGACCTGCGGCTGCGACCCTTGCGCTGGCCATGGTCATCGCGATCTTCAGCGTGCACATCGACAAGGGTCTTTTCGTGGCGAACAACGGCTACGAGTTCGCGCTGGCCTTGCTCGCGATCACGGTGGCGCTGGTGTTCTCGGGGGCCGGCCGCGCTTCGCTGGACCGGGTACTCAGCCACCGCCCAGCCTGACAGCAAACTGCAAGGAGCATCGCATGAACACGCTGCCGTCCATTTTCGTGTCGCATGGTGCGCCCACCTTCGCGATCGAACCCGGTCTGGCCGGAGCGCAACTGCGCGCCCTCGGCAAGGCGCTCGGAAAACCCAGGGCCGTCCTGATCGTGTCGCCGCACTGGATGACGCGCGGCGTGGAGATCACGGCCACGGCCCGCCCGGAGACCATCCACGATTTCGGCGGCTTCCCGCGCGCGCTCTATGCCATCCAGTACCCGGCGCCCGGCGCTCCGGAACTGGGGGCACGCGCCGCGCAGCTGCTGCACTCGCGCGGCATCGCCGCCTCGCTGGAGGAGCGGCGCGGCCTGGACCATGGCGCCTGGGTGCCGCTGCTGTACCTGTACCCGGATGCGGACGTGCCCGTCGTGCAGGCCTCCATCCCGTTCGACATGGACGAGGCGAAGGCCTTCGAATTGGGCCGTGCGCTGGCGCCGCTGGCCGAAGAGTACGTATTGATCGTCGGCTCGGGCAGCCTCACGCACAACTTGTACGAGTTCCGGATGGGGCAGGCGCAGGAGGAGGCCTATGCCGCCGAGTTCTCCGCCTGGATCCGGCAAGCGGTCCTGGACGGCGACACGGAGCGCCTGGTGCAGGCGCTGCAGCGCGCACCGCACGCGGCACGCGCCCATCCGACGACGGAGCACTTCCTGCCCCTGCTCGTTGCCGCCGGCGCAGCCGCGACGCCGACGCCCGCGACGGTGCTGGACGGCGGCATCCGCCATGGCGTGCTGGCGATGGAGTCGTACGTGTTCGGCCGGCATGTGCCGCTCGACGTGGAGGAGGCCGGACATGCATGAGGCTTCCCTCGTCGTCGCCCGTCCCCGGAACGCGACGCAACTGGTGCTGCTCTTGCACGGCGTCGGCTCCTCGCCGGCGGACCTCGTGCCCCCCGGCGAGGCGATCGGCAGCCGGTGCTCGCTCACCAGGAGCTGCACCACCTGCCGCTTCGCAGGCGGCGTCACAACTTTTTTGCCAGCACGTCCTTGATCGCCGCGTTCTCCAATGCCAAGTCGGCGCTTGCTGACCCCGCATCGACAGGCTCACTGAGCAGGTCCGAGATCAGACCGCGCAGCCAGCGGTTGCCGGGATCGCGGTGGAATCGCTCGTGCCAGTGCTGCTTGACCGCGTAGTCGGGCAGTGCGAAGGGCACCGGGAAGACGCGGAAGCGGCCGCGGCCCTGCAGCACCTCGCCGAGGCGCTGGGGGATCGTCAGCAGCAGCTCGGTGTGCTCGAGCACGAAGGCGGCGCCGAGGAAGTTCGGGATGCGCAGCGCGACACGGCGCGCGATGCGCTGGCGCGCCAGCTCGCGGTCGACAATCAGGTGGCCGGTGCCCGAGCTCGTCACCACCGCATGCTCCTCGCTCTCGAACTGCGCCAGCGTCAGCGTGTCGCGGATGCGCGGGTGATCGTCGCTCGCCATGCAGACATAGTGCTGGCGGAACAGTGCCTGCTGGTAGAAGCCCGCCTCGAGCTGCGGCATGAAGCCGAGCGCCAGGTCGGCCTCCCCGCCCTCGAGCATGCGGCCGGAATCCTCCGACAGGGGCTCGATGTCGATGCGGATGCCCGGGGCCGTCGCGTGCAGCCGCGCCCACAGCCGCGGCAGCAGCACGAGCTGGCTGATGTCCGTCATGCAGATCCGGAAGGTGCGCTGCGACGCAAGCGGCTCGAAGCCGCTGCGGTGACCGAGCGCCCGCTCCAGCGCACTGCGCGCCTCGCGCATCGGCCCGGCCAGCTCCTCGCCGAGCCGCGTCGGCTCCATGCCCGCGGAGGTGCGCACGAACAGCGGGTCCCCGAAGTGCTCACGCAGCTTCGCCAGCGCGATGCTCACCGCCGGCTGACCCAGCCCGAGCGCCTCCGCAGCACGGCTCACCGAGCGGGTCTTGTGGATCTCGTCGAAGACGCTGAGCAGACGCATCTCGGTCAGGTTCATGGCGGCGGACTATTCGATTCTCAAATGAAAAGGATTCGAATTCTCGTCTGGTTCTGATCTTCGGTGCTGTCTACAGTTCGTTCCACCACATTCCCTGTCGGCCCGTCATGAGCGGCGTCAACAAGTCGGGATCCGTTCCTGGCGCCGCGACGGCGCCCGGGAAAAAGTCTGGAGACATCGGCCTGCGCCGCGCCTCTCGCGCTCGGGCCCCTCAGCAAGAACCGGCCACCGAGGCCCCCCATCGAGCTAGCAGAAAGGATCGAGCCCATGAACCAAGACCTGCCCGTGATCGTCGCCGGTGGCGGCATCGGCGGCCTGGCCGCCGCCCTCGCCCTGGTGCGCCAGGGCTTCAAGGTCCAGGTGCTGGAGCAGGCCCCGGAGATCGGCGAGATTGGCGCCGGCATCCAACTCGGTCCCAACGCCTTCCATGCCTTCGATGCGCTCGGCGTCGGCGAGAAGGCCCGCGGCCGCGCCGTCTACACCGACTGCATGGTGATGCACGACGCGATCGACGAGTCGCTGGTCGGCCGCATCGAGACCGGCGAGGCCTTCCGCAAGCGCTTCGGCAACCCCTACGCGGTGATCCACCGCGTCGACGTACACCTGTCGCTGCTGGAAGGCGCCCAGGAGACCGGCCGGGTCGAGTTCCACACCAACACCCGCCTGGTGAAGGTCGAGCAGGACGAGGCCGCCCGCACCGTCACCGCCATCGACCAAAACGGCAAGCGCTGGACGGGCCAGGCCCTGATCGGCGCCGACGGCGTGCGCTCGGTGGTGCGCGCCCAGTACGTGAACGATCCGCCGCGCGTGACCGGCCACGTGGTCTACCGCGCGGTGGTGGACAAGAGCGAGTTCCCGCAGGACCTGCAGTGGAACGCGGCGAGCCTGTGGGCCGGCCCGAAGTGCCATCTGGTGCACTACCCGCTGCGCGGCGGCGAGCAGTACAACATCGTCGTGACCTTCCACAGCCGCAAGGCCGAGGAGTGGGGCGTCACCGAGGGCAGCAAGGAGGAGGTCGAGAGCTACTTCCAGGGCATCAGCCCGAAGGCGCGCCAGCTCATCGAGCTGCCCAAGACCTGGAAGCGCTGGGCCACCGCCGACAAGGAGCCGATCGGCACCTGGGTGTTCGGCCGCGCAACGATCCTGGGCGATGCCGCCCACCCGACCACGCAGTACATGGCCCAGGGCGCCTGCATGGCGATGGAGGACGCAGTGACGCTGGGCGAGGCGCTGCGCCTCAACGGCAACGACTGGGACAAGGCGCTGGCGCTGTACCAGCGCTCCCGCGTCGCCCGCACTGCGCGCATCGTGCTCTCCGGCCGCGAGATGGGCCGCATCTATCACGCCGCCGGCGTCGAGCGCCTGGTGCGCAACTCGCTGTGGATGGGCCGCTCGCAGGAGCGCTTCTACGACGCGATGGAGTGGCTCTACGGCTGGAACGTCGAGAACTGCCTGGCCCGCGACTGATCCCCGGCCTCCCCCTTCACCCTCACCGGAAGACACCGACATGCAAGAAGGCCGCTTTGACCAGCTGGGCCGGCTGGAAGACCTGCCGCAGGACTATCGCGACGAGCTGAAAGCACAGAACCTGGTGCCGCTGTGGCCGAGCCTGCGCGCCGTGCTGCCGCCCGACGTGCCGACCCGCCAGACCCGCGCCACCTGCTGGCCCTACCGGTCGCTCAAGCCGCTGCTCCTGAAAGCCGGCGAGCTCACGCCGATCGAGAAGGCCGAGCGCCGCGTGCTGGTGCTGGCCAACCCGGGCCACGGCCTGGAGAAGATGCAGGCCAGCGCGGCGATGTACCTCGGCATGCAGCTGCTGCTGCCCGGCGAGCTGGCGCCGGCGCACCGCCACACCCCGAATGCGGTGCGCATGGTGGTGGAGGGCGAGGGCGCCTGGACGCTGGTGGGCGGCGAGAAGTGCCCGATGCGCCGCGGCGACCTGATCCTCACGCCCACCGGCCTGTGGCACGAGCACGGCCACGATGGGGACGGCCCGGTGGTCTGGCTCGACGTGCTGGACCTGCCGCTGGTCTACTACATCGAGGCGAGCTACCACCTGGAAGGCCCGAGCCAGGCCGCCAGGCCCGGCGAGGGCGCCAAGGCCTATGCCCGCGGCGGGCTGCGCCCGACGCCGGTGTTCGAGCGCTCGGACAAGGCCTACCCGATGCTGCGCTACCCCTGGGCCGAGGCGCGCGCGGCGCTCGAGTCGCTCGCGGCCGACCAGCCGGGGCTCGAGGCGGTGCAGCTCGCCTACGTCAACCCGGAGACCGGCTCGGACGCCGAGAACATCCTCGGCTTCTACGCGCTGATGCTGCGCCCGGGCCAGACGCTGCGCCTGCCGGCGCGCTCGCCGGCGATGGTTTTCCACGTCGTCGAGGGCGGCGCCGACGCGCAGATCGGCGAGCAGCGCTTCGCGCTCGCCGAGGCCGACACCTGCTGCGCGCCGGGCTACACCGCGGTGACCCTGACGAACCGCCGGGCCGACGCGCCGAGCTTCGTCTTCATCGCCGACGAGAGCCCGCTGCACCGGAAGCTCGGCGTGTACGAGAACCGTGGCTGAAGCCGCTCGGCCGAAAGAAACCCTGCGACGGGACAGCCTGCGGGCTGTCCCGCGCCGCCATTCCTCGAACCTGCAAGACCTTGCCATGATGACCTACCTCTGGAATCCGCCCGCCCCCCCCTCGCTGCCCGTGCGCGGCAAGGCCGAGCGCCTGCCGATCAACCGCATCTTCTGCGTGGGCCGCAACTACCACGCGCACGCGGTCGAGATGGGCCGCCCGGTGGACAAGTCGGCCGAGCGCGCCTTCTACTTCACCAAGTCGCCGCAGGCGCTGGTGGAGAGCGGCGCGACCGTGGCCTATCCGCCCGAGACGAAGAACTACCACTACGAGATGGAGCTGGTGCTGGTGATCGGCAAGGCCGGTTTCCGCATCCCGGCCGAGCAGGCCCACGAGCACGTCTACGGCTACGCCTGCGGCCTGGACATGACGCGCCGCGACCTGCAGCTCGTCGCGCGCGACAAGGGCCGCCCCTGGGACACCGGCAAGGACGTCGAGCAGTCCGCCGTCTGCAGCGAGGTCGTGCCGATGGAGGGCGTCGTGATCGAGCGCGGCGCGATCGAGCTGGCCGTCAACGGCGAGACCAGGCAGTCCTCGAACGTGGACAAGCTGATCTGGAACATCCGCGAGATCGTCGCGGACCTGTCGCTGTACTACCACCTGCAGCCGGGCGACCTGATCTACACCGGCACGCCCGAGGGCGTGGGCGCCGTGGTGGCGGGCGACCGCATCACCGGCCGCGTCGAGGGCGTGGGCGAGATCGCGCTGACCGTCGGCCCCGCGGAGTGATCCCGCGCCGCCGAAGTCCCGCCCGGTGAACAGGAACCTTTCCGTGAAGCTCTACAACTTCTTCCGCAGCGGCACCTCGCACCGCCTGCGCATCGCGCTCAACCTCAAGGGCATCGCGTACGAGTACGTGCCGGTGGACCTGCGCACCGAGGAGCACCTTGGCACGGCCTTCCGGGCGATCAACCCGCAGGCGCTGGTGCCGGCGCTGGTGGACGGCGACCTCACGCTGATCCAGTCGCCCGCGATCATCGAGTGGCTCGAGGAGCGCCACCCCGCGCCCGCGCTGCTGCCCTCGAACCCCGAGGACCGTGCCCGCGTGCGCGCGATGGCGGCGATCGTCGGCTGCGACATCCACCCGGTCAACAACCGCCGCATCCTCGAGGCCCTGCGCAAGGACTTCGGCGCCGGCGAAGCGGCTGTGAACGCCTGGTGCGCGACCTGGATCCGCGCCGGCTTCGACGCGCTCGAGGCGATGCTCGCTGAAGACGCCACGCGCGGCGACTTCTGCTTCGGCGGCGCGCCGGGCCTGGCCGAGGTCTACCTCGTGCCGCAGGTCGAGAGCGCACGGCGCTTCCAGGTCGATCTCGCGCCCTACCCCCATATCCTCGCGGTCGATGCCGCCTGCGCCGGGATCGACGCCTTCCGGCGTGCGGCTCCGGCCATGCAGCCCGACGCACCCCGCTGAGACCCGGCCAGCGACTGCCCCGATCCCGAAACGAAGGAGACATTCCATGAGCACCCGCATCCTCAAGACCGCCCAGGTCGCCCTCGCCGCCGTCGCGCTGAGCGCGACCGCCGTCGCGGCCCAGGCGCAGAGCCTCAAGCTCGGCCACATCGTGCCGCCGAGCCACGTCTGGCACCAGGTCTCGGAGAAGATCGCGGCCGACCTCGGCACCGCCTCGGGCGGCAAGATGAAGGTCGCCGTCAGCCCGCTGCAGAAGCTCGGCAACGAGGCGCAGATGATCAACCTGATGCAGTCGGGCGCGCTGCACTTCGGCGTGTTCACGGTGGGCGGCCTCTCCAACCGCGAGGAGTCCTTCCTCGGCTGGTCGCTGCCCTACGTGTTCCGCGACGTCGAGCACGCCTCGCGCGCCGCCTCGACGCCGGCCGCGCAGGAGATGCTCAAGCGCCTGGAGTCGCACGGCATGGTCGGCCTCGGCTACGCCTTCGCCGGCATGCGCCACGTGCTGTCGCTGCAGCCGGTCAAGGGCCCGCAGGACCTGCAGAACAAGAAGGTGCGCTCCTTCCCGAGCCCGATCTACAACGACTGGTGGAACGCGCTCGGCGCCGCGCCCACCGCGCTGCCGCTGTCGGAGGTGGCCCCGTCGCTGACCACCAAGCTGCTCGACGCGGTGGACGTGGACCTCGATGCGCTCGTGGGCCTCAAGTTCCACCAGCAGGCCCCGAACCTCACGCTGACCCACCACATGGCCTTCCCGGCGGCGATCGTCGTGTCGAAGAAGTACTGGGACGCCCGCAGCGAGGCCGAGCGCGCGACGATCCGCAAGGTCGTCGCCGACGCCGCGGCCTGGGGCTACAAGCAGGCGGCGCAGGCCGACGTGTCCAACCTGGCCAAGGCCCAGGCCGACGGCGCCAAGGTGATCGAGGCCGACCTCGCGGGCTTCCGCAAGGTGGGCGAGACGATCCGCGCGAAGTACGCCGCGAAGAACCTGCTGATCGCCGACTTCCAGAAGCAGGCGACCGGCCTCTGATCGACCTTCACGGCCGCCGCCGCGCAAGCGGCAGGGGCGGCCAACCCGGGCGGGCCGTCGGTGCCTGCCCGCGTCCTTTCCGAAACACGGCCCGCCCCGCAGCGGGCCTCTTTGCGTTCCAGCGAGGCCCGCGCATGCCGCTGTACAACTTCATCCAGGCCGCCGACCAGGGGGTGGCCTTCGTCGAGCGATGGCTCGCCATCGCGCTCACCGCCGTGCTCACCGGCATCATGATGGCGCAGGTGATCCTCCGCTACTTCTTCAGCGCGCCGCTGTTCTGGGCCGAGGAGGTGGCGGTGCAGCTGCTCGTCTTCATGACGCTCATCGGCCTGTCGCTGCTGGTGCGCGGCGACGCGCTGATCAAGATCGACCTGCTGTCGCGGCTGCTGCCCCCGAAGGGGCAGCGCGTGCTGTCGCTGGTCCTCGGCCTGCTCTTCCTCGGCCTGCTGGGCTTCCTGGCCTGGCTCGGCTGGGAGTGGGTCCAGCGTCCCGAGGCGCGCCTGGAGATGAGCGCCACGACGCAGCTGCCGCGCTGGTACAACTACGCGGTGCTGCCGGCCACGGTGCTTGCCATGGCCTTCCACCAGTTCGCCTGGCTGCTGCGCGAGGCGGCGGCGCTGAAAGGGGCCCGCGCATGATCACGCTCGTCCTCTTCCTCGGCCTGCTGCTCGGCGGCTTCCCGGTCTTCGCCGCGATCCTCGCCGGCGCGATCGTCTTCATGGCGGCCAGCGACCTCGGCACGCTCTACGACTCGATCCCGATCCAGTTCTACGGCGCGCTCGAGATCAACGGGCTGTTGGCGATCCCCCTGTTCATGCTCGTCGGCGAGATCATGAACAAGGGCGGCCTGACGCAGCGCCTGATCGCGGTGGCCGAGGTGCTGGTCGGCGGCCTGCGCGGAGGCCTTGCCTACGCGAACCTCATCACCAACGCGATGGCCGCCTCCATCCTCGGCTCGGCGGTCGCGCAGATCGGCGTCATGAGCAAGGTGATGATCCCCGAGATGGAGCGCCGCGGCTACGACAAGGCCTTCTCCGGCGCGGTCACCGTGTCGGCCGGCCTGCTCGGCCCCATCATCCCGCCCTCGATGCTGATGATCATCTATGGCGTCGTGGCGGTGCAGCCGATCGCGCCGCTGTTCATCGCCGGCATCATCCCCGGCGTGCTGATCGTGGGCGTGATCGCGCTGATGATCTTCGGCTACGGCCTGCTCGGCGGCAGCCTGCCCAAGGGCGAGTCGATCCGCTGGCGCGACTCCTGGCCGGTGGTGGTGCGAGGTCTGGCCGCCGGCCTGATCCCGCTGGTCGTGATCGTCGGCATCATGGCCGGCGCGATGACGCCCACCGAGTCCGGCGCGGTCGCGTCGATGATCGCGCTGGTGCTTGGCTTCGCCTACCGCGAGCTGAAGCTGCGCGACCTGCCCGGCATCCTGCATTCGGTGGCGCTGCACACCGCGACGATCACCGGGCTGATCGCGGCGGCGTCCGTCTTCAGCTGGGTGCTGGCCTTCGAGGGCGTGCCCGACCGGCTGGTGGAGCTGATCTCGGGCCTGACGACCTCGCCGACGCTCTTCCTGCTGCTCGTGACCGTCGTGATGCTGGTGCTCGGCATGTTCCTCGAGAGCATCAGCGTGCTGATCGTCGTGGTGCCTATCCTGATGCCGGCCGTGACGGCGCTCGGGATCGACCCGATCCAGTTCGGCGTGATCTGCACGGTCGCCACCGTGATCGGCCTCGTGACGCCGCCGGTGGGCCCGGGGCTCTACGTCGCGATGGTGCAGGCCGACATTCCCATGGGCCCGCTGTTCCGCGCCACGGCGCCCTTCCTCGTCGCGGTGCTCGCGACGCTGGCGTTGATCTGCATGGTGCCGCAGCTGTCGACCTGGCTGCCGGCGCTCACGGCGCGCTGAGCCGGCCCTGAAAGCAGGCGCGGGCGACAGCGGGAGCGCTCACATGCCGACGTAGTTCGGCCCGCCGCCGCCCTCGGGCGTGACCCAGACGATGTTCTGCGTGGGGTCCTTGATGTCGCAGGTCTTGCAGTGCACGCATAACTCGTACACGCCCGCGGGGCAGTAGCGGCTCTCGGGGCCGGCGTACTGCGCGAGGTTGACGTTCACTGGCACCGACGCGTCCTTGAGCGTGAGGTGCGCGGGCTGGTTCTCCTCGTGGTTGGTGTTGCTGAGGAACAC
>NZ_QXMG01000109.1 GCF_003569765.1 Caldimonas tepidiphila | reverse complement strand
GGGAGCCGGGTCGATCCAACACAAAAAGCGGAAGACCCAATTTTCGGTCGGCGCCAACACAAGTTGCTGGCATGAAAGCGTTCCTTGGCAGCGGATATGCTCAATGGGTGCAGCGACCTGAAGATGGCAGACTTCGCGGAGTTTGTTTAGCCCGCAACTCCGCGGCTTTCCAATTGCAAAGGGCTTTCCCGGACATGAACACGTCTTCTCGCTGGCTGCCGCCCGGATGGATGGAGTCCCTCGCGGTGCTTGAGGGGCTCGAGTTGGCACTGCTGGTCCCGTCCAAAGACCATCCTTGGGTTTGGGTGGAGTAGCTATAGCTCTGGGCGCTCAGGCTGCTCAGCAGGTGGCGTCAACCAACTGATGGGGACTGCTCGGGAGTGCAGAGGCAAGGCCGGCACGGTGCAGGACATCCCCAACTAGCTCACCGATCTGATAGGCAAGCAGGGGTGGTACTGCGTTACCAACCTGGGTGTACTGTGATGTCCGGTTGCCAAGAAACACGTAGGAATCAGGGAACGTCTGCAGCCGGGCAGCCTCGCGAACCGTCAGGCTGCGGCACTGTGTCGAATCCGGATGTATGAAGGCGTGGCCATCCTTGGCGATATGGCTGGTCACTGTCATGCTGGGCGCACCGGCAAGCTGGACACGGAACCGGTCCTTGAAAATGGCGGCACTGATGTTGTTCGGATCGACGTTCTTGTGTCGGGGCAGCAGGCAGGGCGGAAAGTCGGCAAGCCGGGGGCTGCTGGTTTCTGCGACCTCTCCGAAGCATGCGACGAACAGGTAACGTACAAGATCCTCCGGCATGTGGGATCGGGACTCGTGGTTGGTCAGTAGTGTCAAGGGACGATCCGCGTACCACTCTGGCCGGACCTTCGGTGCCGGAAAGTTCGGCAACGGATGGCGGTCCTTGCCACGTCCGGGATCGTCCTGCTGCTGCATGGCTCTGAGCCGGTTCTCCATGGCAACGGCCACCTTCCGTCCCTGCTCACCTGGGCGGCTTCTCAGTTCCTGGAGAGCCTTCTCCATCAGGGGCAGGGAGAAACTGTCAAGCCAGCTCAAGCCGCGTCCGCGATAGCTGACCTCGGGGCGCAGACGAGGAAGACCGTGGATCACTTGAGCGACGGATGTCACAGGTGCCGGCTGGAGGCGGCCCACCATGTTCTTGGCGTCCTCATACACGTCTCGCCGGACACCACAGATGATCACGCGGTGACGAGCCTGGGGAATGCCGTGCGTCTCGGCTCGCACGATGAAGTCCTCGGCGTCCGGATGCGGCGGGAACCAACCTTCAGCTCCGTTAGGGAGAGCAACCAGTACGTACTCGAGCATTTCCGGGGTGCCACATGCACGGTCTGGGCGCCTGAGATCCTCGGTGATGGTTGCAAAGAGCTGCTTGCCCTCGATGGTCGAAGTCAGGATCCCCTTGACGTTCTCCATGACGAAGACCGCTGGCTTGAACTCGTTGATCACCCGCAGATATTCGAGGTACAGGAAGTGGCGGTGATCCTCCTCTGGGCGATAGCCTTCCTTTCCCCGATTCCGTGCACGCCCGACGAGCGAGTAGGCCTGGCAGGGCGGCCCGCCGATCAGGACGATGTTCCGGGGCAGCTTCCCCTTGACGAGGAAGGGCTGCAGCCGCTGCCTGATGCCCTTGGACACGGTCTCCCGGTTATGGCTTCCCAGTTCGAAGTGCCACGCCTCTTCGGCAGCCATCTCGCAGGCACTGCGGATGCCGGGATCCTTGCAGTTCCGCAGCTTCTCGAACACCTCGCTCCAGTGCTCACGACCCAGAATCTCGTCCCAGGTCTGCCAGCTTTCGGGGGTGTTCGCTCCCTTGAGCAGGGCGCGGTGGGCAGCACGCAGCCGCAGGGTCTCGAATGCCATGGCGTCCTTCTCGATGGAGACAACCACCTTGAAGTCGGCAGAGTTCGAGCGGGACAGACCCTCTCCCAGTCCTCCGGGGCCTGCGAAGAGATCAATGACGGGAACGGACATGTGGGCAGTCGATCCGGTTGCCGGTGCTCCCGGCAAACCGCTTGGAAAAGGGCGCGATCCTACCAGGCAGGGCAGCATCGCGCCAGGAAGTATTGGTGAGCAGGATGGCCGACATCGTCAGCGCAGAGACAAGGTCCCGGATGATGTCCGGCATCAGAGGCACGGACACCCGGCCCGAGATGCTCGTGAGGCGGTACCTGCACGCCGCTGGGCTCCGCTTCCGGCTCCATGACCGGCGCCTGCCGGGGAAGCCCGACCTCGTGTTCCCGGGCTTGAGGACCGTGGTTTTCGTCCACGGCTGCTTCTGGCATCGTCATCCCGGCTGCCGCTTTGCCTCTGTGCCGGCATCGCGCAAGGATTTCTGGACGGGCAAGTTCGAGGCGAACGTGATCCGTGATGCCGCCAAGGCCGCTGCCCTTCAGCAGCAGGGATGGAAGGTTCTGACGATCTGGGAGTGCGAGACCCGTGAGCCTGACAAGCTCGATCAGCTGTTCTGGCGCATCGTGGCCCCCCATGACACCTAGGCTACATCCACCCCGGGTGTTGCCTCCAGCCTCATGGCCTTGAGCTCCGGGATCCCGGTCACCACAGGCGAGTACGTGGCCTTGCGAACAGCCTCCCAGCACTCCTGCTTCTTGGCCCATTCCGACACCATCCTCCCGTTTGCCGATTCATGGAGAACCTTGTTCACCTCGACAGCCCAGATGCCCACCTGCTCCTTGAGCCGCGGGGACAGATCCTGCTGCTGCCAGATACGATCCAAGTTCAGCCGGTCCCCCAGGCGGTGCGCGATCAGTGACACGAGGTAGGCCGCCACGTTCGCTTGGAACGACAGGAACTTCGGCCTGACGATTCCCGAGACCCGCTTGAACAGGATGGTCTTGGCGACCATCCTCTTCCACTGGTTCGCATCCGGCAGTTCGTCGGCAGGGCCGCTGCCATCACCGACCAGCGCATCCATGAAGTCGTTGAAGTTCTTCTGCGACCCCTTGCTGACGATGTGAGGCAGCTGTTCCCAAGCATTCAGGTACTTGGCGAGATCCGTCTTGGTGATCCGGTGCGTGGACGGAATCTCGTCCTTGAGCTTGCGCAACTGCGCCGGTGTCCTGCCCTTGAGAGACAGCAGCGTTGTGTAGCTCCCGGAAGCCCGCTCGTAGAACCAGCGTTTCGTGCCGTCCGGGCAGTAGACCGACTGGGATACTTTCTCCAGTTCGACATGGAAGGGCTGGTTTGCCGAGAGGTCAGAAACCTTCACGGCAGTCTGGCTGTTGGCGTAGCGGGAGATGTCGGACACCAGAGTCTCTTCCGCTGTTCCGTCCTGCGAGCGGAGAACGATGACCTTGGCCGGCACCCGGACCCGGCTCAGGTCGATGTCGGGGTTCCTGCGCTTGGCGAAGTAGATGGATGCAGTCGTCTGGCCCCCGTTGACGATCTGCATGCCCTTGAGCCAAGCGATGCCAGGGGCGCCGTCCACCGAGGGACGCATGCCTGCCTCGTCCGCCACGAGAACGATCCCGTTGTTGTAGGCAAGGAAGCGCTCGGGTTGCCGCTGGAGCGTCTCGCGGATGCCCTTGTTCACCTTGTTCGTGGTGTTCAGGAAGGAGCGGACGTTGGCCTCGAGAAGGCGCGTGCTGAAGCGTTCGTACAGCAGACGCAGTGCTTCCCCGGGAATCGCGGTGAGCGCGTAGTCATACCCCGAGGTCTCGTCCTCCATGTAGACGCAGGGCAGGGGGCTGCCGCAGACATCCTCGAAGTTCACCACCAGTTCGTCGCGCGGTTTGCCCTCGGCGAGATGCCGGTGGAGCCGCTCGATGTCCATCACTTCCAGTCTCACCAGCTTGCCGGAGATTTCCTTGGATGCGAAGTTCTTGGATCTGGCGTGCCTGTCGGTCAGCACAAACACCCTGACCTGGTCCAGCGTGGCATAAGCATCGCGAATGGACAGGATCAGTGCATAGGCTTCGTTCGACGCGTCGATCTGCTTCAGCAGTTTTCCGTCCACACAGGCCGTGAGGAAGTTGAGGCAATGCTTGCCAGCCTGGACCGTGTCGCTGTCCGGCACGGAGGCCAGTTCCTGCTCGCCACTGTAGAGGCTGACGAACAGATCCAGCTGCTCTCCATCCTCCGACAGGGACCAGCCGCTCAGCCGCAGCCTGGAATTCCCTGCCTTCATCGAGACATGGCAGATCTCGGGGTTGTAGGTCATTCCGATGTCGGCCATGTGCTGCATCACGATCTCGGTGAAGACCGATTCCGCGTGAGGGTATCCGGATCCCCCATCGGCGACGCGTTCCTCGATCTCGGCGCGGACACGCCCCTGGATGTCGCGGAGAAACTCGCTGAGTTCCATCTCTAGATTGCTCCCAGTTCTTGAAGTAGTTCGTGAAGCTGCATCTGCTGCGCCTCGGCAAGGTCGAGATCCAGCTCGTAGCTGGCATGTCGCACGGCAACAGGGACGGTCGCCGGAATCAGGCGAGGGAAGTCCGGCCCCACACGGAGCAGTCGGGCGTTCACCGGCAAGAACTGCCTCGTGTAGCCGTCGGAGTGCGCATCGGCATAACCAGCGTGCAGCAGCTTGCTGTCCAGGATGACCCGCGCGAGATACTCGCCCTCCAGCCGCGAACGCAACTCTCCGACCATGCCGGGAAGCGTCAGTCCTCCGGAACCTGTCGAGAAGCGGACTGCCGCAATGCAGAGCGGGTGAACGACCGAGTCGTCGAGCTGCTCAAGGGAGCCGATCCGGGCAGGAAAGCCCTGCACGGCAAGGGTGGCCTTGACCTCTATGGCTCCCGGACCGACCACGAAGTCGTGTGATCCATGCACCGGTCCCTGCCATGCCTTCAGCGTGAACAACGCATCCAGCCCGGCATCAAGCAGTGAGCCGAGGAAGTGCAGTTCGCCCGCCAAGCCGAGTTCCTCCTCGGGGCTGAGGAGACCGTCCGATCCGCGGCGCATGAATTCCTGCCATGCCTTGATGCGCTGGAGGAAGATCGCGAGCATCGCTTCCGCGGAGGAACGCGGCTCACCGCCAAGCGCTTGGAGGACATCGGTCACCATCATCGTGAACAGTTCCAGGCTGCCCTTGTCCTGACGCACGAGCCCGACCCATCGCCGGTCGTCACCGAGCGCTCCGGACGGCAGTCTCAGGACGCGGAAGCCGTGGCCCTGTGGGAGCTGGCTTGCAGGAGGAACCTGCCCGCCGTGGAATCCCACCAGGACGGCCTCCTGGTTGTCTGGGAACTGCCGGCCGGCCATCAGGCTGACAGGGCCGATGCTTCCGATGGCGATGGTTCGCCAGCCTTCGCTTCTGTTTCCGCTCAGGGCACGCCAGGCGCTCCTCATCGCCTGCACGTCAATCGGCATAGTCGAGCTCCCAGCCGACGTTGTTCACCTTGTACTCGACCTTGCGGCCGGAGTTGCTGCCGGGAAAGCTGATGCCGAAGCCGACAACGGGCGGCAGATTCTTGCCATTCGGCACGCCCGACCTCTCGGGATCAAGCAGGTACAGCAGCAGGAGCCCGCGTTGCGGCGAAGGCGGGACACCGGGGGCCCCATGACCTCGTACTCGCCGGAGGGCGACTCCGCTGGGAAAATCCGGCTCCTGACCGGCCTTGTCTGCCCGTCCCGGATCGGCATGCCAGGACTCCCGCGTGAGCGTGAGTGCGGCCTCCCAGGTCTCTCTGTCGACGTCGATTGCCTCGTCAGGTGGGGAAAGCAAACGTCCGATCGAGTAGGCGGATCCTTCGCTTCGTTCGTTCTTGCGCCGCAGCTTCGCCACCCTGAGGCCGCACTTGAGTTGGTGCTCGTACTCTAGGCTTTCCGCGCCGACCAGTGCCACGCTCCACTCGGTCAGCTCACCTTCCGTGGTCATGCCCTGGATGAACTCGGCCAGCATGGCTGCATTTGCCTTGTGTGCCTCGGGATGGGTCCTGTAGCTGCCAAGGAATGCCAGCACGTCGTCCGCCGTCGCGTGACGCCACAGGTAGCGGCCCTTCCAGCGCCCCGGACCGTCCTTGTCCCAAGGGCGAACGGGATCTGTCTCGGGAGAGCCCAGTCCGACCAGCAGGTTGTCCAGCGCATCCAGGTTGGCCTGGAGTGTCGGCCTGTCGTTGAAGAAGGTGATTGTCTCGGAGATATGGCCGCTGAAGGACAGCATCAGGCTCTTGGCTGCCCGCATCTTCACCCTGGAGGTGACCATCAGCCCGGGATGCGCCTTGACCCGCAGTCCGTATTCCCTGGGGGTGGACTTGTTGCGGGCCATGATCTCGAACTCCTCGCGGAGCTCTTCGGATGCATCGGTGATGAGCCCGAACCACCGGTTCAGCTCCTCGGTAGTGTACAGGCGGCAGAGATCGAGGTAGCCGGGACGGTAGCCGAACCATCGACCCATCTGCATCAGGGTGTCGTACATGCGGGATGCCCGCAGGAAGTAGCTGACGCACAGTCCTTCCAGCGTCAGGCCGCGGGCCAGCTTGTCTCCCCCGATCGCGATGACCTTCAGGCCGATCTCGGCATTCTCTGCATAGTCGAGCGCATCCTTTGCCGTGCCGTTGATCATGCGCACGTCGATGCTGCTGAGCACTTCGGGCAGTACCGATGCCACCTCGCTCCAGTCCGGCACCCGGGCGCGGGCGTCATCTCCGAGAGCCTCCTGGATATCGAGCGCGGTCGGACAGGTATCGGCCTCCCACAGGGCTCTCAGTCGTCCAAGATGATCTTCATGGCCTATCCCGCGGTCGAGGCGCTGCCGGATCCTGCCGACGTGTGTCTCGACATGCTGGTGAACAATCTCCTGCACGGCATTGAAGCGCGTCACATGGATCAGCATCGAGCTGTGCTCGCGGCCGTGGCCGCGCAGCTGCCGGACGGCGCAGGCGAGGATGAAGGCGTCGATGGCCTCGACCAGGGAGGCCGGCATGTTGGCCTCTCCCTCGCATTGCGGGCGATGGGTGCTCTTGTGGCCGGCGGGCATCCAGCCGTGCTTCCCGTCGGCACTGACGTGGTCCTCCACCTCGCGGATCAGGGGCAGACTTCCTTCCCGCCCGGAGGGCCCCGGCTTCCCGAAGACCCGCGCCGGCCCGACATAGTTCGACGGAGCGCCCAGGTTCGTGATGAAGGCCGAAGGGAATAGATCCGGTCCTTCCTCGGCTGTCTCGCCCCGCTCGTGGATGAAGATGTTGGCGAACGGAGTCGCGGTATAGCCGACGTAAGCGGAGCGGGAGAAGCTGTGCAGGATCTTCCTGATCCTGCTGTTGATTGCGGTCGGCTGGTGTTCCTCGTCCGGCTTGCCGTTCTCGTCGAACCATTGCTCTCCCGTGTCCACGGAGGCATGGTCCGATTCGTCGTCGATCAGAAGCAGAGGGAGGTGCGTGACGATCTTCCGCCGGCCGTCCTGTGCATCGGCAACATGGTTGCGGATCCACTGATAGAGCCGTTCGAGCACGGTCTTGTTCTTCTTGACCACGAACAGCCACGGCCGCTGTTCGGGGCTGATGCCGAGGGTCCTCGCGGTTGTCGCATTGAAGTCCCCCTTCTCGGTCCGGTTGGTGGCGAAGTTGGGCCGGATCGCCGCGTCACCGTCGATCTCGCCGACTCCCGTGATCTTCAGGTCATGGACTAGCGGACGGGTCTCGTAGCCGAGGAAGCCTTCGTCGAGCCGGATCTGCGTCTGGGCGCGGAGGTTGTTGTGCAGTCCGGCAAGCACGATGATGATCTTGTAGCCCGCATCCGCTGCTTTGCCGATCAGCGCCGTGTAGTTGCTGGTCTTGCCGGACTGGACATGCCCGACCACCAGACCTCGCCGGCCCCAGGGACCTTTCCGTTGGGGGTCCTCAAGCATTCCCAGGATGTTGTCCGTGGTCCGGTCAAGCGCATCGACCGCATTCAGCGACATCCGGCGCTCCAGCCATTCGCGGTAGCGCTGCCAGTACCTCCAGTTTCTCTTGCGGGCGGGGTCCAGCCAAGCCTCGTGATCGGTGCTGTCGGTCAGGGTGGTGTCCTGCCCGATCCACTGGCTGTTCCGCCGGATCAGTTCGTCCGTCACGGCTTGCCGGTCCAGGCCGTCGGCCCAACGGCGGTTGATCTGAAGCACCCTGTCGATCAGGGTCTCGATCAGGGCGGGGGTGACTTGCGCCTTGTCCTCCTCGTCCTGCAGGAGCTCTTGCGCGAACTTCACGACCTTGTCGTAGCTCATCTTCGTCTTGTTCTCAGGGATGATCAGGCAGCGCGTCGATCAGCTGCGGGAAATTGTTGAAGGGTTCCGTCTGGCGCAGGCGCTGTCTGGCAAGGGCAGGATCAACCCCTTTCCTGATCACCAGGTTCCGGTACATCACGCGGAGCAGATCAGTCACCTCGGCGCTCGGGGTCTCTGCAAATCCGGTTCTTGGCGTCTCCCTGGACTCCGCTGTGTCGAGCCAGATCCGCTGCACAGGGATCGTTTCCTCGACGACCCGGAGCATGGCGCGGATCTCCGGTGCAAGCGTTCCGGCCTGCTCCAGTACCGCGCTCACAGCCGGATGAGTCGTGTCTATCCTGTACCGCATCCCGCCCTTGAAGTGCTCCGCTTTCCAGGCCTGCGTGACCGGCTGTTCTCCTGGCCGGACCTGCACCTGCCCGCGGTGCGCGAAGACCCTGCGGGCCCGCTCCCGCGTGTCCTCCGCCAGCAGCGTGAGATGGTCGCGCAGTGTCACGGGAGGCCTTGCCGTGGACTTCCGGATGTCGATCTTCCAGTCCGAGTCGGCAGCGTTGGTGATGTCCAGCCTGATGCGGGCCAGCCGGTGAGCCTCCTCCTTCGTCCAGGCGCGCCCGCGTCCCAGCCCCAGCCATCCGCCAGCCAGAAGCATCCGGTTGTTGCGGTAGACATAGAAGCCCTGCTGCGAGGTCCACCCTTCGGGCCCGGCGGCGCTGTCATGCAGGGCTGGGGTCAGCCGGTCCTTGTGAGGCAGCACATGGCACTGGACCGTGACAGCGCCGTTCGGGGGAGGCAGTCTCGTCTCGGGGGATGACCAGGTCGCAGGATGATTAACCAGGAAAGGATCCCATCCCTGCACTCCCCGGCCGTTGACGCTCAGCCTCAATCGCGGCGCGGGTCCCTCGAGAAACCGGTGGAAGACCATCGCCAGATGCCTCTCGATCTGGTCGATGAGGTCGAGGAAGTCCTGTTCCCGGAATCCGGCGCCGACGATGCGGTCCATGCATTCCCAGAGGACGAGGGTTCCCTGCTCGATATCCGCTAGCGCCGCCAGACGATCCTCGGAGCCGGTATGAGGCCCTTCGAGTAGGTACCAGCCGTCGTCGCTGGCGCCGGCAAGCACATCGAGATCCCACCGCATGCAGCTGGCGCGTCTCTTCCTGCGGGTGGACACGGTCAGGCGGCGCGCCTGGGAGAACGAGGCTGTCTTGAGCCCGAGGCCGAATCTTCCGAGGTCGCTGGCCGCTCTTGTCTCGAGCGGACTGCGTTCCCCCAGCCTCATGGCCTTGACGAGATCCTCCCTGCTCATTCCACAGCCGTCATCGAGGATGCTGATCCAGGAGTCGGGGCCTGCCCAGCAGAACCGGAGATCGACCTGCCGGGCACCGGCGGCGATGCTGTTGTCGATGATGTCCGCCAAGGCTGTCGCAGGCGTGTAGCCCAGTCCGCGCAGCGCCTCGACCATGGCGCCGGCTCTCGGTGGGATGTGCAGCTTGCCGTTCATGTTCCGGGCTCCTCCGCTTCTTCTGGTTCATCTGCCGAACCTGGAGGGAGGCCGGAGATGCCGGGAAGAACTGGTCTTCCCGAATCTGTCTTCCTGTCGCCGGGCTTTGGCTTGATTTCAGATGCAAAGACTTCGGCCGTTCTCTTCTTCAGGTCACCCAGCGCCCTGGATTCCAGCTGGCGTATCCGCTCCCGGGTAACAGACATGGCCTGCCCGACTTCCTCGAGCGTGTGTTCGTGCTCTGTCCCGATGCCGAATCGCATCCGCAGGATCAGTGCAGCCTTCTTCGGTTTCAGTCCGTCGAGTGCTTCGTCGATCCTGCGGCCCAGAACCTGTCTGGCAATGACAGCCTCCGGCAGCTCAGCCTCATCCACCCGGTCGACCCGCCACAGTTCATCCAGGATCGATGGATCGTCAAGACTGACCGGTTCACCGGGAATCCGAAGGATCTTGATGACTTCCTTCTCGTCCACGCCCATTGCACTTGCGATTTCTCGCGCACCGGCTCGTCCTCCGGATGTGCGTTCAACGAGATCCACAGCCTGTTCGAAGGGCCGTAGCTTCTCGTGCAGGTGAACCGGCAGCCGGATCAGGCGCGACGAATCTGCAGTGCTGCGAGAGACGGCCTGACGGATCCACCAGACCGCATACGTCGAGAACCTGAATCCCCGCTCCGGGTCGTACTTGTCCACGGCCCGCATCAGGCCGATGTTGCCTTCCTGGATCAGGTCCAGGAGCGGCACTCCGGAGAAGACGTATTTCTTGGCGATCGAGACGACCAGCTTCAGGTTCTTCTCGATGAGTTCGTTGCGGGCGTCAGCTGCCTTGGCAAGCGCGGCCGCCATTTCGGGGAGAGAGGCTTCGGAAACGTCGGTTTTTCGGAGTTCCTGCAGGTATCCGGAAAGCTGGGGCAGGGAGAAGGGCATCGTCCGCAGCATGCGGGTCAGACCATTCGCCGCCGCTGTATCTGCGAGCCCAGGTTCTTTGAACTCTCTCAGCGCTTCACGGATGCGCGGCCAGTTGAAGTCCGACTGATGCTCGACAGGCGGCGCATCGGACTCCGGATCGGCATCCCGATCCGCCAGGACAGGGGCGAGGACTGTACTGTCGCTGTCCGAGGTTGCAAGGTCGGCAAACTGCTGACTGAGCCAGCCTTGCGACATCTCCACCAGAAGCGATGCAGAAGTGCCGTGTCTGCAGGCAAGTCCGACGAAGTCCTGAAGCGCTGTCCGCAAGGCACGACCAAGACTGATCTCCTCGGCGTGAGTGAGCAGGACGCTTTGCCTCTGGAGTTCGCGGAAGTACGCCCGGTATGGGTCGGCGTGCTGGCGTTCAAGACTTTCCAGCGCCTCGAACACCTCGTCTTCCGTTTCCTCGTCGATCCCTGCGCAGGTGGAATCGGTCGGCGGCAGCTCCCACGCATCCTCGTCGACACAGACGCCCAGATCCCCGAGCGCATCCAGCATTCCCCTCAGCAATGCTTCCTGCTGATCTTCATGCTGCTGGTTCAGCCACTCTTCCAGGTCCGCCGCTACGTCGGAGGGGCGGACGCTGCCAGCGGTAGCGATCCTGCCGAGCATTTCCCTGAGCCGGCTTCGGAAAGCTTCGTCGAGACTGCTCTGTCGCCGCCGACCGGTGACAACCGGCAATGTCACATCGTCGACAAGCCATTCCTCCCAATCATCGACAGGGCGGTGTGCGCTGATTGCCTGTTGCACCGCTGCGGCAGCAACCGCGCATCCTGTGTCATGTCTCTCGAGAAGAGGCTCTGCCTCGCATTCCCATTCACCGAAGAGATCGGTGTCATCCTCCTCTGCTAGCTCCAAGGAGAGGGGGTCCTTGGTGTCTGGAGAGACAGGATCGGGAGGGGCAACTTGTGTTTCCGGGGGACATAGGAAGGCGGCAAGTTCTGCATGACCGGCCTCCTCGGCAATGTCCGAGGCAGACTGGCCTCTGCTATTGGTTGCCGAACAGTCGGCTCCATGCCGGACCAGCAGTTCGCAGCAATCCCTGCTGCCCCGCACAGCCGCAAGCATCAGGGGAGTGTTGCCCAACTCGTCACGAGCCGTCAGGTCGACGCCTCTGCTGATGCATGCGTCCAAGGCTTCACGGGAGCCGGTCCTGAGGGCAAGCCTGAGGAGGGGAGGGATGGGCGTTCTGGAGAATTTCACCTGCTTCTTGCATCATTTCGGATGCCTCTATGCTTGCTCTCAGGGGAGCACCTCATGCGATCGTCAGCGACTATAGTCGGGAGTGCATCGTCATCATTGTGGATCATGGAATGAGCGACGAGTACGTCAAGCAGGTGCGCGGACCGCGTAGGTCAGTTCAGGGGATATCCGAGGGCGCTGCGCTCGGACCAAGGGCCGGAGGTCACCTCGCAGGTCCTGCTCGTGTGGCTGTATTCGCGAGGAGTTCAGCCCCTGCTCAACAATCCAGGCCGCCCTACCCAGAGCGCCTGCGTCGAGAGCTTCAACGGCAAGTTCCGGGACGAATGTTTCAACGAGCAGTGGTTCGAGTCACTGGGCCCAGCGCGACTACAACGAGGCACCTGATTCGTCACGAAGCTCAGCTTGGCTCATCCTGTGAGACTGTCGACCATTACGCT
>NZ_QXMG01000108.1 GCF_003569765.1 Caldimonas tepidiphila | reverse complement strand
GCAAAGGCAGGCCGCGTAACGGTCTCAGCTATGGGATCCGGAATTCGCGGGCAAGGTCACGGCAAGCCGCGTTGCTGGTCCTCTTCCGTGAAGAGGATGGCGGCGGGCTGGCCGATCACCTCCGCGGCGCTGTAGCCGAAGAGGTGTTCGCTGGCTCCCAGCCACTGCTCGATCCGACCGTCAAGTCCGATGACCATGACCGCGTGATCCATGGTCTGGTGGAGCCACCGACCCAGCACCTGCTCATTGGGTCCGGACCTTGTCTCGTTGGTGCTCATCTTCGTTCTTTCCTTCTGCGTTACGGCTTTGCATGGGAAACGGCAAGCCGCATGCGAAGGGCAGCAGGACAGCTACCAATCTGGAGCAGAAGTTGTAAGTTGTGAAGTATGGCCAGAAGCGGGGCCAGTGCTGGCGCAAAAGTTACTTGCGGGGCGTTATGAGCCAAGGCCTGATGTGAGCCATATCTTTTGAGCCTCTCTCAGGACGCAGACCATGATGGGCTGCTGCCGGTTCGGTGGACACAAACCTAGAAGGTGCTTCGATCACTGCCGCGCAGGCAGCTACGAAGATGGATGCACTGACCTCCGGCGGCGTTTGAAAGCGCAGGACAGCTCAGCGCCGCCAGAACTCCGGCGTGAACAGCACGATGAAGGACAGCAGCTCCAGCCGGCCCATCAGCATTGCAACAGTGCACAGCCAGGTCTGGAAGTCGCTGAGACCCGAGAAATTGCCAGCCGGGCCGATCTCGCCCAAGCCCGGGCCCATGTTGTTGACGCTCGCTACCGCGGCGCTGAAGGCGGTGTCGAAGTCCATGCCGCTGAGCAGCAGCAGCATCGTCAGGGCGATGATCGTTGCGCCGTAGACGAGCATGAAGGCGAGTACCGCGAAGATGGTCTGCGCACTGACCGCGCTGTCGCCAAGCGTCACCGGGTTGACCGCGCGCTGGTGCACGATGCGTGACATCTCGCGCCGCGCTTGCTTGAGCAGGATGATCAGCCGCGCCATCTTGATGCCCGCGCCGGTGGAGCCCGCGCTCGTCGCGATGCCCGACAGCAGCAGCATCAGGATCGGCGCGAACACGGGCCACCGCGTGTAATCCACCGTCGAGTAGCCGGTGGTCGAGGCGATCGAGACGACGTTGAACAGCGCGGTGCGCAGTGCGTGCAGCGGGTCGTCGTACACGCCCTCGAGCCCCAGCAGTACGGCGACGAAGAGGCTGGCGCCGAGCATCAGCGCGAGCGTGCCGCGCAACTCGGGGTCGGCCCCAAGCCGCGCGAGCGAACGCTTGCGCAGCGCGACGAAATAGAGCGCGAAGTTGCAGCTCGCCGCAAGCATGAAGACGATGCAGATCCACTCCAGCAGCGGCGAGCGGAAGTAGCCGAAGCTCGCGTCGTGCGAGGACAGGCCCCCGAGGCTCACGGTGGTGAACATGTGCATCCAGGCGTCCAGCAGCTCCATGCCGCCAGCCCAGTAGGCGGCCACGCACGCGATCGAGAACAGGCAGTACACGCTCCACAGGCCCTTGGCGGTCTCGGTGATGCGCGGCGTGAGCTTGGTGTCCTTCATCGGGCCGCTGGCCTCGGCGCGGAAGAGCTGGCTGCCGCCGGCGCCGATCAGCGGCAGGATCGCCACGGCCAGCACCAGGATGCCCATGCCGCCGAGCCACTGCAGGAAGCAGCGCCACAGGTTGATCGAGCCCGGCAGCGCGTCGAGCCCGGCAAGCACCGTCGCGCCGGTGGTGGTGAGGCCCGACATCGCCTCGAAGTAGGCGTCGGTGAAGGACAGCGGCGTGCCGGCGTCGTGGAAGTGGAACAGCAGCGGCAGGCTCGCGAACAGCGGCAGCAGCGACCACGCGAGGCCCACCAGTAGCACGCCGTCGCGTGGCTGCAGCTCGCGGCGGCGGTGGGCCGTGGCCAGCCAGGTCAGCAGGCCGCTGAAGAAGGTGATGCCCATCGCCGGCAGGTAGGCGCCGAGCGCGCCGTCGCCGATCCACCATGACACTGCCAGCGGCACCAGCAGCGTGAAGGCGAAGGCCATCGTGATCGGCCCGAGCAGCGAGAGGACCGGCAGGATGGTGTTCATGGCTCAGAAGAAGGTGGCGCTGACCTGGAAAAGCTTCTCCACCTCGCGCACCATGCGCTTGCGCGGCAGGAACACCGCCAGGTGGTCGTCGGCCTCGATCACGGTGTCGTGGCGCGGGATGATGACCTTCACGTCCGCACCGCTGCCACGCGCGATCGCGCCGATCTGCGCACCCGTGGGCAGGTCGATCTCGTCGATGCGCCGGCCCACCACCTTCGATGACTTGCGGTCGCCGCGCGCGACCGCCTCCAGCGCCTCGGCCGCGCCGCGGCGCAGGCTGTAGACCGCCTCGACGTCGCCGCGACGCACGTGGGCGAGCAGCTCGCCGATGACGGTCTGCGCGGGCGAGACCGCAATGTCGATCTGCGTGCCCTGCACCAGGTCGGCGTAGGCGCTGCGGTTGATCAGCGCGAGCACACGCCGCGCACCCATGCGCTTGGCAAGCAGGCAGGCCATGATGTTGTCCTCGTCGTCGTCGGTAAGGGCGAGGAAGAGGTCGGTGTCGCGCACGTACTCGCTCTCGAGCAGCTCCTCGTCGGTGCTGTCGCCGTGCAGCACCAGCACGTTCGCGGGCAGCTGGGTCGCGAGGTACTCGCAGCGCGTGGCATCGCGCTCGATGAGCTTGATGCGGTAGTCGTCCTTCAGGTGGCGTGCCAGGCGCAGGCCCACCTTGCCGCCGCCGGCGACGATGATGCGGCGCACCGGGTGGTCGCGACGGCGCAGCGTGCTGAGCACCCGGCGGATGTGCTCGGTCGCGGCCAGCACGAATACCTCGTCGCCGGGCTCGATTCGGGTGGTGCCGTCGCAGTCGATCTGGCGGTCGTTGCCGAGCTCGTCCTGGCGGTAGATCGCCACGATGCGCATCGGCACATCGGGCACGAGGCGCGGCAACTCGGCGATCGTGTGGCGCACCAGCGGCCCGCCGCCGACCGCACGCACCGCGATCAGGCTGATGCGCCCGCGCGCGAACTCCAGCACCTGCAGTGCCTCGGGGTACTCGATGAGCTTGCGGATGTAGGTGGTGATCGACTCCTCCGGGCAGATGACCTCATCGACCGCGAAGCCGCCAGTCTTGGACAGCAGCGGGGAGTCGGTGTCGAACTCGGGCGAGCGCAGCCGTGCGATCGTGGTGGGCACGTTGAAGACGTCATGCGCGATCTTGCAGGCCACGAGGTTGGTCTCGTCGGCGGGCGCGCAGGCGATCAGCATGTCGCAGTCCTCGGCGCCGGCCTCGCGCAGCACCGAGGGCTGGATGCCGTTGCCGGCCACACCGCGCAGGTCGATCCGGTCCTGCAGCGCGCGCAGGCGCTGCGGGTCGGTGTCGATCACGGTGATGTCGTTGCGCTCGGACGCAAGGCTCTCGGCCACGCTTTCGCCGACGCGGCCCGCGCCGATGATCAGGATGTTCATGGGCGCGGATTATCGGGGCGCGTGCACGGGCCGGGGTGCGTGAGCAAGCTCTCCATACAAGGGCACTCCCAGGGCTGCGCGGTGGGGAGCCTCCGCCGAAGCCTCGTGGAGGCGAAGATGCGCTGCTTCAAGTTGCGGGGCGAGCGCGCGATGGCGTGCTCCTTCGATCGTTAGGTCGCCGAGTTGCAGGTGCGCGCTGCGCTGCTCATTCGCTTCAGCCAGTTCGGCCGGTCGCAGACGGTGGCTATTGCATAGCTCCGGCCGGGGTCAGGGGAAGCTCTCCCTGAATTCATTTGCGCAACATGGCTGGCCCGAATGGCCAGAGCAGTACCAGCAGACCGGGCCGCCGAGCCAGTGTCATTGCCACGGCTACTGCACCACCTGCAAGGAGCATCATCCACACCAGCACTGCCATCGAGGGCCGGTCGGCTTGCAGGCAGGCCAGCAGCGAGAACAGCAGGGCCGCGACGCCTAGACCGCGCAACAGTCGGCAGGGACGTCGGGCCTCAGCGGCCGGGCCGCGCCTTACCTGCTCCCAGTGCACCTCCATCGCCAGGGCGAGCCAAGCCATGCCGCTGAAGCTCAGCACATTGGCGGCGATCAGCCAGAGTGACTCAGACATGCGCTGCCTCCGTGGCGACCGGGGTTGCGTCTTGGACGGTCTGTAGGCGCGGCCCCAGTTGCCCGCGCCGCGCCAAGCGGACAGCGGCCCATGCCGCGATGGCGGCGCTGACAAGCAGGCTCAGGTCCACTCCGGCCACGGCCCAGTAGGGAGCGGTGAACATCGTCTTGAGCAGGTGGTCGCCGGTGGTGATCCAGTTCAGCCCCACAGCCGTCACTGCCAAGGCCGCGATCGCCCAGCACTGCTCGCGCCAAGCCGGGTTCATGCGTGCTTGCACCACCGGGGCGCTGCGCCAGAAGGCATGTAGCAGGGCCAGCATCCACACGCCCCAGAATGCCATCTTCTCCCAGTCGCCCTTGCCAGCCAGGTCGGCCGGAAGCATCCGGTTGACCGCCAGCATGCCGATGGCGGCGGCCACCATGCCGCTGACGGCGGTCACGGCCAACGCATCGACCACGCGGCTGCCCTGGCCGCCGGTCTTGGCGTGCGTTGCTTTGCGCTTCTCGACGAAGAAGACGAAGCCGGTGGCGATGCACACGCAGCCCAGCAAGCCGCCGAGCACGTACAGCCAGCGCAGGAACCAGTGCTCGAAGTGCTGCAGGTGCAGGCCGGTGAGGAACTCGTTGATCTCCGAGACGACACTGCGCGGAGGGTCCTCGCGCAGCACCTCACCGGTGCTGGCCTTGAAATGGATGCCTTCCCCGACCAGCGCGATGCGGTCGCTGCCGGCGCGATAGATGGAAACAAAGTTGTCTGCATCGCCCACGTGATGCACCTGCAGGAAACCCACCTCGCCGGCCATGTCGCGCGCAGCCCAGCGGCGCTTGGCTTCCAGCACCATCGCATCGACCGAAGCCAGTGACGCAGGAATGCCGGAGGCCTTATGCGGCAAGCCCGTGGCGGCAGCCTCCATCACCTCGTGCCGGTCATGCAAGGGCTTGAGCTGGAACTGCGAAACCGGCAGGTAGTAGAAGGCGGCGAAGATCACCAGCCCGGTGAATGCGAAGAAGAAGTGGAAGGGCAGCGCCACCACGCCGGTGAGGTTGTGCAGGTCCAGCGCGCTGCGCTGGGTGTGCTTGCCCGGGCGAAAGGTGAAGAACTCGCGGAAGATCTTGCGGTGCATGACCACCCCCGAGACCAGCGCGGCCAGCATCACCAGCGCGGCCAAGCCGACGATGAAGATGCCCACGGACTTCCAGTCCAGGTGCAGGCTGTAGTGCATGGGGTAGAACCACTCGCTGCCGATCTTGAGCTGATCGGCGCGCACAGCAGCGCCGGTGCGCGGATCGATGGTGGCCTCGCCATGGATGTGGTTGTGCCCGTCGGGGTCTTTCGCATTCGGGACACCGAAACCCACCCCCAGGCGCAGCACCGGGTCGCGGTGCGTTGTGTAGGCCCAGTACTCGTCGGCTGGCAACTCCTGCCGGGGCGTCATCGGTCCTTTGGCCAAGTCGTGCAGCGCCGGCATATTGGCCGCGTAGTCGGCCTCGTCGGGCTCGATCTTGCGCAGCGCCGGCAGCAGCACCTGATCGAAGGACGGCATGGGCTGCGGGTCGAAGCGCGTCTCGGGCAGGGCCCAGCGGTCGATCTCGCGATCGAAGACCGAGAGCGTGCCGAAGAAGAACACCACGATGAGCACGAAGCCGATCACCAGGCCGAACCAGGTGTGCAGCCAGGCCATGGAAAGGCGGAAGCTGGAGAACATGCGGAAACCTCCTTCAGGCGATCAGGCTGCGTTGCAGGGCGCTGGCGGCAGCGCTCATGAGCACCGCGCCTGCGGCCAGCACCAGCCACACGCGAGTGAGGCTGGCGGCGGCGAAGGCCCAGAGGAACAGGCCGAGGAACACGAGGAAGGCGAGCATGAGCACGCCAGTCTCGGCCTCGTGGTAGTCCCATCCCAGGGCCACCAGGCCGGCAATGCCGAAAGCGGTGAAGCTCCAGGTGAAGGCGTAGCCGCCTAGGATGGCAGCGGCCACGCGGCCGGTGACGTGGGCGGTGGTCAAGGGAGTTTGGGCCATGGCGGGATCAGGATTTCGACTTCAGCGGCATCAACAAGCGGTGGGAGGCGACGCAGCGGGTGCTGCCGTCGCCTCTCCGGCGGATCAGTACTTCCAGTTCAGGCTGACGCTGCCGTGGCGCGGGGCGCCGTAGTAGCCCTGGGCCCAGTACAGGCTGGTGAGGTAGCGCTTGTCGGTGGCGTTGTTGAGATTGACGGTGGCGCTGAGCCGCTCGCTGAAGTCGTAGCGTGCCATCAGGTCCAGCAGCGCATAGCCCGGCTGTCGGACTGGGGTGCCGCTGCCCTGGTCGCGGTGCGTTGCCGAGCGCGCGTTCAGCGCCGCGCCGACCTTCAGCTTCTCGATCACCGGGACTTGGTAGGTGCCCGCGACGCGCAGCAGCCTCCGCGGCGTGAAGGTGCGTGCCTCGCGGCCCGCGTCGTCCTCGATGGAGAGCTGCGTGTAACCGGCGTTAATCTTCAGGCGCTGGGTGACTGCCCCCGAGAGCTCCAGCTCGAAGCCCCGGGCAAGCGTGTTCACGCCCTCGTGGACTGCCTGGATGCCGACGTAGCGGGCGTTGGAGGCGAGGTTGTCCTGGCGGGTCTTGAACAGCGCGAAGGAGCCGTTGAGCCGCTTGTCGAACCACTCACCCTTGACGCCGGCCTCGACGCTGCTGCCGGTGGCCGGGGCCAGCCGCTCGAAGCTGGCGTCCACCTCGCTCTGCGGCTTGAAGATCGCGGTGCGGCTGGCGTAGACCGACCAGCCGGGCGTCACGTCGTAGATTGCACCGACGTAGGGGCTAGTGCGGGTCTCGGTCCGGGCCCGGCTCGCGCCGTAGCTCGTACCGGTGGTCTCGACGGAGGTGGCATTGGCGCCGAGGATGAGCTTGAGGTCGTCGGCCGGGTTGATGCGTGCCGCGGCGTAGGCCGAGCGCTGCCGCTCGGAGAGGTCGCTGCCGCCGCCCGCGACGGTGAAGGCGGGCTCGGGATAGTTGCCGTCCCAGGTGGTGAGGTCCGGCAGCGCGGTGCCGATGCCTTGGCCATGCATGGAGCGGTCCTGCAGCTCCGACTTGGCGAGGCTCGCGCCGAACACCAGTTCGTGCTTGCGGCCGCCCAACTCGAACGGCCCGTTGGCCCGCAGATCGAGGATCTTCTGGGTGTTGTCAAGCTGGTAGTGCGAGGGATAGGCGAACAATCCCGCGCCGGTGCTGCGGTCCGGCGTGCCGTAGACGTAGAAGAGCTTGCCGTCGGAGCTCAGGTCGACCCGTGTTAGCACCGCGCGGGCGCTCCAGCCGCCGTCGAGCTCGTGTAGCGCTTCCATGAAGGTGGTGGCGGTGCTGTTGTTCCAGTAAGTCCAGTCCGCCGAGGTGCTGGTCGAGCGGTCGTAGGCGGTCGGCGTGCCGTCGGTGTAGTTCAGCGGCAGGGCGCCCCACAGCACGCCCCGGGGTCGGTTTTCCTGCCGGGTGTGGCCGAGCGTAAGCACCGTACGGTCCCCGAGGTCGGTCTCCAGGGCGCCGTGCAGGACATGCTTGTCCTGGCTGTAGCGGTCGAGGTAGGAGTCCCTGTCCTGGGCTGCGACCACCAGCCGGCCGCGCACGCTGCGCGAGGGGGTGAGCGGACCCGCCACATCGGCCTCGACGCGTCGGTCGTTCCAGGAGCCGAGCGTTAGGCCGGCCGAGGCCTGGAGCACAGCTGTCGGACGCTTGCGCACGTAATTGACGGTCGCCGATGGGTTGCCCGTGCCCGACATCAGCCCGGTGGCGCCGCGGGTGACCTCCACGCGGTCGTAGATCGCGGTGTCGAGGTCGCCGAGGACGTTGCCGTAGGCGAAGGGCAGGCCGATCCCATCGACTTGGAAGTTGGTGATGTCAAAGCCGCGCGAGGTGTAGTAGGTCCGGTCGGTCTCGACCTTCTCCACCGTGACGCCCGGGGTGGCATCGAGCACCTTGTTGACACTATTGAGGCCGAAATCGTCCATCTGCGAGCGCGTCACCACCGAGACGGACTGCGGCGTTTCGCGGGGCGAGAGCGCAAGGCCGGTGGCCGAGCGGCTGTGCCGCACCGTGTAGGCACCGCTGCGCTCGCTGCGGACCGGGGCCGAGCCGGTGACGACGATGTCGGACAAGCTCGTCGTAACTCCCGTCCGGTCTGCGGACGAAGGAGCAGGCTGGAGGGCGGTCGGCGATTGCGACTGTTCCTGCGCCTGCCCTTGGATGCCTACGGTGCACAACGCTGCAGCGAACAGAGCCCGATGAAGAGGCGTGAGCTGCATGCTCAGTAGGGGCAAGTGCCGAGAGATGCGACGAACAGGACGGTCATACATGATGTAATGCAAGTAAGAATGATTCGCATTACAATTATGCAGCATGTTCGTGCATCAGTACATGACTTCACTTGGAGTTGTCGATCAAGGGGGGACGCCATTGAGTCCTGTGCTCCTGGGATACCGGGCACCCCCGTGCACGACCTGCGTGTCAAGTAAGGCTCGAACTAGTGCGGGCATCGGAGCCAACGATCGCCAGGAGAACCTCGTCACCGGCTCTAGAAACGGCCCGCATACGAGCGCGAGCTGTACCAGAAGCGTGGGCGCGGCAATCGGCAGTGTGAGCAAACTTCTTCAATCGTTGTCGTGCATAGCTAGTCGCAGGGGAGCGCATGCCAAGCAACAACGAGAACTATTCTCAATAGGTAACTATGACTATCCTCCCGCAGCTGCTTTCCTGCTTCGCGGCTTGGTTGCTGCTCCTAGGGGCAGCAACTACTGCCGTCGCAGCCAACGACAACCGGGCCCAAACCGTCATCCACATGCTCGACTATGTCGGGGTCGACTACCCCGAGTTCGTGAAGGACGGCAAGGTGCTCGACGAGGCGGAGTACGTCGAGCAGCGCGAGTTCGCGGCACAGTCGGTCGAGATCCTGCGGCAGCTGCCCGCCGTGCCGGACCAGGCTGCACTGGTGGAGCAAGCGCGGCAGCTGCTTGCGCGCATCGAGACCAAAGCACCAGGGGCAGAGGTGTCTGCGCTGGCCGCAGCCGTGCGCACCGGCGTGATCCGCGCCTACGATCTCACCGTGGCTCCGCGCGTGGCACCCGATCTGGCCCGTGCCGCGGCCCTGTTCGAGGCTCACTGCGCCGCCTGCCATGGCGCCCAGGGCCGTGGCGACGGTCCGCTCGCCCAAGGCATGGACCCCGCGCCGAGCGACTTCCACGACACGGCTCGCATGGAGCAGCGCAGTCTCTACGGCCTCTACAACACCATCACACTGGGCGTGAACGGCACGCCGATGCGCTCTTTCGGCGAGCTGGCGGAGGATGATCGCTGGGCGCTGGCCTTCTTCGCCGGAGCAATGCGCACGTCCGAACCGCAGCGCACACAAGGCGAGGCGGCGTGGCGCGACGGCGTCGGCCGGGACAAGCTGGGCGACCTCAAGGCGCTAGTGATGGTTACGCCGGGCGAGCTGCAGGGGGGTGAACGCGAGGCCTACGCCTACCTCGCGGCGCAACCGCAGGCGCTGGCAGCCGGCGCGCCTTCGCCGATCGCCTTCGCACGGCAGAAGGTGGCCGAGGCGGTGCAGGCCGCCGGCCGCGGCGACCGCGAAGGCGCACGCCAGCTCGCCATTGCCGCCTACCTGGAGGGGTTCGAGCTGATCGAGAACGCGCTGGACAACGTCGATGCGCCGCTGCGCCAGGAGATCGAGCGGGAGATGATGGCGCTGCGCGCCGCGGTGGGCGGCTCACAACCCGGCGCCGCCGCGCAGCAGGTGTCCAACCGCCTGGAGCCGCTGCTCGCGCGCGCCGAGGCGCAGCTATCCGGCAACGGCCTGTCGACGACCACCGCCTTTGTCAGCTCGCTGCTGATCCTGCTGCGCGAGGGGCTGGAAGCCATCCTGGTGCTGGCCGCCATCGGCGCCTTCGTCATCAAGTCCGGGCGCCGCGACGCCCTGCCCTACCTGCATGCCGGCTGGATTGCCGCCGTGGCGCTGGGCGCTGTCACCTGGTTCATTGCCAAGCACCTGTTTGCAATATCCGGTGCACAGCGCGAACTCACCGAGGGGATTACCGCACTCCTGGCTGCCGCGATGCTGCTGTACGTGGGCTGGTGGCTGCACCGCAAGTCCAATGCGCAGGCTTGGCAGTCTTTCGTGCGCGAGCAGGTCACCGGCGCCCTAGGCAAGAAAACCCTCTGGGCAATGGCGGGCGTGTCCTTCCTGGCCGTCTACCGCGAACTGTTCGAGATTATCCTGTTCTACGAGACGCTCTGGCTGCAGGCAGGCCCAGGAGGGCACTCGGCCGTGCTGTGGGGCATGGCCGCCGCCGCGGTGTTGCTGGTGCTCCTGGGCGGCGCGATCCTGCGCTACTCGGTGCGGCTTCCGATCGGGCCCTTCTTCTCCGTGACGTCGGGAATGCTGGCGCTGCTGGCGATCGTGTTCATTGGCAACGGCATCGCGGCCCTCCAGGAGGCCGGCAAGATCGGCGCTACCGAGATCCACTTCTTCACCGTACCGTTGCTGGGCGTCTACCCGACGGCCGAGAGCATCGGCGGACAGGCACTGATCTTGAGCCTGGTGCTGGCGGGGCTGATTGCAAACCGGCGGCTGCAGCGAGGTTAGCTTTCGGACGTCACATGACCGCGAAGGCCATCACAGATGGTTCCAGCCGTTTATGTAGCCCTGTCGAGCAAGCAATGAGGTGGACAGACTTTTCGTGCGAAAAGATGCGTTTTGATGTTCCCCGCCCCCGAGGGTTATCCCTGGTAAGTGATGGTGCAGTTCGCGCCAGAACCGGGGGCGTCGCCTGGGACCGGCCGTAGAGTCGATGCCTTTTCTCTTGCCAGCCAGCTTGGGGCTCTTTCGCCTCGGGCTGGCTCCCTCTAGATCTTTCGAAGATAGAGAACAGAAGCGGGGGCTCCTGCCTCGACGAGGCGCAAGGCCTCGGTGCAAATAGCGCTCGACACCCGCGCAAACGCACCCAGCAGCGCCAAGCCTTGCGCCTCTTCGCCGACGCTCAACCGAGCCTCGGTCGCGACCACCACTCTCAATATCTTGTGGCGCCTCTCTATCAATCGCACGCAGAACGCTACGCCTTCATCGACCACGATCGAGCTGCCTGCTCGCACAGGACAACGGCCTGCAGTTGCTGCAGCAACTATTCTTACTGTGTCATTAGTTTGATCTATATTTGTCTGGTGCAAGGGCACAGGAGGCAAGCATGGACTCGAGGGTGCAGTTTGATGAGTACATGGCGCACCTGGCGGCAGGGCTGGGGCACGCAGACCGGGTTGCGGGCCTGAGGAACTACTGCACGGGGCTGATGCTGCCGCTGTCGCGCAAGAGCGTGGAGCCGATGGCCGCGCGGCTTGATCCACTGCACGCGAGCGCGCGGCATCAGGCCCTGCACCACTTCGTGGCCAAGGCCGAGTGGAGCGACGCGGAGTTGCTGCGCCGCGTGGCGCAGTGGGTGGTGCCGAGGATGAACTTCTCGGCAGGTGGCTACTGGCTCATCGACGACACGAGCTTTCCCAAGAAGGGCCGGCACTCGGTGGGCGTGGCGCGGCAGTGGTGCGGCGTGCTGGGCAAGCAGGACAACTGCTTGGTGGCGGTGAGCGTGTCACTGGCCAACGAGCAAGCCAGCCTGCCGGTGGCGTGGCGGCTGTATCTGCCCGAGGAATGGGCCGAGGACGAGGAGCGCCGGCGCAAGGCAGGCGTGCCCGAGGACGTGCGCTTCGCGACCAAGACCGAGATCGCACTGAATCAGTTGCAGACGCTGCTCGACGAGGGCGCACCGCGCTACTGCGTGGTGGCTGACGCCGGCTATGGGGTGGATGCAGCGTTCCGCCAGCGGCTCACCGACATGGGGCTGCACTACATGGCGGGCGTGACGTCGTCTGTCATGGTCTGGCCCCCGGGCATGGAGCCGCTGCTACCGAAGCCGTGGTCGGGTCGCGGACGGCACCCGATCGCCACCCGGCGCTCGCCAGATCACAAGCCGATGTCGGTGGGGGACCTGGCGCAGTCGCTGCCGAACGAAGCGTTCTCCACCATCACCTGGCGCCAAGGCAGCAACGAGCCGCTTACGGGCCGCTTCGCCGCGCTGCGGGTGCGCCATGCCGGCCCGGTCACGGGCAAGCAGCGCTTGCACCCGCTGCAGTGGTTGCTCATCGAATGGCCCGAGAACAAGGACGAGCCCAGAAAGTACTGGCTGTCCACGCTCGACGAGAGCGCCCCGCTGCACGAGCTCGTGCGGGTAGCGCACCTGCGATGGCGCATCGAGCGTGACTACCAGGACCTCAAGCAGGATCTGGGGCTCGGGCACTACGAGGGCCGAGGCTGGCGGGGCTTCCACCATCACGCCAGCCTCGCCATCGCCGCCTACGGCTTCCTTGTCGCTCAGCGCTTGAGCAACGAGCACAACGCCACAGACGGCGATCGGGAAAAAAATCTGCGCCTCGAACGCCGGCTGCCTGCGCTTCCCCGAGATTACGTTCCCCGGGGCGCTCGGTCGCGCGCAGCGTCATACCCCGAATTCGATCACGACGCTGCGACTGCGGCTCAGCGCCTGCCTGCTCCTTGAGTTGGGGCAGTGCCCATTCTGCGGTTCATGCAAGCGCCCACTACGCTTGTGACACAGTAAGACTAGG
>NZ_KZ983974.1:258-13041 GCF_003569765.1 Caldimonas tepidiphila | reverse complement strand
GGGCAGGGACGTGGAGCAGTCATGGCAAACCACCTCCTGCTTCACTGCGAGCATCAGCCGTGCCTAATCCAACAAAGTACCGCTAGTAAATGAAGGGATGTTACTCGGGTGTTCCATCGACCACACCGACTCGGCGGATGTCCCAATAGCGGCTACCGCACGCGGCGGGCCCAACGTGCGGTGGCCGCACTGCGTAGCGGCACACCACCGTAAGCCTTCAAACCTCAAGGTGACTATGTCTCCGCAAACAACGTCGGCCCCTGCCGATCTGCATGCCACGCTGGAGTCGGCGCTGGCGCTCAGCCACTGTCTCATCACCTTCGATGCACGCACGGGCCTTGCCAGCACTGCCAACGCCTTCGCCATCGCACAGCTCGGATGGGATGACGCAACGCTGCAGGAGCTTCACCATGCTGAACTCTGTGTGGGCAGTGATGGCGAGGTGGCAGCCGCATGGGCCGCAGCGCTGGACGACCAGCCCCGCATGTTCGCGCTCGGCCTTCGCTGCGCGGGGCGAGGCGTGCTCGGCATGCGGGGCAGCTTCAGCCCCTGCCGCGGCGCCGACGGCGAGGTCGCACAGGTGCTGCTGCTTGCCTGGGCCGCCGAGACAGGGGACAACGGGCTTGCAGACTTGCAGGCGCGCGCATGCGCTGTCGATCGCGCGCAGGCAGTGATCGAGTTCGACCTAGAAGGCACCATCCTTGCGGCGAACGAGAACTTCCTGCAGCTCATGGGCTACTCACTTGCCGAGGTCAAGGGGCGGCACCACAGTATGTTCTGCGAGGACGGCGACGCGGCCTCCAACGAGTACCGGCAGTTCTGGGAGCGGCTGCGTGCCGGCCGGCATCATGACGGTGAGTACAAGCGCATCGGGCGCGGCGGCCGCGAGGTCTGGATCCGTGCCAGCTACAACCCAGTGCTCGACGCCGCTGGTCGGCCGTTGCGTATTGTGAAGTACGCGATGGACGTCACAGCCACGAAGATGAGCAACGCCGAGTACGAGGGCAAGGTCGCCGCCATCAACCGGGCGCAGGCGGTGATCGAGTTCGACCTGCAGGGCCAGGTGCTGGAGGCCAACGACAACTTCCTCGCACTGATGGGCTACTCCCGTCACGAGGTGATCGGCCAGCACCACGGCATGTTCTGTTCCCCTGAGTTGGTGCGCACCCCAGCCTACCGCCAGTTCTGGCAAAGGCTCGGCCGCGGCGAGTACGACGCGGGCGAGTACAAGCGCGTTGGCAAGGGCGGGCGCGAAGTGTGGATCCGCGCCACCTACAACCCCATCCTGGACCCCAACGGCCAGCCGATGAAGGTCGTGAAGTTCGCGCTCGACGTCACGGCCGAGAAGATCCAGGCCGCCGACGCCGAAGGCCGGGTGCGCGCAATCGAGCGCGCGCAGGCGGTGGCCGAGTTCGACGTGCAGGGCCATCTGCTGACCGCCAATGCGGCCTTCCTCGCCGCAACGGGCTACACGCTCGAGGAGTTGCGGGGGCGTCACCACCGCATCTTCTGTCCGCCCGGGCACGCCAGCACTGAGGCCTACGTGGAGTTCTGGCGCCGGCTCGGCCGCGGCGAGTCCGAAGCGGGCGAGTACAAGCGCGTGGCCAAGGACGGACGCGAGGTCTGGTTCCAGGGCAGCTACAACCCGATCTTCGACGCTGACGGCCGGCCGATGAAGGTTGTCAAGTATGCGCACGACATCAGCGCATCGAAGTTGCGCAATGCCGAATACGAGGGCAAGGTCGCGGCGATGCAGCGCGCGCAGGCGGTGGTGGAGTTCGACCTGGGAGGCCAGGTGATCGAGGCCAATCGCAACTTCCTCGAGTTAATGGGCTACGCGCGCGAAGAGGTGCTGGGCAAGCACCACCGCATGTTCTGCGAGGCCGCGCTCGCACAAGGCGAGGCCTACGCCGATTTCTGGGACCGGCTGCGCCGAGGCGAGTACGTGAGCGGCGAATATCCGCGCATCGGCCGCAACGGCCGCGAGTTGTGGATCCAGGCCACCTACAACCCTATCCTCGACTTTGAGGGCCGGCCGATCAAGATCGTCAAGTTTGCCGTCGACGTCACTGACACCAAGCGCCGCAACCTCGAGTTCGAGGGCAAGGTTCAGGCGGTCAACCGCGGCCAGGCGGTGATCGAGTTCGACCTCGACGGACGGGTAGTGCACGCGAACGACAACTTCCTGCGCACGATCGGCTACTCGCTGCGCGAGATCGTCGGGCAGCACCACAGCATGTTCTGCACGCCTGACTACATCGTCTCGCGCGAGTACCGCGACTTCTGGCTGCGGCTCGGCAAAGGAGAGTTCTTTAGCGGTCGCTTCCACCGGATCGGCAAGTTCAACCGCGACGTTTGGATCCAGGCCACCTACAGCCCGATTCTTGACCTGCGGGGCGAGGTGGTGCGGGTGGTGAAGTACGCGCACGACATCACCGAGCAGGTGCTGCTTGAGCGCCTGGTCAGCGAGCGTACCCGGGAGATGCGCGAGAGCGTCGACACGCTGTCGGCAACGATCGCCGAGATCTCGCGCCAAGCGGCCCTCGCCGGTACGCTTTCCAGCGAGACGCAGGCCGATGCCGAGCGCGGCTCGCAGTCGCTCGGCAAGTCGCTGGAGGCAATCGAGTTGCTGAAGCACTCCTCGCGTGCGATTGCCGACATCGTCGAGGTAATTGGGGACATCGCAGGCCAGACCAATCTACTTGCCTTCAACGCCGCGATTGAGGCCGCACGCGCCGGCGAGCACGGAGTAGGCTTCTCAGTGGTCGCGGGCGAGGTGCGCAAGCTGGCCGAGCGCAGTTCGCAGGCTGCGCGCGAGATATCCAAGCTGATCCAGGAGTCGGGCGTACGAGTGAGCGTCGGTGACGAGCGCACGCGCGAGGCGCGCCAAGCCCTTGAGCACATTGCCGGCAGCATTAAGCATACCGGCGGCTCGATCCGCCAGATCGCCGAGTCGGCCACCGCGCAGCAGATGGCCTCGCGACAGGTAGCGCGGCTGCTGGAACAGCTTAACCGTAGCGATACGGGCGGTTCACCGTGAGTGCTGCTCGCGCTCCGGGGCCACGTGCGGAGGACGAGCCGGCTAACTCCGGCTGCAGCACGCTCGGTCTGATGCGTCTCGGTGGCGTGCTGCTCGGGTTGCCGGTGCACGCGCTGCGCGAGGTCCTGCCCTGTCCAGCAGTGCTTGAGTCGATGCCAGCCGCGACGCCATGGATGCGGGGCGCATTCAGCCTGCGCGGCACGGTGATCCCGGTGCTGGACCTGCGTCCGGTGCTCGGTTTGGCCGCGGACGGGCCGGTAGCCAAGGTGGTCGTGGTGATGCGCTGGCAGCAGCGCCTGCTCGGCCTGCTGGCGGAGGCGGTGTGCGGCATCGCGACAGTTGAGGCGCAGCGCCTGAGTGTGCTCTCCGCCGCCCCCGGCGGCGCAGCGGTGCCGACCACTCACGCAATCGAGTTGCCTGAGGGCGTTGTGACGGTCCTGGACGCGCAGCGCCTGGCGGAGCTGCCGGGTGTGACGCTGGTACAGGAACCGCCTGCCGGCATGCACGGCGTACAGGCCGTGCAGCACGAGCCCGTGCTGCTGCTGGCAGCTGAAGGGCTGCTGCTAGGGGTACCTGCGATGCTGGTTGATGCCACGGTGCCGCAGGTGCGTCCACGCGCCTCGGCGCTCGCGTCTGGGCTGTGCCTGGGTGTGATGAAGCACCAGGGCGGCGAGGTGCCGGTCGTCGACGCGCTGCGGCTTGCAGGCTTGGCACGATGCAATGAGAGCGTAGCGAGCACCGCGATTGTCCTGCGCTTGGGCCAGGGGCGGGTGGCGCTGCTCGTCGACGAGGTGAAAGACCTGCTCTATCCACCCGCCGAGCACGTACTTGCGATGCCGGCAATGACACTGCAACAGGCTGAGCTTTTTAAGGGCGTGCTCGAGACCAGTCAGCTGCAGCCCTGCTTGTTGTTCGATGCGGCAGCGCTCGGTGCGTACCCGCCGCTGCAGGGGCTGGCGCGCTTGAGCCGCGCAGCCGGAGACGCGGGCGGGCTAGACGGTAGGGCGCAGGCCAGCCAGCGCGATACCGTCCTGACCTTTCGCGTTGGCATCGAGTTGGCCGCATCGCTGAGGCAGGTCGTGGAAATTGTGCCCCTGCCTGAAAGCATCGCGCCGCTCAGGGCCTCGGACGGCGCGATGCGCGGACTGTTCATCCACCGCGGCGCCGTCCTGCCGCTGCTCTCGCTCGCCGGACTGCTTGGTGAGCCGGAGACCCAGCTGCTTGCGAGCGAGGCACGCGTGCTGATCGTTGGGGAGGAGGGCGCACGCGTCGGCTTGGCGGTCGAGGCACTGCACTCAATCGAGCCGGTGCATTGGCAACGGAGCGGCCCGCCGCCGCAGCGGGGTTACTTGAGCGAGCGGCGCGTCGCCCAATCGCTGGTGGAGGTAGGCATGGGCGCGGAGCGGCGCACGCTGTCGCGGCTCGACTTGCAGGAGGTGGTGCGGGGGCTAATGCATGAGGTGGCACCGGCCGGCTGTGTACCCGGCGGCGGGAGGCGGCAGGACCGGGTCCCCTCTTCGAACCTACTCCAGTAGGCCGAGTCCAACGTCCGGGGCTGCTCCAGTCCTTCAGGCTGACAGCAGGCTCAGGTCCGCTCTACCAGCCACAGCGCCGCCAGCGCCGCGATTGCCGTCGAGCCCAGCCGCACCGCGCCCAGCCGGTACAGCCCCGTCTCGCGCAGCGCGAAGGCGAGCGGCAGCAGCAGCGCGACGACGAGCAGCTGGCCCAGCTCGACGCCGAGGTTGAAGCCAAGCAGCGGCAGCGCCAGTGCGCCGCGCTCGAGCCCCAGGTCCTGCAGCGCGCCGGCTCAACGCCGGGCGCTTCGTCTGGCCCCGCGAGGGCAGCGCGACCGTGACGCTCAGCCGCGCGCAGCTCGATGCCCTGGAGCACCGCACCGGCCCCGGCGAGCGCCGGTCGGCGACTCAGAAGGCCGCCACGTTCGGTTCTGTCGCGATAAGACTGTGCGACCCAGTGAAGCCGCAGGGGGGGGGCCGCAGATCAGAACGCCAGGGAGTAGAACTGGGCTGCCGCGGACGCGGCCTGCCTGCCCTTCAGGGCAGTTCAGCTGCCCCTTGCGAATCATATGCATCGTCTCGATGCCGGCAATGAGGCGGCGCGCGCAGCAGTGCGTCTTGAACCCCAGCATCGGCCGCACGATGCGCTTGATCGCCCGTAAGCGGTCCTTCAACCCCGTCCTTGAGCCCGGGGCTGTGAGCTGACAGTATGCGGCCGGCGAACTCATGTCCTGATTAGAAACGAGGCTCAGCCTTCCTGATGGTGCGCTGGGTCTTCGGTTCAGAACGCGCGACATCGACGATGAGACAGGCGACCAGGCCCTTGAGGTCGAACCGGTGATTGAAGCGGTAGGCAAATCCTGCCAGGTACGACGCGGCGTACTTGTGGAACTTGAAGCTGTGGTGCGCCCCGGCGAAGGTCCTCTTGAGGTTGCCCAGCACGGTGTTGACCCACTGGAACTGGGGCAGCTCGCGCGGCTTGGCGCGTCCGACCACCGAGGGCTCATGCAGGCACTTCGCGTCAACGACGGCACCGAAGCACGCCAGCGCATCGCTGACCACGATCGTGCCGGGCACAAGGCTCTTGCAGGCCCACTCGCGGATGGCCTACGAGGTGAAGCCGCTCAAGGCCGCGAGCTTGAGATGCCGGGGATGGCCTTCTTCGCTCACCGACACGGCGGCAATGAACGGCGTCTTGCCCTCGGTGCCCCGGCCCGTGCTGCCGCCGCTTCTCTCGCCGCCGAGGTAGGCATCGTCGAGTTGCACCGTGCCGTCGAGCCGGTGTTCTTCCTCGCACTGCGCCATCACCTGCAAGATCTTGTGGTGCACAAGCCAAGCCGTGGGGTAGCTCACCCCAAGTTGGCGCTTGAGCGCCTAGGCGGAAAGTCTCGTCTTGGCCTGGCTGAGGAGGAAGATCGCCAGGAACCAGGTCGTCAGCGGCAGCTTGGTGCCGGAGAAGAGGGTACCGGCGGTCAGCGAGGTCTGATGCCGACAGGCACTGCACTGGAACAGCTGGCGGCCCTCGTGGCGGACCGTGCAGTGCGGAGTGCCGCCGCAGCGCGGGCAGGCAAAGCCGTCGGGCCAGCGCGCTGCCCTGAGCGCCTGGTCACACTGCTCCTCGGTGCCGAAGCAGCGCTGGAATTCCACCAGCGACATCCCTTGCTGGAACTGGATGCGGTTCATCGACATGGCCTGTCTCCTCGAAGGACCTGCCATGAGCCTATGCCCTTCGGTGGCTCGTCACATGAGCCAGCTGAGCCTCGTTTCTAATCAGGACTCATGTTGAACGAAGGCGGCATGGCGGAGAGGATGGCGCCCACCTATTTCGCAAGTGGACACCATGGAAGAAGCCAAGCCGCGCTCTCGTCGCCGTCACAGCGATGAGCTCAAGGCCGAGGTCGTTGCCGCGTGCCAGAAGCCGGGCGCGTCGGTCGCGGCCATTGCTCTCGAACACGGTCTGAACGCCAACCTCGTGCACAATTGGCGGCGCCTCGCACGGCGCGAACAGACGCCGGGGACTGGCGCTGATGCGATGGCAGTGAGCCGCGAGTTCATCGCGATGCCGCTGCCGTCGCAGCCCGTGCACACGCCGCTTCCGGACATCTGTATCGAGCTGCGCCGTGGCCCGGCCACCGTCACGGTGAGCTGGCCGCTGCAGGCGGCCAGCGAGTGCGGGGCATGGCTGCGCGAGTGGCTCAAGTGATCCGCATCGATGCGGCCTGGCTGGCGGTGCAGCCACTGGACATGCGAGCCGGAACCGACACGGTGCTGGCCCGCGTGGTGGCGGTATTCGGTGCTGCCCGTCCCCACCATGCCTACCTCTTCGCCAACCGCCGCGCCAACCGGATCAAGGTGCTCGTGCACGACGGCATCGGCATCTGGCTGGCTGCCCGTCGGCTCCATCAGGGCCGCTTCGTCTGGCCGCAGCTTGAGGCCTCGACGACCGGCCTGAGCCACGCGCAGCTCGACGCCCTGGTGCTGGGACTGCCGTGGCAGCGCATCGGCGAGCACGGCGTCATCAGCCTGGTCTGACGCCTGGGCAATCGGTGCGTGCGCCGATGGGCCGAGGATCCCTCGTCTGGCATCCTCGCTCCCCATGGTCGATCCGGCACAGCTCCAGGACATGAACGCGCAGCAGCTGCGCGAGCTCGTGCACTCGCTGGTCGGCAAGCTCGCAGCGCAGGACGAGGAGATCGCGCGCAAGGACCGCGAGATCCAGTTCAAGCAATGCAGGATCGAGCAGCTCAGCCACGAGATGGCGGTGCTTAAGCGGCTGAAGTTCGCGGCCCGCAGCGAGGCCTTCTCCAGCGAGCAGCGCAGCCTGCTGGAGGAGTCGATCGACGCGGACCTGGCCGCCATCGAGGAAGAGCTCGAGCGGCTTGCGCCGACTCCCGAGGCCCAGCAGCACAAGAGCAAGCCGCGTCGCGCCCCGCTGCCCGCGCAGCTGCCTCGCCGCGAGATCCGCCACGAGCCCGAGCGCAGTACCTGCAGCTGCGGCTGTGCGCTCGAGCGCATCGGCGAGGACGTGGCCGAGCGGCTCGACTACACGCCCGGCATGTTCACCGTCGAGCGCCATGTTCGCGGCAAATGGGTCTGCACCAGGTGCAAGACGCTGACCCAGGCGCCGGTGCCGCCGCACGTCATCGACAAGGGCCTCCCCACCACTGGGCTGCTCGCGCAGGTGCTGGTGGCCAAGTACGCGGACCACCAGCCGCTGTACCGGCAGGAAGGGATCTTCGCTCGGGCCGGCCTGGCCATCCCGCGCTCGACTCTGGCGCAATGGGTGGGCGCGTGCGGCGTGCAGTTGCAGCCGTTGGTCGACGCGCTCAAGCACGAGTTGCTGCGCCACGAGGTGCTGCACGCCGACGAGACGCCGGTGGCGATGCTCAAGCCCGGCAACGGCAAGACGCACCGCGCGTACCTCTGGAGTTACTGCACCACCGCCTATGCCGAACTCAAGGCCGTGGTCTTCGACTTCGCCGAGAGTCGCGCCGGGCGGCACGCCCAGGCGCTCCTCGGCATCGGCACCGACTACGCCTTAGCGAGGCAAGCTCGTGTGCGATGACTGCAGCGCCTACAAGATGCTCTTCGCACAGGGCATCACCGAGGCGGGGTGCCTCGCGCACGCACGGCGCAAGTTCTACGAGTTGTGGGCCCAGCACAAGAGCCAGATCGCCGAGCAGGCGCTCGACTTCTTCGGCCGGCTCTACGAGGTCGAGCGCGAGGTCCGAGACCTGAGCCCCGACGAGCGGCGGCGCATCCGCCAGCAGCGGGGAGTTCCGGTAGCCGATGCGCTGCACGAGTGGCTGCGGTTGCACCGGCAGCGCGTCCCCGACGGCTCGGCTACCGCAAAGGCCATCGACTACAGCCTCAACCGCTGGGCGGCGCTCACGCGCTACCTCGCCGACGGCGACTTGCCGGCGGACAACAACTGGGTCGAGAACCAGATCAGGCCCATTGCCACGGGGCGCAAGAACTGGCTCTTTGCTGGGACGCTGCTCGCCGGGCAGCGCGCTGCGGTCATCATGAGTCTCATCCAGACGGCGAAGCTCAACGGGCACGACCCGTATGTCTACCTCCGTGACGTGCTGACGCGACTTCCGACCCAACGGGCACGCGACCTTGCTGACTTGCTGCCCCACCGTTGGGCGCACTCGATTTCACAATGACCGCATACCGTCATTGAGCGGTAACGCGGTGTCCAGGCGCGAACGCCCGGGTTTGGCCGGAAGCAGGTCACTAGGCGGCGTCTGCTTCAGGGCGAGGTAAGCTTGTTTGATGTGTTCCAGCCCTTCGACATCTCCCGAACCGCGAATTGCTCCGTACAGCGTCGAGTTTTTCGAGCTCCAGTTGCGCTTCGCGAAGAGGGTTGCCGAGTTGTCTGGCACGCCGTTTAGAGAGACAGTCGGCAGCCATACGAACCTCTATGTCCGCCTCGCAATGGGGCAGTTCTTCGACGCAAGTGACCCCGAGTGGCAGCAGTACGTCGAAGGGCTCCTCGGCGCTTCTGACCAGGCAGCGTGGACCCACAGGGTTCATCTTCAGCGGCTGCGCTTCCATTCAGGACCTGTACCTGCCCGAGCCGAGGGGTGCTTCTCCTATGAAGCCATTGGCGAGCGTTGCGTCCGGCTCCACTTCCACACGGACGTTAGCAAAGCGGCATTGACGAGGGAAACCTGCAGTGATCGCCTTAGGGAGTTGGCGAGTCTGTTTGCATACCTGAAGGCCTCATCGCCCGACGGCATGAAGGTCGTCGGCGCGTCGTGGCTATACAACCTGCATTGCTATCGGCGTCTTTTCCCCGGCCGCTATCTGGCAAGCCTTCGGCCAATTGAACACCCCTATCAGCGCATGCCTTTGTGGGGGCAATTCCTCAGGCGCGATCGAACAGTTCGTCCTGAAGCTGCGCGTTGCTTTCTGGCGGGACTCGCGCGCGCAAAAAGCTTGCTTGAGCTTTCCCGGTGCTTTCCGTTGAACGTCCAGACCACGACAGCTCCTGCCACATGGTTCTACGATCACTTGAGCTTGTGACCTTCCGCGCTCGGGCGTTCTCGGTCTTGAAGCCAACGCCATTGGGCGACCGCAATAGGACGGCAAGCAGTTCGTGCCCTGAAGCCGCGTCCGATGTCAACCTGACTTCCCAGCGCGCTTACAGCTGACAGCCTACGTTCCCACGTAGACGAACATGGGAACGTAATGACAGACGATCTGGAAGAGCTCAAGCGCCGGCTGGTGGTGGGGCGCAAGAGCGACGGGCGCAGTGTGTACGACGAGAAGGCGAAGTCCGAATTGGTGGCGTTGTGCCTGCAGCCCGGCGCCTCGGTGTCGCGCGTGGCGCGCGAGTGCGGGGTCAATGCCAACCAGGTCGGGCGCTGGCTTCGCGAGCATCGGCAGGGCCGCCGGGAGCACGCGGCCGTTGCCGGTGTGGCGCCGACGCCGGCGGCGTTCGTGGCGGTGCCGGTGGTGGCTGCGCCGGGCGCAGGAGGCGACGGCGAGGATAGCGAGCCTGCGGGGATGAGGTTGCAGGCCCGGCTGCCCAACGGCGTGGCGGTGGAGCTGCGCGGTGTTGACCTGCGACACCTCGGCGAGGTGATCGGCGCGCTGGGGAGGCTGCGTTGTTCCGTCTCGACGAAGACCTGAAGGTCTACCTGCACCGCGCGCCGGTGGACTTCCGGCTCAACATCAACGGCCTGGCAGCGCTGGTGCAGCACGCCCTGGGGCTGGACCCGTTTGCCGCGTGCGTGTACGTGTTCAGCAACCGCCGGCGCGACCGGGTCAAGATCCTCGGCTGGGACCGCAACGGCTTCTGGCTGCTGCTCAAGCGGCTGGAGCAGGACCGCTTCATCTGGCCGAGCGAGGAGGAGGTGCCGACGCTGACGGTGGAGCAACTGCACTGGCTGCTCGAAGGCATCGACATCGGCGTGGTGCGGCGCCATCCCCGGCGCGTGTACGAGCGGGTCGGCTGAGAACGGCAGTCGCGGCGGCGTGCCACTGCGGCAGATCCGCATGGCGCCGCGGCCAGCGGCTTGAGGACAATGCGCCGCAGATGCCCGACACGCCAACGCTCGAAGAATTCACCGCGCTGCAGCAGGCGCTGGCCCGTGCGCGCGAGCAAAACGAGTCGCTGGCGGGCGAGCTGCGGGTGACGCGCACCGAGCGCGATCTGCTCAAGGAGCAGCTCAACAAGTTCAAGCGGCAGCTGTTCGCCGCCAGCAGCGAGGTCGCTGGCCTGCACCAGAAGGATCTGTTCTTCAACAAGGCCGAGAGCCTCGGCTCGCAGGCGGCGCCGGCGGCCGAAGAGACGGACGACGACAAGATCGACGTGCCGGGCCACAAGCGTGCCAAGCGCGGGCGCAAGCCGCTGGACCCTGCGCTGCCGCGCGAGGTGGTGCGCCACGAGCTGCCCGAGGGCGAGCGCGTGTGCCCCCACGACGGCGCGGTCCTGCGCGAGATCGGCGTGGAGGTCAGCGAGCAGCTGGACATCGTGCCGCAGCAAGTGCGCGTGATCCGCCACGAGCGCGTGAAGTACGCCTGCCCCTGCTGCGACGGGGCGCTGCGCCTGGCGGCCAAGCCCGCGCAGATCATCCCCAGGGGCCTGTTCACCGACAACGCGCTGGCCTGGATCGCCACGTCGAAGTACCTCGACGGGCTGCCGCTGTACCGGCAGGCGGCGCTGCTGGGGCGCTTCGGCGGCACCGACATCTCGCGCAACACGGTGGCCGCCAGTATCGTGCGCGTCGGACAGGCCGTGCAGCCGGTGGTCAACCTGCTGCGCGACGAACTGCTGGAGGCACCCCTGGTGTTCGGCGACGAGACCGAGCTGCAGGTGCTCAAGGAAGCCGGGCGCAGCGCGCAGGCCAGGAGCTACGTCTGGGCGCAGATGACCGACGGCTCGGGCCGAGACGGCACCGGCCCGCCGATCCGGCTGTTCAGCTACTCGCCCAGCCGCTCGGCGAAGACGGCCCTGGAGCTGTATGCCGGCATCCGCCCGGGGGCGGTGCTGATGAGCGATGGCTACGAGGTCTACGACACCGTGGCGCGGGCGCACCAGCTCGTGCACCTGGGGTGCTGGACCCATTGCCGCAGGTACTTCGTCGAGGCGCTGCAGGCCGTGCCCAAGGAGCAGCGCGGGCCGCAGCACCTGGCCGCGCAGTTCATCGCGCTCATCGGCCAGCTCTACCAGGTCGAGGCACAGGCCCGGCGGGAGGGCATCGACGCGCAGGAGCTCGGGCGCCGGCGCAAGCGCGACAGCGCGCCCGTGCTCGCTGACATCGAAGCGCTGCTGCTGGTCAAGCTGCATGCCGTGCTGCCCAAGAGCCTGCTGGGACAGGCCTTGCACTACCTGGCCTCGCAGTGGAGCAAGCTGCGGCGCTACGTCGAGGACGGGTGCTACAGCATCGACAACAACGCGCAGGAGAACGCCATCCGGCCGTTCTGCGTGGGGCGGCGCAACTGGCTGTTCGCCGACACGGTGGTCGGCGCCCAGGCCAGTGCGAACCTGTACTCGCTGTTGCAGACCTGCCGGGTCAACGGCATTGACGGCTACCAGTACCTGCGCGCGCTGTTCGCCCGCTTGCCCCAGGCTCGCACCGTTGATGACTACGTCGCACTGCTGCCCTGGCGCATCGATCTGACCGCAGCCTGAGCGAGCCTTACCTCGACACCGCCATCGTGGCAAGAGACGGGGTTGATTGATCGCTTACGATCGCCCGGTGGTCCTGCTCGACGATGTTGTTGAGGTACTTCGCCTGACGCAGCTCGATGGCGGCCTCATGGTCGGCGTTGTAGCCCGTGATCGTTGCCGTGTTGGCGCTGCTCTTGTCGATGGTGATCTTCTCGGGCTTGCCGTACAGCGCGATGGCGCGCTCCAGGAATCGACGGGCTGCTGCCGAGTCGCGTTTGGCCGTGAGCAGGAAGTCCACGGTGTGGCCCTGGCGGTGGACTGCGCGGTACAGATACTGCCAGCGGCCTGCGACCTTGAGATAGGTCTCATCCATACGCCAGCTCTTGCCCTCGGACTGCTTGTGTCGGCGAAATGCTGCCGCAAGCACCGGCAGCATCTTCAGGGCCCAGCGATGAACCGTGGCGTGATCGACCAGGACGCCGCGCTCGTGCATCATCTCCTCGATGTGGCGCAGGCTCAGCGGATAGGCGGCGCACCAGCGAACGCAGGTCAGCATCAACTCCAGCGGGTAGTGCAGCCGCTTGATCACCTTGCGCAGCGCCTCG
>NZ_KZ983974.1:0-248 GCF_003569765.1 Caldimonas tepidiphila | reverse complement strand
CTCGACCAGGAAGGCCTCTTCGCCTGCGGGCGGGTTCTTGATCAGCTCGATCAGCTCGGCGGTCTGAGCGGCAGACAGCGGCAGCGGCGGAATGCCGAGCGCGGCACGTTCGGCGACGTGGTCACGATAGCTTTTAAGCTGTAGCATTTGGAAAAGATGGTTGGAAGATAAGACCGTTGGCGCAACTGCTAAGTTAGACTGAGAAAGTAATATTCTCACTTTCTTTGCCTGCGAGGCAGAAGGAGTGA
>NZ_QXMG01000105.1 GCF_003569765.1 Caldimonas tepidiphila | reverse complement strand
GGACACAAGCATCCTCGACCGGCTACCCATGTTCAATGTGACTTGGCCGGACGGATACGATGGCCCTGCACGTCTCGGAGAAGCTGCGGGACGACAAGGTCGTCATGGCGCAGGTGGAGAACAACAACCGCGAGCAGGCGATGAAGGCCAACCTGCCCTCAACGGCCGTTCAAATCATCGTGGGCGCGATGCAGAGCCACCAGACGATGGCTACCCGGCTGCTGAGCGACGAGACGACTCGCGGGCTGTTCTTGGACGTCGTGTACGAGCTGCTGAAGAAGGACACCGGGGGCGAGCTGATGCGCGCAGTGCGGTGACGTCTGGCCCGAGCGCCGACATCCCACTTCACAACCTCGCCCTCGGCTCGTGGGCGGGTTCCTTCAGAACCGGCAGCTGCCGTCCTCGTCGCGCTTCATCCGCATCGTGAAAAGCGGCCCGAGCCTATAGCCGCGTAGCACGCATGCGCCAGAAGTTCGGCGTCGTACCCGGTCGGCACTGGCGGTACAGCATCGCTGCAGCGTGCCGCTATTTCACCAAGCACCTCGCGCTCCGGACACTCCCCCTCAACGCATATCAAGTGCGCCATCACCCGCGACCGGAGGCTATGGAGCTGGCTACCCTAGCCCGTCGAAGCGGTACGTTCCGTCGTCCTTGCTGAACAGAACGACATTGATGTCCGCCTTACGGGCAAGATGCCGTTCGTGGCTTGCTTTCGGCTTCTCGGGAAGAACAAGATGTCGCCGCACAGGCAGCTCCAGAAGCTCGGTGAGACATTCACCATGGATAAGCAGCTGGCCGACTCCTGTATACACATCCGTTGTCCTGGCAGACGTCTTCACTTCGTATAAGTCCACCTCGGCCCCGGCGACGATGGCCAAGTCGATGGCCTGCGCCTTCTGGCTTTTGCCCTTGTCACGCAGCTGCGCCTCAAGCGCCTTAACAACATCGCCATGCTCAACGGTTCGCTTGCCTCCGCCATGACCTTTGGTAACTCCTTCACCGGCGTACTCGTCAAAGTAGTCCCTGAGCGTCAGCAACGGGTCCTTAGAAGAGGCCGGCTTTCGACCACTTGCGGCTTTGCCTCCCTTCGCGCCTCCCGAAGAAGGAAGTCCATCTTTGACCGGCTGCTGCTGGGGCGCTTTGCTCAAACGTGTCGCAACCTCACGAGCCTCCTCACCAAAACTCCATAGGCGGTCGGCAAGGTTAGGGTCATCTAGGGCGGAGATGAGAATAAGCTTTGAAATTTGCCCATCATCATCAGCTTCAATCGTGCGTGCAGCAAATTCTCGAAATACTTCTTCTTTCTTAAGAGCAGCATTGCCCTTTGTTAGCTTGCCCCGGTGTGCAATAAACAAATCACCTCTTTCATCGACAACAAAAGCGCCCGCCATCCTTCGGTTATATATTGTGGCAGGAAAGTTCAGTTGCACCGAAATCTCCATCCACTTACTGCTTCCCGGCTCACCAGCGAGCACAAAGTTCAGCAGCTTATCCGGTGCCAAATTGTCCTTGTCTAGGAGTGTATGCGGAGACCATGCCCTGACAGCGGTGCCATTTGCATACTCAAAGAACACAACACCAGTGTGATGGCCGGCCGGATAGGTTATTTCCCTGCTTTCCCTTACTCGAAATTTCTTGCGCAGTTGCACTGCGAGACGTTCGTTAAGGCGAGCAATCTTTTTAACGTCAGTGACTACCTGGAATGAGTTACCCAAGATTTACCTCTTTCTAATAATTATTACTCGCCTGCAACTTTTAACATTTACTCGATGGTGCAACAGTCCTCTTGCAGCCCGCTAGAGGGCTTGCTAAGCCAACTTGCAACCGCGCAAGCGACGAATGCATCAATGTCAGGTTTCAATTGCGGCGTCCGGTCGCACTCAATCGCAACTGCTCCTCCAACACCCTAATTTTACATAGCCTCGGCTGATTGTCATGTTCAACTTCTTCCATTGAACGGAGGTAGCTCGTCATGAGCCTCTAAATATTGCCTTAGCAACATAGATTCCAAAGCCTCTGCTTCAGCCTTAGAGGGCTGATGGGCCCAGTACAACGTCACTTGGTCTCCGGAGTCGAGGACTTTCTGGGCTCGATTGCGCAACCCGTGAGCATGCGGACCATTCGGGTAGCAGTAGATGCGCAGTCTGCAACTTTCGGAGCGTCCCCCCAGTTGCTTAGTTGAGCCAATGTACAGGATGCGACTTTGTCCTCTCAAGCGGCCAAAAGGCTTTTCGTGGAGTAAAACGTAGACTGCGGGTTCAGGTGAGATGTCCACTCTTTGCCGGAGCGCCTCCACCCAAGGTTTTGAGTTGGTGAATTCAACGGGTAGGTCCATGGCGTACTTATAGCATTTAGCAACTGCTCATCATAGACCACCTCGACCGTGTGTATCTTGGGGACTGCACGCCCTGCCTGCCGTCTGGAAGTAGAGCACGAACAGGCCGCCGTGCCTAAGCTGTGCGCCGCTCAGCTTGTTGACCTGGGCCTGTAGCGCATGTCTCTTGTCTGCTAGGCGTGACATGCCGTCTGCATGCAGCCGAGCGGGGTGCTTTCATCGTCGCCAAACTGTTAGAGATGAAAAACGCGACAAATTGCGGTCCGCGCCAAAATTAGAGAGGAAAAACACGACACTCTCGTGCTGCTCAAGCAACCAGAGCCTAAGACTTTTTATCAGGTCAAATGAGCCATCGCGGCCGACATCTCCTCGAGGCCGAGCCGCAGGTGGGCGTGCACGTTCGGCTCCAGCCCCATCTCCACGCCGTGGCGGGCTATCTCGGTCAGAGGCGCGGCCATCGCGCGCAGCCCCTCCACGAGCGGCTCGCGCTGCAGCGGCGCGTCGCGCTCGCCCTTGTCCTCATGCGGCCGGCTGAGTTCGACCACCGCGTCGAGAACCCGCGCCCAGTCCGGGCAGCCCCCATCATTATTGCGCCAGCGGATACGCCGGGCGATACCGTTGGGGTGCAGGTACATCGGGGCGAAGTCGTAGAGCGGCGTGAGCGTGATACGGCCGTCGAAGTCGCGCTGCAGCGCCGTGTTGCGGGAGTGGTTGTCCTTGTTGCCGAGCGCCAGGTTCGCGACATCGCGTCGCAGGTACTCCAGTACCTCGGCCTGCGGGGCGGTGCAGCGGCGCACCAGGTGCCAGCAGACCTCGTCGTGGCTGAGGGCGTACTCGCCGACTCGACCGGTCAGGCTGGCGATGCTCTCCTGACCGAGGCGCTCCACGCCGCCGTCGACGCGGACACGACGGTCGAAGCGCGGAATGAAGAGCACGCGCTCGCGAAGCAGCAGCGGGGCATGCACACGCAAACCCAGCCGCTGCGCGAGTTCCATGTAGGGCCCCTCGTGCCGCAGCACCTGGGCAAGCCGCTCGTTGGCGCCACGGCCGAACTTGACGATGTAGTGCTGACGGGCGCGCGCATCCGGGAGGGTGTGGTCGAGGTAGAGCAGCCCGTCGTCGGCGCGTGTGAGCAGCAGCTTGGGCCACTCGCCTTGAACGCCGGCGGAGCCAGCCGCGAAGAGGCCATGCTCGGCCAAATATTCACAGAAGACTTCGCTCCGCTCAGAGACCTCTGCATCGTTGAAACCGTGCAGTGGCCCCTGGTGCTCAGCTAACCAAGCGGCCGCGGCTTTCACCCGCAAATTGCCAACTGGGTTTCCCGCACCCACCATCAGCAACGGCCAGTCAGCCGCATCGCGCGCTGTCTCCGGCATCCCCAGGCAGCGCAGCAACTCCCCGCGGCCGAAGCCTTGCGGCAGCAAGTCGATGAGACACGGCGGCCAGTGCTTGAGCAACACAGCCTCTAACTGGACGGGAAACTGGCAACCGAGCGCATGGGCAGCACGTGCGTCCTGGTGTTCCACGGCCCAGGTCATGTCGTAGGCGGTGTAGGTGGCCGCCTTCGAACCTGCCTCAGCGAAAGCCATCAGGCTCACCGAGGCGACGTCGTGCCAAGTGTCGTGTACATGGAGCTGAAGGGTGCAGGCCTTAGTCATTGTGGACACTTATAGCCCTCCACAGTTTTCCTCGGTGTACCAGACTAAAGTCAATTTTTCTGTCTCCCACCCATTCAAGCAGCGCAGCCGTCCAATGTAATTACCAAACGTGTTCGAAGCGAGGCGAACATGGCAATACAAACACGCCCTGACATGCCACTAACAGATGGCATGAAAGGAGAGGACAATAATGCAAAAACCCAATAATTTCATCGAGCGTGAGCATGCCAAGGTCAAGCCTTTTAGTCACCATGGAAATCGAAGCGGGCCCTACGCTCGCCTATCCTTCCATTAAGAAATCGGTACCCGTGGTCCGCTCTCTGAATGTGACCAACATGGGTAGCCGGCCGCTCATCAACGCGCGAGTGTTCGTAACCTGCTCCCGCTTCGTTAAAGACATCAACTCGTCATGCGTCGGAAGGAAGCACGGTAATCGACGGGCTCCAAGTACAGGTGGGACGAAACATCGCCGCGAAGCATGTACAAAGCTGGCGAGTCCCGGAATCGGAAGAGCCGGTACAAAAAGAACGCATCTCCAGCCTCTTTGGAGAAGTCAACCTCGTTGCGACTAATAATGAATGCTGAGGCGTGGGAGCCGTTGGTAGTTTTCACTTCGATGTACCTTGGCTGACTAGGTGCGTCGTACGAAAGGATGTCGAAGCCGGAACCATCTCCCAATTTATCCGAGACCCACTCCAGCTTGGCAAAAAGTTCCGCTTGACCTGCCTCAATGAGCCGATGCTGCTCGAATTGGATTGCCCACTGTTCGCCGGCTCGACCCAGCTCGCGGTTGCTCTCATCGCGAGACGCATAGTCCACCTTGCGGGGCAGTCGTACCCTCGGGGTCGACTCGACTTTCATTACCGTTTCTACCTGCGGCGGCTCAACAAGAACGGCCTTGAAGCTCTGCTGGTGAGGTGACTTGACTTCCTCGAGGGCATCTACTACCTGTTTGATGAGGTCAGTGTTGGCAAGGATGAATTTCTGAACCTCCTGTCGTAGAAGTAGTTGAGCGTTTCCACGCGGCTTGTACCCGGGGACAAACGGAAGGCCAACTCCATGCAAGACCGCGCTGATGTTCTGGTGCTTGAGTTCGACGGAGGCCTTGCTCCGACTCTGCAACTGCTTTTTACGAAGACCAGCATTGAACTCCGTCTTGTTGTAGCGCTGCTGATTCGCCTCAAGCCTGAGCATCTCGAAGTACGCCGCCACGGCCGCCTGAACTTCTGCTGAAGACCAGTCCTCACCGATTCGAACGACCTCGAATCCCAGGCCACGAAGCTTTGGAACGACGGTGGCTTCTCCTCCTGAGAAATCCCCCGCCTTCAGCGGCCCTTCCTCAGGGAACTGGTAGCCAAACGCTGCGCCAGCAACTGCTTTGGAGTCGCACAGTTGCCCACTGGCCGGGTTTTTAACCAAAAAGTCTTTGGACTTACCAAATCCGTAGCGCTGGAGAAAGGCCGTTCGACCGAGCTTGCCGAACTCGTCCAGCGCCGCCTGTACGGCCGCTGGGCTTTGGAGTCGAGAAAGGTCTGACGGCACTAGTCATCCTCTCTATCTTCGGCACTCAAGCAAGCCTTTGCGTCTGCCAGGTGCGTCTGGGTGAAATAAAGGGTGGTTTCTTGACCTCCCAATGCAATCTCAACTTCGGTCGAGTGCGCGGTTGCAATTACTTCACTCATCGAATTCCTCTGAGCGTTGGCATACTGGAACGCAGCCGCGTGATTAGGGCAAAGCGCTAAGTATGTGGCCCGATATCGCTTCTGCGAGCTCTCAATCAATTCGACCGCTTCAAAGTAATACGCCCCCGTTGGCAGCTTGAATGGAAGCTCATCCTTGCAGGCTTGGCAAATCATTTGACCATTACTATTGGTGTATTGGTCTCTCAAGTAGACCTTTGCCTCGGCCTTACTTTCGTTGGCGCCAATCTGAACTGAGCGCTCGCGAATCGCTGCCGTCTTCTCGGGTGTCGCCTGCGCATCCGCACTCACTCGCTCACGGCGAAGCTCCAGATTCCTCACGGGCCTTACCGGGAGCTCAATCGGTTCGGAGCGCCGCTGCTTCGCTTCGGCAAGAATCCTCTCTTGTTCTTCCTTCGGGAGCTTCTTGAACTCAAGGGCTCGGGCAAGTTCGTCTTCGGACTCGAATCCAAGCCCCTTGCGATATTCAGAGCGGACCGCAGTCTCGGCGTTCCTCTTCCTCTCTTCGACACCAAACTCGACAGCCTCAAGCCACTTATAGCCAGCGTCCACGGTCAACCCTTTAGGCAGTTGACCGGTCACGGCGAATCTGGGCTTCACAAAGGTGCCGTCTGTTTGAGGCACCCAAGCAATCTCACGCAAGGAGTAGACCAGCTGAGACAGAGAGGTTCTCGGTCCGCCTCTAGCGGTGTACTGAAAAAAGGCTTGCAACACGCTTGGTCGAACAGACTCGCTCCGGCACAACGCTTTCCAGACGAGCTGCACTGCAGGCAGGGACTTGGATTTAAGCAGGAGTTCAGCCTCCGGGGCGAGAGCAAAATCTCGATTGACCATGTTCCCCGCGCGTTCGCCTGGAGCTGTAGAGAGTACAGACTTCCAGTTCGGGTTCTTAATACAGCTCGCACTGACTGAGAGTCTGTCAAACTCACTTTGACACCCCATTGCCTTGGCGAACTTGACGATTCTTTCCAAAGGGAGGCCACATTCGGAATACCAAGAGTCAAGAGGCCAGCGCTTGAGCTTCTGGTCTGTAGTTATTTCGTACAGGAGATGCAGACCCGTGCGTTCAAATGGCTCATCCAAAAACACCTTTCCTGCCGAAGCCCACTTTGTCGCAAGAGAAGCAACTTTAAAGACTTTTGAATCGGCAAACATTCCCTTCGAAGAGGGATTACCTTCGAGGAACGCCATCATCCTTGACAAGTCGGCAAGGTACTCTGCGTCAGTCGGCGGTGCGCCACCCTCCTTATATCGAGTATTTATTAGCAGGCGCAATTCATCTTCTTCGTTCGGTTCACGAACGCCAATCTGCTCTAGGAACCTCCGTGCACCAAGCTGCTGTGATATTTTCGCACCCTCTTTTAGCACGCGCTCGTCCACACGGTGATGGGGGTCCGACTCGCTCCACGGCCCTGTCTGAAAATAGGCCAGCGAACCAGTCCCCCATTTTCCTGAGGCAAGGGGAATAAAGTAAACATCTCCCAAGTTTCTGAAGTCGTCTGCTTCCTCACAGAACTTTAACAAGTGAGCATAGAGTGCTTGCAGCCACTCAAAGGGTTTATTAGCAATCCACTCTAAAACGTCCTGCTTGATTTCACAAGGGTCCCACGAATCTTCTGAATTCCTTAGCTTCGTCTCGAGAAATTCGATTAAGCTGTCGGTCTCCCAATAATGAATTCCAAGACTGGTCAAGAATCGGTCTTGATTAGAGTTCTTCTGAGTCGCTCCAATTGCCCACTCTGGATGGTCCTGTCGGGAGGTGACGAACGCCAAGTCGTCGGAAGGAATAAGGACTTTCAGCGCTGCTTTCGCCTGAAGCAGCTGGACCGCAGGTGCGTGCCCACCACGATGCGTCGGCACCAGCGCGGAAGTTTTCATCTCTTCCAGGATGGTGGACCTAATGACCTTGTATCGCTCCGGCAGCGGGTCGTCGTTGTTGGGTAGCACCGCAAGGAATTCGCCGCTCAGCAACCCGAGCTTTTTAATCGCGTGCAAGGACTGCGCTGCGAGCATTGCAAGCTGCGCAAACAACGGCAAATTCTCTGGCGAGTTCTTGATGCTCGCCCGGCTCAGTTCAGGGACGAACGGGCCATGAAGATGGAAGCGAAGTCCGGAGGTTTCTTTGTCCGCGGGAAAGAAGACCGAAACCTTGCCGCGTACCGCTGGGACAACCTTTAGTTGTTCCTTAATGGCCCTATTCTTGTCGAATGACTTTTTTTCGCCAGTGAGGGCCAGTTCAAAGGCGATAGCCACTTGCTGTCTTTCGACCCCCTGAACTGGTGCTGAGAAGCCCTTGTCCAGTTGCACAGGTGCACTGAAGCGTAGCCAGTGAGAGCTAAGAACGTCTTTCCCATCCAGCTGCTTCAGAACTTCAACATGGTTCTCGCTGTGCTCCTCTCGGAGCAACGCCCCCTCCTGCGACCCGACCCTCCACTTGATGTACCCTAGATTGCGCAAGAAGAGAAGGGTGTTTTCAGAGAGGTGCTCAAGGCCTGCCTTGATTTCCGCAAATGCCTCTTTGACATTCTTTTTCGGATTATTGAACGGAAAATCGAAACGTGTGCGGTCACCGAGATGAGGATTAGGCGGCACCTCCAATGGCAGCACCAGCCGCTCAATCCGAAAGCTGTGGTGCTTGGAATACACGACCGGGGTATCGGTGTAAACAAACACAGACTTGAAACCCACACCGAACTTGCCAATCTGGTCTGGGTTATCTTTTTTGCTGCTATTGAAAATACCCGTGATGCCACGGATGTCCCGCTCGTTGAAGTGACGCGTCCCGTTGTGTTCAAACGAGCATCCATGGGCATTCAACTCAAACGCCGCCTCAGTGGCCCCTGCGTCCTCGGCGTTCTGGAGAAGTTCAAAGATGAAGTGCGCCTCGTCCGGATAGAAATCCTCGAAGATTCGAAGGTTAATGTCCCCCCCGTTTGCCTCGATACCGTCCAGAAGAAGCTGTCGATTTCGCGCAATCTGCTGAATAAGGCTCATGGCGCCCCCCGGACTTCAAGAACACCGAACACAGCTGGGGAAGCTTTAATATCACCACTCTCCGCAGCACGGCGCAACTCCGCAACGCGAACATCGAAGTCGACCTTCGCACGCTCCAGCTCCGCTGCCTTCATAACTCGAATCTTCTCGTTCGTCGCTTTTCGAAGTTGTTCTTCGAGAACGGTTCTCCGTGCTCCAAAACTAGCAGAGAGACTCTGAATTCGAACACCGACGAGTTGCCTGTTTTCCTCTGAGTGCTCTGCCGACTGATTCAGCCACCGTCGGTGATGAACTGCATCTAGTTCGTCCATAACTTGCGAGGTAGGACCCTCAAGGTCCGGTGCGTCGGATGACAAAGGCAAGAGTTCCAAAAGTGCAGAAGCCACTTGGTCCTCCGCAGCAATCGGAATGAGTTCTTCATCGCGACGTACGCCTTGACGTGTCCATCGATACAAGGCAAACGGATGGATGCCTTTTGGGAGGGAGTCATTGAAGACACGCAACTTCACGAATACGGCCTCTGGCTCATGCAAGTACGCGGCGGCCTGCCGGAGTAGTGGATGCCCCAGAGTAAGCAAAACCGCAGCAGGGTTGTCCACGGCGGTCTCTTGCTCAAACGTGACCTGAAGCGTTGGAACGGTACCTTTCAGCCACTTCTCCCAAGCGCGGCTCAGCGGGTCTGTAGAGCGAGGCAATTTGCGGTAGTCCTCCAACAGTGATGCGCGACCTTCAACGCCAACGCGAAGCGTCCTCAAAGACTTTTCTCCAAGCAGATATTCCTGCTCCTTACCAAGCCTCCGAGTTAGGTAGGACGTGACTGCACCTCCAAGAGCCATGGGCTCCAGCCAATGGTTGCGGGACTGTGCCAATCTCTGCTCCCAGCTTGCAGCAGCGATGTTGAGTCCGAACAGCTCGCCCTGACGCTGCTCTAGCTGCTCCTCCTCCTCAATCTGGCGAATTTTGTTGTCGGCCAATTGCTGCAGGCGTTGCGAGCGCTCGTTCTCACTCAGGCTGAAGGTTTCGGCGATGCTGTGCAACTCGCGAGTGATATCGCCAAGAATTTCTTCATTGCCTCCAATCGCGTGCTGGAACACACCAATGCGCGAGAGACACCGGTCGTAGATTTCACTGTCGATAGTCCCAGCGGTCACGAAGTTGAAGATGCCGACGGCTTCACTGGTCTGCCCATAGCGGTCGATACGACCGATGCGCTGTTCTATGCGCATCGGATTCCAAGGCAGGTCAAAGTTGACCAGGCAGTCACAGAACTGAAAGTCCAGGCCTTCGCAACCCACCTCTGAGGACAGCAGAATGTCCAACGCGGACTCATCCGCCTTGGGCAGTGCGAAGCGTCGACGCAACTCGGCTCGCTCCTCGTCAGGAACGCCGCCATGGACAAGTCCGAATCGAATCCCGGCTTCATTCAGCTTTCTAACCAGGTACCGCAGCGTGTGCCGGAATGTGCTGAAGACCAGCACCTTGTTGCGGGGCATGCCGAGTTTGTCGCGAACAACATGCATGAAGGCATCAGCCTTCGGGTCCTTCGGGTCAAGACGCCTTGCCCGTTGAATGAGCGACTCAATGTCTCCTCGGATTTGCTCAATGAAGGCTTGGTCTCGTTCCTCCGCGTCTGCGTCGTCATCCTCTGACTCAAGTTGGGCAAGCTTCCCTTCCAGAATGTTCTCGAGCGCCGGAGCGAGGCCGTACAGGCTACTTGCGGCCTGACGGCTCACTGTGGTCATCATGAACTTCACGTTCTGATTGCCGTGTAGCCTCGCCAAGATGCGTGCGATGACTGACAGCAGGTCATCATGCAGTTCTTTCTGGCTTGCTGTGAAGTCCGTCGTGACCGTCTCAGCCTTGCGTGTGGTGAATTCGCCAATGTCGCGTCGGCGCGTTCGATTGATGAGCGAGCTGAACGTATACAGGCCTTCCAAGGCTGAAATGGTCTTGATTCGCGACAGTCCGTCGTCTGGCCCCTCTGCAAGGCCGTCGTAGATATGTTGGAAGCCCGGATTTACCGATAGCACTTCGCGGCCCCAAGTTGTTCCTGTGACGAGTCTGAGCTGCCCACGAACCTCTTCAGCCCAGCCTTCGCCACCCCGTCTGCAGGCCTGAATGCCAGCATTGATGAACTGATTCGGCTCGGCCATCTGCCCGAAGCTGGCCGGGTCAATAATGACATCTGGCCGGAGCACATTGAGCAGTGTGAACAGGTCATGTCGCCCGAGCTGAACAGGCGTTGCAGAGAGGAATACGACCGCCTCAGCATTGTCCGCAAAGTAGCGCACTGCCTGATGGAGGAATGTCTCCGAGTTGCGGATGTGGTGCGCCTCGTCAACGATTACCAAGTCGAACTTCGGCGGAGGGTCTAGCTCAAGGAGACCTGGGTCACGTGACTTACCCTTGCCCGACTTTCCAAACAGCAGGTCGTTGTCGAAAAGCGAGGTGGGCACGATTGCCTTTTCGTACTGTGCGGGCCACTCACCACTCAGGTGCGTTTCCTTGATGCAATGCCGGAGCAAGGAACCATTTAGCGGGACGAAGCTCTCGTCGAATCGCTTCATCTCTAGCTCCCACTTCCGCTCAGCGACGAGGGCTTTGGGGCAGATGATTAGGACCGACTTGATGTCGCTGCGTGCCTGTAACTCCTTCAGGATGAGTCCAGCTTCGATGGTCTTGCCAACCCCAACCTCATCGGCGACCAGCAGTCGCGGGCGGTCAGCGTTGATGAGCTTGAACACCGGTCGATACTGGTACGGAACGAATCGAACCCGACCGGAGTTCAGCGAGTACAAGGACGAAGCGGAGGGGGACGAAAGCAGTACAGAGGTCAAGAGTGCGAAGAACTCTACCGCCGTAAGTACCTTTCGGCTGTCATCCTGCTTGTCAAGCTCTTGCAGCTGGCTCTCGTAGTAGACCTGCTTGCCACCACCCTCGAAGACCCGGTAACGCGTCTCACCCGACACGCTGGGTAGTACCTCAAGGACAGGGAACACGGCTGCTGGATTGGACTTCAGGCACAGCAGTTGTCCGACCAAGAACTTGTGTGCTGGCACGGTGGGCGGCGGAGCTGGCTGAGGTGTTTTCTCCTTTGACGCAGGTGCGGTTGTCAATGCAGAAGGGGTTAGCCGCACAAGGGTGGCTTGCTTGAAAAACTCGACTTGGTTGAGCAAGTCGGTGCTAGCGCCTACGACCGCTAGAAGGCGACCGAGGGTATCTGCGTCCCGAAATGTATCGGTAGGACTAAGGCCACCGGCCGGTGCATGGGCCCACCTGTTGCGAACGCTCTGCAGCTCCTTGACCCAGTTCCGTGCCTCTCGCGGCAGGGGCTCCGCACCAGCGAGCTCGCTCCAGTTTTGGTCCATTATCCGCAGCACTGCTGCCAAGTCCAAACCTACTAAGGACTGAATGCGCCTCTCCTCCACTAGGCGCTGCTGCTGGAAGGTGAGGCGGTTCACTACTTGGTCTTGCCACCAGTTTGGGCCGAGGTTGGGTAGCTTTTCCTCAAGCCACCTTGCGATGGCTCCTCCAGACTTGTGCAGCAGCTCGTTCATGTTAAATTCGGAAGCGTCCGTCCTGTTGTCAAACATGGTGCTGTGAGGCGGCTTATAGGCCAGGTCGATACACAGCCATCAACCACCGTTATCCGCTGCGACGTTCGAACTTGCTGAACCCTCAGGCGGGGCGGGACCGTAATAGTACGGGATGAGCGCGCATCATGCCTAATACTACAGTTGTAGATGCTTTAGGATGTTCCGACGCCAGTGGCAGAGCCGGGCGCGGGCTTGGTGGCGTCTGCGCCAGTACGACTAGGGAAGGTCTGATTTATACGGATCCTATGAAGTCTCCGGACGCTGAAGGGCCTGGGAGACGGCGTGGCGGATCCAGTCGAAGTTGGTGAGGCGGCGGATGCGCTCGGCATCGTCGCTCAGGCTTAACCAGGCTGTGGCCACAGCGCTGTCGAGTGCCTCGTGATCCGGGTAGACACGGTTGCTCAGGTAGCGCTGGCGCATCTCGCGCCACAGCATCTCGGCCGGGTTGAGCTCGGGCGAGTACGGCGGCAGCACCAGCAGCGTGAGGTTGCCCGGCACCCGCAGCGCCGCGCTCTGATGCCAGCCCGCGCCGTCGAGCACGAGCAGCGCGTGCACGTTGGCTGCGAGGCTGCGGCTGAGGTCGTTGAGCTGCGCCTGCATCGTCTGGGTGTTGGCCTGCGGCATCAACCAGCCGTTGCTCTGTCCGGTGGCCGGGCAGATCGCCCCGAAGAGGTAGAGCCAGTCGTACTCGGTCTGCCGGGGCGCGCGAGGGCGGCTGCCCCGGTCGGCCCATACCCGGGAGTTGCAGCCCTGCTGGCCGAAGCGGGCCTCGTCCTGGAACCACAGCTCGATGCGCTGCGCGGGATGCGCGGCTTGCGCTTCAGCCAGTCTTGCGGGGAGCTCGTTTTTTAAAAGCCGCCCGGGCAGCGTCGTCGGACTGCGGATGGTGGGGGCGGG
>NZ_QXMG01000104.1 GCF_003569765.1 Caldimonas tepidiphila | reverse complement strand
CGACCTCGGCGGCTCCCTCGGCTGCAAGGCCTTCGGCCAAGCCGTCGCCCTCGCGCTCAAGGCCTGAGTCGATTTATGCACCGCCCGGGAGGACATAGGATGCCCATCAACTTCAAGGCGCGGCGAGCCCTGCTTCTGGGAGCTGGCTGCGCAGCGGCTTGGCCCCTGGCGGGCCTCGCGCAGGGGGAGGGCGCCGGCTACCCGAGCAGGCCCGTCACGCTCGTCGTACCCTATGCCGCCGGCGGCAGCTCGGACACCCGGGCCCGCCAGCTCGCCGAGAAGCTGTCCCTCTTCTTGGGCAAGCCAGTGTTGGTGGACAACAAGCCGGGCGACAACGGTAACCTCGGCACGGAATTCGTCGCGCGCGCGGCGCCGGACGGCTATACCCTCGGCATCGGGAACTTCGCTCCTCTGGCCATCAACAAGACCCTGTTCCCGAAACTCGCGTACGACCCGCAGAAGGACCTCGTTCCGGTTGTGCTGATCGAGAAGGGGCCGCTCGTGCTGGTGGTCAGCGCCGACAAGTCGCCCTACAAGAGCCTGCAGGACCTGCTGGCTGATGCCAAGGCGAGGCCAGGCAAGCTGAGGTATGCCTCGGGCGGGTCCGGCGGAACCTTCCACCTAGCCGGCGAGATGTTCGGCTTTTCCACCGGTACGTCCTCCCTGCATGTTCCCTATCGCGGGGGCGAGCCGGCGACCCAGGACCTGCTGGCCGGCGCGGTGGACTACATGTTCGCCATGGTCCCGGCGGCCACGGAGCATGTTCGGGCGCAGCCACCAAAGATGCGACCGCTCGCGGTCGCGCACCACAAGCGCCTTCCCTCGCTGCCCGAGGTCCCGACTTTCGCCGAGCTGGGCATCAAGGACATGGTGGTCTCCAACTGGTTCGGCATCGTGGCGCCCAAGGGCACGTCAGCGGCCATCGTCGTGAAGCTGAACCAGGCTGTTAACCGGGCGCTGAAGGAGCCCGACCTCGCTAAGCGCATCACCGAGCCGGGCAACGTGATCGCTGGCGGCGGACCGGAGCTGTTCTCCGCGTTCGTGGCCGCCGAATCGCATCGCTGGGGGCGATTGATCAAGGAGCGGGGCATCCGTCCCGACTGACCCCCTGCGGCAAGCCCTCGGGTGCTGCGTGCCGTAGGCGGCCCGGGAGCCTTCAGTCCTTGCCATCGCACGATGGCTCATCAACCATACACCGAGGCCCTCATGACGCCTTCCGAACTCGCTGCTTGCTTCCCGACACCCGATGCCGTTCCCCCGGAGCATCGTCTGCCGGGCGAGCTTCACCAGAGGCACTACCTCGTCGACGGCCGGCTCGAGCACTGGGACGGCGCCTGCAAGCCGGTGCTCTCTCCCGTGTGCCTCCGCGGAGCCGATGGCGGCGTGGAACAGGTGCCGCTCGGCAGCTATCCCGACATGGGCGAAGCTCAGAGCGACGCCGCACTCGACGCTGCAGTGGCGGCCTACGCCAGCGGGCGCGGGGCTTGGCCCACGATGTCGGTGGCGGGCAGGATCGAATGCATGGAGCGCTTCGTCCAGGGCATGGCCAAGCGCCGCGAGCAGATTGTGCGGCTGATCATGTGGGAAATTGGCAAGAGCCTGGCCGATGCGCGCAAGGAGTTCGACCGCACGGTCGAATACATCGGCGCCACGATCGCAGCGCTCAAGGACATGGACAACGGTCATTCCCGCTTCACGGTGGTCGAGGGCACGATCGGTCAGGTCCGCCGCACGCCGCTCGGCGTGGTCCTGTGCATGGGGCCGTACAACTATCCACTCAACGAGACCTTCTGCACCCTCATCCCGGCGCTGCTTATGGGCAACACCGTAGTGCTCAAGCCGCCGACCTACGGCGCCCTGCTCTTCGAGCCGCTGCTGGAAGTGTTCCGCGATGCCTTCCCCGCGGGCGTGGTCAACACCATCTATGCACCCGGCGAAGTCGTGGTGCCGCGCCTGCTGGCCTCCGGCAAGGTGAACGTGCTGGCGCTCATCGGCTCGAGCCGCGTGGCCGACTTCCTCAAGAAGCAGCACCCCAAGTCGCACCGCCTGCGCGCTGTGTTGGGGCTCGACGCCAAGAACGCGGCCATCGTGCTGCCGGACGCGGACCTGGATCTCGCCGTCAGGGAGTGCCTGCTCGGGGCGCTGTCCTTCAACGGCCAGCGCTGTACGGCGCTGAAGATGCTGATCGTCCACCGCAGCATCGTCGATGCCTTCCTGGACAAGTTCGTGGCGGCGCTCGGGCGCCTGAAGATGGGCATGCCGTGGGAGGAGGGAGTGCAGATCACGCCGCTGCCCGGTCCGCACCGCACCCGGTACATGAAGGACGCCATCGAGGATGCCTGCGCCAAGGGCGCGCGGGTCATCAACGCCGGCGGGGGCACGTCGCTGTGTACGCTGTTCCAGCCCGCGCTCGTCTATCCGGTGCGCGAAGGCATGACGCTCCATCGGGAGGAGCAGTTCGGCCCGGTGGTGCCCGTCATGGATTTCGACAATGTCGAGGAGGCACTCCAGTACGTCATCAGCTCGGACCACGGGCAGCAGGTCAGCCTCTTCGGCCGGGATGCCGACCGGATCGGAGCCCTCATCGATCCGCTGGTCAACCAGGTCTGCCGGGTCAACATCAACGCGCAATGCCAGCGCGGGCCCGACGTGTTCCCGTTCGCGGGCCGCAAGGACTCCGCCGAAGGCACCCTGTCCATCAGCGATGCGCTGCGCGCCTTCTCGATCCGCTCCATGGTGGCTACCAGGGAGACGGAAGACAACAAGCAGCTGCTCAACGGCATCGTCCGAGAGCACAAGTCCACCTTTCTCAATACGGGGTTCATCCTGTGAGCGATCGCCTGTCCATCCGCCGCGCGCGGCATCCCAAGATCGTCGCCACCCTCGGGCCGTCCAGCTCGGACCGCGCCACCATCAAGGCGCTGTTCGAGGCCGGGGCGGACGTGTTCCGCCTGAACTTCAGCCACGGCGCCCATGCGGACCACCAGGCGCGCGTGGAGATGATCCGCAGCGTCGAGCAGGAGGTCGGCCGGCCCATCGGCATCCTGCTGGATTTGCAGGGCCCCAAGCTGCGCATCGGCCGGCTCGCCGGCGGCCCGATCGTTCTGCAGGTCGGGGATCGCTTCCGGCTGGACCTCGATGCCACGCCGGGCGACGCCACGCGCGCGCCGCTGCCGCATCCGGAGATCTTCGCGGCGTTGAAACCCGGGACCGATCTGCTGGTGGATGACGGGAAGGTGGGGCTGAAGGTGCTGGAGTGCGGTCCAGAATTCGCGGACACGGTCGTGCTCGTCGGCGGCCCCGTGTCGGACCGCAAGGGCGTGAACGTCCCCTCGGTGCTGCTGCCGATCGCGGCCATGACGCCCAAGGACCGCAACGACCTCGAGTTCGGCCTCACGCTGGGCATCGACTGGGTAGCGGTGTCCTTCGTCCAACGGCCGCAGGACCTGCACGAGGTCCGCGCCATCGTCCAGGGCCGCGCCGGCGTGCTGGCCAAGCTGGAGAAGCCCGCGGCCATCGACGAGCTCGATGCGATCGTCCAGGCGGCGGATGCGCTCATGGTCGCGCGCGGGGACATGGGGGTGGAGCTGCCCGCCGAGCGGGTCCCGCGCCTGCAGAAGCGTATCGTGCGCACCTGCCGGGCCGCTGGCAAGCCGGTGATCGTCGCCACGCAGATGCTCGAGTCGATGATCTCCGCGCCGGTGCCCACTCGGGCGGAAGCCTCCGACGTGGCCACGGCGGTCTACGACGGGGCTGATGCCGTGATGCTGTCGGCTGAGTCGGCCTCGGGGCGCTACCCCCGCGAGGCCGTGGCGATGATGGACCGGATCATCGCGGAGGTGGAAGCGGACCCGCACTACCGCCTGGCGATCGATGCCTCCGGCACCCCTGCCCATTCCTCCGTCGCCGATGCCATCTGCGTGTCGCTGCGGCAGGCCGCCGCGCTGCTGCCGGTGGCCGTGATCGCGACCTACACGCGCTCGGGCTACACCAGCCTGAGGGCAGCCCGGGAGCGTCCTACGGTGCCGATCCTGAGCATCACTCCGGACTCCAGCACCGCCCGGCGCCTGGCTCTGGCCTGGGGCGTCCACTCGCTGCATTCGGACGCGCCGATCGCCGACGTGCCGGACATGGTGAACCAGGCCTGCCGGGCAGCATGCGCCGAGGGCTTCGCCCGGCCCGGCGACACCGTGCTCGTCACCTCCGGCATGCCCTTCGGCGTGGCCGGCACGACGAACTTCCTGCATATCGCCAAGGCGTGATGCCGCAGCCGGCCCGGGGCAGGGGCTGGACTCGCGGATTGTATCGGAAGAGAATCTGGTTCAAACAGTGAACTGTCCCCGACCCTTCCAGCGGCCCGGAAGCTGCTCTTGAACGACATGACATCTTCCCCTCCTGCGATGCCCAGCGGGCTCGTCCCGGTGCTTGCGGCGCGCGTGCTCGAACATATCATCGCCAGCGGACACGCGGCGGGTGACCGGCTGACTGAACAGTCACTCGCCGACACGCTCGGCGTTTCCCGGTCTCCGGTCCGCAAGGCCCTGCAGTACCTGGAGACGCTCGGCGCCGTCGGCTCGAGCCCGAACCGGGGCTTCCATGTGGCCCGTGAAGCCGCGCAGTTGCGCAAGCTCCAGCTGCCCTCTGACCCCGTGTCGGACGAGTCGATCTACATGCGCATCGTCGAGGACCGCCTCACGAACGTCCTCGATGAGGAGGTCTCCGAGGCGGAGCTGATGGAGCGCTACCAACTCACTCGGCTGCAGTTGCAGCGCGTGCTCAACCGTATGGCGCGCGAGAACCTCATCGATCGCAAGCCGGGTCGCGGATGGATCTTCCGCCCGTTGCTGAACTCGGTGGACTCGCACCGGGAAAGCTATCGCTTCCGCATGATTATCGAGCCCGCGGCCATCCTCGAGCCGACCTTCCGAGTGGACCGGGCTCTGTTCGACAAGGTGCGGCGCCAGCAGTTGCAGCTGCTCGAGGGCGGCATCGAGCGCTGGACGGCGGCGGAACGGTTCCGTGCCGGTGCGGACTTCCACGAAGCTATCGTCGCCTGCGCAAACAACCGCTTCCTGCTGGACGCCCTGCGCAACGTGAACCAGCTGCGCCAAGTGATCGAGTACCACTCGCAGACGGGATCCAAGCAGGACCGCACCCGCCTGCGGCGCCAGTGCGAGGAACACTTGGCGCTGCTGGACCTGCTGGAAGCCGGCGAGCGCATGGAGGCCGCTCACCGCCTGCGCCAGCACCTGGACGTCGTGCGCGTTATCAAGACGGGCGAGGGCGCCCAAGGTTCCGAATCCAGTTCCTCCCGGCCTGTCAAGGCGCAGTCGGTCGAGGTGCACTTGTAATTCACGAAGCGCCGCGTCCGGGCCTGCGCAGTCGCCCTCTGTATCCTCGTGTTCACAAGCCCCCTGGCTAGAGGGCGCAGGAGGCCGGGGGGCGACAAGCGGCAGGTCGGCTGCCGCTCGACTTCATGCGCCACGACCTCACCAGCCTGGACGTCTTCGTCACCGTCGCCGAGTGCGGCAACCTCACGCGCGCCGCGGAACGCAAGCACTTGGCCGTCTCCGCGGTGAGCAAGCGCATCGGCGAGCTGGAGGCGCTGGCCCGCACGCCGCTGCTGGTGCGTCAGCCGCGTGGCGTGATGCTCACGCCGGCGGGTCAGTCGCTGCTGCGCCATGCGCGCCAGATGCTGCAGCTCGTGCAGCGCATGGACGAGGAACTCGGGGAGTTCGCCGAGGGCGTGAAGGGCCACGTCCACATGCATGCCGTGGCCTCGGCGCTCACGCAGTTCCTGCCCGGCGACCTGGAGGCGTTCCTCACGCGCTATCCCGGCGTGCAGATCTCCTTGGAGGAGCGCACTGGCCAGGCGGTGGTGCGCGCCGTGGCCGACGGCAGCGCCGACGTGGGCATCGTCGCGAGCCAGACGGCGCTGCTGGGGCTGAGCGCCCTGCCGTACCGGGTCGACCGGCTGATGCTGGGAGTCCCCAAGGGCCACCCCCTGGCGAGGCGCCGGTCTGTGCGCTTCGCCGAGGCCCTGGCCTACCCCTTTGTCGGTCCCCACGCGGAGAGTTCGCTGTCGTCGCTGATGGTGCAGGGCGCCCAAGCCTGCGGCCTGGCGCTGCAGCAGCGCATCCAGGTCAGCAGCTTCGACGCGATGTGTCGCTTGGTGGAAACCCGGCTGGGCATCACGCTGCTGCCTGAGGGCGTGCTGGGGCCACACGTGGCAGCCGGCCGCCTGCGCGGTGTCGCGCTCGATGAGGACTGGGCCGTGCGGCAGATGTCCATCGTGGTCCGCGACTTCAGCGAGCTCGGCCACATCGCTCGCACGCTCGTCGACCACCTGCAGCGCGCCGCCGCCGCACTTGACTGAAGGCGTTAGCGTTCTCCATTGGAGAACGGTGCCTTCGCGAGAGATCAATTTTCACGGCCGGGCCGCCTGCCTAGGATGCCTGCACCGAGCCGGCGATGTCATGCCGGCCCCACCTCAGGAGACAAGCCCATGTCCAGGCGCCTTTTCGCCCGCCGCATCCTCGGCGCGGCGCTGCTCGCATCCCTCGCCCCGGCCGGCGTCCTCGCGCAGGCGGCCTACCCGACCAAGCCCGTGACGATCATCGTGCCGTTCTCGCCGGGCGGCGGGGTGGACGTGATGACCCGGCTGCTGGCCGAGAAGCTGCGCCCGCTGCTCGGGCAACCCGTCGTCATCGAGAACAAGGCCGGCGGCAGCGGCATGATCGGCGCGGTGGCCGCGGTGCGGGCCCCGGCCGATGGCCACACGCTGCTGATGGCCACCGCTGGCGAGGCCGCCGTCAACCAACACGTCCACAAGGCGAAGATGCAGTACTCGCCGGACAAGGACCTAGCGCCCGTCAGCCTCGTCGTGAAGGTGCCCAACGTGCTGGTGGTCAATCCGGCGCTGCCGGTGAAGTCGGTGTCTGACCTCCTCGCGCATGCCAAGGCCAACCCAGGCAAGCTCAGCTACGGCAGCAGCGGCATCGGCAATCCCCAGCATCTCGCGGGCGAGTTGCTCGAGAAGCTCTCGGGTGTGCCGCTGGAGCACGTGCCCTACCGCGGCGCCTCTAACCAGCTGACCGACACTGCGGGCGGCAGCCTCGACATGACCTTCGTGAGCTTGGCCGGGGCGCGGCCCTTCCTGAAGGACGGCCGCGTGCGCGCCATCGCCCTGACCTCGCCATCACGCTCGTCGCTGGCGCCAGAGTTGCCCGCCGTCTCCGAGACCAAGGGATTGGAGGGCTACGCGCTGGAGAACTGGTTCGGGATCTTCGCGCCCGCCGGGACGCCCGCGCCCGTCGTCGAGAAGCTCCATGCGGCGTTGGCGCAGGCACTGAAGGACCCGGACCTCGTCAAGCGCATGAACGACCTGGGCGGCGAGGTCTCGCCGATGGCGCCAGCGCAGTTCAGGGCCTTCATCCAGGCCGAGTCGAAGCGCTTCGCCCGGATCGTCCAGGACGCCAACATCACCGCCGACAACTGAAACAAGAGCAGGTGCTTTTTTCCGAGGAGCTCTCAGCGATGCAAAGAAGAAATTTCGTGGTCCGCGGACTGGGCCTTGCGCTCGCCGCCGCCGTCGCCTGCCCTGGCTTGGTCCAGGCCCAGGAGTACCCCGCCAAGCCGATCACGATCGTCGTGGCCTTCACCGCCGGCGGCAACAACGACCTGCGTGCGCGCCAGCTGGGGGTCCCGGTGGGTACGCTGCTCAAGCAGACCATCGTCGTTGAGAACAAGCCCGGCGCCAGCGGCAACATTGGTCACGAGCTCGTCTCGCGAGCAGCCCCGGACGGCTACACCCTCGGCATCGGGGCGATGGGCCCCCTGGCAGTGAATTCGTCGCTGTTCCGCAGGCTCGGCTTCGACCCCAAGGAGTTCGTGCCCGTGGTGCTGATCGAGAAGGCGCCGCTGGTGCTGGTCACCCGGATCGATAAGCCGTTCAAGAGCTTCAAGGACGTGGTGGCCGCCGCCAAGGCCAAGCCAGGCTTCCTGTCCATCGGCAATGCCGGCACGGGCGGCGCGCACCACCTTTCGTCGGAACTGCTGGAGGACGCCGCCGGGCTGGAGATGCTGAAGGTCCCGTACAAGGGGGGCGGCCCGGCCGCCACGGCGCTGCTGGCGGGCGAGATCGACCTGATGTTCGAGCAGACCTATGCGGCGCTGCCCTCCATCCAAGTGGGCAAGACGCGCGCGCTGGCCGTTACCAGCGAAAAGCGTCTGCCGAGCCTGCCCGACGTGCCCACGATGGCGGAGCTCGGCTACCCGCAGGTCACGGTGTCGAACTGGCTGGGCGTGATCGCGCCCAAGGGTACGCCGCAGCCGGTGGTCCGGAAACTCAACGAGGCCTTCAACAAGGCGCTGGCCCAGCCCGAGCTGCGCGAGAAGATCGCCGGCCCTGGCAACCTCGTCGGCGGCGGCAGCCCCGAGGAGTTTGCGGCTTTCATCGATGCGGAGTCCAAGCGCTGGTCTGCCCTGGTCAAGGCCAAGGGCATCCGCCTGGAGTGAGGTAGCGATGTACGCATATGTCGGCAGCCGCACCACGCGCGAGCGCAATGCGCGTGGCGAGGGCCTGAGCGTGTTCAAGGTCGGCACAGACGGCGCACTGACCCTGGTGCAGTTGGTCGGCGACCTGGTGAACCCCTCCTACCTGGCGCTGAGCCGCGACGGGGAGTGCCTCTACACGGTTCACGGCGACCAGAGCGAGGTGAGCGCCTTTGCGGTGGATCGCCGCACCGGCCAACTGAGCTTCCTAAATCGCCAGAGCACCGAGGGCAGGAACCCGGTGCACCTGGCGCTCGACGCCAGCGGCCGCTTCCTGGTGGTGACGAACCACCTCGGCGCGAGCTTGGCGGTACTGCCTATCGCTGCAGACGGCTCCCTGGAGCCGATCAGCCAGCTCGAGCGCATCGACGGCCCGATCGGCCCGCACCGGCTCGAGCAGAAGCAGCCCAAGCCCCATTACAACGCCTTCGACCCCTCGGGGCGCTTCGTGCTGGTGCCGGACAAGGGCTGCGACCGGGTCTTCGGCTTCCGCTTCGAGGCGGGCCGACTCGCTCCGGCCGAACCTTCCTTCGTCGCGTGCCGTGAAGGGGCCGGCCCGCGCCATCTCGCCTTCCACCCGCGCCAGCCCTGGGCCTACGTGGTCAACGAGCTGGACTCGACCGTGACGGCCTGCCGCTTCGATGCCGAGTGCGGCGCGCTCGCGCCCTTCCAGGTGCTGAGCGCGCTGCCCGACGACTTCACGGGCAACAGCCGCGCCGCCGCGATCGCCGTCGACGCCGCGGGCCGCACGCTCTACGCCTCCAACCGCGGCCACGACAGCATCGCCGTCTTCCGCATCGACCCGGCCACGGGCCGCCTCGGCTTCGCCGCCGCCGTGCCGAGCGGGGGGCGAACGCCGCGCGCCTTCTCGCTGTCGCCCGACGGGCGGCGGCTGTACGCGCTCAACGAGGACAGCGACACCATCGTCACCTTCGCGGTCGACGCGCTGTCCGGCCACCTCGCGCCCACCGGCCAGATCGCGCACAGCGGCAGCCCGGTGTGCATGGTGTTCTCGCCCGCCTGACCTTCCGACGTTACCGACCCATGTCCTTCGATCTCGACCGCCCCGCCGGCCGCCTGCCCCTCGGGGACGGCACCGAAGCCCATTTCGTGGACCTGCCGGCCCTCTTCGGGCCGCGGCTGCTGCAGTTGCCCACCGTGCTGCGCCTGCTGCTGGAGAACGTGCTGCGCCATATGCGGGGCGCCGAGCGCGACGCTGCCGCGGCGGCGATCTTCGAGTGGCTGGAGCGCGGCAGCAGCGAGGCCGAGATCGCCTTCCAGCCCGGGCGCGTGCTGATGCACGACACCACCAGCACGCCGGCACTGGTGGATATCGCCGCGATGCGCGACGCGCTGGCCGAGGCCGGCATCGACCCGGCGGTGCTCAACCCGGTGCTGCCGGTGGACGTGTCGGTGGACCATTCGCTCGCGGTCGAGGTCTATGGCCGCCGCGATGCACCGCAGGTGAACCTGCAGCACGAGCTGCGCCGCAATCGCGAACGCTACCGTTTCCTGCGCTGGGCCTCCAGGGCGTTGCGCGGCGTGCGTATCAACCCGCCCGGCACCGGCATCATGCACACGATCAACCTGGAGCAGCTCGCCACAGTCGTGACGACCGAGCAGCGCGAGGGTCAGACCTGGGTCGTGCCCGACGTGATGCTCGGGACCGACAGCCACACGCCGATGGTCAACGGCATCGGCGTGCTCGGCTGGGGCGTAGGCGGGCTGGAGGCGCAGACGGTGATGTTCGGCATGCCCACCATGCTGCGCATCCCGTACGTGATTGGCGTGCGGCTCACCGGCGCATTGCGTCCCGGCGTGCTGGCCACGGACCTGGCGCTCACGGTGACGCAGCGCCTGCGTGCCATCGGCGTGTCGGGCGAGTTCGTCGAGTTCTTCGGCCCCGGCGTGTCCACGCTCGCGGCCGGCGAGCGCGCGGTGGTGGCCAACATGGCGCCCGAGTACGGCGCCACCACCGGCTTCTTCGCCGTGGACGCACAGACCCTGGCCTACCTGCGCGCCACCGGCCGCTCCGAGGCGCAGGTCGCGCTGGTGGAGGCCTACACCCGGCGCGCCGGGCTGTGGTTCGACCGCGAGGCCCGGCCGCGCTTCACGCGCGTGGTCGAGATCGACCTCGATGCGGTGGGCCTGCACATCGCCGGCCCCACGCGGCCGCAGGACCTGCTGCCCTACGGCGACGCTGCCCGTGTGCTGGCCGCGCGCGGCTTCACGCCCGTCACCCCGCATGCGGACATGCCGCGCCACCCGGTGGCGGTGGCGGCGCTCACCAGCTGCACCAACACCTCCGACCCGGCGCTGCTGATTGCCGCCGGGCTGCTGGCCCGCAAGGCGCGCCAGCGTGGGCTGAAGGTGCCGTATTGGGTGAAGACCTCGCTGTCACCCGGCTCACCGGCCGCGGCGGCCTACCTGGAGCGCGCAGGCCTGATCGACGACCTGTCGGCCGTGGGCTTCGACATCGTCGGCTTCGGCTGCGCCACCTGCATCGGCAATCCCGGGCCGCTGCCGGACGTGATCCGCGAGGAGCGCGCCAAGGGCACGATCCACCCGGTGGCCGCGACCTGCGGCAACCGCAACTTCCCCGGCCGCATCCACCCTGACCTGGACCTGGGCTTTCTCATGTCGCCGCCGCTGGTGGTGGCCTTCGCGCTGGCGGGCAACGCCGAGGTCGATTTGGGCGTCGATCCGGTGCAGGTCGCCCCGGACGGCGAGCCGGTGTCGCTGGCCTCGCTGTGGCCTACGCGCGACGAGGTGGCGCAGCACGTGGCGCAGGCGCTGGACCGCGAGGACTTCCGGCGCGAGTTCGCAAAAGCCAGCGCCAATCCGATGTGGCAGGCACTGCAGGCGCCCGAGAGCGCCCGCTTCCCCTGGGAGGCTACGTCCACTGCGCTGCGCCGCCCGCCCTTCGCCTCGGTGGAGGAGGGCAGCCAGCTCGGCCGCTACGTCGCGCAGCCGCTGCTGGTGCTGGGTGACGATGTGACGACCGACCACATCTCGCCGGCCAGCGCGATCCCGCCCGACAGCCTGGTGGCGGACTTCCTGGTCGAGCGTGGCGAGGACCGCCACGACCTCAACGTCTTTGCCTCGCGGCGCGGCAACTGGGAGGTGATGCTGCGCGCCGCCTTCCACAGCAAGTCCCTCGTGAACCTGCTCCAGCCCGGCATGCCGGTGGCGCACACGCTGCACGTGCCCAGCGGCGAGGTGCTGCCGATCTGGGACGTGGCGCGCCGCTACCGCGAGGCCGGCGAATCCGTGGTGCTGGTGGCCGGCGAGCGCTACGGCACCGGCTCCTCGCGTGACTGGGCCGCCAAGGGCCAGCGGCTGCTGGGGATCCGCGCCGTGCTGGCGATGAGCTTCGAGCGCATCCACCGCTCGAACCTGATCGGCATGGGCATCCTGCCACTGCGCCTGCCGCGAGGGGCCGACCCGGCCTCACTGCAGCTGCAGCCGGGCGACCGCATCGAGGTCGATGCGCGGCCCGAGGCGCTGGTGCCCCGGGGCGCGGTGCCGGTGCGGGTACTGCGACGGGACGGTCGTGTCGAGACTCTGACGGCCACGGCGGCCGTCGAGACGCAGCTCGAGGCCGACCTCCTGCGCGACGGGGGCGTCATCCCCGCCATCCTGAAGAAGACCATCGCGGCGCAGCAAGGCAGCGCCCGGCCAGTCCTTGCCTGAACTCTCGAAAGAAAGACACACAGTGAACCTCGACAAGGACCTCGTCGCCGCCTTTGCCCCCACCGGCCGGCTGCGCGCCTCCATCAACCTCGGCAACCCCATCCTGGCTGGCACCGACCCGGCCACCGGCGCCGCCCGGGGCGTTTCGGTGGACTTGGCCAGTGAACTGGCCCGACGCCTAGGTGTGGCGCTGGAGCTGGTGGTGGTGGACGCCGCGGGCAAGTCGGTGGAGGTGGTGGCGCAGGAGCGCGCTGACATCGGCTTTTTTGCCATCGACCCGCTGCGCGGCACCGACATCGCCTTCACAGAGCCCTACGTGCTCATCGAGGGCTGCTACCTGGTGCGCGCCGACTCTCCGCTGCAAGTCAACGAGCAGGTGGACCGGGAAGGGCAGGTGGTGGTTGTCGGCAAGGGCAGTGCCTACGACCTGTTCCTGACGCGCGAGCTCAAGCAAGCGCGCATCGAGCGCGCCCCGACTTCTCCGGCCGTGGTGGATACCTTCGCCGAGCTAGGCGCCCGGGCCGACGTGGCCGCCGGTGTGAAGCAGCAGCTCGAGGCGGACGCCGTGCGCCTGGGCGGCATGCGACTGCTGCCGGGCCGCTTCATGGTCATCCGCCAGGCCATGGGCGTGCCCAAGAGCCGGGGACTGGCCGCGGCCGAGGCGCTGTCCGGCTTCGTCGAGGAGATGAAGGCCTCGGGCTTCGTGGCCGCCGCCTTGGCTCGTCACGGAATTCAGGGCGCTTCGGTGGCGCCCGTGCGCCAGGCCGACATCCGTCCCGAATGAGGAGGGGAGGCGAGGGCGCTGCTCTCGCCGAGAGTCGCCTGTGATCGGTTGCGGCGCTGCCTGCTTCGATCGAGGGCCGCACCGGGAAGGCTTCCTGGCGCGGCCCTTTCGCCTTGGTCGGGGCCTTGCACGCTTGCGCTAAGCTGCGCGCGCCGTTGGGGAGTTAGGGTTAGCCCTCGTCCTCCGTTTTGTATTTAGTATTGTTTTAGTGCAATCGTCCCTCTACACTGCGAGGCATG
>NZ_QXMG01000103.1 GCF_003569765.1 Caldimonas tepidiphila | reverse complement strand
TGCGAGGACACGCCGAGCATGAAGATGTTGGCGCCCGAGCAGAAGATGCGGTCGCGGGCGCTGGTGACGACCACTGTGCGCACCCCGGGATGCTCGAAGCGGATGCGGTTGAGCGCGTCGTGCAGCTCGATGTCCACGCCCAGGTCGTAGGAGTTGAGCTTGAGCTTGTAGCCCGGCCGCAGGCCGCCGTTCTCGTCGATGTCGAGCTTGAGCGTTAGCTTGAGCGTCGCGATCGCGCCATCGACGCTGAAGGACCAGTGCTTGTAGCGGGACGGATCGGTCTGGTAGTCGACACGGGCAAGTTCGGTGGTGGCGGTCATCTCGGTCTCCTTGAAAGGTGGACTGCGCATGCACCATAGTGCATATTATTGCGCGGCTGGCTGCACGATAGTGCATGAAAAACCGGAAGTCAACTGCATGAAAGACAAGGGAAAACCCGTGGAGACCGGGGATGGCCCACTGTTCGTCCTTGGGTAGCACGCGTCGGATCAGCCTTTCGCACCCGGAATACGGCCACAAAAAAGGAGCCCCTCGGGGTAATGCCAGTCAGTTAAGCACCCAGCGGAGCTGATCCGGTAGAAGGGGAGCATGTTGAACACGCTCCCCTTTTTGCTTCATGAGCCTGCTGCAGAGCGCGCTGCGCGAGACCTTGGCCCGAGCCCCCAAGCGGCTCGATGAACTCGGGGCGCTGATCGAGCCGAGCTGGATCGAGCAAGCGCTGGCCGCCAGTGGCAAGGGCTCGACCTGCAGGACGGCGAGCCGGTGCTGCGCAGCAAGCAGCCCGAGCTGGTGCGCCAGGAGTCCACACTGCCAGCTATGCGATCGTGAACCTGCTGGCAACCACCAGCCTCGAGTCCGCAGGCACCCTGCCCGAGCGGCTGCAGGCCTTGCTCGCGCAATCCCACTACTTCGTGCTACCGCCACGCCGCCCCGATCGCCACTTCCCTAGAGTCGTCAAGAACCGCGCGCACAAGTTCCCGACGAAAAAAATGCCAGTCAGCGTTAACTGGCTGGCATTGGCCCCTCGGGGCTCCTACCTCCAGGAACAAAAGAAGATGGCTGATGGCCGCGGCAGGTGAAAGCTCATGACCGCCCGCCCGGGCGGTCCGGGAGCACGCCCTGGAAGTCAGGCGGCCCAGTTCATCACGCCAGTGGTATTGCGCACGACGGTGCGCAGCCCGGTGAAGGTCTCTTCCAGCGAATGGCCGCTGGTGTTGTAGGCGAGGTCGGCCTTGGCGTAGAAGGCCGCGCGACCGGAGATGATGTGCTTGAGGTCGTTCATCGCCTCGCGGCTGCCGGACATGGGCCGGAAGTCGCCCTGCGCGACGACCCGCTTCATGTGGTCCTCGGGGTCGGCCTGCAGCCAGACGGTGTAGCAGTGCGACAGCAGCAGGTTGAAGTTGGTCGCATCCGACACCAAGCCGCCGGGCGTGGCGATCACGACCTCGGGGTAGATCTGCACCGCCTCCTCCAGCGCGCGCCGCTCGTAACGCCGGTACGCACTGGCTCCATAGAGGGAATGGATCTCGACGATGCTGCAGCCGGCGACCTTCTCGATCTCGCGGCTGAGCTCGATGAAGGGATAGCCCAGGTCCTCGGCCAGCATGTGTCCGAGCGTGGACTTGCCCGCGCCGCGCAGGCCGATGAGCGCGATGCGCGACAGCCGCGCGCGGTTGTTGCCGCCAGAGCCGAACAGCTCGGTGAGCTTGACACGAGCCCGATAGAGCTCGGTCTCGCTGCGCCCTTCCAGGAGCTCGCGGATCATCAGCCACTCGGGCGAGGAGGTCGTCATGTCGCTAGTGATTTCGGCAAGCGAACACTGCAGGGCAAAGGCCACCTGCTGCAGCACGAGGATCGACGCGTTGCCGTTGCCGAGCTCCAGGTTGGCCAAGTGGCGCTCTGAAATGTCGGCTGCCAGCGCCGTCGCCTTACGCGTTAGGCCACGGCGCGAGCGCAGGTTGCGGATGCGCTCGCCCAAGGCCACCAGGTACGGGTCCTTGCCTTCCAGGTTCTCTTCAGTCCCCGACTGGGAATCCACGATGTGCAGCCCTTTCATGGCTGGTTCCTCTTGAGCAGGTCGGCCCACACTCGGGTTTACCCGGCGCATGCACCATTTTTCTTGACACCCCGCGCAAGCAGGAAGTATCGTTCATATAAGCATGCACGATATTGCATGCTCTTCGTGATTACAGGCGAAGCTTATGCGGGATGAAGGAGCTGGATTCCATGAGTGAGCGGTTTCAGTCGCTGGTGCAGACAATAACCCAGGAGCTCCAGGACAGGCCATTAGACGCCGGCCTGCAAACCTGGCTGGACGAGAACTATGGCCCGTCCTCGGACTGGTTCCGCGAGATGCAGGCGGCCTGCGAGGCCGGCGTACGCGAGGGCTGGATGTGCAAGCACGAGGCCGGGGGCATCCGCTACGGCCGCGTCGTCAAGCCCTCGCCCGAGACCGCCCAGTTCTCGGTGGACGTGGTGGACATGCAGGACGTCGTCGGCCCGCACCACGCGCACCCGAACGGCGAGATCGACCTCGTGATGCCGCTGACCCCCGACGCCCGCTTCGACGGCACGCCGGCCGGCTGGAAGGTCTACCCGCCGGGCAGCGCCCACCGTCCCACCGTCACCACCGGCCGCGCGCTGGTGCTCTACCTGCTGCCCGAGGGCCGCATCGAGTTCACGAAGGCCACAGCATGAGCGAGCTTCTACCGAACTACGCCGCCGGCCGCTGGCAGACTGCCGGCGACGCGGGCACACCGCTCGTCGACCCGGTGCTCGGCACCGAACTGGTCCGCGTGTCGAACACCGGGCTGGACCTCGGCGAGGCCTTTTCATTTGCCCGCGAGCAGGGCGGCGCCGCACTGCGCGCCCTCACCTACCGCCAGCGCGCCGCGCTGCTCGGCGAGGTGGTGAAGGTGCTACAGGCCAAGCGCGACGCCTACTACGAGATCGCCACCGCGAACTCCGGCACCACGAAGAAGGACTCCGCCGTGGACATCGACGGTGGCATCTTCACGCTCGGCCAGTACGCGCGCTGGGGCGACTCGCTCGGCGATGCGCGCGTGCTGCTCGACGGCGAGCCGGCGCGCCTGGGCAAGGACCCCGCCTTCCAGTCGCAGCACGTCCTGGCGCCCACGCGCGGTGTCGCGCTCTTCATCAACGCCTTCAACTTCCCCTCCTGGGGCCTGTGGGAGAAGGCGGGGCCGGCGCTGCTGTCGGGCGTGCCGGTGATCGTCAAGCCCGCGACCGCCACCGCGTGGCTGACGCAGCGCATGGTGGCCGACGTGGTCGAGGCCGGCATCCTGCCCGCGGGCGCGCTCTCCGTCATCTGCGGCAGCTCGCGCGGCCTGATGGACCAGCTCCAGCCCTTCGACGTGGTGTCCTTCACCGGTTCGGCCGAGACCGGCGCGGTGATCCGCTCGCACCCGGCCGTTGCCGAGCGCTCGGTGCGCTGCAACATCGAGGCCGACAGCCTGAACTCGGCGCTGCTGCTGCCCGACGCCGCCCCCGGGACCGAGGCCTTCGACCTGCTGGTCGCCGAGGTCGTGCGCGAGATGACGGTCAAGTCCGGCCAGAAGTGCACCGCGATCCGGCGCGTGTTCGTGCCGCGCGCTTTCTACGAGGCCGCCGCCGACGCGATCAGCGCGAAGCTGCGCAAGACGACGGTCGGCAACCCGAGGAACGACGCGGTGCGCATGGGCTCGCTCGTGAGCCGCGAGCAGCTCGACGCGGTGCGCGCGGGGCTGGCCTTCCTGCGCGAGCAGGCCGAGGTGCTGCACGACGGCGGCGCGCAGCCACTGGTCGACGCCGACCCGGCCATCGCCGCCTGCATCGGCCCGACGCTGCTCGGCGCGCGCGACCCGCACGCCGCCGACCGCGTGCACCGCTTCGAGGTCTTCGGCCCGGCCTCGACGCTGATGCCCTACGACAGCCTGGACGAGGCCTGCGCGCTGATCCGCCGCGGCGACGGCTCGCTGGTGAGCTCGGTCTACGGCACCGACGCGCAGGCCATCGCCGACGCGGCGCTGGCCCTGGCCGACAGCCACGGCCGCGTGCACGCGATCTCGCCCGAGGTCGCCGCGCTCAACACCGGCCACGGCAACGTGATGCCGATGTCGCTGCACGGCGGCCCGGGTCGCGCCGGCGGCGGCGAGGAGCTCGGCGGCCTGCGCGCGCTGAACTTCTACCACCGCCGCTGCGCGGTGCAGGCGAGCACCGCAGCCCTTGGAAGACTCGCAGCCAACGGGACCCACCCCGCTCGCTGAAAAGGTCACTGGAACCATCGATTGGTTGCCTGTAGAGAGGCAGCCGGAGGAGACATTTGCATGGCAAGCCTGCCCCCTGCCCCGCCTAGCGCGTTCAACTTCGCGCAGCACGTGATCGAGACCAACGCCGCTCGCGCCGGCAGGACCGCCTACATCGACGACCAGGGACGTCTGAGCTACGGCGAGCTCGCCGAGCGCGTCCGCCGTGCTGCGGCCGGACTGCTCGCGCTGGGCTTGAAGCGCGAGGAGCGCGTGCTGCTGCTGATGCACGACTGCAACGACTGGCCGGTGAGCTTCCTCGGCGCGATGTACGCCGGCCTCGTGCCGGTGGCCGTCAACACGCTGCTGACCGCCGACGACTACGCCTACATGCTGGAGAACAGCCGCGCGCAGGCCGCGCTGGTGTCGGCCGCGCTGCTGCCGACCTTGCAATCGGCGATGGCGCAAGGTCCACACGAAGTCAAGCACCTGATCGTCTCGCGCTCGAGCGGCGAGTTGCCGGCGGGGGCGCAGTCCTTCGACGCGTTGCTGGCCGCGCAGGCGCCGCTCGCGCCCCCCGCGCCGACGCTCGCGGACGAGCCCGGCTTCTGGCTCTACTCGTCGGGCTCCACCGGCCGCCCGAAGGGCACGGTGCACACCCACGCCAACCCGTACTGGACCGCGGAGCTCTACGCCAGGCCGGTGCTCGGCATGAGCGAGGGCGACACGGTGTTCTCGGCCGCCAAGCTCTTCTTCGCCTACGGGCTCGGCAACGGCCTCATCTTCCCCTTGAGCGTGGGTGCCACCGCCGTCTTGATGGCCGAGCGCCCGACGCCTGATGCCACCTTCAAGCGCATCGTCGAGCACCGACCGACGATCTTCTGCGGCGCGCCGACCGGCTATGCCGGCATGCTCGCGTCGCCCCACTTGCCCGCGCGCGATGAGGTCGCGCTACGGCTCTGTTCGTCCGCCGGCGAGGGGCTGCCGCAAGACATCGGCGAGCGATGGACCGCCCACTTCGGCTGCGAGATCATCGACGGCATCGGCTCGACCGAGATGCTGCACATCTTCCTCTCCAACCGCCCCGGCGATGTGCGCTACGGCACCACCGGCCGGCCGGTCGAGGGCTACGAGGTGGAGTTGCGCGGCGAGGACGGCCGCCCGGTCGGGGTCGGCGAGATCGGCGACCTCTACATCAAGGGCCCGAGCGCGGCGCTGATGTACTGGAACAACCGCGAGAAGTCGCGCGAGACCTTCCGCGGGGAATGGACCAAGAGCGGCGACAAGTACAGCCGCGACGCCGACGGCTACTACACCTACGCCGGGCGCAGCGACGACATGCTCAAGGTCAGCGGCATCTACGTCTCGCCCTTCGAGGTCGAGGCCACGCTGGTGCAGCACCCCGCCGTGCTGGAGGCCGCGGTGATCGGCGTGCTCGACGAGGAGGGCCTGACCAAGACCAAGGCCTTCATCGTGCTGAAGGATGGCCATGCAGCGGGCGAAGCGCTGCAATCCGAACTCAAGGCCTTCGTCAAGAGCCGGCTCGCGCCGCACAAGTACCCGCGTCAGATGGAATTCGTCGCGGAGTTGCCCAAGACCGCCACCGGCAAGATCCAGCGCTTCCGGCTGCGCGCGCAAACCGCTGTGGAAGCAAAGGCATGAGCTCGGTCCACTCCTTGCAAGCCCCGGTGCAATTTGTCCAGGTCACCTGCGGCCCTCTTCCACGTTGACTTGGAACAGGTTGCGCATGTCGTAGAGCGACGGGGCGGTCGCGCCGAGGAAGCGCTGCTGCTCCACCGAGGCTGGCTTGGTGTCGGCCTGCACAACGATCAGCCGCTTGAGCAGCGCGCGGTACTCGCCCGGCACCTCCTGCCAGGCCGGCTCGCCCTTGTGCTTACCGCAAGGGATGGTGCGCCCTTCCTCCTTCGGCGCGAGCAGGATGCCCCAGCGGTAGTCGGGCATCTTCGCATGGTCGAACACCGCCCAGCCCTTCGGATCCGCGCCCACCGCCGTGCGGAGGTAGACGTCGACCCCCTGGAAGCCCTCCGGCCCCATGTCCTTCCACCAGTCAAAGTAGTTCGGCTGCCACGCCTCTAGCGCGCGCAGCAGCTGCCGGTCGCCGTCGAGGTTGACGTTGTTAGGGATCTTGTCGCTGAGCTTGACCTCGACAAAGGCCTGGCTCGGATGGCTTCGCTGACTTCGCTCATTTGTCGTCCTCCGGGAAAGATGATGGCGGTGTAATTGCCGACAAGCCCGAAACATGCAATATAGTTCTATTGACTAGTCGGCACGCATGCATCATCATGCATGCTGATCGCGTTTGATTTGAGGCAGATCACATTCGCACCATCTCAAGGCTTACCGATTCACCAAGAGCCGCTTCGAGAGCTGGTCGACACGCTCCTGCCCCTCCTTCAGCAGGAGACGCAGCCAGCGAAGGGTGAACCTCTGCACTGTCCTGACCCTGAAGTTGCACCGTCATGGAGACTTGCATGAGCGAGACAAGGAAGACGCCGGGCCTGCCGCAGTTGGAAGAACTGCGTGGCGCCTCACCAATGACGATCCAGCGCGCGCTGGAGTGCCTCAAGGAGTTCTGCCAGAGCGGCAGGCGGCCTCCTGACGGCTACCTGTTCGCATTGAGCAGGGAAGTCAGCGCCCAGCTCCAAGGCTGAAGTCCCTCGGAACAACTGAAACTCCTCTCTCCCCGCTCGGGACCGTCAGGCCCTCCTGCCCCAAGGCGGGAAGAGCGTCTGCCCCGGCGTTCCACGAGGCGATCGCCATCGCCGGCGAAAAGCTGCGCTGAGGCGATGGCAACTCAGGCAGAGGTGCTTTCCCAACACCCCACGACCAGGAGACAAACCCATGAGACAGATTGACGTCCACAAGATTGCCGACGAAGCACGCTTCAATGGCTTTCACGGGCTGGTTCTTTTTTGGTGCGCGCTCATCATCATCTTCGATGGGTACGACCTTGCGGTGGCCGGCATCGCACTGCCGTCGATCATGAAGCAGATGGGCGTGGACCCGACCCAGGCGGGCTTCATGGTCAGCTCGGCGCTCTTCGGGATGATGTTCGGGGCGATCTTCCTTGGCACCATCGCCGACCGCATCGGCCGCCGCTGGGCCATCGTGATCTGCATTGCCCTGTTCAGCTTGTTCACCGCGGCAGCCGGACTGACGAACGACCCGGTGATGTTCAGCGTCACCCGCTTTCTGGCGGGCCTCGGCATCGGCGGTGTGATGCCCAACGTGGTCGCGCAGATGACGGAGTATTCGCCGAAGCGGATTCGCTCGACCATGGTCACGCTGATGTTCAGCGGCTATGCAGTGGGCGGCATGCTGGCCGCAGTGCTCGGCAAGGGACTGATCGAGAGCTACGGCTGGCAGTCCGTGTTCTTCGCCGCGGCGCTGCCGGTGGTGCTGATTCCGTTCGTCCTGAAATCACTGCCGGAGTCGATGCCCTTCCTGCTCAAGCAGGGCCGCCACGAGGAACTCAAGGCCATCCTCGCGCGGCTGGAGCCTGGCTTCCGTCCGACGGCCAGCGACCGCTTCGCGCTGCCCACCGAGGACAAGGCCGACGACGTGCCGGTGCGTCACCTGTTCCAGGAGGGCCGCGGCTTCAGCACCGTGATGTTCTGGATCGCCTTCTTCATGTGCCTGTTCATGGTCTATGCGCTGAGCTCCTGGCTGACCAAGCTGATGGCCAGTGCCGGCTACAGCCTGGGCTCGGCACTGACCTTCGTGCTGACCTTGAACTTCGGGGCGGTGATCGGTGCAGTCGGTGGCGGCTGGCTGGCTGACAAGTTCAACATCAAGTGGGTGCTGTTCTCGATGTACGTGCTGGCGGCCGTGTCGATCACGATGCTGGGCGTGCCGATGCCCACCGAGGCGTTGTTCCTGGTCGTCGGCCTGGCTGGTGCGTCGACCATCGGCACGCAGATCGTCACCTACGCCTATGCCGGCCAGTTCTACCCGATGGCAATCCGCTCCACCGGCATTGGCTTCGCCTCGGGCGTCGGCCGCAGCGGCGCGATCCTGGCCCCCATCGTGATCGGCACGCTGGTTAGCGTGGCTTTGCCGCTGCAGCAGAATTTCATTGCGATCGCGATTCCTGCGGTCATCGCCGCAGTTGCCGTGGCGATGATCAACCACGATCGTTCCGCCACAGCCCATCAGGAGGACAAGAGCACCGGCAGCCTGGATCCAGCTCCTGGAGGTGTCGGTATCGAGGGCAGGTAAGCCGTAAGCGATCAGTCAACCCCGCTCCTTGCCACGATGGCGGTGGCGAGGCAAGGCTCGCTCAGGCTGCGCTCACGTCGATGCGCCAGGGCAGCAGTGCGATTCGTCGCGCAGCAGGTTGACCACCGGCTGCACGGCCTGTCCGACGCGCACGATGCTGGCGGCCACCGTGTTGCGCGAGATGTCGGTGCCGCCTGCGACGCTAGCGACTCGTTGCGCTTGAGCGCGCTGGCCAGCGCCTGCTGCAGCGCGGTGAATTCTTCGAGCGTGGGCGTGTCGGCCAGGGACTGACGATAAGCAGCTGGATCGGATGCAACCGACAGCCGCAGCAGCACAAGGGGCCGCCTGAACAGGCAGCTTGTCTGTCAGATCAAGTCTCGACCAGGACATCTCATTCGCCGTCTCTCGCGTCCTCGCCCACCGCTGCCTGGGCATGCGCGAGGAGGCGATCGAGCAGCCGATCCAGCTGCTCGCGTTCGCTGGCGTTCAGGCAGGCGACGATCTCCTCGTTACGCAGCTCGATCACGGTCATGACGCGCCGCCAGGCCTGTTCGCCCGCAGTAGTCAAGGTCAACACCACTCCGCGTCCGTCCGTCGCACTGGTTTCCTTACGCACCAGTCCCTGGTCCACCAAGGACTGGGCAGCGCGGCTAGCCTGCCCCTTGTTCAGGTTGGCCTGACGGGCCAGCTCGTTGACTGACAGCGGCGAGAACGCCCCCACCGCTGCTAGGCACCGCCCTTCGCTGAGCGGCATGCCTGCCCGTTCGAGATAGGCCACCTGACTGATCCGGTCAGTAAGCTTGTGCAGTGTGTGCAGGCGGTGGGTAACGGTGCGGTCGAGTTCGAAGCTGACCTTTTTCTTTCCCGGCATTTTCAATCGAGGCGGATGTTGCTGGCCCGAATCACCTTACCCCATTTCTCGCGCTCGCTCTTCGCATAAACATCCATCTTTTGAGGCGTGCTGGGGATCGCCTCAAGGCCGAGCGTCTGAAAGCGTGCTTTGACGGCCGCCGTATCGAGCGCGGCAAGCAGTGCCTTGTTCAGTGCCATCACCGTCTGCGCCGGGGTCCCTGCCGGCACCACCAGCCCTTGCCAAGCGTAGGCCTCGAAGCCCTTCATGCCCTGCTCCTGCAGGGTCGGCACCGCGTCGAAGCCCTCCAATCGCTTGGGGCTCGCCACGCCGATTGCGCGCAGTTTGCCGGAAATGATGTGGGGATAGGCACTTGCCGTGTCGGCGAACATGAAGGGCACTTGGCCTCCGATCACGTCCTGCACGGCCGGTGCCGCTCCGCGGTACGGCACGTGCACGAAAGCCAAGCCACTGCTTTCACGGAACAGCTCGGTGGCAAGGTGGTGCGGGCTGCCGGCGCCTGGCGTGGCGTAGCTGACTCCGCCCGGCTGCTGCTTGGCCCAGGCCGTGAACTCCGCCAGGTTCTTGACCGGGAGGCTCGTGTTCACCACCAACAGCATCGGGAAACGGGCCATCAGCCCCACCGGCGCGAAGTCCTTCTCGACGTTGTAGGTCAGCTTCGAGTACAGCGAGGGGTTGGCGGCGAGCGTGGCGGTGTCGGCGGTCAGCACGACATGGCCGTCAGCCTTCGCCCGGGACGCGTAGTCGGCGCCGATGTTGGTCGCGGCACCCGGCTTGTTATTGATGATGATGTTCTGACCGAGGGCCTTTGACATCGGTTCGGCCAGTGTGCGCGCCACGACATCAGAGCCGCCGCCGGCCGGATAGGGGACGACCCATTCGATCGTCTTGTCGGGAAAAGCAACCGCGGCCAGCGGCACCGCCAGGGCGGCCATCACGAGCGAGCGGCGCAGGATGCGAGAGGGATGCATTTTGTCTCCACGGTGTTCGGTGCAAGGGATGAAGCGCGGTCGCCGCAGCGTGCCGCTTCGTCAGCGCTTCGCTTGACTGTAATCAATTAATGGTTGCGCACGCAACTAGGTGGATGTACGGAGTGGACGCCCTGGGCTTGACATCCGACAATAGTTGCGTACGCAACAATATGATCAACTCCCGCGACGCTTCGGATGCTGCGCCGCCGTTGCCATGCCAGCCCTTAGGAGAGACGATGAACCAGGAATTCGCGCCGTATCCGTTCACGGCCAAGTCCCACCCCGCGACCCTGCCTCCTTTGCAGGACGACTTGGAACGCCGCCGGCATCCGGTAGTGGTCGTGGGCGGCGGGCCGGTGGGCTACTGCGCCGCACTCGGCCTGGCCAACCACGGCGTGCCGGTGGTGCTGCTCGAGGCCGACGATTCGGTGTGCTTCGGCAGCCGGGCGATCTGCATCTCGCGGCGCAGCCTCGAGATCATCGAGCGCCTGGGCGCGCTAGAGGGTTTCCTGAAGACCGGCCTGCCCTGGACCGGCGGACGCAGCTACTACCGCGACACCGAGGTGCTGCACTTCAAGATGCCGGTCGACGAGAACCAGAAGCTGCCGCCAATGGTCAATCTCGCGCAGTACAGCATCGAGCAATTCCTGCTCGACGCGGCTGAGGCCCGGTCCGACTTGATCGACATCCGCTGGCAAACCCGGGTGACGGCGATCGACGCGAGCGCCGACGGTGCGCGGCTGAGCCTCTCGACCCCCGAGGGCGACTACCAACTCGATACCGACTGGGTGGTGGCGGCCGACGGCGGACGCAGCTTCCTACGCGAGTCGCTCGGCTTGCAGTTGAAGGGCACAAGCTACGAAGGCCGCTACGTCATCGTCGACATCTTGCTTGACAGCGCGCGGCCGACCGAGCGGCTCGCCTACTTCGACCCACCCTGCAACCCGGGCTCGACGGTGCTCGTGCACAAACAACCCAACAACGTATGGCGCATCGACTATCAATTGCGCGACGGCGAGGACCCGGACGAGGCGATCAAGCCTGAGAACGTGATCCCGCGCGTGCATAGCCTGCTCGAGATGATGGGCGAGCGCGGCGAGTGGAAGCCCATCTGGACCGGTATCTACAAGGCCAATGCACTGACGCTAGAAAGCTATCGCCACGGCCGTGTGCTGTTCGCGGGCGACGCGGCACACCTGGTGCCAATCTTCGGCGTACGTGGCGCCAACTCCGGCATCGACGATGCCGACAATCTGGCGTGGAAGCTCGCATTCGTGATCAAGGGCTTGGCCGCCGAGCAACTGCTCGACAGTTACTCGGACGAGCGCGTCGCCGCGACGCACGAGAACCTGAGCTACGGCACCAAGAGCACCGAGTTCATGGCGCCGCCCTCGTTCGCATTCGAGCTGATGCGAAGGGCGGTGCTGAGCCTGGCCGCCAAGCACCCTGTCGTAAGCTCGCTGATCAATCCACGCCAGACCTCGGCGATCACCTACGCCGATTCACCGTTGAACGCGGCGCCACAACGTTCGGCCGAGTTCAAGTCTGGCCCAGTGCCTGGAGCCGTGCTGTCAGAGTGCCCGCTCACGATCACTCGCGACGGCAAGACGCGCGAAGGCCACCTCACCGACTTGACGGCTCCGTGCTTCACGGCCCTCCATTTCAGCGAGGGCGGCGACGTGCCCCAGGAGTTGCTGGACCTGCAGTGCAGCATGCGTGCCGATGGCGTCCCTTTCGCAGTGGTGGCGCTGACACGCCAGCACGGTGAGGCCGGCTCCGTCGTGCAAGGCTGGGACCACACCGGCCGGCTGTTCTCGATGTACGACGCCATGCCTGGCACGGTATACCTGGTGCGGCCGGACGGCCACGTGCTTGGACGTTGGAAGGAGACGAACGCGGTCGAAGCTGCCGCGGCCGTTCGCCACACCCTGCACCGCTGAAGACGAATCGGAGAACCCAATGAGCTCCCTGACCCCGACCGAACTGGATGCCGTCTACACCCGGCTGTGCAAGACGATGACGCAACTCGGCGAAGTCAACGCGCCGCTGTTCCTGGCCCGTTTCGCGCTGCTGGCCATCGCCCACATGGGCGATGCCGAGGCCGCCCAGCGCCTCGTCGACGCAGCCGCTGAAGACCTCGCCCTTACCGAGAAGCCCTGACGTCCGGAGTCCTGACATGATCCAGAACATGCCGCAGTACCAGAGCGGCTTCGCCAACGAGTTCGCCACCGAGGGCCTGCCTGGCGCCCTGCCGGAGGGCCGCAACTCGCCGCAGCGCGCGCCCTACGGCTTGTACGCCGAGCAGATTTCGGGCACGGCCTTTACTGCGCCGCGCCATACCAACCGCCGCTCCTGGCTCTACCGCATCCGCCCGGCAGCGGTGCACGAGCCCTTTGTTCGTGCCGCCGACCGCCGCTGGCTCAGTCACTTCGACGAGGTGCCGACGCCGCCTAACCAACTGCGCTGGGATCCGCTGCCACTGCCCGACGAGGAAACCGACTTTGTCGACGGCATGGTCACGATGGCCGGCAACGCCGGCTGCGGCATCCACCTGTACGCGGCCAACCGTTCAATGGAGCGGCGCTTCTTCTACAACGCTGACGGCGAACTGCTGATCGTGCCGCAGCAGGGACGGCTGGTGCTCGCCACCGAGCTCGGCGTACTGGAAATCGAGCCGCAGGAGATAGCGGTGGTGCCGCGCGGCGTGCGCTTCCAGGTGCGCCTGCCCGACGGCGCCGCGCGCGGCTATGTGTGCGAGAACTTCGGCGCGCTGTTCCGGCTACCCGACTTGGGCGTGATCGGCGCCAATGGGCTGGCCAACCCGCGCGACTTCCGCACGCCAGTGGCGGCGTACGAGGACCGCGAGGGGGACTTCGAGCTGCTCGCCAAGTTTCAAGGCAACTTCTGGAGCGCGAGGATCCGCCATTCGCCACTTGATGTGGTGGCTTGGCATGGCAACTATGCACCCTACAAGTACGACCTGCGATGCTTCAACACCATCGGCTCGATCAGCTACGACCACCCGGATCCGTCGATCTTCCTGGTGCTGCAGGCTCCGAGCGACACCCCGGGCGTGGACACCATCGACTTCGTGATCTTCCCGCCACGCGTCCTTGCGATGCAAGACACCTTCCGTCCGCCCTGGTTCCACCGCAACTTCGCCTCGGAGTTCATGGGACTGATCCACGGCGCCTATGACGCCAAGGCCGAGGGTTTCGTGCCGGGGGGCGCTTCGCTGCACAACTGCATGAGCGGGCACGGACCGGACGCCGACACCTTCGAGAAGGCAAGCCGCGCCGACACGCGCCAGCCGCACTACATCACCGACACCATGGCCTTCATGTTCGAGACGCCGGCAGTGATCCAGCCCACGCGCTACGCCCTCGAGACGGCCCAGTTGCAGCCCGAGTACTACCGCTGCTGGCAGGGGCTGCAGAAGAATTTTGACCCGACCCGGCGTTGACCTCCCTGCCCTTCCCGAAATCAAAAGCGCACCAGACGCGAAACGAGGCCAAGCCATGCAATTCCTGAACGAAACCCACGACCCTGAGCTACGCAGCTGGGTCGCCTCTGCCCAGCATCCCCGCAGCGACTTCCCGATACAGAACCTGCCGTTCGCGGTGTTCCGCCGCCACGGCGTGGACGAGCCGTTCCGTGGCGGCGTGGCGATTGGCGACCAGATAGTCGATCTCGCAGCCGCGCTCGGATGCCAGCTCTTCGACGGTGACTCTGCTGTCGCAGCCGAGGCCGCCGCGGGCGAGCGGCTCAACGCTCTGATGGCGCTCGGTCCGGCCGCTTGGTCGGCATTGCGTCTGACTCTGTCGCGCGCACTGCGCACCGGCTCGGCTGCCGAGGGCCGGCTAGTGGTGTGAGTCAGAGATTTGTATGAGCTCGCGGTAGAGGCGCATACTGGCTCGGC
>NZ_QXMG01000102.1 GCF_003569765.1 Caldimonas tepidiphila | reverse complement strand
CTCAACACCGTGACGGCCGCTGCGGCCTGCGGCGGCGAGGTGCACGTGCTGGTGGCGGGGGCGAACGCGGCCGAGGCCGCGCAGGCCGCGGCGCAGATCGCGGGCGTGACGAAGGTGCTGCACGCCGACAGTGCGGCGCTCGCCGAAGGGCTGGCCGAGAACCTCGCGGCGCAGGTGCTGGCCGTGGCCGGCGGCTACAGCCACCTCCTCTTTCCGTCGACCGCCTCGGGCAAGAACGTCGCGCCGCGCGTGGCCGCCAGGCTCGACGTGGCGCAGCTCTCCGACATCACCAGGGTCGTGAGTGCCGACACCTTCGAGCGCCCGATCTACGCGGGCAACGCGATCGCCACGGTGCAGGCCACGGACGCGGTGAAGGTCATCACGGTGCGCACCACGGGCTTCGACGCGGCGGCTGCGACGGGCGGCTCGGCGGCAGTGGAGAGCGTGGCGGCGGTGGCCGACGCGGGCACCTCGAGCTTCGTGGGCCGCGAGACGACCAAGAGCGACCGCCCGGAGCTGACGGCGGCCAAGGTGATCGTCTCGGGCGGGCGCGCGCTCGGCTCCAGCGAGAAGTTCACCGAGCTGCTCACGCCGCTGGCCGACAAGCTGGGTGCGGCACTCGGCGCGAGCCGCGCGGCGGTGGACGCGGGCTACGCGCCCAACGACTGGCAGGTCGGGCAGACGGGCAAGATCGTGGCGCCGCAGCTCTATGTGGCCTGCGGCATCTCCGGCGCGATCCAGCACCTCGCGGGCATGAAGGACTCCAAGGTGATCGTGGCGATCAACAAGGACCCGGAGGCGCCAATCTTCTCCGTCGCCGACTACGCGCTCGAGGCCGACATCTTCACCGCCGTGCCGGAACTGGTGAAGGCGCTCTGAGCCCGCTCCCCCGATGAGCCCCCGGCCCGTGCTTCCCTCGTTCAGGAACACGGGCTTTTTTCCACCGACAACGACAAGCCCGAAGGAGACCCGATGAGTTACCAAGCGCCCGTGAAGGACATGCTGTTCTGCATGAAGGAGTTGGCCGGCCTGGAGGAGGTCGCGCGCTTGCCCGGCTTCGAGGAGGCCGGCATCGACACCGCTGCCGCCGTGCTGGAGGAGTGTGCCCGCTTCAACCAGGAGGTGGTGGCGCCGCTGAACCAGGAGGGCGACCGCCAGCCGGGCGGCTGGAACGACGGCGCAGTCACGACCGCCCGGGGCTTCAAGGAAGCGTTCCGGCAGTACGCCGAGGGCGGCTGGCAGGGCCTGCAGCACCCGGCCGAGTTCGGCGGCCAGGGCCTGCCCAAGACGATCGGCGCGGCCTGCGGCGAAATGCTCAACAGCGCCAACCTCAGCTTCGCGCTGTGCCCGCTGCTGACCGACGGCGCGATCGAGGCGCTGCTCACCGCCGGCACGCCCGAGCAGCAGCGGCTCTACATCCCGAAGATGATCGAGGGCGCCTGGACCGGCACGATGAACCTCACCGAGCCGCAGGCCGGCTCCGACCTCGCGCTGGTGCGCACGAAGGCGGTGCCGCAGGGCGACAGGACCTACCGCATCAGCGGCCAGAAGATCTTCATCACCTTCGGCGAGCACGACATGGCCGAGAACATCGTCCATCTGGTGCTCGCGCGCACGCCCGACGCACCCGAGGGCGTCAAGGGCATCTCGCTGTTCATCGTGCCGAAGTTCCTCGTCGACGCCAACGGCACGCCGGGCAAGCGCAACGACGTCTGGTGCGCGTCGATCGAGCACAAGCTCGGCATCAAGGCGAGCCCGACCGCGGTGCTGGTCTACGGCGACGACAAGGGCGAGGTCGGCCCGGGCGCGATCGGCTACCTCGTCGGCGAGGAGAACCGCGGGCTCGAGTACATGTTCATCATGATGAACGCCGCGCGCTACGCGGTCGGCGTGCAGGGCATCGCGGTGGCCGAGCGCGCCTACCAGAAGGCGGTGCAGTACGCGCGCGACCGGGTGCAGAGCCGCCCGGTCGACGGCTCGCTGCCGGCGAGCGGCCCGATCATCCACCATCCCGACGTGCGCCGCATGCTGATGACGATGCGCGCTCACACCGAGGGCTGCCGCGCGATGGCCACCGTCGCCGCCGCCGCCTACGATGCCGCCCATCATCATCCGGACCCCGAGGTGCGCCAGCAGAACGCCGCCTTCTACGAGTTCATGGTGCCGCTGGTGAAGGGCTACTCGACCGAGATGAGCATCGAGGTCGCGAGCCTCGGCGTGCAGGTGCACGGCGGCATGGGCTACATCGAGGAGACCGGCGCGGCGCAGTACTACCGCGACGCGAAGATCCTGACGATCTACGAGGGCACGACGGCGATCCAGGCCAACGACCTCGTGGGCCGCAAGACCGCGCGCGACGGCGGCCGCACGGCGCGCGCGATCGCCGCGCGGATCGAGGCGACCGAGGCCGAGCTCGCGCGCCGCGACGACGCGGACGCCGCGGCCGTGCTGCGGCGCCTGGCGGCGGCGCGGCAGGCCTTCCTCGACGTGGTGGACTTCGTCGCCGGCCAGACCAAGGCCCGCCCGAACGCGGTGTTCGCCGGCTCGGTGCCCTACCTGATGCTCGCCGGCCAGCTGATGGCCGGCTGGCAGATGGCGCGCGCGCTGCTGGTCGCGAAGGAGCGGGCCGCGGCAGGCGAGGACCAGGCCTTCATGGACGCGAAGGTCGCGACCGCGCGCTTCTACGCCGATCACGTCCTCGCGAGGCTGCCGGGTCTGCGCGACACCATCCTCGAAGGCGGCGACAGCGCCACCGCGATGGCGCTCGACGCGTTCTGAGCGACACCCCCCGGTCCCTTCCGGCGCGTGCCGGGAGGGCCGCCCAATCCTGAACCAGAGCGCAGCCCGCCGAGCTGCGCCCGCCGTCCCGCCCGGGCCGGCCCCGATGGAGACACCATGCCCCTGCCACCGATCCTCGAAGACCTGCCGCTGCCGATCATCGGCTCGCCGATGTTCATCATCAGCACCCCGAAGCTCGTGATCGAGCAGTGCAAGGCCGGCGTCGTCGGCTCGATGCCGGCGCTCAACGCGCGGCCCGCCGAGCAGCTCGACGACTGGCTCGCCGAGATCACCGAGACGCTCAACGCCTGGAACGCGCGCCACCCCGAGCAGCCCGCCGCGCCCTTCGCGATCAACCAGATCGTGCACAAGAGCAACGACCGGCTCGAGCACGACATGGCGCTGTGCGAGAAGTACAAGGTGCCGATCGTCATCACCTCGCTCGGCGCGCGCACCGACGTCAACGACGCGGTGCACGGCTGGGGCGGCGTGGTGCTGCACGACATCATCAACAACGCCTTCGCGAGGAAGGCGGTCGAGAAGGGCGCCGACGGCCTGATCGCAGTCGCCGCGGGCGCCGGCGGCCACGCCGGCGTGAAGAGCCCCTTCGCGCTGATCCAGGAGATCCGCGAGTGGTTCCACGGGCCGCTGGCGCTCAGCGGCTCGATCGCCAGCGGCCGCGCGGTGCTCGCCGCGCGCGCGATGGGCGCGGACTTCGCCTATGTCGGCTCGGCCTTCATCGCCACCGAGGAGGCGCGCGCGGCCGAGGCCTACAAGCAGATGATCTGCGACAGCACGAGCGACGACGTCATCTACACCAACCTCTTCACCGGCGTGCACGGCAACTACCTGCGCGGCTCGATCGTCAACGCCGGGCTCGACCCGGACAGGCTGCCCGAGAGCGACCCGAGCAAGATGAACTTCGGCGGCGGCGCCACCAAGGCCTGGAAGGACATCTGGGGCTGCGGCCAGGGCATCGGCACGATCCGCGAGGTGGTGCCGGTGCGCGATCTCGTCGCGCGGCTGCGGCGCGAGTACGAGGAGGCGCGCGGCCGGCTCTGCGCGGGCTGACGCAGCCGGGGGCGACGTGATCGCCGCACCATGAAGAAAGGGCACCTCGCGGTGCCCTTCGTCATTGCGGCCGGCGCGCCGCCGGCGCAGCTCACTTGAACAGGTCGCGCACGCGGTCGGTCCAGCTCTTGGTGTTCGGCGAGTGCTTGTCGCCGCCCTTGCGGAAGGAATCGTCGAGCTCCTTGAGCAGCTTGCGCTGGTGCTCGGTGAGCTTGACCGGCGTCTCGACCGTGATGTGGCAGTACAGGTCGCCGGGATAGCTCGAGCGCACGCCCTTGATGCCCTTGCCGCGCAGGCGGAAGGTCTTGCCGTGCTGCGTGCCCTCGGGCAGCTCGATCTCGGCGCGCCCGCCGAGCGTCGGTACCTCGATCGTGCCGCCGAGCGCGGCGGTGGTCAGCGGCGTCGGCACCGTGCAGTGCAGGTCGTCCCCGTCGCGCTCGAAGATCTCGTGCTTCTTGAGCCGGATCTCGATGTAGAGGTCGCCCGGGGGGCCGCCGTTGGTGCCCGGCTCGCCGTTGCCGGCCGAGCGGATGCGCATGCCCTCGTCGATGCCGGCGGGGATCTTCACTTCCAGCGTCTTGGTCTTCTTGACCTTGCCCTCGCCGCCGCAGGTGCCGCAGGGCTCGGGAATGATCTTGCCCGAGCCGTGGCAGTGCGGGCAGGTCTGCTGGATGCTGAAGAAGCCCTGGCGCAGGTGCACCGCGCCGGCGCCGTTGCAGGTCGGGCAGGTCTTCGCGCTGGTGCCGGGCTTGGCGCCGCTGCCGTGGCAGGTGCCGCACTCGTCCCAGCTCGGGATGCGGATCTGCGTTTCCTTGCCGCGGGCCGCCTCCTCGAGCGTGATCTCCATCGCGTAGGACAGGTCGCTGCCGCGGTAGACCTGCGGCCCGCCGCGGCGGCCGCCGCCCCCGCCCTGCTGCCCGAAGATGTCGCCGAAGATGTCGCCGAAGGCCTCGGCGAAGCCGCCGTAGGCCTCGGCGCCGCCGCCGCGGCCGGCGCCCATGTTCGGGTCGACGCCGGCATGGCCGAAGCGGTCGTAGGCGGCGCGCTTCTCGGGGTCGGAGAGCATCTCGTAGGCCTCCTTGGCCTCCTTGAACTTCTCCTCGGCGCTCTTGTCACCCTGGTTGCGGTCAGGGTGGTGCTTCATCGCCAGCTTGCGATAGGCCTTCTTGATGTCGTCCTCGCTGGCGTTCTTCGCCAGACCGAGCACTTCGTAGTAGTCGCGCTTTGCCATGTCGGTGTGCTGCATCTGCGTTCTTCAAACCGCAAGAGGCACAGGGGCCCGGAGAGCGGTTCTCCAAGGTCCCGTGTGCCTCCGCGGTGCCGGGCTCGAGCGCCGAAGCTCAGTCTTTCTTGACTTCCTTGAACTCGGCATCGACGACATTGTCGTCTGCCGGCTTCGAGCCGCCCGCCGCGCCGGCACCTGCGGCACCCGCACCGCCTGCCGCGCCGGCGCCCGCAGCCGCCCCCTCCTGCATGCCGGCGTACATCTTCTCGCCGAGCTTCTGGCTCGCGGCCATCAGCGCCTCGGTCTTGGACTCGATCGCGGCCTTGTCCTCGCCCTTGAGCGCTTCCTCCACGTCCTTGATGGCGGCCTCGATCTGCTCCTTCTCGGCGCCCTCGAGCTTGTCACCGTGCTCGGTGAGCGACTTGCGCACGCTGTGCACCATCGCGTCGGCCTGGTTCCTGGCTTGCACCAGCTCGAAGCGGCGGTGGTCTTCCGCGGCGTTGAGCTCGGCGTCCTTCACCATCTTCTGGATCTCCTCCTCGGTCAGGCCGGAGTTCGCCTTGATGGTGATCTTGTTCTCCTTGCCGGTGCCCTTGTCCTTGGCGCCGACATGCAGGATGCCGTTGGCGTCGATGTCGAAGCTCACCTCAATCTGCGGCAGGCCGCGCGGCGCCGGCGGGATGCCCTCGAGGTTGAACTCGCCGAGCAGCTTGTTGCCCGAGGCCATCTCGCGCTCGCCCTGGTAGACCTTGATCGTCACGGCCGGCTGGTTGTCGTCCGCGGTCGAGAAGGTCTGGCTGAACTTGGTCGGGATCGTGGTGTTCTTCGTGATCATCTTCGTCATCACGCCGCCGAGCGTCTCGATGCCGAGCGACAGCGGGGTCACGTCGAGCAGCAGCACGTCCTTGCGGTCACCGGTGAGCACCTGGCCCTGGATCGCGGCGCCGACGGCCACGGCCTCGTCCGGGTTCACGTCCTTGCGCGGCTCCTTGCCGAAGAACTCCTTGACCTTCTCCTGCACCTTGGGCATGCGGGTCATGCCGCCCACCAGGATCACGTCGTCGATCTGGCTCACGCTCACGCCCGCGTCCTTGATCGCGGTGCGGCACGGCGCAATGGTGCGCTCGATCAGCTCCTCCACCAGGCTCTCGAGCTTGGCGCGGGTGAGCTTGATGTTCAGGTGCTTCGGACCCGAGGCGTCAGCCGTGATGTAGGGCAGGTTGATGTCGGTCTGCGTGGAGTTCGACAGCTCGATCTTCGCCTTCTCCGCGGCTTCCTTCAGGCGCTGCAGGGCCAGCACGTCCTTGGTCAGGTCGACCCCGGACTCCTTCTTGAACTCGCCGATGATGTAGTCGATGATGCGCTGGTCGAAGTCCTCGCCACCGAGGAAGGTGTCGCCGTTGGTGGACAGCACCTCGAACTGCTTCTCGCCGTCGACGTCCGCGATCTCGATGATCGAGATGTCGAAGGTGCCGCCGCCGAGGTCGTAGACCGCGATCTTGCGGTCGCCCTTGCCGGCCTTGTCCAGGCCGAAGGCCAGTGCCGCCGCGGTCGGCTCGTTGATGATGCGCTTGACGTCCAGGCCCGCGATGCGGCCGGCGTCCTTGGTGGCCTGGCGCTGCGCGTCGTTGAAGTAGGCCGGCACCGTGATCACGGCTTCCGTGACCGTCTCGCCGAGGTAGTCCTCGGCGGTCTTCTTCATCTTGCGCAGGATGTCGGCGCTGACCTGCTGGGCGGAGATCTTCTTGCCGCGCACCTCGACCCAGGCGTCGCCGTTGTCGGCGGCCACGATGCTGTAGGGCATCAGGTCGATGTCCTTCTGCACTTCCTTCTCGGTGAACTTGCGGCCGATCAGGCGCTTGATGGCGTACAGCGTGTTCTTGGGGTTGGTGACCGCCTGACGCTTGGCCGAGGCGCCGACCAGCACTTCACCGTCTTCCTGGTAGGCGACGATCGAGGGCGTCGTGCGCGCGCCCTCGCTGTTCTCGATCACCTTGGTGGTGTTGCCTTCCATGATGGCCACGCACGAGTTCGTGGTGCCCAGGTCGATGCCGATGATTTTTGCCATTTGAATTGCTCCTAAAGTCTGAGAGATCCGATTGCCGTGTAATTTGTGGACTGGGGCCGGCTTTTCAAGCACCTGCGGCGTCGCGCCCGCTCAGGGGGCAGAGGACGCCCGCGCGTCGCCGGCCCGCGTGCTCACTTCGGGGCCGCGACGGTGACCAGCGCCGGGCGCAGCACGCGCTCCGCGATCACGTAGCCCTTCTGCAGCACCGCCACCACGGTGTTGGCCTCCTGGTCGGCCGGCACCATGCTGATCGCCTGGTGCTGGTGCGGGTCGAACCTGGTGCCCGCCGGCGGGTTCACCTCCATCACCTTGTTGCGCTCGAGCGCCTGCTGCAGCTGGCGCAGCGTCATCTGCACGCCCTCTCGCAGCTGCTCGGGCGTGCCCTGCGTGGCGAGCGCCGCCTCGAGGCTGTCCTTCACGGGCAGCAGGCTGTCCGCGAAGCCCTCGATCGCGAACTTGCGCGCCTTGGACATCTCCTCCTCGGCGCGGCGGCGGATGTTCTCGGCCTCGGCCTTGGCGCGCAGGTAGGCGTCCGACACCTCGGCGTGGCGGGCCTCCAGCTCGGCCAGGCGCTGCTCGGCGCTGGCTGCGGCCGTCTCCGGCGCGTTCCCGGGGGCGGGCGGGTCGGACGCGACGCCCGCCCCGTTGGCGGCTGCGGAAGGCTCGGAAGTCTGTGGATCCTGAGGGGTGTTGTTCGCTTCGTTCATGGTCTGGTTCCCGGAAGACCGGACTGACTTGGGGGCGCGGACACTTTCTTCAAGAGCTGACGTTCGGAAACCAGCGCCCCCAGTTAGGAGGGGTCAGGCCCGGCAGACAGTCAAGTCACAATTCGCGGGATTCGTGGCGCCGAGCGTAAGGGCGGCGCCACGGGAAGTTGCCAGCAGTCAGGAGATTGGATGACGCGCTCCACCGGCCAGCCCCAACTGACCGTGTCGCCCAGCGGGGAACACGCCGAACTGGCCCTGCGGGAGTCGATGGTGCTGATGACCCCGGTCGTGCGCTGGCTGATCCGCAGCGGCGTGCAGCACGGCGCGTTCAGCGCCGCGCTCAAGGCGGTGTTCATCGACGTCGCGCAGCAGGAACTGCAGCGCAGCGGCACGCGCGTGACCGACTCGGCCATCAGCGTGATGTCGGGCGTGCACCGCAAGGACATCCGGGCGCTGGGCGTCGGGCGGCCGCGCGCGGTGATGCCGCGCTCGGTCTCGCTCGTCTCGCAGCTCTTCACGCGCTGGGTCACCGACGCCCGCTTCCGCGACGAGCAGGGGCGTCCCCGCGCCCTGCCGCGTGCCGGCGACAGCGGCAGCTTCGAGGCGCTCGCGCGGGAGGTGTCCTCGGACGTGCATCCGCGCACGCTGCTGGCCGAGATGGAGCGCCTCGGGCTCATCGAGCTCGACGACCGGCAGGTGGCGCTGCGCGTCGAGGCCTTCGTGCCGACACAGGGCCTGCGGGAGCTGGTGGCGCTCTTCGCGGCCAATGCCGGCGACCATCTCGCTGCGGCGGTGCACAACCTGACGACCGACGGGCCGCGCTTCCTCGAGCAGAGCGTGTTCGCCGAGGGGCTGAGCCGCCAATCGGCCGAGGAGCTGGGCGAGATCGCCCGGGCGCTGTGGAGCATGGCCTTCCAGCGCATGGTGGACGAGACGCAGCGCCGCTGCGATGCCGACGCGAACCAGGAGGGCGAGACTCACCGCATGCGCTTCGGCGTCTACTATTACAGCGAGCCCTACCGCGGCGAGCCGGCTTCGGGGGACACCCCGCCGGACGAGCCGACCGGCTCGCCCTGACGAGGAGGACGCGATGAACTTCCCCTGGATGAGGTCCGCAACGCTGGCCGCCGCGATGGCCTGGCTGCTGGTGTCCTGCGGCGGCGGAGTCGGCTCCGGCGGCACCGGCGACGTGGCGGGCGGCTACGGCCGCGGCACGGTCACCGGCTTCGGCAGCGTCATCGTCGACGGCGAGCGCTACGACGACAGCGGCGCGCGCATCGAGTACGACACCGAGGAAGGGGCGCCCGACGTGCCCGGCCGCGGCCTCGAGCGCTCCGACCTCGCGGTCGGGCAGCGGGTCGAGCTGGCGTTCGAGAGCGACGGCGACTCCAGCCGTGCCCGCGTGTTCCGCATCTCTCCGGCGCTGGTCGGCCCCGTCACCTCGCTGTCGCCCTTGCAGGTGGCCGGGCAGACCTTGCGGCTCAACGACGATCCGGACCGGGGTCCCGTGACCCGGTTCGGTGCCCGCGCAGGCGGCGAGACGCTCGGCACCGCGCAGCAGCTGCGGCTCGGCGACCGGCTCGAGGTGCACGGCGTGCAGCTGTCCGAGGGCGGCGCCCCCGCGCTCCAAGCCACCCGGATCGACCGGCTGCCGGCCGCCCACGGCCGGTGGCTGCGGCTCAACGGCGTCGTGTCCGGGCTGGCCGCCGACGGCCGCTCCTTCCGTCTCGGCGCGCTGACCGTCCTGCTGGACGAGCGCGGCAACGGCAATGGAAATGGCAACGGAAATGGCCGGGTGGCACTGGAGAACGGGCAGCGGGTGCAGGTCTGGACGCGCGAGCCGATTGCCGACAACACGGTCGTGGCCGACCGGGTGAGGCTCGAGAAGCCCCGGCTCGCCGAGCGCCAGGCCGTGCGGCTGTCCGGCGTCGCCGGTGCCTGTCCCGGCCGGGACCGCTCGGTCTACGTGTGCGTCGGCGGCACGGCGGTGGCGCTCGCCGGCGCGGCCTTCGACGCGGGGCTCGCCGCCGGCTCGCTCGACGGCCGCTACCTGGTCGTCAGCGGCCGGTTCGACGCGGCGACGGACGCGGTCGGCGAGGCGCGCCTGCGGCTGCCGCCGTCCCGCTGAGCCGGGGAGGGGCCGGGCCGCCGGCTCCTCAACCCTGGTCGTCGATGCTGGCGCTCCAGCGGTTCCAGTCGGCGAGCTGGCGGCGGTCCCGCTTGGTCGGTCGGCCGTGCTCGATGCTCTGCGACGGGTCGGCGGTGAAGCGGCGGTTGCGCGCCAGCTCCTCGCGGGTCCGCAGGCTCTCGGGCGTCTCCTCGTAGAGCTGCTGCGCCACCGGCGCCGGTCCGCGCACCTGGCTGAGCCCGCGCACCATCACCTCGCGCGGCACGTTGCCCTGGCGCAGGTTCACCCGGTCGCCCACGCGCACCTCGCGCGAGGGCTTGGCCGGCTGGCCATTGACCTGCACGCGGCCCTTGTCGATCTCGTCGGTGGCGAGGCTGCGCGTCTTGTAGAAACGTGCCGCCCAGAGCCATTTGTCGAGGCGCATCCCTTCGCTTGCGTTCTGCATGGACGCGATTGTGGCGCCGTGCCGCCTCCCCGGCGGCCAAGGGCCTTTCGCCGGCAGGGGCCGGGCGGCGGCGGGGCGTGCGCCTTCAGGCCGCGGCGCCGAGCCGGCGCGCGCGCTCGCGCTGCCGCGACAGTTCCTCGGCGTCGGCCGCCTCGCGGGTCGGCCAGCCGGCGAGGTGGCGCTCGGCGACCGCGGTCAGCGCGAGCATGCCCTCGTGCGTGTCGTTCAGGCAGGGGATGTAGTGGAACTCGCGGCCGCCCGAGGTCAGGAAGGCCTCCTTGCCCTCGATCGCGATTTCCTCGAGCGTCTCGAGGCAGTCGCCCGCAAAGCCGGGGCAGACCGCATCGACGCGCTTGACGCCCTGGCGCGCGAGTTCGCGCAGCGTCGGCTCGGTGTAGGGCTCGAGCCATTTCGCCTTGCCGAAGCGGCTCTGGAAGGTCACCACGTACTGCGCGTCCGACAGCCCGAGCCGCGCGGCGAGCAGCCGCGCCGTCTTGTGGCATTCGCAGTGGTAGGGGTCGCCGAGGTGCAGCGTGCGTTCCGGCACGCCGTGGAAGCTCATCAGCAGGCGCTCGGGCCGGCCGTGCGCGCTCCAGTGCGCCTCGATGCGCCGCGCGAGCGCGTCGATGTAGAGCGGCTCGTCATGGTAGTGGTTCACCAGGCGCAGCTCGGGCACCCAGCGCTGCGCGCCGGCCCAGGCGTGCACCGCGTCGTAGACGCTCGCGGTGGTGGTGCCGGAGTACTGGGGGTACAGCGGCAGCACCAGCACGCGCGTGACGCCGCGGCTGCGCAGCGCGTCGAGTTGCGCGCCGATCGACGGCTCGCCGTAGCGCATCGCGGGGACGACCTCCACGGCATGGCCGCGCTCGCCGAGGTAGCCGCGCAGCAGCTTCGCCTGCCGCTCGGTCCAGACCTTCAGCGGCGAGCCCTCGGGCGTCCAGATGCTCGCGTACTTCGCCGCCGACTTGGCCGGCCGCACCCGCAGGATCACGCCGTGCAGGATCGGCTTCCACAGGGCCGCGGGAATCTCGACGACGCGCGGATCGCTCAGGAACTGCGCGAGGTAGCGCCGCACGGCCGGCGCGGTCGGTGCCTCGGGGGTGCCGAGGTTGCACAGCAGCACGCCGGTGCGGGCGGGCTGGCCGTGGACATGGCGTTCTGCGGACGGGGCGGCGGAGGAGGGCATGCGGACGAGGGCAGTGGCGGGGGCGCGCTATTGTTGCCGACCACCGGCCCGCGCCGCGCCGCCCGCCGACTTGACGCCGGCGGCCGGGGGGCTTTGCGGCGGTCCCCGGCGGCCCGCCCGCCATCCGGGGCAGGCGGTATGAGGTAAGTTGTCGGCTTCCCACGTTCCCGGAAAGACCGACCTTGTCCCGATTGCTCGCCCTCACCCTCGATCTCGACGACACCCTGTGGCCCGTCTGGCCCACCATCGTGCGTGCCGAACGCCGGCTGCACGACTGGCTTGCCGAGCACGCGCCGGCCACCGCGCAGCGCCACGACACCGCGGCGATGCGCGCGCTGCGCGACCGCGTCGGCCTCGAGCATCCCGAGCGGCAGCACGACCTGACCTGGCTGCGTATGGAGAGCCTGCGCCGGGCGCTCTCGCAGGCCGGCGACGATCCGGCGCTCGCAGTGCCGGGCTTCGAGGTGTTCTTCGACGAGCGCCAGCGCGTCGAGCTGTTCGACGACGTCCGCCCTGGGCTCGAGCGACTGGCGGCGCGTTTTCCGCTGGTGGCGCTGACCAACGGCAACGCGGACCTGGGGCGCATCGGGCTCGCGCCGCTGTTCCGCGGCGTCGTCACCGCGCGCAGCTTCGGCGTCGGCAAGCCCGATCCGCGCATCTTCGCCGCCGCCTGCGAGCTGGCCGGCGCACCCGCCGGGCAGGTGCTGCATGTCGGCGACGACCTGCTGCTGGACGTCGAGGGGGCGCTGCGCGCCGGCGTGCAGGCGGCGTGGCTGAAGCGGCCGAGCATCCATCCCGTGCCGCCGGCCGCGCCGCAGGGGGTGCATTTCGTGGTGGAGGACCTGCTCGCGCTGGCCGACGCCGTCGGCGCCTGAAGGAAGGGGCGCGCGGGGCGGGGCGCTACAGCAGCGTGCCGAGCTGGGTGTCGCCGCCGGGCAGCACCTCGAATTGCACCCGGGCGGCGGCTTGCTCCATGGAGGTGCCCCCCAGGCCCAGCGTGCCGCTGCCATGCAGGCTGCAGCTGGCGCGGCGCACCGCGAGCTGCGTGCCGTTCGCGAAGACGACGAAGCTGCCGTTGCTGCTGTGGTCCCAGAAGTGGAAGTGCCCCCCATGCCACTCGATGCGCGCATGCGAGCGCGACACGCAGCCCTCCGGCACGCAGAAGCTCGACGAGGACGCGCGCCCGAGCACGATCGGCGTTTGCCGCGCGCTGAAGACGTGTTCGGTGGGGCCGTAGACCAGCCGCACCTTGCCCGCCATCGCGGGGACCGAGAGCTCGGCGTAGCCGGTCGGCTCCTGGTCCTCGGCGGCGCGCGTGCCGGTGAGCTGGAACACCCGGACGGGCTCGGCAATGCCGCGCAACTGCAGCGGCCCGAGGTCGCGGAAGCGCCGTTGCTGAGCCGCGTCGAGCCGCGCGTGGACCGCCTGCGTGAGCAGCACCTCGTCGTCCCCGGCGTGTTCGAGCAGGCGCGCCGCGATGTGGATCGCGTCGCCGAAGCAGTCCTGGTCGACTTCGACGACCTCGCCATCGTGGAGCGCGACGTGCAGGCGCAGCGCGGGCGCGTCCGGTCCGGCGCTGGCGGTGATGCGGGCGATCGATTCCTGCATCTGCTGCACCGCCTGCATCGCCGCGGCCGGCGTGGCGAACAGGGCCATCAGCCCGTCGCCGAGCGTCTTGACCACCACGCCGCCGCACTCGCCGGTGCGCATCGACAGCAGGCTGACGGTGTGTGCGAGCAACTCCGCCGCGCCGGCATTGCCGAGCGCGCGAAAGAGCAGGGTGCTGCCGCGCAGGTCGGCGAACAGGATGGTGCGGTGGACGGAGGCGGCGTGCAAGGGCAAGGCAGGGCGGCGGGCGTGATCGCGGGCGGGAGTTTAGTGCGGCGGCCGCCGCGGAAACGAAAAGACCGACCGGACTCCCCCGGGGAAGCGCGGTCGGTCCCGGGGGCCGTTTCCTGCCTGCGGCGCAGGCTCAGGCGCGTCCGCCTGCGCGGTCGCGGCTGCCTCCGGCAGCCCCCGTCCGGCCAATCAGAGATTGTCCAGGTACGTGCGCAGCTTGTCCGAGCGGCTCGGGTGCTTGAGCTTGCGGATTGCCTTGGCCTCGATCTGGCGGATGCGCTCGCGCGTCACGTCGAACTGCTTGCCCACTTCCTCCAGGGTGTGGTCGGTGGACATCTCGATGCCGAAGCGCATGCGCAGCACCTTGGCCTCGCGCGGCGTCAGGCTGTCGAGGATCTCCTTGACCACGTCGCGCAGGCCGGCCTGCATCGCCGCGTCCACCGGCGCCGTGTTGTTGGTGTCCTCGATGAAGTCGCCCAGATGCGAGTCGTCGTCGTCGCCGATCGGCGTCTCCATGGAGATCGGCTCCTTGGCGATCTTCATGATCTTGCGGATCTTGTCCTCGGGGATCTCCATCTTCTCGGCCAGCGTCGGCGCGTCGGGCTCGAAGCCGAACTCCTGCAGGTGCTGGCGCGAGAGGCGGTTCATCTTGTTGATCGTCTCGATCATGTGCACCGGGATGCGGATGGTGCGGGCCTGGTCGGCGATCGAGCGCGTGATGGCCTGGCGGATCCACCAGGTCGCGTAGGTCGAGAACTTGTAGCCGCGGCGGTACTCGAACTTGTCCACCGCCTTCATCAGGCCGATGTTGCCTTCCTGGATCAGGTCGAGGAACTGCAGGCCGCGGTTGGTGTACTTCTTCGCGATCGAGATCACGAGGCGCAGGTTGGCCTCGATCA
>NZ_QXMG01000101.1 GCF_003569765.1 Caldimonas tepidiphila | reverse complement strand
CTGAGACCGCGTTCATTACACGCAATGCGCGTTGCTCAAAACAGGAAGTAGATGCTGGAAAGGCCACTAGGGAAGTGGGGAACTGCAAAAGCTGAAGGCGAGCGGCTCCTCGGGCGGACCACCCACCCGCTGACCGAGCACGCAAGACTCGGGCGCTGGTGACGTCGGGATGAGCACGCGCAGGGCCGACCTGTTGACCTGTGCGCTCGACGGCAAGATCCTCCCGGTCCAAGGGAGACCCTCAGTCAAGCCCCACCGGCACCGAGCCGTTCTCGATGCGCACCGCGTAGCGGCGCACCGGCTCGGTGACAGGTGCGCAGGCGGGCCTTTCGCGCAAATGTTGTCGATGGCGCAGATACAGGCTCTGCCGCGTGCGCACCACCGTGTCGAGGTAGGGCGGCCGACGTTGAAGACCGTCGACGGCCCGCAGGGCTTGGCGCGGAACACCGCGCGGCTCGCCTCGCACTCGAGGCGCCCCTCCGCGGCGCCGGCTCAGGCCGCGGCGGCCTTGCGCGACGACGCGCAGCACTGCGCGACGATCTCCTGCACCGCGGTGACCTTGACCGGCTTGGTCAGGTGCATGTCGAAGCCTGCCTCCCGCGCCTGGCGCTTGTCCTCGTCGCTGCCCCAGCCGGTCAGCGCCACGAGCAGGGTCTGCGCCAGGGCCGGGTCCCGCCGGAAGCGGCGCGCCACCTCGTAGCCGTCCATCCCCGGCATGCCGATGTCGCAGAACACGACCGCGGGCGCGAACTCGTGCGCCGCGTCGAGCGCCTGCGGACCGTCGTAGGCGGTGCGGTTCTCGTAGCCGAACAGTCCGAGCATCAACGCCAGGCTGTCGGCGGCGTCGGCGTTGTCGTCCACCACCAGCACGCGGCGCGCGTTCGCGTTGCCCTTGGCGGGCACCACGGCCGCGCTCCCTGCGGAGCGGCGCTCCGGCGCCTTGGCCTCCTCGGTGAGCGGCAGCCGCAGGGTGAAGACCGCGCCGCGCCCCGGGCCGCGGCTCTCGGCCTCGAGCGTGCCCTCGTGCATCTCGACGAGGCGCCGGGAGATCGACAGGCCGATGCCGAGCCCGCCCTGGGCCCGGTCGAGGGTCCTGCCGACCTGCGTGAACATCTCGAACACCTTCGGCAGCATCTCCGGCGCGATGCCCACGCCGTTGTCCTTCACGCGCACGACGACTTCGCCGCCCTCGGCCGCCGCGGAGAGCTCGATGCGGCCACCGTCCGGGGTGTACTTGGCGGCGTTGTTGAGCAGGTTGCTCACCACCTGCGACAGCCGGGTCGGGTCGGCATCCAGCGGGATGGGGTCGCTGGGCAGGCGCAGGCTCAGCTCGTGGCGGCCGGCCTCGATGGCGGGACGGCTCGCCTCGACGGCGCTGTCGAGGACCGAGCGCAGCGTCAGCCGCTCGCGCCGCAGCTGGATCTTGCCGCGGCTGATGCGCGAGACGTCGAGCAGGTCGTCGATCAGGTGCACCATCTGGCCGATCTGGCGCTCCATCATCTCGAGCGCCTTCGGGGGGACGCTGCCGCCCGCGGCCGACAGGCGCAGGATCTGCAGGCCGTTGCGCACCGGCGCCAGCGGGTTGCGCAACTCGTGCGCGAGCGTGGCGAGGAACTCGTCCTTCCTGCGTGCCGCCTCCTGCAGCGCATCCTCCGCCGCCTGCTCCGCCGTGCGGTCGTGGGTGACGGCCAGCGCGTACTCGACCTCGCCGCCCGGCGCGAACTCGGGCACCACGCGGCTGTCGAAGTGGCGCGGCCCCTCGGGGGTCTGCAGGCGGAACCGGACGCCCGCCGGCCGGCCTTGCTCGAAGACATGCCGGATCACCGGCTCCCAGGCCGCGCAGACCTCCTCGGGCAGCCCGGCCTCGCGCTGCGTGCGGCCGAGGACCCCCGGGCGCCTCAGCCCGGTGAGCCGCTCGAAGCTCGCGTTGACGAAGACGTGGCGCAGTCCCCGGTCGTAGCGCGCCAGCAGGTTCGGCGTGTGGTCCACGAGCGAGCGCAGCTCCTGCTTGCGCTGCGCGAGCGCCACCTCGGCCTCCTTGCGCTCGGTGATGTCGATGTTGACGCCCAGCTTGCGCAGCGGCGCGCCGGACTCGTCCCGGAACACCTGCGCGCGGCAGGCCAGCCAGCGGATCGTGCCGTCCGGCCAGACGACGCGCCACTCGCCCTGGCAGACGCCGGTGTCCAGCGCCTCGCGGAGCTGCTCCCGGACCTGCGGCTGGTCGGCGGGATGGATGGCGTGGAGCCAGGCCTCCAGGCTTCCCCCCAGGCTGGCGGGCGGCAGCCCGTGCAGCGCCTCGAACTCCGGCGACCAGACGGCGGCGCCGGAGCGCAGGTCCAGCTCGAAGGAGCCGATGCGCGCCACCTGCTGCGCCAGTTCCAGCCGCTCGCGGGTGCGCTGCAGCGCCCGCTCGGCCCGCTTCGCGTCCGTGACGTCGCGGAAGTACAGCGACAGGCCTTCGTCCGCCGGATAGGCCTGGACCTGGAAGCAGCGCTCCGGGTCCGGGGAGCAGGCCTCGAACGCGACAGTCATCCCCTCGGAGACGGCGCGGCGGCACGACTGCTCCGCCTCGCTGCCGAACAGGCCCCCGAACTCCTCCCACAGGCTCCTGCCGAGCAGGTCCTCGCGGCCGCGGCCGATGAGCCGCTCGGCGGTCCGGTTCACGTAGGTGAAGCGCCAGTCGCGATCGACGGCAAGGAAGCCGTCGGAGATGCTCTCGAGCAGCGTGCGGTGCTGCACCTCGCTCGCCCGCAGCGCGTCCTCGGCGCGCTGCCGGTCCCAGGCGATCGCGAGGAAGTGGCTCACCGTCTGCAGGAACTCCACCTCGCCGGGATCGAAGGGCGTGCCGTCGCAGCGGCCCACCGCGAAGGTGCCGAGCAGCCCGCCGTCGCGCCCGAGCAGCGGATGGCAGGCGTAGGAGCACAGTCCGAGCTCGCGCAGGAAGCCGGCCGCCGGCTCGGGGACGGAGCGCGCGATGAAGCTCGCGTCGGCGACCAGGGGCTCGCGGCTGCCGGCCACCCGGCTGCAAAGGACCTGGCCGAGCCGCAGGCGGGTCGCGGCGTCCTGCAACTCGTCGGCGATGCCCGCGTCGCCCACCAGCCGCAGCGAGCCGTCGCGCTCCATCCGGTGGGCGAGCAGGATCTCGGCGCTCAGATGCGCCCGGATCCGCTCGAACACCTGCTCGGCCAGCGCGCCGCCGGCGACCGGCGCCTCGAGGATGTGGCGGGCGGCGGCAAGCAGCAGCGCCGCCCGCGCCGTCTCCGGCGGATGCTTCATGTCGCAGGCGGGCGTCGGGTCCGCGGTTTCGCAAGGCATCATTGAATACGTCTCACAAGGAGGGACGGACAGCGGGGCGCGCGGCGGCTCCGCAACGGGAGACGCCTGCGCCGCCCCCATGGCCCGGGCGGCCGAGCCGGGTTCTTCGGTCAGGCAGGGCGGGAATCGAACCGGGAAAAACCCCGGCCGGGCACCCCCCGGATTTCAGTGTCCTGCAAGTTTTCCATCTTGACCTTTATCAAACTTTAAACGGTCGCGTTTGTCGCAGATGCGACACGGGGCACGTGAAATCGGGCACGCGAATGCCCGGCGCGTGCGCGGCGCGGACGAAGCGGCCCGGGATGCCCTGCCCCGCGGCCTTCGCCACGCCGCCTGTCATGCCGCCGCTCAATATCCGCCGCGGGCGGCCGATAAGGGGCAGGACCCCGGGGTGCGCGGCAGAGCACGCCCTGCCAACGCATCCCACTCCGACATGACGACGAACCCGCGCTCCGAACGCAAGGCCCCCGAGGGGGCTGAGGGCCTCCGGGTGGGCCTGCTGCTGCTCGCGGTCTGCCTGGCGCTGGCGGCGGTCACGGCGAGCTTCCTCTGGCAGGCGCGCCGCACCGCGCTGTCGCAGGCCGAACTGGCGAGCCGCAACCTGGCCGCGTCCGTGCTCGACCAGGTGGTCGAGCAGACCCGGCAGGCCGACCTGATGGTCGGCCTGATCGTGCAGACGCTGCAGGCCGCGCCGGGCGGACAGCGCGACGCATCGCGGCTGCGCGACTCGATCCTGCGGGCCGTGACCGAGCATCCGACGCTGCACGAGCTGTACGTCTACGACCGGGATGGGGCGCTTCAGGCGAGCTCCGATGCCGAGCAGCGGCAAGAGCGCTCGGCAGGCGCGCGGGAGTTCTTCGCCTTTCACCGCGCCAACCCCGCCGACGTCCTGCACGTCGGCCGGCCCTATCGCACCGAAGCCGATGGCGACTGGGTGATCCCGCTGTCGCGCCGGGTGTCGGCGGTGGACGGGGGCTTCGCCGGCGTGGTGGTCGGAGTGCTCGCCCTCGAGCGACTGACCGCCTACTTCGAGCAGTTCGACCTCGGCCCCGACGGCCTGCTGGCCCTGAACACCCGTGACGCCACGCTGCTGGCGCGCCGGCCCCATGTCGAGCAGGCGATCGGCAGGAGCCTGAAGGATTCCCTCCTGTACCGTGAGCATTACTCGCGTGCCGCTGCGGGGACGTTCATGGCCACCTCGCCGGTGGACGGCATCGAGCGCCAGTACAGCTTCGCGCATTCCGCGACCTACCCGGTGATGGTGGTGGTGGCGAGCACCAAGGAGCATGTGCTGGCCGGCTGGCGGAAGACGGCAGCGATCAACGCCCTCGTGATCGGCGGGCTGCTGCTGCTGCTCGCCTTCGCCGGCGCGCGCACCCGGCGGGCGCTCGTGCGCCAGCGCCGCCTGACCGAGGAGCTGCAGCGCTCGAACCGGCGGCTCGGCGACCTGGAGCGGGCGATCGACGAGCACGAACTGGTCTCGATCACCGACGTGCAGGGCCGCATCGTGCATGTCAACGACCGCTTCTGCGCGCTGGCCGGGTACGGGCGGCAGGAGCTGCTCGGCCGCGACCACCGCATGCTGAACTCCGAGCGCCACCCGCGCGCCTTCTTCCGCGAGATGTGGCGCACCATCGCGCGGGGCGAGGTCTGGAAGGGCGAGATCCGCAACCGGGCCAAGGACGGCAGCAGCCACTGGGTGGAAACGACCATCGTTCCCTTCCTCGACGCCGAGGGCAAGCCCTACCAGTACATCGCGATCCGCAGCGACATCACCGAGCGCAAGCGCGCGGAGAACGAGATCCGCGCGGCCTACGAGGATCTGGCGCGCGCCAACCAGCAGCTGTCCCGGCTCGCGGCCTTCGACGAGCTCACCGGGCTGGCCAACCGGCGCCATTTCGACGAGACCCTGGCCGACGAGTTCAAGCGCGCACACCGCAGCGCGACACCGCTGAGCGTGCTGATGCTCGACGTCGACTTCTTCAAGCAGTTCAACGACAGCTACGGACACACCGCGGGCGACGCCTGCCTGCGCCGCGTGGCAATGGCCATCCGGCACGCGCTGCGCCGCCCGGGAGACCTGCCGGCGCGCTGGGGGGGCGAGGAGTTCGCCGTGCTGCTGCCGCAGACCGACGCGGAGGGGGCGCTGGCCGTCGCGCAGCTCGTGCGCGGGGCGCTGCTGTCGCAGTCGATCGAGCACCGCGGCAGCCCGCTCGGCTGCGTGACGATCAGCGTCGGCGTGCACTGCAGCATGCCCTCGCGGGGCGGCCCGGGGCCGGCCGGGATGATGGAATGCGCGGACCGCGCGCTCTACGCGGCCAAGCAGCGCGGACGCAACCGGGCCGAGCTGCACACCGCCGGGGACGGACCGCCCGCCGCCGACACCGCCTCCCGCCCTGCCTCGAGCCCGGCGGCCCTGACCCTGCCGCCCGCCCCGCTCCCGCAGCCCCCGGCGAGCCCCGCGGCCGCCTGCGACCGGCCCTGAGTTTCCCATCCCGCCCGCCGACGATGCTGCCCGCACCGATTCCCGACGACGAAACCGAACGCCTCGCGGCGCTGCACCGGATCATGCTCCTCGACACGCCGCCGGAGGAGCGCTTCGACCGGCTGGTCGAGTTCGCGGCGCACGAGCTCGACATGCCGATCGCGCTGATCTCGCTGCTGGACGAAGGGCGCCAGTGGTTCAAGTCCCGCGTCGGGGTGTCCCTCGCCGAGACGCCGCGCGACATCTCCTTCTGCGCCCACACGATCCTGGGCGAGGAGCTGCTCGTGATCGAGGACGCGAGCGAGGACGAGCGCTTTGCCGACAATCCCCTGGTGACCGGCGAAGCGCACATCCGCTTCTATGCCGGCGCGCCGCTGAAGTCCCCCAGCGGCCACAAGGTGGGCACGCTGTGCGTGCTGGACACCCGGCCCCGGCGGCTCGACCACATCGAGCGGGCGACGCTGGAAGCGCTGCGCGACCTGATCGGCAGCGAGCTGGCGGCGCGCGAGGCCGAGCGGCTCGCGGGCGGGGCGGGCTAGACATCCCCGGGTCCCCGGCGCCGGCCTCGCCCGCCGCCCGCGCACCTTCCGCCGGATCCGGTGCGCAGGATTGCACAGCCGCCCGAGGAAATCCTCGTTCAGATCTCCGGGCAGCTGCCGATGACAAAGGACGAGCGGCCGTCCCGCGGCGCACCGGCCAGAAGAGCTTCCGGGACCGATGCCGCACGAGAGTCGGCCCCTTGCATTGAACATGACAGCAATCGCCCGCAACAACGTGAGAATGCACGGCAGCGCCGGCAAGACCATGCTCTTCGCGCATGGCTTCGGCGGTGACCAGAACATGTGGCGCCTGGTGGCGCCCGCCTTCGCGCACGAGTACCGCATCGTGGTCTTCGACCAGGTCGGTGCCGGCCGGGCGCGGGCCGAGCGCTCGGAGCTGGCCGGGTACGTCAGCCTGGAGCGCTACGCCGACGACCTCATCGCCATCTGCGATGCGGCCGGCCTGCGGGACGTCGTGTACGTCGGCCACTCGGTGTCGGCCATGATCGGCGTGCTCGCCGCGATCCGCCGGCCCGACTGCTTCTCGAGGCTGGTGCTCATCGGCCCGTCGCCCTGCTACCTCAACGAGCCCGGCTACCACGGCGGCTTCGAGCGGCAGGACATCCTGGCGATGCTCGAGCAACTCGACGCCAACTACCTGGCCTGGTCGCGGATGATGGCGCCGGCCATCATGGGCAACCTGGACCGGCCCGAGCTCGGCGCGGAGCTGACGACCGGCTTCTGCAACTTCGACCCGGCCTTCGCCAAGCGGCTCGCGCGCCTGACCTTCCTCTCGGACAACCGCGGCGACCTGCCGCGGCTGCGCCGGCCCTCGCTGATCCTGCAGTGCACGGACGACCCGATCGCGCCGGAACCGGTGGGGGACTACATGCACGCGCACCTGCCCGGCAGCACGCTCAGGAAGTTGCGCGCCACCGGCCACTGCCCCAACCTGAGCGCACCCGAGGAGACCGTCGAGGCGATCAGGGCCTATCTCCTCGACCCCGGCAGCGAGCCCCGATGAATCGTGACGCAGGGGACCCTCGTCCCGCCGCATCCACCCCGGCCACGGCGGGGTCCGAGCATGTGCTGGACACGCTCGCCTGCGTCGCCGCCCGCGCGCTCGGCACGCGGTCGGTCCTAATCCTGCTGCCCGACGAGGCCGGCGTGCCGCGCGCCGGCCACGGGCACGGCTTCGACGCGTGCGGCGTCGCACGCGGTGCGCGGGTCGCGGACCCGGCGCTGCTGGACGATCGCGGCGTGCTCGTCCCCGACACGGCGGCGCAGACCCCACTCGCGCCCGGCGCCCTCGCCGTGGACGCGCCGGCGGCGCGCTTCCATGCCGAGGCGCCGATACGCACGGCCGACGGGCGGCGCATCGGCACGCTGTGCGCGCTGGACACCGTGCCGCGCGACACCGCGACGCGACCGGACGGGTTGCTCGAGCGCTTCGCCGTGCTGGCTGCGGCCCTCGCCTGCGGTCCCGCGTGCGGGCTTTCCTGCTCCGGCGGGATCCCGCAGGCAGCGCAGGAGGCCGGCGCCGCCGAGCCCCTGGCGCCCGGCCTCGCCCGCGCGCTGCAGCGGGGCGAGGAGCTGCTGCTGCACTACCAGCCCAAGGTCGACCTCGTCAGCGGCGAGGTGGTCGGCGTGGAGGCGCTGGTGCGCTGGCAGCATCCCGAGCGCGGCATGATCTCCCCGGCGGAGTTCGTTCCCATGGCCGAGCGCACCGGCCTGATCCTGCCGCTGGGCGAATGGGTGCTGCGCACCGCCTGCGCGCAGGTGCGCGCCTGGCAGGCCGCGAGCATCCGCCCGGTCCCGGTGGCGGTCAACCTCTCGGCGCGGCAACTGCTCGACAGCGACATCGTGGCCGTGGTGCGCGGGGCGATCGCGGAGCAGGGGATCGAGCCCGCGATGATCGAGCTGGAGCTGACCGAGTCGGTCTCGATGGACTGCCCGCAGCGCACTGCGCAGCTGATGCACGAGCTGCGGGCGCTGGGCATCACGCTGAGCATCGACGACTTCGGCACCGGCTTCTCGAGCCTGAGCTACCTGAAGAAGCTGCCGGTCGACAAGCTCAAGATCGACCGCTCCTTCGTCGCCGACATCACCGAGGACGAGGAGGCGCTGGCGGTGGTGCAGGCCATCCTGGCGATGGCGCACCGGCTGAACCTGCGCGTCGTGGCCGAGGGCGTGGAGACGGAGAAGCAGCTGACCTTCCTGACGCTGAACCACTGCGACGAGATGCAGGGCTACCACTTTAGCCGCCCGCTGCCGGCCGCCGACTGCACGCGGCTGCTGCAGGAGGGCCTGCGGCTGCAGCGGGACGAGAAGGCGCTGCGCGTGATGTCGAGCCTGTTCGGCATGCGCTGACGTGCCGCCCGGGCGCGGCCGGCCCCCGGGAGCTCAGGGCCGCAGGTCGAGTCCGCGCAGCGCCGATGGCACGCTTCCGGCGACCGCCGAGTAGTAGACCTGCCAGCGCTTGGCCTCCAGCTCCTCGCCGTCCGGGACCGGCTTCTTGCACTGGATGCAGCGCCAGGTCTCGCAGAAGTTCCCGGCATGCTCCGTCGGTTCCCACATCTCGCTGTCATTGCAGGCGGGGCAGGCGTTCAGCTCAGGCATCGACATCTCCTGTTGGCACGGGGGCGGCGCGCGCTCCGCACGCCGCCGTCCCGCACCTCCACTCTCGACCGGCGCGGGGCGGAGGGCAATCCCCGGGACGGGGAACGCGCCGGGCACGCGCGCTGCCAAGCGGCCGCTCAGGCCGGGCCGGCGGGCACCGCCGCGCGCAGCTCGGCCAGGAAGGCCTGCAGGTCGGGCGAGGGCTCGCCGAGGCTGCGGATGACGGCGCCGATCGGCCGCACGGTGCCGGGCAGCGCCACCGGGACGATGCACAGCCCGCCTGCCCCGGCGCCCTGCGCCTCGCCCAGCTGCCCGCGGGAGCTCAGGGCCAGCCGGTCGGTCTGGAGCACCAGCTCCCGTGTCAGCGAGGGGCTGTTCGCCTGCAGGCACCCGGCCGGTGGCGGCAGGCCCCGCGACGCGAAGGCGCGGTGCAGCGCCACGCTCGCGGGCGTTCCCGCCAGCGGCACGACCCACTCCCAGCGCAGCAGCTCGCCCAGATCCGGCGACGGCGCCGAGAGGCAGGGATGGCCGACGCGCGCCACCACCGCGAGCTCGTCCTCGAACAGCACCTCCTGCCTCACCTCCGCGCTGACCGCGCCGGTCCTCAGCGCGCCGAGGATGATGTCGACGTCCGCCTCCAGCAGCTTCTGCATCAGGCTCTCGTAGGTGCCGTCGGTGATCAGGATCTCGACCTCCGGGTGGCGCCGGCGCAGTGCGTCGACGGCGCGCGGCAGGAAGATCGAGACCGACAGCGGGAGCGCGCCGATGACGATGCGGCCGCGGATCTCGCCGCGCCAGGCGGCGATGTCGCCCTCCATCGCCCGCGCCTCCGCGCAGGCCAGCTTCACGCGGCGCAGCAGCGCCTCGCCGGCGAAGGTCAGCCGCGTGCCGCGCGCCGACTTGTGGAAGAGCGTGAGGCCGAGCTGCCGCTCGAGCTCGCGCAGCGCGCCGTGGACCGAGGGCTGGCTCACGCCGAGGGCCTGCGCGGCGCGCGCCTCGCTGCCGGCGACCGCGACGGCGAGCAGCGCCTTCAACGCCGCGGCGGAGACGGCAGCGGCGAAGCGCCCGGGGGCGGGCGGTGCGCCGGGCAGCGGTGGCGCCGCGGCGAAGGCCTCGGAGGCACCGCGTGCCAGGTGCAGCAGCAGCACGTCGGCGCGCCGCGCGAGCCGGGAGCCGAGCACGGTGGGCATCATGCCCTTGGCCGCGCGCTCGAAGAGCCTCACGTCGTGCAGCCTCTCGAGCTCGAGGATCGCGCGGGTGACCGCGGGTTGCGACAGGTGGATCGCCTCGGCGGCCCGCGCGGCGCTGCCGTGGCGCTCGACCGCGACAAGGCAGCGCAGCGCGCGCAGGCGCTCGACGAGGGGCGGCAGCGCCCGGGCTTCTGCGAGGGGGGGATCGGCAAGGGTCGGCATGGTCGCGACCGATTGTCGTTGCACGCCGGCGCCGCCGCACCGGCCCGCGCGCGTCGCCGCCGTCCCTGCACCGGTCGGGGTATAGGAAGAACGCATCGCCGCGCCACCCTTCGGCATTGGCCCTCCGGGCCGCCGCGCGCCATGCTGCGAAGTCATGACGGATCGTTCCCGCGCTTGATGCGGAACGCTCCGCGAGGCGCCCGGGCCGCGGACACGCGGCGCGGCCGCCGCACCGGACAACGCAAGGAGCCGAGAGGGCTCGAGAAAGGACCCAGCCCGTGAGCCGTTCGACCGTCGTCTTGCTGCCGGGCCTGCTGTGCGACGAGGCCGTCTGGGCCGGTCAGCGGCAGGCGCTGTCGGAGTTCGCGGACTGCGTGGTGCCGTCCTACGGCGAGCAGGACTCGATCCGCGGGATGGCGCAGGACGTGCTGGCCGCGCTCCCGCACGGGCCGCTCTCGCTGGCCGGGCATTCGATGGGCGGGCGGGTGGCGCTCGAGATGATGCGGATGGCGCCGGGGCGCATCGAGCAGATCGCCCTGCTCGACACCGGTCTCGAGCCGATCGCCGCGGGCGAGGCGGGGGAGGCCGAGCGCGCGAAGCGCTTCGCGCTGCTGCACACCGCGCAGCAGGCCGGCATGCGGGCGATGGGCCGGGAATGGGCGCGCGGCATGGTCCACCCCTCGCGGCTCGACTCGCCGCTCTTCGAGGACATCCTCGCCATGATCGAGCGCAGCACGCCCCGCGTCTTCGCGGCGCAGATCAACGCGCTGCTTGGGCGCCCGGATGCGCGCGAGGTGTTCCGCGCGGCCCGCTGCCCGACGCTGCTGGTGTGCGGCCGCCAGGACGCCTGGAGCCCGCTGTCGCGCCACGAGCAGATGCAGCAGATGCGGCCGGACGCGCGACTGGTGGTCGTCGAGGACTCGGGCCACATGGCGCCGATGGAGCAGCCCGAGGCGGTGTCGCTGGCCCTCGCCGCCTGGCTGCGGGACTGGAAATGAAGGAAGGCGCCGCTATGGACGAGCTGGAACGGATGCTTGCGCGCGAGGCCTGCCGCGAGCTGGTGCTGCAGGCCGCGCTGCACGTGGACGCCAACCGGCCCGAGCAGTTCGCCGCCCTCTTCGCCGAGGACGGCGTGCTCACGCGCCCCAACGCGCAGCCGCTGCGCGGCCGCGAGGCGATCCTGGCCGCCTACCGGCAGCGGCCCGCGGACCGCATCACCCGGCATCTCGTGACCAACACGCTCGTCACGCTCGAGTCGGACACCGAGGCGCGCGCCGCGAGCTACGTGCTGCTGTGGAGCGGCTCGGCCGACGCCGAGCCGGGCGCGCAGGGCCGCCCCGCGCACCCGCGCCGCATGGTCGGCGAGTTCGACGACCGCTTCGTGCTCACCGCTGAAGGATGGCGCATCGCGCGGCGCGAAGCGCGCTTCGTGCTCCACCTCGAGGCCTGAGAACGGCACTGAACGGAAAGGACCACCCTGTGGCAAGCATCATCGGCGGCATCGGCACCTCGCATGTCCCGACCATCGGCCTGACCTACGACAAGGGCCGCCAGAACGAACCGGCCTGGGCGCCGCTCTTCGAGGGCTACCGCCCGGTCGCGCGCTGGCTGGAGCAGACGCGGCCCGACGTGCTGGTGTTCTTCTACAACGACCACGCCAACAGCTTCTTCTTCGACCTCTATCCCACCTTCGCGATCGGCGTCAGCCCGTCCTTCGACACCGCGGACGAGGGCGGCGGGAAACGGCCGCTGCCGCCGATCAAGGGCCATCCGGAGCTGGCGGTGCACATCACGGAGTCGCTGGTCAACGAGGAATTCGACATGGCGGTGTTCCAGGACAAGCCCCTGGACCACGGCTGCCACTCCCCGCTGCCGCTGCTGTGGCCGCACCAGCCCGACTGGCCCGGCGCGGTGGTGCCGATCCAGGTCAACGTGCTGCAGTACCCGATGCCCACGGCGCTGCGCTGCTACAAGCTGGGCCAGGCAGTGCGGCGCGCGGTCGAGTCCTATCCCGAGGACCTGCGGGTCGTGGTGGTCGGCACCGGAGGCCTGTCGCACCAGATCCACGGCGAGCGCACTGGTTTCAACAACACCGAGTGGGACCTGCAGTTCCTCGAGCTTCTCGAGCACGATCCGCGCCGCCTCACCGAGCTCCGGCATGCCGACTACGTGCGGCTCGGCGGCGCGGAAGGGGCCGAGGTGATCATGTGGCTCGCGATGCGCGGCGCGCTCGGCGACGACATCCGCAAGCTGCACCAGAACTACTACCTCGCGACCACCACGGCGATGACGGTGGTGCTCTACGAGGACCTGGCGGGCGCGGGTACCGCCGGCGCAAGGAGCGCGGCATGAACCCCCAGCTCGAAGGCATCGAAAGCATCGAGGGGACCTATCCCTTCGACCTGCGCACCAGCATCCGGACCCTGCGCATCAACCGCTTCTTCTGGGGACTGGCGCGCGCCGAGAACCGCGAGCTCTACCTGGCCGATCCCGAGCGGGCCTTCGAGCAGGCCGGGCTGAGCGAGCACGAGCGCAGGCTCGTGCGCGAGCAGGACTGGATCGGCCTCATCCGCCACGGCGTCAATTTCTTCGTGCTGGAGAAGTTCGTGCGCGTGGCCCGCAAGTCCAATCTCGAGGTCTATGCCGCCATGCGGGGCGAGACGCTCGAGGCCTTCCTGCAGACGAGGCGCGTGCCCGATGCCAGGTAAGGCGAAATTCCCATCGCATGACCCAAGACCCACGAAGGAGACAAGCATGAAATCCCGCCTCAAGCTCGGCCTGCTGGCCGCACTCGCCACCACCGCGGTCGCGGCCGCGGCCCAGGAAGTGACGCTGAAGGTCCACCACATGTGGGTGCCGACCGCCAATGCGCCGACGAAGATCATCAACCCCTGGTGCGAGAAGATCGCGGCCGAGTCCAACAACCGGATGAAGTGCCAGATCTATCCCTCGCTGTCGCTCGGCGGCACGCCGGCGCAGCTGTTCGACCAGGCCAAGGACGGCGTCGCCGACATCGTCTACACGCTGCCGGGCTACACCCCGGGCCGCTTCCCGATCATCGAGGCCTTCGAACTGCCCTTCATGACCAACAAGGGCGAGGATGCGTCGAAGGCGGCCTGGGACTTCTACGCGAAGTACGGCCAGAAGGAGTTCGGCATGGTCAAGCCGCTGCTCATCAACGTGCACGAGGAGGGCTACCTGCACACGCGCAACAAGCCGGTGCAGAAGATGGAGGACCTGCGTGGCATGAAGTTGCGCGCCCCGACCCGCTTCACCACCAAGATGCTGACCAAGCTCGGCGCGACGCCGGTCGGCATGCCGCTGCCGACGCTGCCCGAGGCGGTCGGCAAGGGCGTGGTCGACGGCTTCCTGCTGGCCTGGGAGGCGATGCCGCCGCTGAAGCTGCACGAGATGGTCAAGTACCACATCGAGACCCCGCAGGACCGCCCCGCCCTCTACGCGAACGTGTTCATCATGGCGATGAACAAGGCCAAGTACGACAGCCTGCCGCCGGACCTGAAGGCGGTGATCGACCGCAACAGCGGCGCAGGCCTGTCGGCGATGGCCGGCCGCGCCTGGGACGAGGCCAAGCCGCCGGCACGCAAGCTCGCCGAGGCGCGCGGCAACCAGTTCCACACCCTGCCCACCGCCGAGGTGGATCGATGGACCAAGGCCACCGCCGACCTGCAGGACGAGTACGTGGACAACATGAACAAGCTGGGCCTGCCGGGCAAGCAGATGCTGCAGGACGCGCGCGACCTGCTCGCCAAGTACAACACCACCAAGTGAGGCCGGGCGGCCCGCTGCGTCGGGCCGCTCTTGCATGCGCCGCCCGCATCCGCGGGCGGCGTTTTCTCTTCACGGTCCCGCAAAGTCCGTGTTCACCGTGCACAGGCGAGATAGCGAAGGAAGGCGAGGTCCCAAAAGCAAAACCCCCGACCGCCAAATGGCGACCGGGGGTTTGGGTGTAATAGCCTG
>NZ_KZ983973.1:364-14412 GCF_003569765.1 Caldimonas tepidiphila | reverse complement strand
TCGAAGGGCACCGCGCAGGCCAGCGGCCCGAAGGGCTCCTCCTGCATGGCCGGCGCGTCCGGGGGGACGTCGGCCAGCAGCGTCGGCGCGACGAAGCAGCCGCCGTCGTCCGCGTCGAAACCGGTGAGCTGCCGTGCACCCGCCGCGACGGTGCGGGACACCAGCGACTGCACCGCCTCCTGCCGGCGCCCGTTGGCAACCGGCCCCATCTGCGTGCCGGGCTGCAGGCCGGCACCGAGCTTCAGCCCCGTCGCGGCCGCCGCGAAGGCGTCCAGGAAGGCGCCGTAGAGCCGGCGCTGCACATAGAAGCGCGTCGGCGCCAGGCAGGCCTGCCCCGCGTTGCGGAACTTCTGCGCGACCAGCAGCGGCACCGCGCGGTCCAGGTCCGCGTCGGCGCAGAGCAGCACCGGCGCATGGCCGCCCAGCTCCAGCGTGATGCGTTTCAGGTGCCGGCCCGACTGCTCGGCGAGCTGCCGCCCCACCGGCACCGAGCCGGTGAAGCTGATCTTGCGGATCGCGGGCGAGGCGATCAGCTGCTGCGATATCTCGGCCGGGTTGCCGTAGAGCAACTGCAGCGCGCCCTCAGGCAGCTCCTCGGCGAGGCACTCGACCATCGCGGCCACCGCCGCCGGCGTCTCCTCGGGCGCCTTTAGGACGATCGAGCAGCCGGCGGCCAGCGCGCCGCCGAGCTTGCGGGCCGACAGCACCAGCGGGAAGTTCCAGGGCGAGAAGGCCGCCACCGGCCCGACCGGCTGCTTGAGCACCTGCATGCTGGTGCCCGGCGCGCGCGCCGGAAGGATCCGGCCGTGGACGCGGCGCGCCTCCTCCGCGTACCACTTGATCAGGTCGGCGGCCATCGCGCACTCGGCGCGCGCCTCCGCCAGCGGCTTGCCCTCTTCCAGCGTCAGCAGGGTCGCGATCGACTCCAGGCGCTCGCGCATGCGCGCCACGCCCCGCTCCAGCCGGGCGCAGCGCTCGTGGGCCGGCACGCGGCGCCAGGCCTCGAAGCCGCGCTCGCTCGCCGCGATCGCCTCCGCGACGTCGGCGGCATCGGCCAGCAGCAGCTCGTCGAGCACCTCGCGCGTCGCCGGGTCGATCACCGCGCGGCGCGCGCGGCCCGCGGGGGCGCGCCAGCGGCCGCCGATCAGCTGCGGCGGGCAGCGGTAGTCCGGGCGGCTCATATGTTGCGCCCCCCGTCGACGTCGAGGCAGACCCCCGTCAGGAAGCTCGCGTCGTCGGAGGCGAGGAAGGCCACCGCGCCGGCCACGTCGTCGGGCCGGGTGAAGCGGCCGAGCGGGATGCGGGCGAGGAACTTCTGGCGGTTCTCGGGCGTGTCGGCCATGCCCATGAAGTCGGCCATCATCGGCGTCTCGCCGATCATCGGGTTGACCGCGTTGATGCGCACGCCGTCCTTCGCGAACTCCAGCGCCAGGCCGCGCGTCAGGTTGATCATCGCGGCCTTGCTGGCGCTGTACCAGGTCAGGCCGGGGCCGGGTCGCACGCCGGTGGTCGACGCGACGTTGATCATGCAGCCGCCGCCCTGGCGGCGGAAGTAGGGCAGCACCACACGCGAGGACCAGAAGATGCTCTTGAGGTTGACGCGCATCACGCGGTCGAACTCCTCTTCGCTCACCTCCAGCGCCGGCTTGTTGCGGTGCGTGGTCCCGGCGTTGTTGACCATCACGTCGAGGCGGCCGAAGTCCTGCAGCGTGGCCTCGAACACCGCGGCGAACTGCGCCTCGGAGGTCACGTCGCAGGCCCGTCCCGCGGCCCGGCCGCCCTGCTCCCGGATCTCCCAGGCCACGCGGTCGGCGCCCTCGCCGTTGAGGTCCGCGATCATCACCGCCGCGCCGCGGCGGGCGAGCGTGCGGGCAACGGCCGCCCCGAAGCCGGACGCGCCGCCAGTCACGACGGCCACCTTGTTGTCGAGCATCATCTGGATTCCTTCCTTCAAAGATCGAGCACCAGGCGGTCGCCGGCGCAACGCGATACACACACCATGAACCGCCGATTGGCGGCCCGCTCGGCCGGCGACAGCACCATGTCGCAGTGCTCCGCCTGGCCCTCCAGCAGCGTCGCCTCGCAGGAGCCGCAGATCCCCTCCCGGCAGGCGCAGGGATGCTCGATCCCCAGGCGCTCCAGTGCGTCGAGTACGCTCTCGTCCTGCGAGACTGTTGTCGTGGTCTCGGCGCGCGCGAGCACCAACTCGAAGGCGCGTCGGGTCGCTTGGGGTGTCTCCGGGGCTTGGAACAGTTCGAAGCGCACAGCCTCCGCCGGCCAGTGGGCCGCTGCCTCGCGCACCGCGGCGAGCATCGGCGCCGGCCCGCAGGCGTACAGCGCGTCCCAGCGCTGCCGCCCCAGCAGCGCGCGGAAGTCGCAGGGACGGCCCTGCACGTCGTCGAAATGCAGCGTCATCCGGTCGCCCGCCAGTGCCCGTAGCTCCTCCTGGTAGGGCAGCCGGGCGGCCGAGCGGGCGCAGGCGTGGAGCTGCCAGTCCCGCGCCTCGGCATCGCAGGTCTGCGCCATCGCGTAGATCGGCGTGATGCCGATGCCGCCGGCCAGCAGCAGCACGCGGCGGTGGGCGGGATCGAGCGCGAAGTTGTTGCGCGGTGCGCCGATGCGCAGCCGGGTGCCGACGCGCAGCTGCTCGTGGATCCAGCGCGAGCCGCCGCGGCTGTTCGCGTCGCGGCCCACCGCGACGGTGTAGGTCGCGGGGCGGGCCTCCGGCCGGGTCAGCGAGTACTGCCGGACCAGACCGCTCGGCAGGTGCAGGTCGATATGTGCGCCGGCCTCGGCGCTGGGCAACACCGTGCCGGCGACCGCCGGAGCGAGTTCGATCGAGACGATGTCCCGGGCCTGAGCACGCATGTCGCGCACCACGACATCGAGCAGCGTGCTCATGACCGGCCCTCCGTGCCCAGGGCTGCGGCCTCCTGGCGGGCCAGGCGGTCGATCAGCCAGCGCGCCTGGTTCAGGCCGGCGTCGGCCGCGATCGGTAGCATCGGGCGGCCGGGCGTCTGCGAGACGATCTTCTGCTGCGCCTCAATCATGCGGCGGTCTTCCTCGAACGCGACCACCACGTCGTCGTAGATCTGCTCGGTCAGCGCGTCGTTGTCGAGCTCGAAGTTGCGCGCCTGGCAGAACCAGTAGTGGCTGGTGGTCTCGGTCTCGGGCGTCTGCACCGAGGTGTGGCGGAACTGCAGCGCCTCGGGCACACGCCGTCCCTCGGGCGCGCCGGTGCCGATCGGCGCCGAGCCGGCGTCCATGCGCAGCGTGGCCGGCGGCGTCCACTGGTAGACCTGCCAGCGGTCGACCTTGCCGCTGAAGCGGGCGACCCTGCGGTGCAGCGCGGGCATCTCGTCGTCGAGGTACCAGCGCGTGATGCTCAGCCGGCCGCGCCCCTCGGTGCTGCGCTCGATGGTCGGCCGCAGCTCCGCGGCACTCGCGGTGCCGAGCGTGGTCGGGTGCACCCAGGCCAGGTGCGTGAAGTCGAGCAGGTTGTCGACGATCAGCTTGTAGTTGGCCTGGTAGTGGATGTAGCCCGGCTTCATGCGCCACTCGGGCGAGTCGTGCCAGAAGAAGTCGTCGATGTCCGAGGCATCGGCGCGCGCCGGATCGCCCATCCAGATCCACACGAAGCGGTCGCGCTCGACCACCGGGTAGCTGCGCACGCAGGTGTTGGGCGGGACGACCGCCTGGCCGGGGATCTCGACGCAGGCGCCGCTCGCGTCGAACTTCATGCCGTGGTACATGCAGCGCACGCAGTCGCCCTCGTGGCGGCCGATGGACAGCGGTGCGGCGCGGTGGCAGCAGCGGTTCTCGAGCGCGACCGCGCGGCCCTTCGTGTCGCGGTAGAAGACCACCGGCTCGCCCAGCAGCGTGCGCGCCAGGAAGCCCTCCCGCGGCACCTCGATGTCCCAGGCCGCGACGTACCAGCAATTGCGAAGAAACATGTCAATCCTCCAAGGGGAAACTCGAACACACAGGTTCCTGCAGGCTTCGCGGGCGCGATCCGCCCCGAGGCGCGGCCCTGCGGCCCGCCTGGAAACCCGTCCGGATGCTTTTTTCTTTGAGAGGGACGCCCGGCCCTAGGCGAAGCCGGCGCAGGTGTCCCCGGGGAAGAGCGGCGGCCGGCTCATGCCAGCCGCTCCTCGGGCGCCGCCGGCCGCAGCCGGGCCCACAGGGGCTGTAGCAGCGCGAGCACGCAGCAGGCGAGCAGCACCGCGGCGATGGGGCGCGTCACGAAGATCGACCAGGCGCCCTCGCTGACCGACAGCGTCTGCCGCAGCGAGGACTCCAGCACGTCCCCGAGCACCAGCCCGAGCACGAGCGGTACCACCGGGATCTGCGCCACCGCGCAGGCCCAGCCCAGCACGCCGGCGGCCAGCGCGATCCACACGCCGTACATCGAGTTCGCGCTCGAGTAGCCGCCGACGAAGCACAGCATCAGGATGGCGCAACCGAGCCAGCGCGGGTCGACTTGGCTAAGCCGCGCGAAGGGCTTCGCGAGGAAGAGCAGGCACACGAGGATCACGACGTTGATCGCGATCAGCGCCGCGAAGATGCCGTAGGCGAGGTGGGGCTCGTCCGCGAACAGCGTCGGCCCGGGGACGATGCCGTGCACGATGAAGACGCCCATCATGATCGCGGTGATCGCGTCGCCCGGGATGCCCAGCGCCAGCACGGTCAGCATCGCGCCTCCGCTGTTGGCGTTGTTGGCGGTCTCGGCCGCGACGATGCCCTCCGGATTGCCCTGGCCGAAGGACTGCGGGTCGGCCGACTGGCGCTTCGCGGCGAAGTAGGCGAGCGTCGTCGACAGCGCCGAGCCGATGCCGGGCAGCACGCCGATGCCGGTGCCGATCAGCAGCGAGCGCAACAGCGTACGGGGGTAGCGGAAGGGTTCGAGGAAATGCGCCAGGCGCGGACGGCCGAGCGGCGCCTCGGGTAGGGCGACCGCGGCGTCCGGCCGCTTGGAGATCAGCACCAGCGCCTGCGCGACGCCGAACAGCCCGATCACGATCGGCACCAGCGGCAGGCCGCTCTGCAGCTCTGTCAGTCCGAAGGTGAAGCGGTACTCGTTCGACATCGAGTCGATGCCGACCGTGCCGACCAGCAGGCCCACGCCGATCATCATCGCCGCCGCGGCGAACTGCTTCTGGTAGGCCCGGGCGATGAAGATCAGCGCCAGCAGCGCCGCCAGGCAGCGCTCGGCCGCGCCGAAGCGGCTGGTGAAGCCCGACACCGGGCCGGCGACCAAGCCGAGCACCAGCGCGCTGAACACGCCGCCGATCAGCGCCGACGCGAAGGCCAGCGACAGCGCACGCTCGGCCTCGCCGCGCTGCGCCATCGGGTGGCCGTCGAACATCGTCATGATCGACGAGGCCTCGCCCGGCGTCTTGATCAGGATGGAGGTCACGGCGCCGCCGTAGTAGGCGCCGACGTAGATGCCCAGCAGCAGGCCCAGGCCGGCCAGCGGCGGCAGGCCGTAGGTCATCGGCAGCAGCATCGCGATCGCCACGCCCGGCCCGATGCCGGGCAGGATGCCGATCACGATGCCGAGCACGCTGCCCGCGAGCAGGGCCAGCATCACCGGCAGGCTCGCGAGCGCGCCGAATCCGATCAGGGGGTCGAACATGATTCATCCGATGAGTTCGAGCACGCGGGGCGCGGGAAACCAGACGTCGAAGCCCAGCACGAAGACGAGGTGGAGCAGCGTCGCGAGCACGAGCGCGAACACCAGCGCGCGGCGGGCGCCGAGCCCGGCGGCGTGCGCCAGCAACCCGGCGACCACGACGACCGAGGGCACGAAGCCGATCCAGCCGGTCAGCAGCGCCATCGCGACGAGGCCGGCGACGCCGGCGGCCACCAGCGGGCCGCGGCTGCCGCGGGCGTCCACCTCGGCGTCGGCCTCGTCGTCCCCGCCCGCGGCCCTCGCCGCGCCGCGCAGCCTCAGCAGCTGCGCCAGCGCACCCAGCGCGACGAGCGTGATCGCCAGCAGCGGGAACAGCCGCGCCGACTCGTACCAAGCCAGCCCGCTCTCGCTGCCGGAGATCCAGCGGTCTAGGCGCAGGCCGAGCACGAGCGAGACCCCGAGAAAACCGGCACACAGGCCGCGAGCGACAGCGCGAGACACGGGCGGCCTCACTTCTTGATCAGGCCGAGCGAATCCATCACCGGACGCAGCCAGGCCTCGTCCTCGCGGATGCGCGCGACGGTCTGCTGCGGGTCCAGGTAGGGGAAGAGCGTGCCGGACTTCTCCGCGTAGTCCTTGACGACCGGGTCGTTGAGCGACTCGCGCAACACCGCGCTGAGCTTCTGCACGATCTCGGGCGGCGTGCCCTTCGGCGCGAACAGGCCGGTCCAGATCAACACGTCGAAGCCGTAGCCCAGCTCCTTGACGGTCGGCACGTCGGGGAAGGCCGGCAGGCGCTGCGGCGCCATCGTCGCGAGCACCCGGGCCTGCCCGGCCTTGACTTGGCCGACGATGTTGATCGACTCGACCGTGATCAGGTCGGCGTCGCCGGCACGCAGCTGCGTGTAGCCGGGCGAGGGGAAGCTCACCAGCTTGGGCTTCCAGCCGTCCGTGCCCGACAGCCGCACCACCGTCTGCGTCGGCACCGCGCCCGGGCCGAAGTTGCCGAGGATGACCGGCTTGCCGCCGGCGGCGTGCGCGGCGACCTCCTTCATCGTCTTGTAGGGTGCGTCGGCCTTCGTCGCGACGACGAAGGGCAGCACGCTGTAGATGCCGATCGGCGTCATGTCGTCGAAGCCGTAGGGCGCGTTGCCGGCGACGACCTGCGAGACCGCCGGGCCGATGTTCACCGAGCCGAGCGTGTAGCCGTCGGGGCGGGCCTTGACGAACTCGGCGGTGCCGATCACCGCCTGACCGCCCGGCTTGTTGATGACCTGCATCGGCACGCCCAGGCGCTTGGACATCGCCTGGGCCAGCGTGCGCATCCCGACGTCGGCCGAGGTGCCGGCCGGCCACGGCACGATCACCTCGATGGGCTTGGCGGGGTAGGTGCCGCCGGCCAGCGCGGGGGAAGCGAGGCCGAGGGCCGGAGCGGCGAGCAGCAGGGAACGCAGGAGCAGACGGCGGGTGGCGTCTTTCATGGGGATGTCTCCGTCGGTTTAGAGGTCTGGAAGCGATGGTAGGCAGACGGGGACATAGCCACTAAATCGTTTTTTATTGACTATGATCAAGAACCAATATCTTGGTAACAACCCGAAGACCCGTGAAGCTCCAGACCCTCCAGGCGCTCGTGACCGTCGTCGAAGCGGGCAGCATCCGGGCGGCCGCGAAGGAGCTGCACGTCTCGCAGCCGGCCCTGACGCTGGCGATCCAGCAGCTCGAGGAGGAGCTCCACGCCCCGCTGCTGATCCGCACCAAGCAGGGCGTGCTGCCGACCGCTTTCGGCGAAGCATTCCTGCGGCACGCCCGTCTCATCACGGCAGAGGCGCAGCGTGCGAAGGACGAGATCGCGCAGCTGCGCGGACGCTGGGAGGGAACCCTTTCGTTCGCCACCTCGCCCGCGGTCGCGCTGGGCGGACTGCCGCGGGCCTTGCGCGTGTTCCGTGAGAAGTACCCATCCATCAAGGTCCAAGCCCGCGATGGCCTCTACCCGGGCGTCTCCCCCGCACTGCGTGAAGGGACGCTCGACTTCGCGATCACCCCGGTGCACCTCAACCAAGTCGAGCCCGATTTCGTCGCCGAGCCGCTCTACATGGCCGACATCGTGATCGTCGCGCGGCGGGGGCATGCGCTGGCCCAGGCGACAAGCCTGCGCGAGTTGCAGCACTCCGACTGGATCTTCACGAGTGCTCCCCGTGGACCCGGTGCAATGATCCGGGAGATGTTCGAGTCCTTAGGGCTGGGAGAGCCGCGCATGGGGATGGTCTGCGAGTCCTTCCTCGCGTTGCCCGGCATCGTGGCCATGTCTGACATGGTGGCGACCATGCCCCGCTCCTTGTACGTGAGCAACTCCTATCGGGAGGACCTGACTATCGTGCCCGTGGAGGAGCCAGTGCCGAGTCCGACCATCTGCGTGCTGCGTCGGCACGATCTTCCGCTCACTCCTGCAGCGCAGGCGTTAACGGGCTGGATCCGGCATTTTGCGGTTCCCCGCTCGTCGATATCGGACTCGAAGAGGTAGGCAGCCTCTTTCGGATAGGCGTCATGGAGTCGTGGATGTGCGGCCCCGGGATGAGGTGCTCGCCTGCTGGCCGAGCGCTACGGGCCGCAGGCCCATCCGAGCGTGGGCGTCAGAGTGCGCTGCAAGGAGATTCCTAGCTTCGTGGACTTCGTGCACCACAGCAACGCTGTGCTGCTGGCCATCCGTGGTGCAGCGCCCGACCTTGTGGAGTTGCCACTGAAGCCAGCGCGCAGCGGCACAGCACGCTAATCGGTCGGGAATTCGTGCACAGGCACTTGAAGAGAGAAGGGAGTAAGCAAGGGATGGACGCCCCCACCCAGTGAAAGCCGTCTACTAGGCGTTTGGTGTGGCGCACTCGCATCTCCATACCTTGAATACCATGCAGCCGATTGGAGTGACCGTCGTCGTGGCCACTCCCAGCTTGGACGGTAAGCTCCCCCGCCCTACTCGTCGCCCAGTTGACCCGCGACCTCCAGCAGTTGCTGCGGCGTCGGCTTGTCCCAGTGCTCACCGATGCTTGCCGCAGCATAAAAACGGACCATCTCATGCAGCACCATGGGATGCTGCCAGCCGCTCGTCTGCAACCGCTTGCGGATGGACGGATGGACTTTGCGCGCCTCCATGTCGTCAAGGAGCAGTGCCGCAATGCGCGTCTGCTCCTCTTCCGACAGGGACTGCAAATCGCTGATGACCTTCTCGCGGCGTCGGCGCAGCCACTCCTCCTGCCAACGGGCATGGCGCTTGGACTCTATTACCATGTTCTGACGAGGCGCTGCCGGCTGATTCGCGATCTCGATCGTTTCTTTCTTGGGAGCTCGACTAGCCTCGCCCGTCAGCAGGGTCCTGAGATAGCGATACGGGTCCCGCAAGGGCTCGGGATAGGCGGTGGCAATGCGCTTTTCGAGCGCGTCCAGCCCTGCTCGCAAGGCGGCATCGCCGTGCTCGTGCAGCAGTTCCTCCGCGTGCAGATCGTCGATGCCCAGCTTCTGTGCGCGGATCACCAACGACAGGTCAAGCGGAGCCGGAGGGGCGCGCAAGGGTAGTGCCGCCTGTGCCTTCTTCGCGACCTTGAACTGCAGCTCCGAGATGAAGCGCCCAGCCTTGTGCTCGACCAGTTCCACCGTGATGTCGGTAATCGCATTGACTTCGGCAATTGCCAACTTGAGAACGTCTCGTTTGAAGAAGCGGTATTCCTGCTTTCGCGTCTTGTCCGTTTCCGGCTTGCCGCTTAGCACGGGACGCCACCATGACCAGGGCTGCCGCGCGGTACGTCCGACGTCCCGGTAGCGCGAGCAGATCTCGTAGAGGGCGATGCCGCCATGCGAGCGCAACTGCGAGATGATCTCGATCGACAGCCGCGCGAACACGCTCGGCTGCAGCAGTTCCTGCTTGAGCTTGACGGAATAGGACCACTCCAGCCATACCTGGCCGCGTTCACGCTTGATCTCGGCATGTCCAATCAGACCGCTGACGGCCCACGTGGACCCCTCCCCGGTGGTTGGCGACTGCCACTCGACAGTGGTGGACGCCATGGCCCGCAGGTGCTTCTTGACCAGCGCGGTGTCGTTGGAATCGAAGTCCAGACCTCGAATCACGTTGGACAGCGGCGCTCGGAAAATGTCCTTCTCTAGCCCCTGCTCCTGCGCGAGGTAGAGCATGACGTTGTAGGACTTACGAAACAACGGGGTGATGCGCTTGCTTTGCGGGACGATGGCCAGCGCGTTGACGGGCTTGCGCAGGAGATCCGCCGAGCCTCCTTCCGACGGCACCATAGACCTTGCGGCACGTGGCGTTGTGCTGCGTTTCCTAGGAGGGGGGGAGCGGTCATCGTCGAGCATGCGGCAATGTACATGATGAGGTGAATGTTCATGTTCACGTTTGCGCCCCCTCTTCCACCTGCTTCCCGAAAACCTTCACATGATGCAGCGCGGCAAGTCTCCGGATGAACCGCCCTCCCCCACGCCAACCTCCCGAAAACCTTCACGTCACCCATCATCGCCAGCCAATGCCTGCTCCGACTGCAGGTAAAGGTCTGTACGTGCCTCATCCGTGTTCGACAGCAGCCTGAGGCATCCTGAAAACTCTCACGTCGCGAGAAAGTCGACTTGGTCATGGCTTGAAGTCCGGGCGACACAGGCACCTACACAACGTGTCCTGAAAACCTTCACGTGCCAGCTCTGCCTCTCCCTAGCTGGGTACCCAAGGCTCATCCGAGCCTTGGGACAGGGACTCCCGAGAACCTACACGCGACGCGCAGGGCGTGGCGCTTCTGCTCACGCCGCTCCCTGAGCCTTCTGGTCTGACGTTCGAACGGAGCGAGACCCAAGCCCTTCCCGAAGACTCTCACTTGTCCGCATCCCTGGACCGATGCGGACCTCCGCCCACCTTCCCAGGGCATCCCCCGAATCCCTGCACCCATGTTCCCGTTCGGCCTCACGACGCATCCTGTATCCCCTCACCTTGCTTCCCGAAAGTTCTCCGCATCTTCCCGTATCCACTCACGTAAATCATCCTAAGTTATTGATCTATAAGGAAAATCTCCACCTTAAAGGTATTAAAGAGATTGTAGGTATTGAATCTTCTAAATCCCTGGAAAGCCTTTTTGGCAAAAAGTACAACAAGAAATCGAAGGACAAGGGACCGATCAGGGCCTCCAGCAGGCCAGCTGTTGCATGAAGGTCATACATGTTGACGGAAAAGAAGTAGTTCCTCCGCTATTCGTAAAGTGCGTGGTAGGCTCCGCGCCCGGAGGATTTCATGGACCAACTCACACTCAAAGCCCCGGCGTCCATCAGTCTGGGCGCCATTGCCGATCAGGCCGCACGCGCGGTGGACATGATGTCGCAGATCCGTGCGGCAATGCTGTCGCCGACGTCGCGCAAGGCCCCGCCGATCATCAACCTGAGCCAGCTGGCGACCTTGCTCGGCGTGGAGAAGGGATCGATCGCCCATCGCATGACGCGTGGCGACTTGCCGGCGGGGCGACTCAACCAGTCAGGTAGCCGTCGGGAGTTCAGCTTGGCGGAAGCACGTGTATGGATTCGGGAGTACCACAAGGAACGGCTGCGCCCGGAGGGTGCGGAAGCCGTGACGATCAGCATCGGCAACTTCAAGGGCGGTGTGGGGAAAACCACGACTGCGATGACGCTGGCGCAGGGATTGACCTTGCTCGGGCACCGGGTGCTGGTGATCGATACTGATCCCCAGGGTTCGTTGACCACGCTCTTCGGGACCTTGCCAGATACGGAGGTGGAGGAGCAGGACACCATCCTGCCGCTCGCGATGGGCGCGGAGACTTCTATCCGCTACGCAATCCGCCCCACCTACTGGGACGGCATCGACTTGGTGGCCGCAGCCCCAGTGCTTTTTGGCGCGGAATTCGCCCTGCCGGCACGGCAGACCCAGGAGCCGGGCTTTGAGTTCTGGAACGTGCTGAACTATGGCATCGACGATGTCCGGCCGGAGTACGACGTGATCATCATCGACACGCCTCCTTCGTTGTCGTACACCACGATCAACGCCTTTATGGCTTCCAACGGCATCGTGATGCCGCTGCCCCCGAACGCGCTCGACTTCGCTTCGGCCGCACAGTTCTGGTCGCTGTTTTCAGATTTGACGAACGAGCTGCTAACGCAGCGCGGTCTCGACAAGGAATTCGATTTCATCCACATCCTGATGTCGCGCGTTGATTCCGCCGACGTCACTGCCAACATCGTCCGACAATGGATTCAGTCGACCTATGCAGAGAAGGTGCTGCCGGTCGAGATCCCGAAGACCGCGGTGACCGCGACGACGTCGGCCGAGTTCGGCACTGCATATGACGTGTCCCGCTACGACGGAAGCGCCAAGACGTTCAAGCGGGCGAGGGATGCGTACGACCTCTTTGTCAGCTATGTCGAGCGGTCCATCCAGTCTGTCTGGCGAAAGGAAGCGGATGCCGCAGCTCAGCGTAACGCCGCCAAGGCGAAGAAGACTTCGAAGGGGGGCAAGTAAATGGGCAAGAAGCTGCTTCAGAAGGCCGGGCTGATCTCGGCGCCGCTCGGTGTCCCGAAGCCCTCGGAGCCTGCCCTAGCAGCGTCCGAGGCCGCGCGGCCCAAGACGGCGCCGGGCTCGATGCTGCATTTCATGAGCCAGCAGTCGACGGCGATCCGTGAAGTCGAGGAGCTGAAGGATCGTCTGAAGGAGTTCGAAGGGGCGAATCCGGTCCGCATGATCGATGCGTCGCTCGTCGTCCCGTCGAAGTGGGCGAACCGCCACCTGAGCTCGTTCGCGACGCTGGAGTTCGAGGCCTTGAAGGAGGAAATCAGGGCGGCAGGGGGCAACGTTCAGCCAATCAAGGTGAGGCCGGCGCGTGGGGCGTTGCATGGTGCAACACCCGACATGCAGGCGCAGTACGAGGTGGTGTTCGGACATCGCCGCCATCGGGCCTGCCTGGAACTGGGACTTCCGGTCCTCGCCGTTGTCGAGGAAACGTCGGACTTGGATCTCTTCCAGCAAATGGAGCGCGAGAACCGAGCACGCAAGAATCTGAGCGCCTGGGAGCAGGGCTGCATGTACCGGCAAGCATTGGACACAGGGCTGTATCCCTCTCTGCGCAAGCTCGCCGAGGGCGTAGGCGTGGACGTCTCGATGGTGTCGCGTAGCGTTGCCCTGGCACGGCTGCCGGATGCGGTCATCGAGGCTTTTCCCAGTCCGCTCGAAATCCAGTTCGGCTGGGCCGCAGACCTAGGCGAGGCGGTGCAGAAGGATCCTGAAGGCACCTTAAAGCGAGCGAATGCACTGAAATCGATGGCGCCGCGCCTGGGCGCCCGCCAAGTGTTCGAGGCGCTGACGAAACCGGGTGAGCAGGCGTTGCACCATGCAACACCGGCGGCGATCCCGATCCAAAAGAGCGGTCACAAGGTGGCGTCACTGACCAGTGATGCAAAGGGACGGACGCTCGTCCGCATCGAGGCAGGCGTACTGCGCGAGGACCGGCGCGCTGCCCTTGCACGCCTCATAGAAGGCTTCCTCGTCAGTGACTGACGCACTCGATGCGTCCAGTGCTACGGGTAGCCGTCCCCGCTCTCTCGAGAGCGGGTTCGCGAACGCCCAATAGCCGGGATGCTGGGAGTCCCTCGATCAGACGAGGGCCTCCTTCAAGGAAGGTGGACGCGCTAGACCGCAGGTGAGGATCCCGGCAGGGGACTTCGTCTACTTCAAGTCTGTGCTCCACATGCACGGGGTGTGCCTTGAGGGCAGGGTATTGATCAATACCGTCCTGCTACTTCCTGACCCACTCCTGCGGCCCGACCAGGATGTCCCGGTGTACTTTGGAGAGTCTGGGAGCCTTCTTCCGATCGCGACTTGACGTGGTGTTGCCCCCACTGAGTTGCAAGCTTCTGAACGCACAGCGAGACCTCGAAGGGCCAGCCGTGGTCGCACGGCCGGGTTAAGAATCTACTCGAGCAAGGGCCGTCTCTTCCGTCGGACATCATGCGGTGGGGCGAATGAGCTGTACCGGCTCTTCGGTCTCTACGGGGACAAGTTCACAAGCAGCTGTTGCCGGAGGGGCGGTGTTGCATGGTGCAACGCGTCTCGATTCCTCCGCCCCTTCACAGCGCGCGGTTTAAGAAATGAAGTGTGAGGTTCGAGGGCAGGACAGGCGCTGGAACGGGGCAGGGTACTCATGTCGTCTAACCCTACTCAATGCCGCTAAGTTCTGTCGGCAGCTCGCCCTGCCACTCTAGAGCAGTAGGTCAAACTCCAAGGATGCGTTGCATGGTGCAACACCGCGTAGTTGTGAGTTCTCTTCTCCGCACCCATCACCCGCGTCGCCTCACCTTTGACAACTCCGTGACGATCAGCCGCTCCTCGGCGCGGGTGTAGATCGAGGTGGTACGCAGGTCGGCGTGC
>NZ_KZ983973.1:0-354 GCF_003569765.1 Caldimonas tepidiphila | reverse complement strand
TCGAGGCGCGCTGCAGTGCCGCGGCCTCGATCTCCGGCGGCGGTTTCTCCCCCGCCCCTGAGGCCTGCGTCGCCAGCGCCTCCGCGCGCCGGGCGGCCTGCCTGAAAAGACGCTTGAGCGACTGGTACAGCGCCGACGGTTCGAGCGCGCCGTAGCGGTCGGACTGCCGCGAGGCCTCGCGGTCGAGCACGGCGACGCCCCGCGCGTCGAGCTTCCAGCGCGGCGGCGCGCGGCGCAGCGCGCCGATCAGCGGGCGCTGCGCGGGGTCCGGCGCTCCCGGGGCATCCATCGTCGTGCCCTCGTCGCCGGACGCCGACAGCAGCTGCCGCAGCCGCGGCGCCGCCGGGTCGTAAC
>NZ_KZ983972.1:296-14451 GCF_003569765.1 Caldimonas tepidiphila | reverse complement strand
AATGAACTCGCCATCGCGATCAAGTGCGCCGTCTACAACGTCAAGCGCCTGGCGTGGTTGAGGCAGAACGTGCCGGCCTTCTGAATCGCTGGCCGGCTTGCCGAGACCAGCAAAGCGCTCGCATCACCGGCCTGCCGCTCTTCACCGTCTCGCAGTTGCCGCCTCGCTCGCCCCTGCGTGCTTCGCTCTTGCGTCAGCCGACGCACTGCTCAACCCCCGTCGCGCTCGGAAACCGGTTTATCGAATACGAAGGGACTTCCCCGGTCCTTTGTCGGTGTCGAAGCACCAAGATTGAGATGTGGGTCGTCAATCTGAAGCGGAAAGGAGAAGCCCCATGAGCGAGATTACACGAGGCGAAATCGCGCGGGTAGGTGTGGATCTGGCCAAGCGCGTGATTCAGGTTCATGCCGTCGATGCTGCCGGTCGGGTGCTGGCAGCCAAGGCTCTGGCGCGCGACAAGTTCATGGACTGGTGCGCTCAGCTGCCAGGGCTGTTCACTGCTCCAAGACCCCGACGTATCGAAGGACGCGATCTAGGTTGAGGGAGTTGCGGTAGGTGGCCTGGGAGATGTTGCGCTCGCCGTTGAAGCACATGAGGTTCAGGCCGAGGTGGCGCAGGCCAGCGAAGACGTCGGGGTTGCGGCGGATGCGGCTGGCGTCCTCGGCCAGCGTCACATCGAGCACATGATGCAGCCGGTTCTCGATGGCCCAGTGCTCGCGCACCAGGCGCGCGAACTCACAGGCCGCGACCTCGGCGGTGCCGAGTGTGCTGAGGTAGTACGCGGGCGTTTCGCGCCGCGCCACGAAGCGGCGGCGGGCGGTGTCGAAGACCTCGGTGGTGCGGCGCACCTCCACGAGGCTGAGGAAGTGGTCGTGCCAGGGCTCGGGGCCGCTGCCCGCGGCCAGCGCCCAGACCCGCACCTCACGGCGCTCGATGCGGTTGCGCCGGCCGATGTCGTGGCTGTGGGCGTGGTCAGCGGGCGAGCGCTGCTGCGCCTGCGCGCGCATGGCGCGCAGCAGCCGGGGCTGGTTGGCCTTGAGCTGCACCAGCAACTGCGCCCCGCTGGTCAGGACCTTCTCCAGTGTTTTTTTGGAGATGGAGTGCGTCGAGCGTGTAGACGACGCCCGCAAGACCGAGTTGCTCGATGAGCCGCTGCGCGGCGGCGATCTCGCAGTCCTTATCCGCATCCTCGATGAGCACATGGCCGAGCACCACGCGCTCGTTGACAGCCAGCGCGCTGAGCACCTGTGCGGCTTGCCGGTCCTCGAGCCGGTCGAGGCTGCCACGCAGCGTCTTGCCGTCGATCGCTACCAGCGAGCGGGCCGAGGCCGGGGTGGATTGCTGCACCTGCTCGGTCGCAAGGCTGCGCATGGCGCCTTCGAGCTGCGCCGCATCGAGCCCCTGCAGGATCTTGCGCACCGCGGTGTAGGCCGGCGCGCGCTTCCAGCGGCTGCCGAACACCTCGTTGAGCCGCGGCCAGTGCGTGTCGATGAAGATGTGGATCTTGCGGTACGAGCTTGCCCCCGAGACCACCGCCAGCACGCAGTACAGCAGCACATGCTCCAAGTCGTAGCGCTTGCCCTGCGCGCGCCTGGGGTCGCTCACCTGCCCCAGGCATTGCCTCAATGTGCTCATCTCGTCCTCGCTGCTTGACCCGTTGTCCGAGCTTCGCAGCAAGGCGTGACCCCGCCGAATCCTTCAGCCCCCACTACCCTGGACAGCAGTGAACAGCCCTGGGGCCTCATGGGTGCGACGCCGGGGAGCACATGGCAGGTCCTTGAAAAGCACAAGCCTCCGAGGCTGCTGCCCCAGAGCCCCGATGAGGCGCTGCAGTTTCTGGTTCGCTTTATGCCGATGGCCCGTCGCACGGTACAGGCCGACGGTCTGACGATCTTCAACATCCGGTACTAGCACCCGATATTCGCCGAGTGGCACGCGATGCGCCGCCAGGTCACCGTGCGTTACCACCCCGAGGATCTCTCGCGCATCTTCGTCTCGGTGAGCGGCAAGCAGTACATCGAGGCCCGCTACGCCGATCTGCGCCGACCGCCCGTGACGTTGTGGGAGCAGCGGGCTGCGTGCCGGATCCTGAGAGCCTCCGGGCGCGGGCCCGTCTCGGAGGCGCTGATCTTCAAGGCCATCGAGCAGCAGCGCCGGATCGTCGCTTCGGCACGAGCCAGGACGCAGCGCAGCCGGCGACAGTCGCCTGCCAAGCAGGCGAGTGCATCCGGGCCGTGGACACCGCCGCCGGCGCCCAATCCTGCTTCAGAAGTCGATTACAGCTGTCCTGTGGATCCTTTCCCGGTGGAAGTCTGGTGAGTTCCATGAGACAGCCCGTGCTGACTCATCTTCATGCCGCAACGCGGGCCGAGGCACTCCTCGATGACGAGATCCGCATTCGATTGCTGCAGCGCGACCGCTGGATCGATCACTCCAGAGCCACCCAGGCGCTGCAGCAACTCGACTGGCTGCTCGCGATGCCGGAACGCCAGAGGATGCCCTGCATGGTCCTGCACGGCGACTCCAACATCGGCAAGACGCTCATCATCACGAAGTTCCTGCGCGGACACCCGACGACGTTCGATGAGCGGCGCGGCGTGGAGAGAAGATCAATCGTGGCGATGCAGATGCCGGCCACGCCGGATCAGCATCGCTTCTACTCGGCACTGCTCTTCGAACTCGGCGCTCCGCACAGTACCGCTGCCAGCTTGTCGGTGCTGGAGCGGCTGGCGCGGGACCTGCTGCGGCGCCTCGCGCCTCGCATGCTGATCGTCGACGAAGTGCACCATCTGCTCGCGGGCAGCTATCGCGAGCAGCGTGCCGCGCTGAACCTGCTGAAGTACCTGGCCAACGACTTGAGGATCAGCATCGTGGTGGTCGGCACTGCGGATGCGCCGCTGGCGCTGCAGATGGATGTGCAGATGCACAGCCGGTTCACGCCCTTCGAGATTCCCCGCTGGCGCGAGAGCGAGGAGTTCCGGCGGCTGCTGGGAGCCTTCGAGCGGGTGCTGCCGCTGCGCAAGCCCTCGGAGCTGACGCAACGACCCGTCGTGCAGTTCATGCTGGCGGCGAGCGCCGGGCTCACAGGGGAGGTGTCGCGGCTGTTGAACGAGGCCGCCGAGCTCGCCATCCGGGACGCCTCGGAGCGGATCACGCTTGCGCATCTCGAGCAGGTGGCCCGCGTCGTCAAGGGCTGAGGTGCGGCCCTGGCCCGTGGCGCCCAGACCGTTCCCGGAGGAACCCCTCGGGGGCTGGCTGGGCCGGGTTGCAGCCCGATACCGGATGAGCATCGAGCAGCTCGCATTGCAAGGCGGGCTCGATGCAGTGATCTTGGCGAGCGATGTCGGATGGCTGCTGATGCCGCCACAGCGCATGGACGTGCTGGTCCGGCTCGCAGCTCTTGCGCGTCTCGATGTGAGGCAGCTGGAGCCGCTGCAGACGCCGAGCGAGTGGGTCTTCGACCGTTCGGGCCTGCTGTACTGCCCGCGCTGCCTGTTCCTGAACCCGATCGATGTCTCGGTGCCGCGGTGGCTGCGGCAGTGGCTCGACCCCTGGGCCGCATGCTGCAAGGAACACAAGGCGGCTCTTCACTATGTTGGCAGGCCGGCATTGCAGCGCTGCCACAACTTCGACGATGTGCTGCGGGTCATCGGCCGGCTCGAAGACGAGCAACGGTGGCGTGAGAGGGCGGCACGTCACAAGGCGAACGGGCCTCAATGGTTGCGGGAGCCGTGAGGCCGAGGGTGTGGTACTCACACCTGCGCTAGCAGGAATAGTGAAGCGGCTAGCACGATCTCTGGACGCCATTCGCAGCATCTCTGGAACTCAACAGTTGGTGTCGGGCGTGGTGCAGGCCGGGTCAACGAGCTGCATCCCACGGCCGCGGGCTTCAGGAAGATCGCCGAAATGTACTGGTGCCCTGTGCTGCAGCAGCTGGGCTGTCTTGAAGCGGGGCCGCTCAGAGGGCTTCGCGAACCGGGCGTAACACCCATCAGAGGCGAAGCGGCCTAGGATGGGACGTGACCTTCAGGAGGTGCGCCGCCATGGACACGCATGATGCCGACAAGCGGTTTTCCGGCTCCATTCCCGAGATCTACGACAGGTACCTGGTGCCTCTGATCTTCGAGTCCTACGCCCAGGACCTAGCCCGTCGGGTGGCGAACCGAAGTCCCCGGCGCGTGCTCGAAACCGCTGCAGGCACGGGCGTGGTGACGCGCATGCTGGCACGGACGCTGCCCGAGAGCACCGCCATCGTTGCGACCGATCTGAACCAGGCGATGCTGAACCACGGCGCCTTGGTGGGAACGTCCCGCCCGGTCGAATGGCGCCAGGCCGATGCGCAGCAACTTCCCTTCGAGGACGGGAGCTTCAATGTGGTGGTCTGCCAATACGGCGTGATGTTCTATCCCGACAAGGCCCGGGCCCATGCGGAAGCCCGGCGCGTGCTCGCCCCGGGAGGCGTCCTGATCTTCAACACATGGGACCGCCTGGCGGAAAACGAGTTCGCCGAGACTGTCCACACCACGGTGGCCCGCGTCTTCCCCGCCGACCCACCCCGCTTTCTGGAGCGAACGCCCTACGGCTACTTCGATCCGGCATCGATCGAGCGCGACCTTGTTGCCGGCGGCATCACGGCCACCCCCGAGATCACCCTGCTTGCAGCGCGCAGCCGGGCCGGGTCGGCCCGCATCCCCGCCATGGCCTACTGCCAGGGAGCGCCGCTGCGCAACGAGATCGAGGCGCGCGACCCTGCGAAACTGGGAGAAACTACCGATGCTTGCGCGGAGGCCATCGCCCGGCGCTTCGGGAGCGGGCCGGTGGACGGCAAGATCCAGGCGCTCATCGTCACGGTCGAGCGCTGAGGGCCCGGGGGGCAGCGCTCACGGCCCCGCCCGGACCCTTGCGGCGGTTCGGGAGGCGCCGCCCTGCTTCTCTGGCGCTGCGCCAGAAAAGTGATTCCTCATGACCTATCGAGAGGCCTCATCCATGCGCCAGCTCTTGCCCACCGGTCCCTTGCGCCGGCGAAACGCCGCAGCGAGCACCGGCAGGATCTTCAACGCCCAACGGTGGACCGTGGCGTGCTCTACCAGGACGCCGCGCTCGTGCATCATCTCCTCGATGTGGCGTAGGCTCAGCGGGTAAGCTGCGTACCAGCGAACGCAGGTAAGCATCACCTCCAGCGGGTAGTGCAGCCGCTTGACCACCTTGCGCAGCGCCTCGATCATCACCTTCGTCCGGTCATCAGTCTGGCCTCAGACTACCAGCGCTGGCTTATCGCGACAGAACCCTTCAGGATGGCGCCTCCGCGTCCGCTCAGAAGGCGTGGCGCAGCGCTACTTCGAAGCCCTGTCCCGAGAAGCGGGTGCGGGCTGCGCCGGCAGCAGTCTGGGTCTCGACCCGCTCGGTGATCGCCGACAGGTTCAGCGAGGTCCTCTTGCTCAGCAGGTACTGGTAGCCGATGCCGAGACGCTCGCCGTCGCGGTCTCCGGCAAAGGTGCTGCCGTTGGCGCGGTCGTCGTCCTGGACGCGGTATGAGACACGGACCTCTCCCGGGCCTGCCGGTATCCGGACGCCAACCGTGTAGACCGAGCGCTCGCCCACCTCGCCGCCGGCTGCCGGACCCAGGTCGACGGTGCGCGCGGCTGTGAACAGCGGCCGCGCGAACCCGAAGTCGTAGCTGCCGGCGAGCGAGGCGGTGCGCATCGAGTCCCGGGCATTGGCGACTGTGGCGTCCTGCTCGACCTGGTAGGACGTGGCCAGAAGTACGCGGCCCTGCGCGTAATCGAGATGGAAGCCGGCTGCGTCCCGGCGCGTCGCGCTCTCGCCCAGCGAGGCGGCCAGTCCGAAGCTGAAGCCGGCCAGGTTGGGCGTGGTGTAGTAGACCGAGTTGTCCCACTTCGCGGCCGCGCGCGCGATGCGGCCCCCCATCGAGCCCAGCGAGTCGCCGCCAAAGGCCTCGAAGCGGCCGTTGACGCCCAGGTTGTCGATCGGTGAGCTCTGGCGACCAAGCTGTACCTTGCCCAGCGTCCGGCTCGCCAGGCCCACCCAGGCCTTGTCCTTCCAAAATGCGTTGGGGTCGTCGACCGCGCCCGTGTCCGCCTTGAAGCGGTGCTCCAGCTGAAAGTAGGCGGAGCGGCCGCCCCCGAGGTCCTCCTCGCCCCGGAAACCGATACGGGCGGTTGAACTGTTGGCGATGGTCGTCTGCCGGTCCTCGGAGGCGGCCAGATCGACCGGTGCATACCGCACACCTAGGTCAATGCGGCCGTAGACCGTCACATTGGACTGCTGGGCGCCCGCCGTGCTGGCGCAGACGGTGCCTGCAGCGAGGACCAGGGCGAGTCTTGTCTTTTTCATGGGGTATCTCCTTCTGTTGATGGCACCGGTCTTCTGGTTTTTGGGACGAGCGCGCCCCTCGCGCTCGTGACGGCGATATCAAAGAACCGCCGTCGGCATACCGGCGATGTAGGGGGCGAAACGGACTGGCGTGCGCAGGACGCCGGGATGAGCCACCGCGCGCCGCAGGGCACGGGCGGCGACGGAGGGTCAGCCCGTCACGGCGGGCTCACTCGGCGTGGGCCGCCAGCAGTTGACGGGTGTAGTCGGCGCGGACCGAGCCCGCGCGCAGCGTCGGGGTGTCCAGGGTCTCGACGATGCGGCCCTGCTGCATCACGGCGAGCCGCTCGCACAGGTGCGCGACCACGCCGAGGTCGTGGCTGACCATCAGGTAGGTGAGGCCGCGACGTTCGCGCAGCTCGGCCAGCAGGTTGAGGATTTCGGCCTGCACCGACACGTCGAGCGCGGAAGTCGGCTCGTCCAGCAGCAGCACGCGCGGCTCCAGGATCAGCGCTCGGGCGATGGCGACCCGCTGGCGCTGGCCGCCCGAGAGCTGGTGCGGGTGGCGGTCCCGGAAGGCGGGGCCCAGGCCCACCTGGACGAGCACGCGGTCGATGCGCGCGTCCACCTGGTCCATGCGGTGGATGCGCAGCGGCTCGGCCAGCGCAGCAGCCACGGTGTGGCGCGGGTGCAGGCTGCCGTACGGGTCCTGGAACACCATCTGCATCAGTCGGCAGCGCTCGGGCGTGAGCCGGTGGCTCAGCGGCTGGCCGTCCACGCGGATCTCGCCCTGCCAGTGGCCGTACTGCCCGGCCAGGCAGCGCAGCACGGTGGTCTTGCCGGAGCCGGACTCGCCCACCAGCCCGAAGGACTGGCCGGGCGCGACCTGCAGGTCTACGCCGTGCAGCACGGCAACGCCGCCGAAGTTCAGGCTCAAGTTGCGGATGTCAATCATGGGGAGCACTCCTTGGCGGGTTTCAGGCGGAGACCGGGCCGTGCAGCCAGGACGGGTCGCGCTGCAGCACGGGCAGCACCGCGCGCGGGTGGCGCAGGCTGGGCAGGGCGCCGAGCAGCCCCTGCGTGTAGGGGTGGACGGCCTGATCGAGCTGCGCGGCCGGCAGGCTCTCGACCACGCGGCCGCCGTACATCACCAGCACGCGGTCGCAGAAGCGGCGCACCAGGTGCAGGTCGTGCGAGATGAAGAGCAGGCCCAGGCCCCGCTCGCGCACCTGCTCCTCCAGGATGTTGAGCACCTGCTGGCGCACCGAGACATCCAGCGCCGAGGTGGGCTCGTCGGCAATCACGAGTTCGGGCTCGGTGATCAGCATCATCGCGATCATGATGCGCTGGCCCATGCCGCCGGAGATCTCGTGCGGGTAGAGCCGCGCCACGCGTTGCGGTTCGCGGATGTGCACCGCCTCCAGCATCGCGAGCATGCGCTCGCGCGCCTGCGCAGCCGGCATGCGGCGGTGCGCGCGGCAGGCCTCGACGATCTGCTCGCCCACGCGCATCACCGGGTTCAGCGAGTACTTCGGATCCTGCATGATCATCGAGATGCGGCAGCCGCGCAGACCTTGCAGCGCGGCCTCGGAGGCGCCGCGCAGGTCCTGGCCGTCGAAGCTCAGGGTCTCGGCGCTGACCTGCGCGCTGCGCGGCAGCAGGCCCAGCAGCGCGCGGCCGACAGTGGACTTGCCGGAGCCGGACTCGCCGACGATGGCCAGCTTCTCGCGGCCGAGCGTGAAGGACACGCCGCGCACGGCGTGCACGATGCGCTCTTGCTGGACGAAGCGCACGTTCAGGTCCTCGACCTGCAGCAGCGGGTGGCCCGGGGTGCCGGGCTGGGCGGGGGCGGTCATGACGGAGGCGTCCTGGGAGGAAGGGATGGAGGAGGTCATCGCGGGGCTCCTCATTCGCCGCGCGGGTCGAGCAGGTCGTAGAGGCCGTCGCCGAGCAGGTTGAAGGCGAGGCTCACGAGCAGGATGGCGCCGCCGGGCGCAGCCACCGTCCACCATGCCTCCATCATCGTGCGCCGGCCCTCGGAGATCATCGCGCCCCACTCGGGCGTCGGCGCCTGCGCGCCCAGCCCCAGGAAGCCCAGGCCCGCAGCGGTCAGGATGATGCTTGCCATGTTCATCGTCAGGCGCACCACCACCGAGGGCAGGCACAGCGGCGTCACATGGCGCCACAGCACGCGTGCGGCTGATGCGCCCTGCAATTGCACCGCGACGATGAAGTCGGCGCGGCGCAACGTGAGAGTCTCTGCGCGAGCCAGCCGCGCCACCGGCGGCCAGGCGGTCAGCGCGATCGCGATCACCGCGTGATCCAGCCCCGGGCCGAGCGCGGCGACGAAGGCGAGCGCCAGCACGAGGCTCGGGAAGGACAGGAAGATGTCGGTGACGCGCATGATGGCGCTATCGACCCAGCCGCCGAAGTAGCCCGACACCACGCCGACCGCCAGCCCGATCGGGCCGACGATGACGGTGACGAGCGCGACGATGTAGAGCGTGACGCGCGAGCCATGCATGACGCGGCTATAGAGGTCGCGGCCGAACTCGTCGGTGCCGAACCAGTGCTCGGCGCTCGGCGCCTGCAGCGCGCGATCCAGGTTCTGCGCCAGCGGGTCATGAGTGGCGAGCCAGGGGGCGAGGGCGGCCACCGCGACCAGCGCCAGCAGCACGAGCACGCCGCCGAAGGTGAGCGGGTTGCGCAGCAGCCGGCGCAGGGCGCGCGCAGCCTCGGCCCTGCGCGCGGCGCTGGGGGCGGGGGAGGACCTCACCGGTCCGGAAGGTGCGAGGGATGCGGACATGTCGGGATCTCAGTGCCGTTGGACGCGGGTGCGCGGATCGAAGACTTGGTAGAGCAGGTCGGACAGCAGGTTCAGGCCGATGAAGAGCAGGCCGACCAGCAGCACCGAGCCCATCACGGCGTTCATGTCGCCGAGCATTAGGCTGCTGGTGAGGTACTGGCCGAAGCCCGGCCAGGCGAACACCGTCTCGACCAGCACCGCGCCCTCGAGCAGCCCGCCGTAGGTCAGCGCGACGATCGTCAGCAACTGCACCCGGCAGTTGCGGAAGGCGTGGCGCCAGAGCACGGCGCGTTCACTCAGGCCCTTGACGCGCGCGGTCAGGATGTATTCCTGAGTCAGCTGCGCCAGCATGAAGCTGCGGGTCATGCGGGCGATGTAGGCCATCGCATTCAGCGCAAGGATCGCCGCCGGCAGCGCGATGTGGCGCACCGCGCTGCCGAGCACCTCCCATTCGCCAGCGAGCGTTGCGTCCACCAGCAGGAAGCCGGTGCGAGAGGCGACGAGGCCGTCATAGGCGAGGTCCACCCGGCCGCTGCCGCCTGACCAGCCTAGCCAGGCATAGAAGACGAGCAGACCCATCATCGAGAGCCAGAAGACCGGCGTGGAGTGCCCGGCCAGGCTGACCAGGCGCACCACGTGGTCGGCAGGCCGGCCACGGCGCGCGGCGGCCAGCACGCCCAGCGGCACGCCCAGCGCCGTGCCGAGCACGAGCGCGAGCGTGGCGAGCTCCACCGTGGCGGGGAAGACCCGGGCGATGTCCTCGGTCACCGGGTTGCCGCTCAGCAGCGCGCGGCCCAGGTCACCCTGCGCCAGGTCGCCCAGGTAGCATGCGAACTGCACCGGGATCGGCTGGTCCAGCCCGAGCTGGGCGTGCACCTGCTCGTAGGTGGAGCGGTCGGCGTCGGGGCCGACGATGGACAGCACCGGGTCCACCGGCATCACGCGGCCGATGGCGAAGGTCAGCGCAAGCAGTCCGAGCAGCGTGGCGAGCACGCTGCCCAGGCGACGCAGCAGCGGCAGGCCGGGCAGGGGCAGCGCTCGGCGCGGCGGCGCCGCGGAGGAGGCGGGAGAGGCGGACATCGCGGTCTTCCTTCGATTCGGGGCTCAGCGCTGCTTGCTCACGCCGTGCAGCCGGGTGGTGGCCGAGGGGTGGCCGACGTAGCCTTTCACGTCGCTGCGCAGCAGCACGGTCTCGACCATCTGGGAGATCGGCTGGATCGCGGCCACCTCCTGCTCGTACAGGCGCTGGGCGTCCTGGTACATCTTCAGCTGCCGGGCCTCGTTCTTCTCCAGCAGCGCGCCGTCGATCAGCTCGTTGAGCGCAGTGCTCTGGAAGCCGGTGCGCCAGCCCTGGAAGTTGGTCAGCTTGGCCGCATCGCTGTTGTCGGGGTTGTAGGCCAGCGAGCGAAGGCTGGAGTGCGGGTGCGGCTCCATGCCGCCGCCGCCGCGGCCGACGATGATCTCGAACTTGCGGTCGCGCATCGCGCCGTAGACCAGGTTGCCGGTGCCGGTGACGATGCTGGCCTCGATGCCGGCCTGGGCCAGCGTAGCCTGCAGGTTGGTGGCGATGTGGGTGAAGGGCGGCTCGCCGACCGCCCGGATCGTGGTCTTGAAGCCCTGCGGATAGCCCGCCTCGGCCAGCAGCTTCCTCGCCTGCGCGACGTCGAGCCTGTAGCCCGGGCCCGGCAGCGTCGCCGCCAGCCCGATCGGCACCGGGCGCTGGTGCAGCACCCCGTAGTGCGGCATCACCGTCCTGTTCAGGCCCTCGTAGTCGATCAGGTGGCGCAGCGCCAGGCGCACGCGCCGGTCGGCGAAGCGCGGGTCCTTCGTGCTCGCGGCCACGTAGTAGAGCGTGCCGCGCTGCACGGCCTGTACCTGCACCTTCGGATTGGACTTCAGCGCCTCGATGTCCGGCGGCGCCATGCCGGTGGCGACGTCGAGGTCGCCGCGGTCGAGCATCAGCCGCATGCTCTGCGACTCGGTCATGTGCCGCCACACGATGCGCCGCATCTTCGCCGGGCCCCTCCAGTGCTCGTCGAAGCGGCTGGCGAGCAGCACCTCCTTGGCGCGCCACTCGTCGAGCTTGAAGGGGCCGGAGCCGGCGGCGTGGTTGATCAGCCAGGCCGCGCCGAGGTCGCCAGCCTTCTCGTTGGCGAGCACGGTCTTGCGGTCGAGCACCACCGCGCTGACCGAGGTGGCCAGCGTGTAGAGCACCATGCGCGGGTCGGTGGGCTCGGCGAACTCGATCACCAGCGTCTGCGGGTCCTCGGCGCGGATCAGCTTCTCGACGTTGTCGCGCGTGTAGCCGTAGCTCTTCCAAGTGGTGGCCAGCGCCAGGTTGAGCTTGAGCACGCGCTGCAGCGACCAGGCCGCGTCCTCTGCGGTCACCGGCTGGCCGCTGTGGAACTTCGCGCCCTGCCGCAGCGTGAAGCGCAGGCTCCTGCCGTCGGGCGCGATCTGCCAACGCTCGGCCAGCCCGGGCTGCACCTGCTGCGGGTTCTGCGGGTCGAGCACGACCAGCGCGTCGTAGATGTTGGCCGCGATCTCGGCCACGTCCAGTCCGGTGGCGTTGGCCGGGTCGAGCGACAGCAGGTTGTTCATGCTGAAGCCGATGACGAGCTGGTCAGGCGGCGTGGCGGCACGGGCGGGGGCGGCGGCCAGCAGCGAGGCGCAGGCGGCCAGGGCCAGCAGGCGACGGCGGGGCAGGGCGATCTTCATGGTGGTGGACTTGTCTCCGGAGTTGTGGGGGAGCGCGGGGAGGCGCGCGCAGGGCGCCTCCCGGGGGCCGGCTCAGTACTGGCGCAACGTGTGCGCCTCGATGTGCTCGAAATTGATGTCCTCGCCCAGGCCCGGCGCCTGGGCGAGGTGCACGTAGCCGTGCTCGTCCATCGGGTCGGCGAGGCGGTTCAGGTAGGCCGGCACTTCGTCGTAATCGAGGAAGGGATGCAGCAGGCCGCGCTCGTACCAGCGGCAGTTACGCACCACGGCGCACACCGCGAGGTTGGCCGCGCCGTTGCCGTGCACCTCGCAGTTCATGCCGAAGGCCTCGGCCAGGTGAGCGACCTTCAGCGTCGGCGTGATCCCGCCCACGCCCGGCACGCCGGCGCGCAGGATGTCGCTGGCGCCGGCCTTGACCCAGTCAGCGCGGCTGTAGTGCTTGCCCGACAGGCTCTCGGGGCCGAGCACCGGGATGTCGAGCTGCTCGCTGAGCCAGACGTAGGACGCCATGCTCTGCTCGTTCATCATCTCCTCGAACCAGGTGAACTCCAGGCGCTCCAGCGCGCGGCCGATCCTGAGCGCATCAGTGCGGCTGTAGTTGTGGTAGCCGTCAAGCATCAGCGCGATGCTCGGGCCCACCGCCTCGCGGACCGCGGCGCAGGCGCGGATGTCCATGTCCACGTCGGGTGCGAACTTCACCGGCGGCATCCAAGTGTGCAGCTTGATAGCCTTGTAGCCGCGCGCCACCAGCTTGAGCGCGAAGTCGGCGTACTCCTCGGGCGTGGAGAGGCCGCCGGGAAGTTCGTCGCCGCACATCGTGCTGCCGTAGGCCGGCACCTTGTCGCGCCAGGCGCCGATCAGCTTGTAGACCGGCAGGCCGAGCGCACGGCCCGCGAGGTCCCACAGCGCCTGGTCCACCGCCGCCAGCGCCCGGTCGGTGAGCTGCCCGGCGCTGCCGCGCTGCCAGTGCTCGAGCTCGGCCCAGAGCTTTTCCCGGTCGAAGGGATCGCGACCGAGCAGCACCTTGCGCACGAAGGCGTCGAGCACATGCGGGCGGATCACCTCGCAGGGCGCGAAGGCGTGGCCGCTGTGCCCCTCGTCGGTGGTGATCGTCAGCAGTGCCATGCGCGCCTGCGTCAGCGGGCCGGGATGGCTATGGCCGGCGCTGTCGGTGCTGCGGCGGCTGGGATAGGTGAACTCCGTGCCGCGCACGGTCTCGATCTTCATGGCGAGAATTTCCTCTTCGGTCTGGAGTCATGCGATGACTCGTCCTGTTGGGTCGTACGATGAGTTTGCCTTTTGGGGTGGATTTAAGCGAAGTCATCTGACGATTGGCGCACTTTAGCGAGGTCGTATGGCTTCACCTATGCGGGAATGCCCGAAAATAGGTTTCTATAGAGCCAAAGATGCGCTAAAGTCATCGTATGACATTGGGGCAAAGAGGTGCGACGAGATGAATTCCAAGCGCGTGCTGCGGCCAGAGGATCTGGAGCCCCCCCGGGGGCTGGCGCATCGGCTGGTGGAGGCGCTGACCCGGGAGATCCAGGATCAGCAGCTGCGCCCCGGCGAGCGGCTGCCCACCGAGCCCGAGCTGATGGCCCGCTTCGGCGTCAGCCGCACCGTGGTGCGCGAGGCGATGTCACGGCTGCAGGCGGCCGGGCTGGTCGTGACCCGCCACGGAGCGGGGACCTTCGTGCGACCGCAGGAGCCTGGCGGGCGCCTGATCGGCGCGAGGGAGGGGGCGGGCGAGCAGACCTTCGCTGACAAGCTGGAGATGCTCGAGCTGCGCATGAGCGTTGAGTCCGCGGCGGCGGCACTTGCGGCGCAGCGCCGCACGCCGCAGCAGCTCGAGGAGCTGCGGGCACGGCTGGATGCCTTCGCGACGGCCGTGGCGGTCGGCGCCTCCACGGTGGCGGAGGACGCCCGCTTCCACCTGCAGATTGCCGTCGCCACCGGCAACCGCTATTTCGAGGAGGTGCTGCGCAACCTGGGCAGCGCGACCATCCCGCGCGATGCCGCCGGCCTGGGCATGTCTGCGACCGAGCTGGCGCAGCGTGCCTCCACCAGGGGCAGTCATCCAGCCTCGCCGGCGCTTGCCCCGTACAAGACCGTGGCGTTGATGGAGCACGAGGCCATCTACGACGCCATCCGCCGCAGTGACGCGCAGGCAGCGCGCGCCGCGATGTTCATGCACCTGAGCAATAGCTTGCAACGCCTGCGAGCCTTGGCCGGACTGGAGGCCTAAAAGGCGTCTCAAGGTGGCTTTGCCCCTGAGAACCAGATCCCTTGCTGAGTGAG
>NZ_KZ983972.1:0-286 GCF_003569765.1 Caldimonas tepidiphila | reverse complement strand
GAGGCTGGTCAAGAACGGGCAGGGTATGGCGGCGACGGCCAAGATCCTTGGGATTGCCGAGCAGACGCTGCACAACTGGATCAAGGCAGAGCGGGAGGGGCGGCTCACAGGCGCGGGCACCAAGTCGGTGAGTGCGGAGCAGATGGAGATTGCCCGGCTGCGCGCGGAGTTGGCGCGCGTGAAGATGGAGCGCGACATCCTGGGAAAAGCGACGGCGTACTTCGCGGGGGAGCGAGAGTGAAGTACGCGTGGATCGAGCGCAACCGGCAGCACTGGCCGGTGTCGC
>NZ_QXMG01000096.1 GCF_003569765.1 Caldimonas tepidiphila | reverse complement strand
GAGGAGGTGCCGAGCCTCGTGGAGGTCGTGCGGCACAGCGACGCGGTGCTGCTGGCCATCCGCGCCGCGGCGCCCGACCTCGTCGAGCTGACGCTGAAGCCCGCACTCGCCGGCACCGCCCGCTTCGGCTGGGTGATGCTCGCGCACCGGTCCGAGGCGCCCGGGATGCCTATCGTGCGCGGGCTGATCGAGAAGCTGTTGCACGACTGATCGCCGGCCCCCGCGGCGCCGGTGCGGCTCGAGCGCGCGCGCTCTCGACGGCTTCCGGCGCACTGCTCGTTCCTTGCGCGCCGGGCCGGGAGCGGCTGTCCCCGCATCCCGTCCCGAAGCCCTGCGGAAGTTCTCCGCGGTAAAGCGCGGCATTCATCGGCCTGCTCCCGGCGCGGAGGCCCTCCTTGCCCTTCTTTGCCCTCCTCGCGAATCCGAAGGCCTAGCTCGTCGCTTCGGTACGCGAAATGCCTGCCAAGGTCGCACCGCAGTCACAGGTGGGAGAATGCCCGGGAAGATGTACTGGATGAAACCGCACGCTACCTTGTCGGCGGGCAGGGCCTTCGTTCTTCTGCTGCTGGCCTACCTGGCGACAGCCGTGTTCAGCCTGCAATGGGCCACCGTCAAGGGAGCGGGTTCGCCGCTCTGGCTGCCGGCGGGGGTGGGCATGGCGGGGCTCATCCTCGGCGGCGTCCGGCTCTGGCCGGCGATCTTCCTGGCCCGGCTGCTCGCAGGCTACCTGAGCGGCTCCCAGCTGCCCTTCGCGGCCGAGGTCGCGATCGCGGCGGGCAATGCCGCGAGCACGGTCGCCGGCGTCTGGATGCTTCGAGGCCGCGATGGCGAGGTGCCTGCGCTCGACGCCCTGCGACCGATGTTGCGCTTCCTCTTGGGGGCGGCGCTCGTGTCCGCCTCGCTTGCCGCCACCATCGGGACCGTGTCCCTGTACTTCGCCTCGGACCTGGCCGTGAACAGCCTGCCGCGGGTCTGGGTGCGATGGATGTTCAGCAACACGGCCTCGGTGATGGTGATCACGGGATTCGTGCTGGCAAGGCGGCAGGAAGGGCTGCAACTGCGGGACTGGGCGCGTCTGGGGCTGATCGTCGCCGCCGCGGCGGCGGCCTCCACCCTCATCTTCCTCACCGGTCCGGACGTGCCCCTGCGCACCTGGCACGTCTATCCGATCCTCATCTGGGCCGCGCTCTCGGCCGGAACCGCCGGTGCGGCGGCGGCCCTGCTGACGGTGGATGCCTTCGCCATCGCCAGCGTCCTGGTCGGGCTCGGTCCCTTCGTCAACATCGACCCGGACCCGGTCGGCGCGCTGTTCTACCTCCAGCAGTTCCTGGTGCTGACCGCGGTCACGATCCTGCTGCTGAGCGCCGTGTCAGACGAGCGCAAGGGCAAGGTGGAACTCGAAGCGGCCCAGGCGGAATTGAAGCGGCTGAACGAGGAGCTGGAGGCCCGGGTGCAGGAGCGGACCGAGGCCCTGCGCCACAGCGAGCGAGCGCTGCTGCAGGCGCAGAAGATGGAAGCCGTGGGACGGCTGACGGGCGGCATCGCGCACGACTTCAACAACCTGCTGCAGGCCATCGGCACCTCCTTCGAGCTGATCGCGCGGGACCCGGGGTCGGCGGCCCGCGTCGAGAAGTACGCGGCCACCGGCAAGCGGGCGACCGCGCGCGGCGTGAGGCTGACGCGCCAGCTGCTGACGTTCTCGCGCATGCAGGATCTGGAGCTGCAAGCCATTGCCCCGCGCCGCGTGATCGAGAACATGAGGGAGCTGCTGCGCTCCACGCTGGGTGCGGGGGTGGAACTGGAGTTCGTTTTCTCGGGCGCCGAGAACCTTCACGTCCGCAGCGACCCCACGCAACTGGAGCTGATGATCATCAATCTGGCCGTCAATGCCCGTGACGCGATGCCGGAAGGGGGACGTCTTTCCATCGGTATCGCCGAGGAACTGGTGCACGGCGACCCGGAACTGGACGAGGGCTGCTATGCCAGGCTGTGGGTCGGCGACACGGGCCACGGCATGTCGGAGGACGTGGCGTCGCGGGCCTTCGACCCGTTCTTCACCACCAAGCCCGTCGGCAAGGGCACCGGGCTGGGGCTGAGCATGGTGTACGGGGTGGCCAGGCAGTCCGGAGGCAAGGTGAGGATCGCGTCGACCCCCGGCGAGGGGACGACCGTTTCCGTGTTCCTGCCCTGCGTCGAGCCCGCTGCCGCCCCTGCAGCGCCCCTCGTGCAGGAGGCCAGTCCCGTTCCCGCCGGGCTGGACGTCCTGCTGGTCGACGACGACGAGCTGGTGCGGAAATCGACGTCGGAGATCCTGAAGGCGCTGGGGTGCCGGGTGCGCGAAGCCGGCGACGGGCACGAAGCGCTGGCACAGGCCGCGCGCCAGCCGCCGGAGATGGTGGTGCTCGACTACACGATGCCGGGATTGAAGGGCAGCGAGGTGGCCGGCGAATTGCGCCGTCGCGGGCAGCACATGCCGGTGCTGCTGGTCACGGGCGATGCGCGCGGCGAGGACCTGCAGGACGAGCTGCCGCAAGGCGTCTCGCTGCTGCGCAAGCCGTTCGAGATTCCCGAGCTTCGTCGTGCGCTCGCCGCCGCCTGCGCCGCCCGCGACAGATCCGGGCCCGAGGATGACGGCCTTTCCGCGGCAGGCCACCTCCGGCTGCCGGCGGACACGCGTTGAAGGCCGGCTCCCGGGCGCGTCGACGAGTGGCCGGCTCCACCGCCCGGCCCGAGGAGCGTGACGCGCCTCAGCCGCAGCGCTTGGCACCCGCGCCGCAGCAGCACCCGCCGGCCCTTGGGGCCTTCGAGGCCAGGGCCTCGCGCGTCTCCACCAGCACTGGCGCATAGCCCGCCTCGGCGATCGCTTCACTCAGGGTGCGGACGTCTGCCTCGACGGGCTGGATGCGGACCAGGTGCCGGGAGAGGTCGACCTCCAGGCGGGCGCCCTGGTCGGCCGCCTCGACGGCCTTGGTGATGGTGCTGACGCAGTGTCCGCAGCTCATGTCGTTCACTCGGAAGGTAAGCATCTTCGTCTCCTGGCAGGTGGTCGATGGCACCACTGTCAACCTTCCAATGATGGGAATGTCAAGGCTTGCAGGACGAGCGGAATGCGGCGGGACGCACTGTTACCGCCTGCATACAGCAGCAGGCGTTGACGACCGTCAATCCGGAGGCTGAAGATTCCACCCAAGATCCTCCGGTATCCGTCGCGGCCTCTCCTTTGACTCGACCGGCTTCCATGCACCTGACCCACTCATCGCACGTCACTCGCCTCGTGGCGAGGTTCATGTGCTGGGTGATGCTGTCGGCATTCGCTGCCGGCGCCCTGAACGCCTGTACCGCGCCGGGCGCGGGGGCGGTGCTGTCCGCAATGGCGGCGCGAACCCTGCACGCGATGGCCGCTCTCGAGCTTCCGTCGTCCGAGCCTTGCCATGTCGAACGTCAAGGACTCCCGGCTTCCCCGGACCTCCTCGATGCAGGTGCCTGCAGGACCTTGTGCGAGGCCGAACCGAGCGGCCGCGTCATGGTCAAGGCCGACATGCCGCCGCCCCTGGCTCTGGCTGCGCTCCCGCAGGAGCCTTGGACCGAGGTCTCCCCTGGAGAAGCCCCGGAGCGCCTTCACCAGCGCCACCCGACCGCCAAGCCGCTGCCGCCCCCGGTGGCCATCCTGTTCCTGCGGTTGACGATCTAGCCGCACCCCTGTGGTCGCGCAGTCGGGGCAGCCCGGGGTGCAGGCCCTCGCTGTCGCCCGACTGCGTCACTTCCTGGGGCACGGCTGCCGACACTGCCGTGCGTCGCGCCCCCCCCCCTTGTCCCAGCCATTTCCGGAGGTCATCCGCCATGTCAGTTCGTACTCCCCTTGCAAGCCTCGCTGCCCTCGGCGTCGTGCTGGCCCTCGGCGCCTGCGCCCAGGCGCCCCTCGCGTCTTCTTCCGCACAACAGTCGCCCGGCGCGCAGAGCGAGGAGGATCACGCCGCGCATCACCCCGAAGGCAGGGCTGCCGCCGCGCAGGTCCCGCCGCCCGCCGCAGCCGCGCCTGCGGCACCGATGGCCGGGATGCCCGGAATGCCCGGAATGCCCGGAATGGCCGAGCACATGAAGGCCATGCGTGCGATGCACGAGAAGATGAACCAGGCCAGGACCCCCGAGGAGCGCAGCGCGGTGATGGCCGAGCACCAGGCCCTGATGCAGGAATGCATGTCGATGATGAACATGATGGGGTCCGGCGGCATGGGCGGCATGGGCCAGATGCTGCCGCCGGCCGGTCGCTGAGTACGCACTTGCCCGGAGGACGCTTCCATGGATCCGCATCGTCGTGACCCGCCGCCGCCGTTCTGGCGCTCGCGTCATTCCATCGCTTGGGTAGTCCTGGCGGCCGTGGCCACCTGGTTCCTCTGGGCGGAGCACCGGGCCCACCTGCTCGGGGCGCTACCCTACCTGATCCTGCTCCTCTGCCCCCTGATGCACGTGTTCATGCACCGGGGCCACCATGGGCACCGGCATCGCGACGGCCCGTCGCACCGGGACGCCGACGATGAAGGGAAGCGACCATGAGCCACGACGCACCGGCCTACGGCCTCTGGTCCCTGGTCGTCCTGAACTCCGCGGTGTTCCTCATCTTCGCGCTCAGCTTCTTCAAGCCGCAGACGGCCCGCGACTGGCGCAGCTTCGGCGCGTTCTCGGCCTTCGTCGTGGCGCTGTTCGTCGAGATGTACGGCTTCCCGCTGACGATCTACCTGCTGGCGGGCTGGCTGCAGACGCGCCACCCGGGGCTGGACATCCTGTCGCACGACGCGGGTCATCTCTGGAGCACGCTGCTCGGCGAGCAGGGCGATCCGCATTTCGGCGTGCTGCACATCGCGAGCTACGTACTGCTCGGCCTCGGCTTCTGGCTGCTGTCCGCAGCCTGGGCCGTGCTGTACCGCGCGCAGCGCGCGGGCGAACTCGCAACAGGGGGGCCCTATGCGCGCATCCTCCATCCCCAGTACGTGGCCTTCGTGCTGATCCTGCTGGGCTTCCTGCTGCAGTGGCCGACGCTGCTGACGCTCGCGATGTTCCCGGTGCTGCTGGTGATGTACGTCCGCCTCTCGCTGTCCGAGGAGGTCGAGATGCGAGTGCGCTTCGGTCCGGCGTTCGAGCGTTATGCGGCGTCCACACCGCGCTTCATCCCGGCGTGGCGCCGGGCGGACACGGCAGGCAGTGGAGGCGCGGGATGAACCGGCCCCCGCAGCACCGCAGGCTGGACCCGGGGGTGGAGCGTCGGCGCCGGCTGAACACCTTGCTCGTCACCGTGCCGGGTTTGCTGAACGAGCTGCTGAAGCCACTGCTCGGCGCGGGCCGCTTCCCGTTCATGGTGCGCGTGCTGGCTCTCGCGCCGGCCTACCACCGGCGTTTCGCGAGGGCCACCGACGATGCGCAGCTTCGAGCGGTGAAGCGGACCTTCCTGCTTGTCGGCGTGCTCCACCACCAGCTGGTGCGCCGTCTGGGCGAACCCGTCGCGCTCGCAACCACCCGGGAATTCCTGTATCGGCTGGCGTGCTCGGTGCAGCGCAAGGCCTACTTCCCGCCGGCAGGCCAGGAGCCCACCTGGGAACACTTCCACCTGGAACACGAAGCGCAGATGGAGGAAGGCTTCATCAGCACCAATGAGAACGGCGGCGTCTTCCACACCGACTCCAGCGTCACGTTGCAGATCGTCCGCTGTCGTTTCCACGAGTGCTTCAGGGACATGGGCGAGGCGGCCATCACGGAAGCCTTCTGCCGCTCCGACGAGACGGTGTTCAACGAGTATTCGCCGCGCATGCGCTTCCACCGGGGAGCGGAGCGGCCCGACACCATCGCCAGGGGCGCGGCCCGCTGCAGCTTCATCTACGAGCGCGTCCTGCCCCCGCCGGGCGTGGCGACGCGCGGTGATCCGCATCACCCCGATTGCAAGCAGTAGCCTCTTGACCTTCCCATCATGTCAAGGCTGAAGCTGCAGACCTCCTCGCCGACGTCGACGAAGGCCATCTGAATGACTTGGAGCGAACGAGCCATGGACATGCACAAGCATCACCATCACGAGAGTCATGCCGGCGTCTCCACCGCACACGGAGCGGCAGCGGCCGCCGGGGACCTGAAGGATCCGGTCTGCGGCATGGCGGTCACCGAGGCCTCGGTCCACCAGGCCGAGTACGAGGGGCGGCCCTACTGGTTCTGCAGCGCCCGGTGCCGCTCGAAGTTCCTGAGCGAGCCGGCGCGCTACGCGGCGGTTGCCGGGACGGCGGCGCCGGCCACCCGGCCCGAGCCGCTGCCCGAGGCGCCCGCCGGGACGATCTACACCTGCCCGATGCACCCGGAGATCCGCCAGGATCACCCGGGCAGCTGCCCGAAGTGCGGCATGGCGCTCGAACCGCTGATCCCCGAGGCCACGGCCGACGACGACAACCCCGAGCTGCGCGACTTCAGCCGGCGCTTCTGGTGGACGCTGCCGCTCACCGTCATCGTCACGATCCAGGCCATGGCGGGCCACCGGCTGGGATGGGTCGTGCCGAGCTGGCTGGAAATGGTCCTCGCCGCCCCGGTCGTGCTGTGGGCCGGCTGGCCCTTCTTCGTGCGCGGCGCGCAATCCATCGTCCACCGCAGCCCCAACATGTGGACGCTGATCAGCCTGGGCACCGGGGCGGCCTACTTCTACAGCGTGGTCGCGACCCTCGCGCCCGAGCTGTTCCCGGCCGGGTTCGCCGACATGCACGGGCGCGTCGGCGTGTACTACGAGGCCGCCGCCGTCATCGTCTCGCTGACGCTGCTCGGGCAGATGCTGGAGTTGCGGGCGCGCTCGCAGACCTCCGCGGCCATCAGGCAGCTGCTCGGCATGGCGCCGAAGACGGCACGCCGCATCGAGCCCGACGGCAGCGAGTCGGACGTGCCGCTCACGCACGTCCACGTCGGCGATCTGCTGCGCGTGCGCCCCGGCGAGAAGGTGCCGGTGGACGGCGTCGTGGTCGACGGCTCCAGCGCGGTGGACGAGTCGATGCTGACGGGCGAGCCGGTGCCGGTCACAAAGCGCCCGGGCGACAAGCTCATCGGCGCGACGATCAACACCTCGGGCAGCATGACGATGCGCTCCGAGCGCGTGGGCTCGCAGACGGTGCTGTCGCAGATCGTGCAGATGGTCGCCCAGGCGCAGCGCTCCAAGGCGCCGATGCAACGCATGGCCGACCGGGTGGCGGGCTGGTTCGTGATGATCGTGGTGGCGATCGCGATCGCGAGCTTCCTCGCCTGGGGCCTGCTCGGCGGCGAGCAGGGCTGGCAGTACGGCGTGATCAACGCCGTGGCAGTGCTCATCATCGCCTGCCCCTGCGCGCTCGGCCTGGCCACGCCGATGTCGATCATGGTCGCCACGGGCAAGGCGGCGACGCAGGGCGTGCTGTTCCGCGACGCATCGGCGATCGAGAACTTCCGGCGCGTGGACACGGTGATCGTGGACAAGACCGGCACGCTCACAGAAGGGCGTCCCGCCTTCGACCGGGTGGTCGCGAGCAGCGGGGTCGAGAAGGCCGAGGTGCTGCGCCTGGCCGCCAGCCTCGACCAGGGCAGCGAGCACCCGCTGGCCGACGCGATTGTGCAGGCCGCGCGGGCGCGCAAGCTCGTGCTAGCGAGGGTCGAGGGCTTCGAGTCGTCCACCGGCATCGGCGTGCGCGGCGTGGTCGAGGGCCGGCGGCTCGCGCTCGGCAACACCGCGCTGATGGCCGGGGACGGGGTGGATGTGGCGCCGCTCGCAGCCGCCGGCGAGGAGCTGCGCCGCGAGGGCGCGAGCGTCATGTACCTGGCCGCGGACGGCCGGCTGCTCGGCCTGCTCGCGGTGGCGGACCCGGTCAAGGCCAGCACGCCCGAGGCGGTGCAGAGCCTGCACGCCGCCGGCATGCGGGTGGTGATGGCGACCGGCGACGGCGTGACCACCGCCCGCGCCGTGGCGGCGCGCCTGGGCATCGACGAGGTCCACGGCGAGGTGAAGCCCGCCGACAAGCTCGCGCTCGTCGAGCGGCTGCAGCGCGAGGGCCGCGTGGTGGCGATGGCCGGCGACGGCATCAACGATGCGCCGGCGCTGGCGCGGGCCGACGTCGGCGTCGCGATGGGCACCGGCACCGATGTTGCGATGAGCAGCGCCCAGGTCACGCTGGTCAAGGGCGACCTGCGCGGCATCGCGCGGGCGCGCAACATCTCCGAAGCCACGGTCGCGAACATGCGCCAGAACCTGCTCTTCGCCTTCGTCTACAACGCGCTCGGCGTGCCGATTGCCACCGGCCTGCTGTACCCGTTCACCGGCTGGCTGCTGTCGCCGATGATCGCGGCTCTGGCGATGAGCCTGTCCTCGCTCAGCGTGGTGAGCAACGCCTTGCGGCTGCGAGCAAGCTCCTGAGCTAGCCCCGGGCGCGTTCCGCCCCGGGTTCCGCGCCCAGGATCGTGCGCAGCGATCGCCGCAGCTCCTGCAGGGCGGCGGCACCGTTGCCGGCGTGGCTCGATCCATGCATGACCGCCAGAACGGCGGGCTCGAGCTCCGCGAGCGCAGAAAGGATCGCGTCCGTGTGGGCGTTGTAGGCCATGGAGTCCCGGAACGGGCCCTGCTGCTCCTCCAGCAGCGCATCGTGCGCCCTGGCCGCGATGTCCGGTGCGAGCGCGGGCTGCTCACCGGAATGGGAAAACAGGTCGGAGCAGAACAGGACGCCTTGCGTCTCCTCGAACAGCAGGCTCGCGTCCCAGCAGTGCGGCACATGCGGGGTGCTCAGGAAGCGGAAGCGCTTCCTGCCGGTGGAGAAGACCTCACCATGCTCCATGAAGGGATTCTCCCGGCGCGTCACATCGTTCACGTTCACCAGGGCAGAGAGCATGTTGCACACCGGCCGTGCATCCGGCGCGATCGCCAGCCACTCGTTCAGGGAGCCGCACTCGTCCTGCTCGAAATGGCTGAACCCCACCCAGCGCAGGTCCTCGGGGGCGATCAGCTTCGCCACGGCCTCCCGCACGACCGGGAAAAGAAGATTCATGCCGGTGTGGTAGAGCAGCGGCTGCTCGTCTCGCACGAGAAACTGATTGAACTCCAGGTTGTAGTCCGGCAGGTAGGTGGAGATCCGGAAGACATCCGCGCTGATCTCGTCGATCCGCGTGCTCGACAGGGACATGGCCACTCCTTGGCTGCTGTAGCTCGAAGGCCGTCTCGCTGAAGAGCGGCGAGCACGGGCCGGGGTGCCCTGCGCCGCGCCTGCCCGCTGCGGCTTCCTGCCAAGCGGGCTGTCGTAGGCAGTTCCGCCGCATCGCGAGAAGGCCTGCTTTCGCTGGCTGCCCAGCACCGTACTACCGCATCATTCTCCCGGCAAGTCGGGCCTCACCGGGGAGGACCGTGACCGAGGCCCGGGCTCCGGACCGGCGACTGCGGTGTGCGATCCCGCCCAGGACCGGTCGCCCGGGTCCTCCGGCCGGTTCACGGCCCGGCTCGATCGACAGGCCGGGAGCGCACCCGGCTGCCGAGCGCGACGGCCAGCGCGACGCCCCCCAAGGCCGACGCGACAGCGAACGTGACCCGCATGCCGGCGGCGACGGCTTCAGGGCCTGCCGTCGCGATGTCGCTCGCATGCGATGCAAGTGCGAAGACTGCGCCCATGAGCGAGGCGCCCGTGACGAGCCCGAGATTCCTCGACAGGTTGAGCAGGCCGGAGGTCACTCCGCGCTGGTCGGCGGAGACGTCGGCCATGACCGCGGTGTTGTTGGCCGCCTGGAACAGCGCATAGCCGGCAGTGAGGATGACGAGGGGGATCACGTAGCCGGTGACGCCGGGCGCGGCCGCTGCCACCTGCAGGGCCGAGCAGCCGAGCACCATCGCGGCGAGTCCGCAGAGGGTCAGGGGTGGCGCGCCGAAGCGGTCCACGAGGCGCCCGGCGGGCACACCGGCCAGCGCGGCGACCCCCGGCCCGACGGACATGAGGAGCCCGACCCGCGCCGCGTCGAGGCCGAGCGCACCCGCGAGATAGAAGGGGCCGACCACCAGGGTCGTCATCATGACCGTCGAGACGAGCGCAGTCATTGCCAGGCCCGCACTCAGCCCCCTATCACGGAACCTCGTCAGCCGGATCAAAGGCGAAGCCGCCCTGGCTTCGACCCGCACGAAGAGCCCGGCACCGAGTGCCGCGCTCATCAGCAGGACCATGTTGACGATTCCGAAGCTGCCCCGTCCGATCGTCATCGCAAGCGCATACGCCGCCAGCGCCAGCGCCAGCAGCAGCGTTCCGGGATGGTCGAAGCGGACCTGATTGGCCTTCGGCGGCGGGCAGTCCGCAGGCAGGTAGCGCCGGGCGAGCACGAGCGCCAGCATGCCCAGCGGGACGTTGACGAGAAAGACCGCCTGCCAACCGAAGCCGGCGATCAGGACGCCGCCGAGCGCGGGACCGAGCGCGGTGCCGACCGCGGACATGGTGCCGAGCAGCCCCATGGCGCGGCCGGCCCTCGGCTTCGGAACCGCCTCGCCGACCAGCGCCATCGCGAGAGCCATCAGGACCGCCGCCCCCAGCCCCTGCACCGCCCGGGCGGCGATCAGCAGCCAGAGCCCGGACGCGAGGCCGCACAGCGCGGAGGCCGCAGTGAACAGGAAGACGCCCGCCACCAGCAGGCGCCGGCGGCCCACGAGGTCACCGAGTCGCCCGACACCGACGATCAAGGTCGTGGTGGCCAGCAGATAGGCGAGCACGACCCACTGCACCTGCTGGAAGGAGGCGCCGAACGCCTCGGCCAGGGTCGGCAGCGCGACGTTGGCGATGCTGGTGCCGAGGGAGGGCAGCAACACGCACAGCGCCAGGCTAGCCAGCACCCCTCCAAGCGCCGGATTCCGCCGTGCATTTCCCGCCACCGCCTCCCCTGTTCCTGGAACGTCCATGTCGACCCCCGTCTGCCTGGCGACTCCGGAAATGGAGCCGTCCTGAAGATAGGGCGCCGTGCGATATTGCGGAAGGCGCCTCATGTGCACTTCATTCGTGCATGCGACGCCACTCCAGAACAAGGACGCCCGCAGCGAAGCCATGACCCGACCCGACCTCAATCTGCTCGTCACGCTCGACGTACTGCTCGCGGAAGGCAGCGTGGCGCGTGCTGCCCGCCGGCTGGGGCTCAGCCCCTCGGCGATGAGCCGGGCGCTGGCGCGACTGCGCGAGGCCACCGGCGATCCGCTGCTGGTGAGGGCCGGCCGCGGCCTCGTTCCCTCGCCGCGCGCGCTCGAACTGCGCGAGCGCGTCGGTCAGCTGGTGCACGAGGCCGAAGCGGCCCTGCGGCCCGCCCATCGGCTCGACCTCGCACGGCTCGAGCGCACCTTCACCTTGCGCACCGGCGAAGGCTTCGTGGAGAACTACGGGGCCCGGCTCCTGGCGCGTGTCTGCGCCGAGGCGCCCGGCGTCCGGCTCCGGTTCCTGCCGAAGCCGGACAAGGACAGCGGGCCGCTGCGCGACGGCTCCGTCGATCTGGAAACCGGCGTGGTGGGCAGGACGACGGGTCCGGAGGTGCGCTCGCAGGCCTTGCTACGGGAGCGCTTCATCGGCGTCGCGAGATCGGGGCACCCGCTGGGCAAAAGCGAGATCACCCTCGCCTGCTATGCCGCCGCAAGGCACGTCCGTGTCTCACGGCAAGGCCTGGACAAGGGGCCGGTCGACGAGGCCCTGGCCCCCTTCGGACTGGAACGGGACGTTGTCGCGACCGTCGGCGCCTACTCTGCCGCGCTGGCGCTGGTGCGGGCCTCCGACCTGGTGGCCAGCGTTCCGGAGCGGCACACCGCGCATCTGCGCGCGGGCATGCGCAGTTTCACGCTTCCGCTGCCCGTGCCGCCCATCACGGTGTCATTGCTCTGGCACCCGCGCATGGACGGCGATCCCGCTCATCGCTGGCTGCGGGACTGTGTTCGGGACGCCTGCGCCCAAGCGTTCCGAGACCCGCCATGAACGGTGAATCGGCCCGCCTTGACTGACGGGAGCGTGGCAGCAGCAGCCGTCGAATCCGAGGCTCGTACCGTGCCTTTCGGCAAGCCCGCCGATGCTGCGCAGCCCGGGCAGATCGTGCGGGGTCGCGGGGACCGTCTGCTCGCGAAAATCGACGTGCCCGTCCGTCTACCGTCTTCAGGGCTGGGAGCCAAGGGCATCGGTTCGGCGCCGGCTGGACCGACCAGGTCCGGAGCGAGTGCTGTGGCGGAGGCCTCGGCCCTGCCGGCCACGCGGGCACCCGGGCGCAGGCCGCGCTTGCCTACAATGCGCGCCCTTTCCATCCGCCGGAGCCCGCGCCCATGGACGTCGTCGTCAACGAAGACCTCAAAGCCTACATCGACCCCTTGACCGCGGAGGAGTACGAAGCGCTGGAGCGCAGCATCCTGGCCGAGGGCTGCCGCGACGCCCTGGTGCTGTGGGGCAACGTGCTGGTGGACGGGCACAACCGCCATGCCATCTGCCTCAAGCACGGCCTGCCCTTCCGGACGGTGCAGAACCCCCGCTTCCAGTCCATCGAGGACGTGCAGCTCTGGATGATCGACCAGCACCTGGGGCGGCGCAGCGTCTCCGACTTCCAGCGCGGCGTGCTGGCGCTGCGCAAGCGGGAAATCGTGGCCGGGCGGCGCGCGCGCAAGGAGGTCGCACCGGCTCCCGCTCCGCAGGCGGCGGCCGCCGGCGCCCCTGCCCCGGAGGCCGGCAGCATCGAAGCCCCCGGCGCCGCGGCCACGGCCCTGGACACCCGCGAGGCGCTGGCCCGGGCGGCGCGCCTGAGCAGCAGCCAGGTCATGCAGATCGAGAAGATCCAGAAGCAGGCGGCGCCCGAGCTGGTCGCCGCCGTCAGGGCTGGCACGATCTCGATCAATGCCGCGGCCGCGGTAGCCAGCCTGCCGGTGGAGGAGCAGGTGGCGGCTGCGACGGCGGGCAAGGAGGAACTGAAGCAGGCCGCCAAGCGCGTGCGCGAATCGAAGCGCAGGCTCCCGACCGACCCCGCCCCCGCCGCCGAAGGGCCGGCCACCGCCGAGTCGCAGGACGACATGGAGTCGCTGCGGCAACGCGTGGCCGTGCTGAGCGCGGAGAACGCGATGCTGCGCCGGCAGGTGGAGGAGCTGCAGGCGCAACTGCTGCAGCCAGGCGCAGGGGGTGTCGGCTCGACCGCCGATACGTCAGCCCCCTTCTGACGCCACGCCGCCTCGCCGCCCTGCGCCACCCCGCCTGAGCTCGGCGGCAGCCCGATGCAGTGCGCGCCGGGGACGCCGGAGGACCGGTGGCGAAGGCGCAGATGGACGGCTCGGCCTGCAGGCCCCAGGATGTCGCCATGGAAGCATGGGAAGCAGCCGCCGTGGGCGCGGTGTTCGTCGTGGCAGGCGGGGTCAAGGGCGTCACCGGCATGGGACTGCCGACGGTGGCCGTGAGCTTGCTGGGCCTGTGGATGACGCCCTTGCAGGCCGCGACGCTGCTGGTGGCACCCTCGCTCGCCACCAATGTCGCGCAGTGTCGCGGGCCGCACCTGCGCCCGCTGGCCGCGACCCTCTGGCCCGTCTGGATCGCGCTCGCCCTGGCCACGGTGCTGGCACCCGACTGGGAGGCCCGCGCAAGGGCGCCCGACGCCCGGATCCTGCTCGGCGTGATCCTCGTGCTGTATGGCGCCTGGGGCCTCTGGCGTCCGACCCTGCCGCAACTGTCGCGAAGCGCACACTGGCCGGGCGCCGCAGTCGGCGGCGCCACCGGGCTCGTGACCGCCGCCACGGCGGTGTTCGTCATCCCGCTCGTGCCCTACCTGCAGGCCCTGCGACTGGGCAAGGACGAGATGGTCCAGGCGCTGGGGCTGTCCTTCACCGTCGCGACGCTCGCGCTGGCGATGCGCCTGCAGGCCTCCGGCAACCCGGTCCCGGCCTCCTTCGAAGCCGTCCTGGCCCTGGTCGCCGCCTTCGCCGGCATGTGGCTGGGCACGCGGCTTCGCTCGCGGATCAGCGGCGCGGCGTTCCAGCGCGCGATGTTCGTGGTCTTCATCGGACTCGGCCTGGTGAACCTCGGGCGCGGCGCATGAGTCACGGCCCTCGTGCAGGTCGTGCAGGGTGACGGGCTGCTCCAGCCCCGAACGTCAGGCGCCCCGCTCGAATCCCCTGCCCGCCGGGAGAGGCCGGCCTCGCGCTTCCCCGCACCGATCCGAGGCACCCGCGCGCGCCGTGGCAAAGCGGCCGTCCAGGCCGCCCCAATCGCTCGCAGGGTTCAGAACGATGCCGAAGACACGGCCGATTCGTGCCCGGCTCCCGCGACGCGGTCCACGGCCTCCACCACCTTCTCCGGCACCGCGTAATGCAGCATGTGCCCCTCCGCAGGCAGCACGTGCAGGTCGCTGTGCGGAATTTCCTTGTGCAAGCGGGCCGCATGCGCCTGCGGATCGACGACCTTGTCCTCGGCACCCGCGAGGATCGTGACGGGCATCTTCAGTTCTCGATAGCGACGGCTGAATTTCATGGCGGCGGGAACCATGAAGGCCGCATCCTCGGCCAGGGCACGCAGTTGCGAAGGCCGCAGCATCATTTCGCGGGACAGGGTCCCGAAGGCTTTGTTGCGCAAATAGATTGAGAGCGAGATTCCCCTGACCCCGGACGGAGTTATG
>NZ_QXMG01000095.1 GCF_003569765.1 Caldimonas tepidiphila | reverse complement strand
TAACTCCGTCCGGGGTCAGGGGAATCTCGCTCTCAATCTATTTGCGCAACAAAGCCAGTTCGGTGCCAAGATGCGCAAGGCTACCGTTGCCCCAGGTCGCGTAGCTGAATTTGCCGGGATTGGCCTTGGCCAGCGCCACGAACTCCTTCAGGTTGTTGGCAGGGACATGGCTTCCTACCGATATCGTGTACGAGAACTTTGCCAAGCCCATCACGTCGACAAAGTCGCTCAACGCATAAGGCAGTTTCGTGTAGTAGTTCGGATTGATGGCATGAGTGTCGGAGGAAGCGATGAGCAGCGTGTATCCGTCCGCAGCCGACTTGGCGACGAAATTGGCGCCGATCGTGCCGCTGGCCCCTGCCCGGTTTTCGATGACCAGGGGCTGGCCAATGGTGGACGAAACCTGGCTGCCAAGCTGGCGAGTGAGGCCGTCCGTGATTGCTCCGGCAGGCCAGGGCACGACCACCTTGACGGGCTTGTTGGGATAGGTCTGTGCATTCGCATCGAACGCAGCTCCCAGAGGTGCCACGAAGCACGCCCCCAGCACGACATTGAGAAATACTGAAGTTTTTGAAGCAGCTTTGGGATTCATAAGCATCGGCAGGGTTAAGGAAAACCATGAACTCGTGCTTATCTTGCGGACTGCTGGTCCACCCGCTTGACCCGGGGCGCCGCCCTCTTCTCTTTTTTCGACTTGAGGCGTCTTCGAGAGATTCGTTCTTGTCTGCCTGGTAGGCGAGCACCTACCCCTGCCGACCGTTGTCAGAGTTCTGTGTATTTCGCGCTGCTGCCCTTGGCTTGCTCCACTGGGTACTTGGCGGCGTTGATCTGCAGCTTCTCATGGACTGCAGCATTCAGGTCGACTCCCAGCACGTCGGCCAACCCAACAAGGTAGAGCAGGACATCTGCCAACTCGTGACGGAGAGCTTGGGCCACCTTCGGCTCCTGAGCAGCGCCCCTGGAAGCCTCCTCTGTCATCCATTGGAAGACTTCCACCAGCTCACCGACCTCGCCGGTCAGGGCCATCGCCAGATTCTTGGGGGAATGAAACTGCTCCCAGTCACGGGCCTGAGCAAAGGCTCGGAGAGCCTGAGCCAGCGGTCGGACCTCCACGAGCCGATCCGGTTCCGGAGCAATTTCGTGGAAGTCTGCAGTCATACGTTCCACTCCAGGGTCTGTGCTACTGGGTGGCGCCGCGCAGCGAGTGAGAGTCGGGTAGCGCCAGTCCCCTCGTGGACACGAGGGCTCTTGGGGTCGCAGGAAGTGTACCTGCGCTGTACCCATCGGAATGAGTGAAGCCCCGGAAATCGCTGAGAGATCAACGACTTACCGGGGCTTCTAGATTTTGGGGTGGCTGATGGGACTCGAACCGAAAAAGTGGGGTACAGGGGGGCATACAGGGGTGTTTTTGACCCGGAAAGTGGGGCAAAACACCCCTCTATGCCCCCTCTGCCCCTGGTTTCGCCCCTGAATCCGCCCCTGAAGCCCTTCCCTCGACTGTTGTCTGCAGGCAACGCACTCGCCTTGGGACTCCCGGCCCACTTATCAAACAATAATCCTCGGATCGCCGCGTTTACAGCGCGCTCATTTGCTCAGACGCCTTGGCGTCGTACTTTTGCCCTTCCCTTGTCAGGAGCGATCCATGAAAACGACCTTTCGCGCACTGCGTTGGGCTGCGCTGGCGGTATGCGTGTCCGTACCCCATGTACTGCCCGCGGACGCACAGTGGTCCGCAGCACTTGCACTCGTGGCCCTAGCTGCGGGGCTGGACTTCGCATCCTCACGGTAAGGGGTTCTGCATGCACGTACTGCCCTTTGCTGCAAGTAGCGACCACGACACAGTGCTTGCCGGCCACGTGTTGGAACTCACGCCGATGGGCGCGGTGGTGGCAGTAGTTGCAGGCAGCGCTGACCATGCGCTCTGCGACCACTGGCGCGTTTACTCCATGCAACCGGCCCCTCTGCCCAGCAGCTTTGCCGGGTGGTTTGACGACCTATTGTCTGGTGCGTCTCCCGGATTGGTGGCAGAGTTGTTTTACGCGGCCGGCCACTTCGCTGCCTTCGCCGCATTGGTGCAGGTTTCGCCGGAGGCTCGTCAGTACATTCTGGCGCTGCCCGTATACCTTCGCAACCGCGCGGACGCACCCGCTGCGCTGACTGCAGCAGACATGGTGCATGCACTGCTTGTTCGTACTGCTGCATGCGAAGCAGCAATAGATGCGCTCGACCTGCAACAGGGACATGCCGCGTGACGAAGACGGCCGTGCCTGACTGCACCAGCCTTCTAAATCCCCTGCCCCTGCCCCTGCCCCTGCCTAAGCCTTGATGCTGGAGTGGCAGCAACCTTCCTTCGCAAGCTAGGGCCTGCCCCCTACGCTTGAGAAAACAGCGCAATAAAACGCACCCTGTTCGTTCTTCACCTGCTATAAGATTTATAGTAAATACACCGGCACAAAACCCACGGACGACAAATATGAATCAGAACAATTTTCATTGCCTCTTAGCTGAGCACCTCTACAAAGACGTTCAAAAGCTGCACGCAGCGCGCACGTCGAGTGCCCACTTAAGAACGCACGCCGCGCTGGCATGCTTACCGTTACCGTTACCGTGAGCGAGGGAGTGGACGCAGATATACAAATATATGCAAATGCCGGACACCAGCGCACAGAATTAGCTAACAAGACCTATTCATTAAGGTGGAGGTGCTGCTGCGTATGTACGTCCTGCCCGAGCTTGGAGCCGCAAAATGCCTACGATTATTTCTGAAGACCCGCTTCTTGCCCACGCCGCCGACCTGCAGCGTCAGCTCGAGGAAACCGCTCGGGCACACGGCTACTGCAGCTATACGGAAATGCAGCGGAAGCTCGCGGAGGAACGCGAAGAGCTCGAACCCGAGCAAAAGGCAGTGCTGCTCAAACGCTTGGCTCCAATTGCCCACGACGCTGAACAGCACAGAGCATCTTTGCCGGATATCGATGCGACTGGCTTGCCCGCCGTTCAAGACCTTGCCCGCTCAGTGGCGCGCCTTGTGCGTGTTTTGCTCTTTGGGTATACGGAGGAGGAAATTAAAGAGTTGACTGACCGCATGGAGGCCGAACAGGCCGCTGCGTTAGAATCTCCCGCCGCTCAAAACAAGAGGCGGCAGCAGCACGAGGCAGCAATTGAACGTCTGGCCGCAGCATCTCACTCCAAACCGAGAGCGGCGCCGTGAATATCAAGAAGCGAGCATTTTCCGCAGTCACAGAGGCTACCGCCGAAAAGCTAACACTTGGCTTAAAGGCGGCAGCTGCGGCCGGGTTTCACGCAATGCTCATTCAGGGCGCTTGGAAAAGCCGGCGCCTGATAATCCACAAAATTCTGGTCGCACCCGATATTACTGCTGCGCTGGAGAAAAAATCCTCGAACCTAGAGACTCTCACGCTCCTTATTTCTACTGCCATTACTCCCACGGAATTTATGCGTGAATGCCGAAGTTTCGGCGCACGGGCGGAGTGGTTTTGGAGGCAGGCAACAAGGGATCAGTTCGACTTTGTCGTGAGCTTCGAGGACGGAGCACGCCACTTCGTGCATCGATATCACCATGTTGCGCTTTGCAAGCACAATCCCTCTCGCTGGCTCCTCGAACACGAAATTCCTACCGGTTTCGAAGTGGGATCCTGTGCAGCGTGCAAGCTGGTGGCGGCAAATAAGCCAGCTCATCGTGTACGGTGGCACCCCCTCGCGGCCGAAGGCCAAGAAGCACTGATGGGTAAGCAGGGCTAAAATGTACCCAAGAAGTTGACGCCTTGGTTACGTTACTGTACTGTTTCAGCGCATGGTTTTTTTGCACCCAACGTTGTACCCACACTTGTTCCCTGACACGAAGAGGTTTCTATGTACAACGATCAGTCTCGCAATCCAATCTCAGCACTGCAATGCGCGGACATGCTTCGGGCCCCTATCGAAGCGTGGCTAGCTTCAGCCTTTTCGCCCCTGCCCCGCGCCCATTACAACACTGGCATTAGTCTCGGCACATATAATCGTCTGGTAGCGCAGTATAACGAGTTGCTGGCCGAGGCAGAAACAGGAATACTGCGACTGAAGCTTCGGGCGATTGAACTCGAAATCGAAAACATAAAGCTCCGTGCCCAAATAAAATCTCGTAATCGCTAAAAAATCTTCGGCAATACGGCTTGCTGCGCCTTGTAGCGAACACTTTCTTGCCTCTCCAAAATCGGCACCTGGCGGTCTCAATCCCCTTCGGAAATCGGGGAGCCGGAACTTGGAGAAGGTGGCAACGCCTTACCACACCCTGTCTCAATCCCCTTTGGAAATCGGGGAGCCGGAACCGGAGCATGCGCCTACTGCTGCCGTGCGAGAGTCTCAATCCCCTTCGGAAATCGGGGAGCCGGAACGGTGACGCCCTGGCCGAGGGGAGCGTCATCTGGTCTCAATCCCCTTCGGAAATCGGGGAGCCGGAACCAGGAGCTGGAGTCGCTGACGCTTGAGTCGCGGTCTCAATCCCCTTCGGAAATCGGGGAGCCGGAACACTGGAAGCCGCGCTGTCGCCGAAGAAGCGCGTCTCAATCCCCTTCGGAAATCGGGGAGCCGGAACAGGAGAGATACACCATGGCATTCACCCAATTCGTCTCAATCCCCTTCGGAAATCGGGGAGCCGGAACTCTATCGCGTAACCCCCTATCGAATCAAGCACTTGCAGGCGGTTTGCGGACAGCCTGACCGGTTTGCTGCATTTTTCAGCAGCGACCCTCTCGCGCCCCTGGAAAAATGCCGAAAAGTCCTTTGGAATCAAGCTGCTGACAGCGCGATGCGAACGATTCTCGTCGAGTCGGGCGGCTTCACCCTTTCCCCGCCTGCCGAGCAGTACACCCAGGACCGCACGCAGCGCGACGAGGGCGAGGCCGGCGAGCAGCAGCGCCGCCAGAACGCCCGCCACGAACCGCGGGACGACAGCGAGCCGCGAGAACAGCACGACGAGAACCAGCCCCCCGGGTATACCCCGGCTGCGGTGAAGGAGGCCGGCGACGGCCTTGCCGGGGAGCGCGTAGAACCACCGGGTGTCCGGGCTCATCGAGCAGCTCGCGCGGACGATCGGGCATGGGGTACAGCAGGCGCGCGCCGCCGGCTCACAGCCCGGGATACTTGCGCCAGATCCGCTCGGCCGCGGACGGATCCGCAGGGCGCTCGCCCAGGTCCCAGTCGGCGAAGGCGTACAGGTCCTCGGCGAGCTCGGCGATCACCTCGCGCAACTCCAGGGGCTCTAGCCATCCGGGGGGAATCGCCTCGGCACCCCGGCGGGTCCCGAGCAGGTTGCCGGTGATCGAGCCGGTCGAGCTGGAGTTGCCGTCATGGTTGACCGCCAGCACGACGCGGTGCCGGAAGTCCCGGGCGACGAGCGCGCAGTAGATCGAGATGGCGAGCGCCTCCTCGGCCACCCAGCCTTCGCCGAGCCGGGCGATGGCTTGCTCGTGCGGCAGCCCCGACGCCGCCAGCGCCTGGGCCTGCACGATCGCCTGCAGCGTCTCCTCGTGCGCAGGCCTGGTACGCAGGCAGGTCTTGGCCGCCGCGATCGCTTGCGGCAGCGAGGCGCCGTCGGCGAGCTGCAGCATCAGGACGGCGAGCGCCCCGGCGGCGAGCGAGCCGGTCGGGTGCCCGTGCGTGAGCGCCGCAAGCCGGGCGCCGAGCTGGAAGGCATCGTCGGGATAGCTGCCCTCCCCCTGGCGCCACAGAAACAGGCCCACCGGCGCCATCCGCGTCACGCCGCCGCAGCCCTTGCTGTCGTTGCGGGCCGGCTCGCCCAGCCAATCCGTCGCCTGCAGGGCGCGCAGGCAGGTGCTGCCCGGCGCCCGGCGCTGGTGCAGCTCGCGCTGCCGGTAGAGCCAGCCGGCGTGGTGGACGCCGAGGTTCAGGAGGCCTGGCTCCGCGGGCCTCACCCCCTGCGTCGCGAGCCAGCGCAGGTAGGCGTGGGCAGTCAGCGCCTCGTGACAGCTCAGGCCCTCGAGATGGCCCCGCACCCATGCGCGCAGCAGCCCCTCCGCCGTGAACAGCGTCATCTGCGTGTCGTCGGTGATCCTGCCGAGGCCCCCGTAGGCCGGCGCATGCCGCGTGATTCCCTGTGGGCCGAAGCGGTCGAGGATCTGCGTGCGCCGCAGGCACTCGACCGGCGCGCCGAGCGCGTCCCCGACGGCGCCGCCGAGCAGGCAGCCCCGCAGGCGCGAGCGCTCGGAGGGCGGGCGCCGGCGCTCGCGCGGCTCGTCCCGCAGGGCCGGCGGCTCGTCGAAAAACGTCATGGGCATCGCACTCCTTCCTTCTCTTTCCTCTGGGTTGTCGATCTCGATAGCGCGGGAAACGGGCGCCCCTGCCGGGATCGCCACGCGAGCGTCCCGCGACGGGCACTGCGATCCGCGGCTTCGGCGGCTCCTGCGCCTCAGGGGCCGCCCCGGTGCCCGCATTCCCGGCACACCCGCACCAGACCATGCCGGCGCTCCCGCGCCGCGAGGCGGCCGGACAGCAGTTCCGTGGCTGCCCGCACCGGCCCGATGCGCCGCATGGAGGGACTTCGGGCGAGCGCGTCGGCGAGGCGTTCGAGCAACCGGGCTGCGCCGTCCTGCGGGCCGGGCGGCTCGTCGGCCGTCACGAGCCTCGTGTCGCAACTGCCGCACTTGCGGCAGGGGAGGCCCGTCGCTTCAGCCACCGGACCGCTCCCGCAGCCGGTGCCCGGCCTTCGGCACGGACTTCCCCGGCTTCCCCCGGGAGCCGCCCTCGTCGAATGTCGCGTTCATTCCCCCTCACGGCGCTCGTTCCGGATATGAGGCCCGGGCCCAACGGGGCTGCAGCCGCTTCAGCTCCACAGCAGCAGTGCATGGATCAGCACGCCGACCAGACCGCCCACCAGCGTGCCGTTGAGGCGAATGAGCAGCAGCAGATCAGCTTCATTCGTGTCCCTGTCGTGGAATACGACGCTCGATCTCAGTCGAAGAGGAAGTCGAAGATCTCGGACACCATGTAGCCGACGGCGACGGCCACCGCCACCGGGGCGGCGACAGTTGCGACCGCAGTGATGCCGGCACCGGCACCAAGCGCTGCCATGCCGCCAGCGACGGCCGCGCCGCTGGCCGTCGCCGCCGCGCTCGCGGCTGCCCCCGTCGCGTAGCCCTTGGCGCCCGCCTTGGTCACCGAGGCCGCCACATCGCCGACATCCCGGCGGCCGTCGATCAGGTCGCCGACGCCCTTGAACACCTCGACGCCGGCGCCGACTGCTGCGCCGAACGCACCACCGGACTTCGCCGCCTGGCCGACCGCGCCGCCGAGCGAGCCCGAGCCACCGGCCCCCGCCCGTTGCGCGAGCGTCGTCGTCGTCCTCGACGACACGCCGGAGCCGGCCATGCGCTTGGACAGTCCTGCCTTCTTCAGCGCCGCGTTGACGACCTCGGCGGTTTCGTCGGTGCCGACAAGCCTCGCGCTGCGGTACTTGCCGTCCGCCACCTGGCCCACCAGCTTGTCCACCGAGGACTTCGACAGCGTATCCTTGAGCTGCAGCCGCTCGACCACCTTGCCGCCGCGGGTCGTCACCAGATCGACCACCGGCGCGTTCGCACTGCGGGTGAGCGAGGTGGCCTGGCCCTGCAGGGCGTGGCGGACGTTGCGGGCGTCCTTCACGAGGATCTCGTGGATGTGGCCCTTGAGGTGCGGGTTGCGCCCGGCGCGGTCCATCGCGCGGCCGATCACGCTGGCCTCGTAGCCGGCGCGGGCCGTGGTCGCGTGGGCAGCGGCGCTGTTAGTGGTCTTGCGTTGCGTCATGGTCTTTCCTCCTTGCCTGTTAGTGCGCTTGGTCTTCGGTCCGCTCAGTGTCGGAGGCTTCGTGCCTCCCGGCGGCGTTCGGCAACGTTGGGCGGCCGGGACGCTCACGAGAAGGCGGCCTGGAATGCCGCGCCCGCAGGGGCGCCGCGTCGATGGCCCAGGCCTGACGCATGCAGCGCCACCGCGAGGGCCGAAGGCGCACACCAGTTCTCGTCCTTGCCCCCGACCGTCGTCGTCGCGAGCGGCCCGTCCTCGGGCCACTCGGGCGGGAGCCACTCGCACATCGTCGGGTCCGGCACCACGGCCACGCAGATCCCCGAGGTCTTGCCGGCGGGCATGCGGGGCGGCCAGTCGAGCAGCTCCACGTCCTTGCCGGAGAAGTAGTCCGCAAGCGGCTGCACGGGGGCCTGGCCGAACAGCTCGCACCATTCGCCCAGGTCGGCGATTACCAGCAGGCCGACCGTGTTGGGCTGCCCTTGGGCGGCGGTCCTCACCGAGGTGCGCAGCTGCGCCAGGCCCGACTTCAGGCAGCTCGCGCTTGCGCTGGCCTTGACCTCCAGCAGCACGGTGGTGCGCGCCTCGGTCCGGAACACGCCGTCGAGCTCGCGGAACTTAACGAGGTAGCGGTTGTCCGGGGTCCGCTGCTCCCAGCGCAGCACGCGGAAGGGCGTGGCCTCGCAGCTGTGCCGCATCGCCTCGCGGACCCGGTCCTCCACGAGCCGGGTCAGATCCTGCCGGGGATCGCGGATCCGGGTGCCGGAATTCACCCGGGCGAGAAAGGTGTGGTGCGCCACATGGCGCCGGTAGCTCGCCGCGTCCTCGGGCAGCAGCATCACGCCCTTGATCGATGACATAACCCCCCTCGCTTTCGTGTTGCTCTCGCCGGGATGACGGGTGCGCCGTGTTCCGGTGCACGGTCGGAAGAATGACAGGATGGAAGCTCACCAAGTGAGCCTTCTCTGCGCCTTCGGACAACGGCACCCGGGGCTGGTACCGGGACTCGCGCAAACGAGTCGCGAAGAAGGGCCCCATGCTCAGCCCAGCCGCGCCAGCACCTCCTGCAGGCCCTCGCCGCTGCGATTGCTGGCGAATACGAGCGGCGTGCCGGGGACGAGCCGCTGCTGCAGGTCGCGGCGCACCGCCTCGCGCTCCGGCCCGTCCAGGCTCTCGGCGAAGCTGCGCACCACCACCACTGGGCGGCCCTGGCACGCGAGGCGCGCATGCATGCGCTCGTCGGCCCCGTGCAGCTTGCCGCGCAGCACCAGCACGAAGGCATCGAAGCCGTCGAACGGGAAGCTTTCGAGCATCACGTCGGCCGGGTGGCTGGCCGTGTCGTAGCCGGGGACGTCGGCGAAGACGAAGTCGTGCCAGCGGCACAGCAGGCTCGCGCCGGGACTGTCGGCCCAGCTCGTTGCGTCGGTGTGCACGCCGACGATCGGCGGGGGCGTCACCTCGTTGCGCGACATCCTGCGCAGCAGCGAGGACTTGCCCGCCCCGGGCTGCCCGAGCACCGCAACGCGCCGCCCCTGCGCCTGGACGAGCTCGCGCCGCAGCCGCTCAAGGTTGGACTCCAGCACCGTGCGCACGCGCGGCGCGGGCGCCTCGTCCCCGGTCACGGCGTCGTATATCAGCTTACCGAGCAGCAGCGCCCCGGGGATGGCGATCCACAGCATGTTCAGACCTCCAATCGATGAGCAAGAATCTGCGCGGCGAGCTCGTGGCACTCCTCGAGGTAGCTCGCGCCGGCGTTGGACGTGATCGTGTAGCCGAGGCCCGCGGCGATGGCCTGCCCGATGAAGGGCACGTAGCGCGCGAGGGACTTCGCCGCCTGGCGGCCGATCTGGCGCTTGAGCAGCGTCAGCACCCCCTCCCTCGCGGCGTACTTCAGGACGTTGCTGGCGAGCTGCGCGACCGCCGGGATGGTGGACTGGCGCAGCAGGCCGAGGCGCTCGCTGCTCAGGCCGTAGCCCTCGCGGATCTCGCTGAAGAGCCGCACCAGGATGCCGATGTCCACCGCCACGTCCGCTCCGGGGACCGGGTTGAGGCCGTTGGCCGCCGACGCCGCCGCTGCCGTGGCGACGTACTTCTCGCAGGCGGCGTGCTTGGCGACGAGGAACTCCGCGGAGTAGGCCCGGGCGCCGCGCATCCAGCGCTCGCGCTTGGCGGCCTCCAGGTTCTCGGCGATGAGCTGCTGCAGGGTGTCGAGCCCGGTGCGCAGCCGGCAGTTCGTGAACACCACCGGCACCCCGGCACCGACATGGCGCTCGATATCGGCGCGCTTGCGGCGCTCGAGCTCGTGCGTCTCGACACCCTCCTCCCACAGCTCGTCGTGCTTGTTGACGACGAAGATGCAGGCCTTGCCCAGGCGGCGCAGCTCTTGGAAGAGCTCGGTGTCTGCCTGATGGAGCTTGCCACTCGTCACGCACAGGAAGAGGTCGAGCTCGCGGATGCGGAATTGCTCGGCATAGCCCGCTTTCGGGAAGCGCTGCGTGCCGTAGCCGGGCAGATCGACCAGCACGAGGCCGTTGTGCTCGTAGCGCGCGGCATCCACCGTCTTGTCGGTCTCGACGCCCACCTCCGTGACCTTGTGGCCGACGAGCCGGTTGATGAGCGAGGACTTGCCCGCGCCGGGCTGGCCGAAGAGCGCGACGGAGACGGTGGCGGCGCGCTCCTCCTCGAGGCGGCGGCGGATCTGCTGGGCTTGCTGGTCGATGGTCATGGTCGGAACCTCCATACGTGGGGTGGATGTCGTTGGCGGAATGGGGGAAATGATCGGCGTCAGACGGCGTTTCAGGCCGCCTCGCCAACGTTGGCGACCGGCGTCGCCGGCCGGTAGCGCGCCGCGAAGCGCTCGGCCGAGAAGGGCACGCTCGCGAAGGCTGCGGCGACGTTGCCGCGCGTGATCGGGCGGCTGTAGAAGTAGCTGCCCTGGCGCCCGGTGCCGTTCTGGAAGAAGCGGCCCTGCGGGTCGACCATCAGGTAGGAGCCGAGCATGTCGGCGTTGTCCTCCACCGACATGCCCTCGACCCGCCCCGCGTGGCGGGCGACGAAGGCGGCGAAGGCCTCGTCCTCCACGGCCAGCGTGCTGTTGACCACCGGCAGCATGCGCAGCACCTTCCAGCGCGCGGGGCGCAACAGGGCGAGCGCGGGCACAAGGTCCTCGTCGGCGTTGCCCGCGTTGACCACCGTGTTGACCTTGACCACGAGCGACGGGTGGGCGGCACGCGCCCGCTCCAGGCTCTCGGCGACCTGCTCCAACGAGAGATGGCGCCCGCGCCGGTCGGTGCGACCAATGTGCAGGTTGCGTTCGGCCGAGAACGAGTCCAGGCTCAGCCCGAGCAGGTCCAGCTCGCGGGCCAGCGCGTCGAGCGCCTCGCCGTGCGGCAGCAGCGAGCCGTTGGTGATGAGCGAGACGCGCATGCCGAGCACGCGCGCATGCCGGGCGATGTCGAGCACGCGCTCCGGGTAGAGCAGCGCCTCGCCGCCGGCGATGCTCAGCCGCAGGTGCGACCAGCGCAGCACGCGGCGCAGCGGGTTGGCGGCGTTGTCCGGGCGGAAGAAGTCGTGCAGCGCGGCCAGCAGCTCGCGGCTCGCCTTGGCGTCGCGCACCACGTCGCGCCGGCCCGACTCGCGCTGCCAAGCCGCGTAGCAGTAGCCGCAGCGGTAGTTGCAGGCCTCGGTGACGTGCCAGTTCACCACCAGCTCCTCCACGGCGGGCAGGGCCGGGTCAGCCTGGACAAGGGCGGCGCGGGGGGCTGGGGCAGCATGCATCGGGCGGTCTCCTGGGCGGGTGCCGGGTCGGCGGGGTTCGGCGGGCGGAGTCTGCCTGCCATGGACCGGACTTTGAAGCCGGCCGCGCGCCGCAGGGCGATCCGCCAACGTTGGCTCTGCCGGCTGCGCCAACGTTGGCTCTGCCGGCTGCGCCAACGTTGGCAGGACGGGCGGCGGGTGGCACGCGCCGGAACAATCCGGTCCATCACAACGACAGCCCTCACCAGGAGAACGAGATGGCACTTTTCCTCCTCCCGATCCTCAGCAGCCTGCTCTCGGGCGCCGGCACCGTCCTCAGCGCCTCTGCCGCCGGCGCAGCGGCAGGCGCGGCCGCCAGCGGCGTGGCCGGCGCGCTGACCGGCGCCGCGGCTGGGGCGATCGGCTCGGCCGCCGCGGTCGCCGCGGGCACCACCGCCACGGCGGCCTCGATCGCCACGACCGCCGGCGCGGTCGGCACCGCCGCCGGCGTGGTGCATGGCTGCTCCGAGCTCTCGCGCAGCGGGACGGCGCCGCAGCTCAGGGCGTGAGCACGGCACGCGGCCCGCGCGCCTGAACCCTTTCCCCCGGCAGGAGGACCGAGAGCCTCGTCCTGCCGGCTTCGATCCCGGCTCTTGTTGAAGGAGAAAAGAAATGACGATTGCTCAAGCGGTGACCCTGGGTGTGGCCGGCAACGAGCTGTCCACGAAGATCACCGGAACGTCCGAAGCCAGCGCGGCCAGGACGGCGGTGGCCACCGGGACCGGTGCCGCGCTGGGCGCCGCCGCCGCGGGCACGCTGGTCGTGGCCGGCGTCGCCGCCGCCGCGCCCGTCACCGTTCCGCTAGCGGTGGCTGCGGGCGCGGTGTCCTTCATCGCAAGCCTGTTCGATTGAGCGGCGCAGGCGCCTGTCGCCACCCCGATCCCTGAGCGGCGCGGCCGGTTCGTCGCGCGCCGGTCGCCGTCCCCGTGCGGACTCCCTCACCTCGCTACCGCCCACCGCTGGCCGAGAAGCATTCGCATCGTGCTGCTAGCAGTTTGATTTCAACGGACTTTCCGGCATTTTTCGAGGCTCCCGAGAGGATGGATGCTTAAAAAGGCAGCAAACCGGCCGCGCTGTCCGCAAACCCCTTGCCAGTGCTTGTTTCCTGTACGCGGTGGCCCCCGGCAGCCTGGCTGCTGGTGTCGGACCTGATCGAGGAGTTCCGCTCGCTGGTGGTCGATGCGGTGGCGCTGGTGCTGTGGCGCGAGGGCCGGCTGCGCGACACCGATTTCGAGTCGACGTGCTGGAGGCGAAGCTGGATGGTCGGTTCCTCCGCCCCCGTGCGCAGCGGCTGATGGACATGCGCCGCGCGATGCAGGCGCAGGTGCGGTAAGTTAGATTGAAGAAGTCTTTTTCTCAGAATGCCATCTGGTACTGCGTGCCGACGGCCTGCAGGATGCGAGTGACCTCGGCTTCGAGCTCGACCGGGTCGCGCTGGCGGGGCTGCATCCAGCGGTGTTTGACCAGGCGCCACAGCGTCTCGATGCGGTTGAGCTCGGGGCTGTAGGTGGGCAGGAAATGAAGCGTCACGCCCTGCGCGGCGAGCACCTTCAGGTGCGGCGCGATGGCGGCCGCGCGGTGGATGCTGGCGTTGTCGAGCACTACCACCAGCGGCTTGTCCACTTCGCGCTTGAGCAGGCCCAGGAAGGCCGCGAAGAGCGCGGCCGTGACGCTGTGCCACAGCGGCACGAAGAAGGTGCGGCCCGTGGACAGCAGGGCGGCCAGCACGTTCAGGCGCGGGCCGCGGCGGGCCTCGATGCGGTGCTGCTCGCCCACGGGCGTCCAGGCGCTGCGGTTGGGATGGGCCTGCGCAAAGCCCGCCTCGTCGAGAAAGGCCAGCTCGATCTCGCCGGCCGCCGCTCGCGCTCTCAACCCGGCCAGATCCACACGGCCTTGCTCGAAGGCGCCGGGGTCTCTTTTTTGCAAAGGCTGTGGCGCGTGCGCTTCCACACGAAGCCCGCGGCCTGGAGCGCGTGCTTGATGGTGTCCACATGCACGGCCTCGCCGCCAGCCTCGATGTGGCGCGACAGCAGCTGGGCCGAGCTCAGCGGCTCGCTGCGCGCCCACTGCAGCAGCCGCTGCACCTGCGCCTCGTCGAGCCGGCACGGCGCGCCGCTGCGGGGCAGGTCGCTCAGAGAGGCCGGGCCGTGGTCGAGCCAGCCGCGCCGGGTGGTCATGACGGTGCGCTTGTTGAGCTCCTGGCGCTGCGCCACCTCCACCGTGGACAGCCCGCGCGCGAGCAGCAGGATCGTCTCGGCGCGCTGGCGTTCGCGCCAGTGCGCGCCGTGCCGCGCCACGCGCTGCAGCTCTAGCCGCTGCTGCTCGTCCAACTCCACCACCAGTGCCGCCGGCATCCGCCACTCCTCATGTCACGCAGGCAAAGACAGTGAGGATAAGACTTTTTCAGCTGAACTTACTACGTGCGCGTGCTGCTGCGCGAGGAGCCGTTGTACCAGCCGCTCAAGCTGCGCTGAGACGCGCAGAAGGGACCGGGCGATCCGGTGGCGGATCAATGGCGCGCCTGACCGCTGTGCGCGGCGGAGTGCGCGGATGCGCTGCAGCTCGGGGCAGCAAGTCCGGCGCCTGTGGAGGGGTGGTGGTGGTGTGATGGGGCGAAAGGCCTAATCCGCTTTCAATTCCCTTGGTATATCAGGGCAGCGGAACCTCTACGCTAACAACCTCAGTCGCTGGGCTGTCTCAATCCCCTTCGGAAATCGGGGAGCCGGAACTACCTGGAAGGGCAAGTCCGTTAAGGACGCTCTGATTTATTCGGTTTCCGTGCTGATATGCGGCCAACCACCTCGTCAGAAGTCCCCGGGTAGTCCGTTTCGGCGTTCGCTGCGAGTTGTGAGCGCGTTGCAAGGGGCGTTTCGGAGCGCCGCCCGGCCTTTTTGGCGATCAGCAGGCGCACTCATGCCTGCAAATCCAGCAGCTTGCCGCGCACCATCCACAGGTTCGACAGCGCGAACAGCGTGTAGAGCTGAGCGGTGTTCTTCTTCAGGCCCCGGTAGCGCACCTTCACATGCCCGAACTGCCGCTTGATCACCCGGAACGGATGCTCGACCTTGGCCCGGATGCCGGCCTTGAGCCGCTCCAGTTGTTCCACGAGCGCATCGACCTTGCGTGCCCCATCGGCTTTGTTGCGCAAATAGATTGAGAGCGAGATTCCCCTGACCCCGGACGGAGTTA
>NZ_QXMG01000094.1 GCF_003569765.1 Caldimonas tepidiphila | reverse complement strand
AGCTCGACGCCGAGGTTGAAGCCGAGCAGCGGCAGCGCCAGCGCGCCGCGCTCGAGCCCGAGGTCCTGCAGCGGCCCGGCGAAGCCGAAGCCGTGCACGAGGCCGAACAGGAACACCATCGCCCAGCGCGGCAGCGGCACCACCGGCACGAGGTTGTCGACGGCGGCGATCAGCACGCTGGCGGCGATCAGCGCCTCGACCGGCCGCGAGGGCGGCGCGAGCACGCCGGCGGCGGCCAGCCCGAGCGTGAGCGAGTGCGCGACGGTGAAGGCGGTCACGAGCCGCAGCACCTCCGCCGCCGCGGGCCGCCAGTGCTGGCGCGGCACCCAGCGCCCGTTCTCGCGCCGCCATACCGCGACCAGCAGCAGCGAGACGAGGAAGAGGATGTGGTCGAGCCCGATCGCGATGTGGTGCAGGCCCTCGCGCAGGAAGGCCCCGAAGCCCTGCGGCGCGGAGCCGGAGGCGGCAGCGCCGGGTTCGAATCGGTGCGCCGGCGTCTGCGGCCCGAGCACCGCCGTCAGCAGGGCGCCGCCCTGCGCGGGAGCCAGGCGCGCGATGCCGCGGTGCGTGGGGTCGCTTTGGGCGAACAGCCGGTAGTCGATGCTCACCGCCTGCACCGGCCCGTCGCATTCCAGCGTGCGGCTGAGCACCGCGTAGCGCCCGTCGGTGTGCTCGTCGAGCCGGGCAGGGCCTGTCCCCGCGACCTCGCAGTGGCGCCCCTCGGCCTGCACCTTCAGCTTCGCGGCGGCGAGCCCCTCGATGTCCGACCAGCGCTTGCGCACCTCGCCCCAGGTGAGCCGGCTGTCGGCATCGGCATCGAGATCGAGTTCGCGGTCCAGGTCGCGCAGCGCGATGTCCACGCGCTGCTCGATCCGCTGCCCGCTCACCTCCAGCCGGACATAGGCATCGCTCGGCTTGTGCGCGCCTGCGGCCGGGGACAGCAGCGCCAGCGCCCCGATGCCGAGGAGGTGCGGAAGCCAGCGCCAGCGGCCGGGTTTCATCGCGCCGCCTCCCGGCGGGCCGCGGCCCGCTCGAGCCGGCGGTCGACTAGGCCGGTCTCGCGCAGGAAGTCGTGCACCGGTTGCGCGGCCTGCGGCTGACCGGCGGCTGCGGCCGCCTCCAGCAGCAGCCGCGCGTCGACAGGCTCGCGCTGCACGGACCAGTTGGCCTGCGCCAGCGCGAGTGCCTTGCGGGCATCGTGCTGCAGCCGCAGCGCGAAGCGCGCCTCCTCGCGGCGGTGCGTGGTGTCCCCGCGCAGGCGCAGCGCGTCGAAGCGGCTGGCCAGCACCGCGGTGGCGGCCGCGGCGGCAGGGGAGTCGCGCAGCAACTGCAGGGCCTCGGCCCGGCGCAGCAGCAGCGCATCGGCCTCGTCGCGACCGGCCAGCAACTGCACGACCTCGGCAGCCCGGCCGCGATCGAGCAGCCAGTCGGCGAAGGCGCCCAGCTCGTACACCCCCGCCCCGCCGGCCAGGCTCTGCCGGTAGAGCGCCTCGGCCCCCTCGTCCCCGAGGCGCTCGGCGAGTTCGGCGCGGACCAGCGCCAGCCAAGCGACCTGCGGCGCCGGGACGGTGCGGGCGAGGCCGGCCAGCGCGGCACGGGCCTGCGCCGGCTGCCCGGTGAGGCTCTGCAGCTCGGCGGCGCAGACGCGCGCATGCAGCGCGACGGCCTGCCCCAGGCCATCGAATCGCGGGTCTTCCAGCCCCCGGCAGGCCTGCGCCGCCTGCGAGAACCGACCCTGCACCTGCAGCACCGAGGCCTGCGTCAGCAGGGCTTGCGCACGGATCTCCGCCGCCGTGTCCGGGTTCGCCGCGAGCGCCTCCAAGTCGGCGAGCGCGGCGTCGAACTCGTGCTGGCTCTGCAGCACGATGGCGCGCAGCAGCCGCGCGGGCGCGGGCGGCGCGGACTGCTCCCACCAGGGCGCCAGGGCCGCGCGCGCCTGACCCAGTGCGCGCGGGTCCCCGCTCGCACGAGCCTGCTCGATGGCCTGCCGCGCGACCCTCAGGGCCAGCGGCAGGTCCCCGGGCCTGCTCTTCAGCGCCGCGTCCGCGGCGCGCCGCTCGGCGGCATCGCGACCGAGCGGACCCAGTGCCGGCCTGAGCGTCTGCACGACCGTGTCGTCGCTCTCGGGAACGAAGGGCGCGGCGCCGGCCAGCGAGACGCTCGACAGCGCCAGCGCAGCCAGCGCCCACAGACGCGCGCCTTGCGGCGCGCACGGCAGGCAGAGTCGGTTCACGGAGCCGATCCGCTTACTTGGCGCCAGGCAGCGGCGTGTTCAGGTAAGGGAAGCGGTCGAGCAGGGGCACCTCGGCCTGATCCACGGCGTCGTGCAGCGTCAGGCTCTTCTCCTTCAGCGGCACGGCCCGGGGGCTGCACTGCCTGCCGAATCCGAGCTTGTCGTCGTTGCCGTTGGCCATGCACAGGCCGCCCATCACGGCCACCAGCGAGATGTCCGTCACGTCGTCCTTCGGCCGGCGTCCGTTCGGATACCCGGCGAGGTCGCCCTCCAGGACGCCGAGCCGCTTCTGCTGGGCGAACGGCACCGGCTGGGTGCTGGTGTTGAGGCGCATCATCTCCGAGAGCGCCTTGCCCGACTTCGGCTGGTTGACGCCCTTGATGCCGGTGAGGAAGGTCGTGACCAGGTCGGTGCGGGGGAAGTTGGTCGGCGCGATGTTCGGCGTGCCGAGCGCGATCTCCAGCAAGGCCGGCAGGGTCGGGTTCGTCACGTAGTCCGCGAACTGGGCGTCGTCCTCGGGGCGCGAGGCGTTGAACTTGTCCTTGTCCTTCAGGCCGATCACCACCTCGTTGACCAGCGGGTTGGCCAGGCGCGACACCTGCTTCCATTGCTCCGCCTCCGCCGGCGGGGCCGTCCCGTTGGTCTTCAGTGCAGCGCGCGACTCCATGCCGAGGAAGCGCTCCTGGTTCAGGCTGGCCGTGGTCCAGCCTCCGATCACGTCGTCGCCGTTCGTCAGGCAGGACTTGTGGACTTCCAGTGCCAGGGTGGTGACGTTCTTGCTGCTGAGCGGGTTCTCCACCGCGCCCTTGTTCGCGGGGTCGGTGATGAAGTTCACGCTCGGCACGTTCACCAGGTCGAAGATCGGCCCGACGTTCACCGCGAAAGCCTCCTGCCGCTGGCCCACGAACAGCTTGGCGGGCATCGAGCAGTCGGGGACGTTGACGTTGTAGATGTGCCGGGCCGCGTAGTCGGCGTAGTTGGGGAGGGTCTTCGTGCCGATGTTGTCCACCGGCTTGATGAAGGTGCTGCCGCCGCCGCTGGCGTTCGTCAGCATCTTGCCGCCCGAGTTGCTGCCGTTGCCGTTGGCGCCGCGCACGAGCGTGACGCTGTAGGTCTCGCGCCGGTTCAGCGTCTCGTCTCCCGGCGCATTGACCGGCCCGGACTGGATCAGCGGGATGGGCACGTTCTTGTCGCCGATCTTCAGCGCCGTGCCCGCACCGTCCGCGGCGAGCGAATTCCTGAAACGGAACTCGAAGCTCAGGTCCTGCCTGTTGTCGCCGTTGTTGTCGACGTGTATCGCATACAGGGCGTTCTCCTCGAGGGCGAAGTAGTTCGGCCCGCCCCCGGGTTCCTGCAGGGGCTGGTAGTTGGCGATGAGCGTCACGTAGCCGTCGCCCGGGCTGCGGTCGTTGCCGTAGCTGCGGAACATGTAGAAGTCGGTGGCATCGACTTTCGGCAGCGCGGTGATGAACGGTGCCTCGCGGTGGCTGGAGGCGTGGGCGGCGCCGCTGAGCAGCCCGATCGCGAGGGCCACCGGCGTGGCAATGGCCGGATTTCGGAAGGAAGCAAGCATTGGAGGTCTCCCAGAGGGTTGGAGCCGGGGCGGTCCTTGCGGGGAGGGCCTCGGGTTGGATGCAGGGCCGCATGGCCATTTCTTCGGGGGTTCCAGCCCTGCCTGATTACAGCGGCAAACGGCTCTCCCGGGCCTGCTGGGCGGCGCGCGCCACCCCTCTCGGGTGTGTTCTTGCTGACAGTTGTTAGCGCCGGCCGAAAATTGGGTCTTCCGCGTTTTGTGTTGCTTCGATCCTTGACGGCCCTATCGCGCACGGGCTTGGCCTGCCGGGCGTAACTTTCCTTCACGGAAGTCCACTTCTGGGCGACAGGGCGGCCGCATCCAAGGTCCGCAGCGGGTCGAGAGCCGAAGGGCAGCCGGAACCGGCCATGAGCGGTCCTCCGCCACGGTCCGGTCCTCGGCATGTTCGATCTGGGACGGAAAGTGATGTTGCCTCGATCAGGTTGACTTAGCGCTCACGTGGAACTCCCGGAATCCAGACCACGAAGCGCCAGTCGCTTATGGAGTTCCTGCTGCATGTGCACGGCGTAGGAACAGATCGGCGCACACGCCCCGCAGCCACTGGTTGCCGACCTCATGGTGATAGCGCGCATGCCAGTGCTGCTTGACAGTGAAGGAAGGAATTGGCACTGGGCATGAGAAGACGGCAAGTTGTCCGGTCTGTGCCAGCGTCTCGCCAATGTGGCGCGGCAGTGTCGCGATCAGGTCGGTGGTCGACACGATCGCTCCCAAGCCCAGGAAGCCTGGCAGCTCGAGCACCACACGGCGCTCGATGCGCTGCTCCTTCAGCGCCGCATCGAGCAGCATGTGGCCGGTGCCCGAGGCAATGGCGATGTGCCCCTCGTCCTGGTAGGCGGGCAGCGTGATCCGGTCAGCGATGCGCGGGTGCCGGGAGTTCACGAGGCAAACCCAGTCCTGGTCGAACAGCGCCTGCTGGTAGAAGCCGGACTCCAGCCACGGCACCAGTCCCAGCGCCAAGTCGGCTTCGCCCGACTCCAGCAAGCGCGCCGTGTCGGCATCGATGCGCAGCGCCTCCAGCGTCACGCCCGGTGCCATCGCACGCACATGGGCCAGCAGCTGCGGCAGCAGCGTGACATGGCTCGCGTCCGTCATGCATATGCGGAAACGCCGCTGCACGCTGGCCGGCTCAAAGACAGGCTCCCACGCGGACAGGCGGCGCAGGGCCTCCAGAGCCTCCCGCACGGTGCCAATCAACGCATCGGCACGCGGTGTCGGCTGCATGCCCCGGGACGTGCGCACGAACAGCGGATCGTGCAGCAGTTCGCGCAACCGGCCGAGCCAAATGCTCACCGTGGGCTGAGCCTGCTCCAGCTGCTCGGCGGCACGCTTGACGCTTCCCGTGCTGTAGAGCAGGTGAAACAGACGTAGCAACTTCGGGTCCAGCAGCATGGCATCGCTGTCGTGGGTCTTCATCAGGCAGCCCCTTCATTGCATATTGCAAGGCCATGTATTGAGCACATTGCATTTACGAATGATAGACCGCTCTCTATCGTTCGTTCCGGCATTGCGCACTGCGGTGTCCGCATCGAAAAGGAGCGGGGCTTGAAGGTTTGTGTTCTCGGCGCGGGAGCGCTCGGTTGTGCGATCGGCGGCACGCTGGCGGAGGCCGGTTCGGAGGTGTGGCTGATCAACCGCTCGAAGGTGCATGTCGAGGCGATCAACCGCGAGGGGCTGCTCATGCGCCACGCCGATGGCGAGCGCACGGTGCGCGTGCAGGCATCGACCGACTGCCACGGTATCGGCCCCGCAGACCTCGTGATCGTGCTGGTGAAGTCCTTCGACACGCGCTCGGCCATCGAGGCTGCAGCGCCTATCGTCGGGGAGCAGACGGTCGTGCTGTCGCTGCAGAACGGCCTGGGTCACGAGGACATCCTGGCCGAGGTGGTCGGCCGCGAGCGCGTGCTGGCCGGCAAGACTTACGTTGGCGGCGTGATGCTCGGCCCCGGCCACATCGTCGCCGGCACCCGCGGCAAGCACACCCATATCGGCGAGCTCGACGGCTCGATCTCCCCGCGCGTGCAGCGCATCGCTGCCGAGTTCGAGCGCGCCGGCCTCGCCACCACCGTGAGCCCGAACATCCTGGGCACGATGTGGGACAAGCTGCTGATCAACGTCGCCACCGGAGCACTCAGCGGCATCACGGGGCTCACCTACGGCCCGCTGTACTCCGTTCCCGAGATCGAGCAGACCGCACTCACGGCGGTAGCGGAAGCCATGGCCGTGGCACGCGCCAGCGGCATCCGGCTGTCGATGCAGGCGCCGCGCCAGGCCTGGGAGATGGCCTCGGCCGGCCTGCCGCCCGACTTCAAGACCTCGATGCTGCAGAGCCTGGAGAAGGGCTCGGTCACAGAGATCGACTTCATCAACGGCTCGGTGGTGCGCTGGGGCGAGAAATGCGGCGTCCCTACCCCGGTCAACCGCACGCTCGTGGCCGCGATCAAGGGCATCGAGCACCGCATGAAGCAAGGCGCCCAGGCGGCGTGAACCCGTTCGCGCCGGCCTCGGCCGGCGTCAGGCCAAACAGGAGACGAGCCCGATGGCTTACACGAAGAAATCCTATGTCGAGCACGTGGCGGTCCGCGTGAAGGACATCCACTGGCACATCCGCTTCTTCCGCGAGGTGCTGGGCATGCAGATGCGCGAGGTGGACGGTCCGGTCGAGTCACCGCACCAGTTCTGGACGCTCGGCGGCATGCAGTTGATGTCCGACCCGGACTTCGAGGGCCCCGAGGGACGCCTGGCTCACCTCGGGATCATGGTCGAGGACCTGGAGGCCGCGCTGCGGGAGGCCGAGGGCTGGGGCGTGAAGCAGATGCCGCAGGGACCCAACTGGCTGCGCCTGCCGGACGGGCTGGCGGTCGAGCTGATCCAGGCCAGCGGCAACTCCGTCGCCGAGGTGCTGGCCATCGATCCACGCGCATGAGCAGACAGAAAGCAACCGAGATGAGCTACGAACGCTACTGGGACGACGCCACGGAAGGCGACGAGTGCGTCAGCCCGACCTACGAGGTCACCGAGGCACGCGTGATGGCCTACGCCGACCTCACAGGCGACCACACGCCAGTCCACACCGACGAGGCATACGCCCGGACCACGCCCTTCGGCACCCGCGTCGCACACGGCCTGTTCGGCCTGTCGATCGCCGACGGCCTGAAGACGATCAGCGACTACCGCTTCCTGCCGGGCATGTCGCTGGGCTGGACCTGGGACTTCCTCGGCCCCATCAAGCTCGGCGACACGCTGCACGTGAAGTTCCGCGTCGGCAGCATGCGGCCGTCCAAGAGCAAGCCCGGCTGGGGCATCGTCGTGCTGCCCTCCGAGCTGATCAACCAGTGCGGCGAAGTGGTTCAGAGAGGCGAACACCGCCTGATGATCCCGCGTCGTCCCGACGCCCAATGAACACGGAGTCTTCCATGACGACGCAAGCACTGCCGCTGGCCGGCATCACCGTCATCGACTACAGCCACTTTCTGGCCGGCCCATTCCTGTCGCGTTGCCTCGCGGCGATGGGCGCCGAGGTGATCAAGGTCGAGCGCCCGACCGCCGGTGACGCCGGCCGCGCGCACCCCTACTTCATCGACGGCCAGAGCGGCTACTTCCTGCAGCAGAACATGGGCAAGAAGGGCCTGTGCATCAACATGAAGGACCCGCGGGGCCTGGAGATGATGCACGAGCTGGTCAAGTCGGCGGACGTCTTCGTCGAGAACTACCGTCCTGGCGCGCTCGACAAGCTGGGCCTCGGCTACGAGCAGCTCTCGAAGATCAACCCCCGGCTCGTCTACTGCTCGGTCTCCGCCTACGGTCACACCGGCCCGGATTCGGCCAAGCCGGGCTTCGGCCTGATCGCCGAGGCCAAGAGCGGCGCGATGGCGCAGCTCGGAGTGCCGGGCGAGCCGCCGCCGCTGCTGCGCATGCCGCTGGCGGACATGTACACCGGCATCCACGGCGTAGCCGCCGTTTGCGCCGCGCTCTACGGGCGCGTGGCCTCCGGCAAGGGCCAGCACATCGACATGGCGCTCTACGACTGCATGGTGTCGATGCACGACTATGCGGTGCAGGGCTACACGCTGTCCGGTGGCAAGGAAATCCCGGTGCAGACTGGCCACGATCAGCCCGAGTCCACCGTCTACGGCGTGTTCCCGGCGCGGGACGGCTACCTCGTGATCGCCGCGCAGGTGGACGATGCATGGAAGCGGCTGGCACGCCTGATCGGCGGCGAGGAACTCGCTTCGGACAAGCGCTTCCTCGACCCGGCCAGCCGCAACGCCAACCGGCTGGAAGCACTTGCCTATGTCAAGGCCTGGACGATGGCGCAGCCCTCGCGTGCGGACTGCATCGCCGCGCTCGACGCGGCCGAGGTGCCCTGCGCAGCGGTGCAGCGCATCGACGAGGTGCTGGCCGACCCGCAGATCCAAGCGCGCGGCATGGTGGTCGAGCAGGAGCACCCGGTGCTTGGCAAGGTCCGGCTGCCCAACCTGCCCTTCCGCTTTTCCGACTGCGACACCCGCCCACGCAGCGTCGCGCCCCTGATGGGCCAGCACAACCGCCAGATCGCCGCCGAGCTCGGCTACTCGACCGAGCGGATCGACGCGATGGTGCGTGACGGCGTGCTCTACGCCGAGGAAGCCGTCGAGCGCCTGAACCTGGCCTAGAAAGGAGCGCACCATGACCGACCGTTACGCCGTGATCGGCAACCCGCTGGGCCACACCAAGTCGCCCCTGATCCACGGCAGCTTCGCCCGCGCGACCGGGCAGGACCTGGAATACAGCGCGATCGAGGCACCGCTCGACGGCTTCAAGGCGGCGGTGAATGCCTTCCGTGCCGCCGGCGGGCGCGGCATGAACGTCACCGCGCCCTTCAAGCTGCAGGCCTTCGAGATCGCTACCGAGCTCTCCGAGCGCGCCCGGCTGGCCGGCGCGGTCAACGCGATGAAGTTCGACGGCGAGCGCATCGCCGCCGAGAACTTCGACGGCGTGGGCCTTGTCAACGACATCCAGCGAAACCTCGGCTTCCCGCTGAAGGGCAGGCGCGTACTGCTGCTCGGCGCAGGCGGCGCAGCGCGCGGCGCGCTGCTGCCCTTCCTGGCGCAGCAGCCGGCGGAACTCGTGATCGCCAACCGCACGTCGGAGAAGGCGCAGGCACTGGCCACGCAGTTCGCCTCGTTCGGCACGCTCCGCGCTTCAGGCTACGCGAACCTCGCCGGCCACTCCTTCGACATCGTTGTCAACGCCACCTCGGCCAGCCTGCGCGGCGAGCTGCCGCCGGTGCGTACCGAGGTCTTCGCCCGCGGCTGCCTCGCCTACGAGCTGGCCTACGGCAAGGGCCTGACCCCCTTCCTGCGCCTGGCGCAGGGCGCGGGCGCCGCGCACCTGGCCGACGGCGTCGGCATGCTGGTCGAGCAGGCGGCTGAGGCCTTCGAATGGTGGCGCGGCGTGCGGCCCGACACCCGCGCGATGATCGAACAACTCACGGTGCCGCTGGCCTGATCCTCCCCCGATTTTCCACTTGGCGGACCGCCAACGGCCGCCCATCCACCCCCGAAGAGGAGACATCCATGAAGACGATCACCCGCAAGCTGTGCCTGGCCCTGACAGTCGGCGCCGCCGCGCTGTTGCCGGCTACCGCCGCACTGGCGCAGGACATCAAGGAGCGCACGATCAAGTTCGCGTTCCAGAACAACAAGGGCCACCCGCAGGAGATGGGGGCACAGAAGTTCGCCGAGCTGGTCGCGCAGAAGTCTGGCGACAAGATCAAGGTGCGCCTGTTCCCGGGCGGCACGCTCGGCGGCGACCTGCAGACCGTCTCGGCACTGCAGGGCGGCGCGGTGGAGATGACGGTGCTCAACGCCGGCATCCTGAGTGCTCAGGCCAAGGAATTCGCGATCTTCGACTTCCCCTTCCTCTTCAACACCCCTCAGGAGGCGGACGCCATCGTCGACGGTCCCTTCGGCAAGAGCCTGCTGTCCAAGCTCACTGACAAGAACATCGTCGGCCTGGGCTACTGGGATCTGGGCTTTCGCAACCTCACCAACAGCAAGCGCCCCATCCACAAGGTCGAGGACATCGCCGGCCTGAAGGTGCGCGTGATCCAGTCGCCGATCTACATCGATCTCTTCAACGCGCTGGGCGCCAACGCCACGCCAATGCCCTTCCCCGAGGTCTATCCGGCCATGGAATCGAAGGCAATCGACGGCCACGAGAACCCGGTTACCGTGATCCGCTCGGCGAAGATCTACGAGGTGCAGAAGCACTTGGCGCTCACGCGCCACATCTACAACCCGCAGGCGGTGATCGTCAGCAAGAAGCTGTGGGACCAGCTCTCCGCCGGCGAGAAGAAGATCTTTACCGAGGCAGCGGCCGAAGCGACGAAGTACCAGCGCCAGGTTTCGCGCGCCCAGGCCGACGAGGCGCTCGCCGAAGTGAAGAAGGCCGGCATGCAGGTCACCGAGCTGCCCCCGGCCGAGATCCAGCGCCTGCGCGAGAAGGTCAAGCCCGTGATCGACAAGCACACCCTTGCCGTGGGCGAAGCCACCGTCAAGGAGGTCTACGACGAGCTCGCCAAGCTGCGCAAGTGACTCCCCGGAGGCCGCCCTGGCGGCCTCCCCCCTTTCCTCTTCCGCACGGACGGACCTCCCGATGAAGATCCTCATGCTCCACGGCATCAACCACAACATGTTCGGCAAGCGCGACCCGGCGCAGTACGGCACGGTCACGCTGGCCGAGATCGACGCGCGGCTGCGCTCGCTGGGCAAGGAGCTGGGCGTCGAGGTGGAGAGCTTCCAGACCAACAGCGAGGCCGCGATGTGCGAGCGCATTCACCAGGGATACGCAGACGGGGTGGACGCGGTGCTGATCAACGCCGGCGCCTGGACACACTACAGCTACGGCATCCGCGACGCGCTGGCGATCCTGACCGTGCCTGTGGTCGAGCTGCACATGTCCAACATCCATGCGCGCGAAGCGTTCCGGCACCACTCGGTCTTCGCCGAGATCGCCAAGGGCCAGATCTGCGGCTTCGGCGTGGACAGCTACCTGCTCGCGCTGCGCGCGGCTGTATCGGCGGCGCAGGCAGCTCAGTCGCGCTGAGGGTGGCATGGGCGCTCCCGCGCTCGACCACCTCAACCTATCCATCCCGTCGGAGGCGGACGTTCTCGACCGGGCGCGCTGCTTCTACGGCAGGCTGCTGGACCTGCAGGAGTTGCGGCAGCCCAAGCAGCGGATCCGTGGCCTGTGGTTCCTGCTCGGTGCTGCACAGCAATTTCACCTGGCCGTCGATCCAGATTTCGTGCCGGCATGCCACGCCCGTCTAGCCTTGCTCGTGAACGATCTCGCGGCGCTGCAGGCTGCGCTGCACGAGGCCGGGGACGAGAGGATGGCAGGTGATCCACAGCCGGGTGTCGAACGGATGTTCACGCACGATCCCTTTGGCAACCGTCGTGGGGCAAGGCCTGAAGGCAACAAAGCAGACTCTGTCCCCGGTGTCAGCAAAGCAGGGCTTGGAAGCAACTGTATTGCGTGTTGCAGCACCGGCTTCGCGAGCAAGACTAGATCGACGACGCCTTGAGGGACACGTGAACTGGATCGGTGTGGCCGGCAGTAGTTTCCTGCTTTACCTCCTCCTTCCCGAACCATTCAGCTTGGCGACTTGCGCACCTGCTCGCCTTTGCGGCGATGCCCTTTGACGTCACTCAGCAGATCGAACAACTGTTGTGCCGCGGGCGATAACGGCCGTCCTCGGCGTCGAATCAGTCCGATCTTGCGCGAGACCACGGGATCGACGAGCGGCACGCTGACGAGGAGCGGATGGTCCGATCCCGGCATGGCAGTGGACGGCACTGCGGCCACGCCGAGTCCGGCCTCAACGAGACCGAGTGCCGTTGTCACATGCTGGGTCTCGTAGATGCTCTGCGGCCGCTTCGGTACGCTGGCCAACGCCTGGTCCAGGAGCAGACGGTTTCCCGATGAGCGACTGATGGAGATGAACTCGTAGTCGCTGAGCTGTGCCCACGTTACCCGCCGCAGTTTTGCGAGCGGGTGGTCCCGGCGACAGGCAGCCACAAAGCGCTCCTCCACAAGCGGCTTGAAGTCGAGGTCACCCTCTTGCGCCCCCATGAAGTTGAGTCCGAAATCGGCTTCCCCTCGGGCTACCGCTGCCAGCACTTCATTGGCGCTTGCATCGAAGACCTTCACGCGCACCTTCGGGCACAGCTCGTGGTAACGACGAATCACCTGGGACAGGTAGTAGTACACCGTGGAAGGGACGCAGGCGACAGTGACCTCCCCCATACGGGTCGCTGCAACGCCTCGGATCCCGAGGAGCGTGGTATCGAGCTCGTCAAGCAGCTCTCGCACCTTGCGTTCAAAGTCGCGCCCCACCGCAGTGAGCGTGACCCGTCGCGTTGTGCGCTCTAACAGGCGCACCCCCAACGCCTGTTCCAGCTTCTCGATACGGCGGCTGAACGCAGGCTGAGACAGATGAACCGATTCTGCGGCCTTGCGGAAGTTACTGAGCTCCGCCACTGCACGGAAGGCCAGGAGATCGTTGAGATCAAAGTTGATGGACATGGGCTTCCATTGAATGGCCGATTGATGTCGATTGTCGATCAGTTGATAGAAACAATGCAATGGATGGCGATCCTCTCCCAGTTTTGAGACGACCCCTTCAACCGGCTCAACCAGCTCGCCCCTGCGGCGCATCGCCCGGTACGCCCTGGAGATAGACGATGGAGATTGACGAAGCGTCCTGTCCTGGAAGCGACCTCCTGCCCCAAGGAACGCTGTTGGATGTGATCTGACCAGGAGACCTGGGCAGACTGTCTCGCCCCTCGGATTGATGCTGCTTCAACATCAATCATTCCGAATTATGCAATTTACATCCCGACCGATGCATCGGAACATTGCGCCATGAAAACAGTTCTTCCTTGCGTTCTGATGCGCTCGGGCACCTCTCGAGGTCCGTTCTTCCTAGGTGATTGGCTACCTCAGGATCCGGAACTTCGGGATCGAGCCCTCATCGGTGCCATCGGTGCTTCAGATCTATTGCAGCTCGATGGCCTGGGCGGGGGAAGCACCTTGACCAGCAAGGTTGCCATCGTGTCCCGTTCTCGGCAGCCGGACTGCGACGTCGACTACCTGTTTGCGCAACTGGGTGCAGGACAGCTCAGCGTCGACGTACGGCCCAACTGCGGAAACATGCTGGCTGGCGTGGGACCTTTCGCCATCGAGCAGGGGCTGGTGCAGCCGACGGGTGACGAGACAACGGTGCGCGTATACAACGTGAACACTGGCTCCCGCATTGAAGTGGTGGTGTGCACGCCAAATGGCACCGTCACCTATCGAGGCGACAGCCGCATTGATGGTGTCACGGGTGCGGCCGCTCCGATCCGGCTGAACTTCCTGGACGCCTGGGGGGCGGTGACCGGCAGCGTGTTCCCGACCGGTCGACGCATCGACACAATCGCAGGAGTGCAGGTGACGTGCATCGATGCAGCAATGCCTCTCATGCTGATTCGGGCTGAAGATCTCGGCGTACGGGGCGACGAAGCTCCCGCCGAACTGGACGCCAACAAGGAGATGCTGGTCCGCTTGGAGGCGCTGCGCCTGAAGGCGGGGAAGCTGATGGGGCTTGGTGATGTCAGCAACAGTGTTGTGCCCAAGCCCGTGCTGATCAGCAAGGGTGCCAATGAGAACGAGATTGTTTCCCGCTACTTCACCCCGCGCCGCTGCCATTCCTCGCATGCAGTGACTGGGGCAATCGGTGTTGCCAGTGCGTTTGCCTTGCCTGGGACCGTGGCAAGTAGCGATCATATTTTTGAAGGGCAGCGCCGGGTGGCAGTTCGGCACCCGGCCGGACGTATCGAGGTGGACATTCAGCTCGAGCGATCGGATGAAGAATTGCAAGTGAGTCGCGCAGCCTTGCTGCGCACCGCAAGAAAAATCATGGAAGGGGAACTCCATATCCCCGATTACGTTTTCAATTCCTAAACAAGGAGACAAACCATGTTCAAGCGTGCAGGTATTCCGTTCATGGGTGTTGTGATGTCGCTGGCGGCAGCAAGTGCGGCGGCTTTCCCGACCAAGACGATCACCATCGTTGTTCCTACTGCCGCAGGCGGTGGCAATGACGCGATGGCACGCGTCATTGCGCAGAAAATGGCCCCCTTGCTAGGTCAGGCAGTCATTGTGGAAAACAAGGCAGGCGCTGCAGGTGCGCTGGCCTCGGAGGCAGTGGCCCGCGCCACACCGGATGGGCATACCCTGATGTTCGGCTACATCGCAACCCATGCGATGAACCCGGCACTCCAAAAACTGCGTTATGACCCGGTCGCCAACTTCGAGCCGGTCGGGTTGGTCGGGTCGTCCCCCACAGTGATGACAGTCCACCCTTCTGTTCTGGCCAAAAATGTGAGCGAACTGATTTCTCAGCTCAAAGCGAAGCCAACCCAATACAGCTATGCTTCTGCAGGCAATGGCACGGCTCCCCATTTCGCGGCCGAACTGTTCAAGCTCTCGACGGGAACGTCGATGCTACACGTGCCTTATAAAGGCTCGGGGCCTGCGATGAACGACACGTTGGCAGGTCAGACACAGATCTTTTTCCCCAGCGCCTTCACTGCGCTCCCGATGGTGAAAGCAGGGAAACTGCGTGCACTGGCCATTGCGGGCGAAAAACGGTCGCCTTACTTTCCTGAAGTTCCGACACTGAAGGAAATGGGCGTACAAGGGGTTGACGTTTCCCAGTGGTATGCCTTCTTCGCCCCGGCCAAGACCTCGAAACCGGTGATCGATAAAATCAACAAGGCTTTGAATCAGGTTCTTGCGGACCCCGACACCGTGAGAAAGCTCGAAGACCATGCAATGGACGTCCAGGCAAGCACCCCCGAGCAGTTGGGAACGCTGGTGCAGTCCGAATTGGCGAAGTGGAAGGGCGTCGTTCAAAAAGCAAAGATGACGGCCGATTGATTGTGCATAAGTTAGACGGCAAAAGTCTTCTGCTCAGAATGCCAGCTGGTAACGCGCGCCGACTTC
>NZ_QXMG01000093.1 GCF_003569765.1 Caldimonas tepidiphila | reverse complement strand
TCAAGTGCGCCGTCTACAACGTCAAGCGCCTGACGTGGCTGAAGGAGAACGTGCCGGCCTTCTGAGTCGCCGGCCGGCCCGCTCGCCGGGGCCGGTGTGGGGCTCGCAACACCTGCCTCCCGCTCTTCTTGGTCCCGCCGCCGCCTGCCTTGCCTGTGCGCGCCTCGCTGCGCATCAGCCGAGATCCCGCTCAGCTCACGTCTCGCTCAAAAACCGGTTTATCGAAGTTCCCTCTTGCACGGGCAGAGAGAAAGGGGAGCCTGTGGCACTGCAGGCCGTGAACCAAGCAACGGCAAAGCCAGCGAGCGGAAAGATGCCTGGAAGTGGAGCGTCCTGCAAATTGATGTTGATGCCGGCCAAGGAAGAAGTGCGGTTCTGGCGCAATCCGGGATGGTGACTCAGCTCACCCGACCTTCTTCGGAGGGAGAATCTCCACCGTACCAGAGCCGGTGGCAGCCGTCTGCTCAAGCACCTCCCGCCATTTGCCTTCGCTCCTCAGATGCTGCATCTCCTCGTGGGTATACGTGATCGATGGAGCGTAGAGGTTTTGCGGAATGGGCAGTGGTACGCCGTCCGCTCCAATCACTTGGCGGAAATGCCGCTCCTCGTCCACCACGGCCGTGATCACGCCTTCGCGCTCCATCTGCTCGATCAGGCGAACCGCCCGGTTGTAGCCGATGCGCAGATGACGCTGTACGAGCGAGATGGAGGCCACCTGATGGAGACGTACCAGGGCGACCCCCTGCTGCCAGAGTAGGTCGGGTGCCGCATCTCCTTCAAGGGCGCCTGACGTGCTGTTGGGTATGTGGGCCCAATCCTTTGGGATCAAGTCATCGGAGGATCTGGACATGGGGGCTCCAGGAAAAATGAATGAGTTTGCCGTCCTGCATGCCGCACAGCAAGCCCACCTAGGCAAAAGGGCGCGACCGGTACGTCGCGGACATGGGACGGAGTGATCCGGTGCTACCTCCCCGCCCCTTAAATTGGAGGGCGCTGCCTCCGTAAAAAACAGGTGTCCTCGATGATCTGGGAAGCAGATGTCGGATGCCCGAGCATGTGATCTTGATGTCTAAGCCTACAGATCGCGGCGCTGATGTACGCCAGCCGCGAGCACCACTATATCGGCGCCGTTGCGGTGAGCGTCGTGGCAGGCAAGGTCTTTAGGGGTGGCTGCCTTCGTGCCGCCCTCGATCTGCTTGACGAGGACGAGGTGAACCTGCTGTCCGAACGCATCTCCGGCGCGCTGCAGCCCGCGCACTGAAGCCAGCAGGCCGAGGCCTTCTCAGCCGCTGGTGACGCCGCAGCAGCGTCAGGGGCGCCGATATCGTCGGGCTCAGGCGCGGGTTTCCGCGTCCTCCCGGTGCGAACACTGTTCGGGCCATGGACCTCCAATTGAATCGAGAGCAGTTGCGACCCGTCGACTTCGGCGAGGTCGCGCTGCCGCTCGCGCGCATCTCCAAGCTCGTGCCCAGCGGTGGCGGCACGCTGATCTTCTACGACGAAGCGGGGGAATCCGCCTCCCACTTCATCGCCCTGCCTTACGAGCGGGCGGTGGCACTGTGGCTACGCACCCTCTACGGCAGCGCCGACACTACCGTGCCGGCGTCCCCGTGACCGCTCGGAGCGCACCCAGAGGCCGAAGGGCCTGCGGTTGCGCACCACTTGAGAGCGCACCGGCCCGCATCCGTTCACCAGCACCCCGGGCAGGCCGGGCTCGTGCGCGACGCGCCCGGCCGTCTCTCAGCTGATGCCGAGCCCCAGGCGCAAGTGACTCTTCTGGCTCGGTGCGCTGCACTGCACGCGCCAACGGCGCTTGCCCAACTTTCCGGCACTGCGCCGGCGGGTTTCTTCAATCTCGCGCGGTCACGCGGACTCGGCCATCTCGTCGTCCTCGACGGGTTTCTTCTGCGCGAGGGGGGAGGTGCCAGCGGCTGGCGCCGCGCTCGCCACTGCGGGCGTGTTGCCCGCGCTCATGCAGTCCTTGGCGGCCTGAGCGACACGGCTCGTGACCACGTCACCGTGAATGCGGCTCCACAGCGCCTCGATTGCCTCGTGGATTTGGTCGACGCCTGCATCCGCCGACACCGCCTCTTCCGCCCGCAGCACCCGTGAATAGGACGCCTTGATGGTCTGGCGGCCGCCCTTGATGGGTAGAGACTTGCGCAGCGCCTCGACGAACCCCTGCCGGTCAAAGCCCGTGTCCTGGCGCACCGGACCGACTTCGAGGATCAGGATCAGCTTCGCGCCATCGCAGAGCAGCCAGTACTGCACCGGGCAGGACACGCCCCAGCGCGCCTCGGCGACTTGGAAGCCGGACAGCTGCTTCCAGCTCGTGTCGACAAAGAAGATCTCGTTCGTGCGGCTCTTGAACTTGCTCAAGGTCGGGCGCTTTTCCTGCATTCGCGTGAAGGCCTCGCCCAGCACCGGCACGAAGCCGTGCTCGGCCACCAGGTCCAGCGCGACGCGGTGCTCAGCGTAGATGCGCCGGCAGGCATTGATCAGTTCATCGGATACCACGATTCTTCTCTCAATCAGTTCGACATAGTGTTGAATGGTGAGCGCCACCGCTGGCTGCAGCGTCTCGGTGGTCAACAGCCGCTTGAGTTCGACGGCGATCGCGCCGTAGCTCAGCGTGCCCCAGTGTTCGTCCTCACCGGCATAGCCATCGGGCGTGAGGAACGTGCCCATGAAACGGTAGTCGGGGTAGCGGCTCTGGGCGAGCTGGCGATAGTTCGTGAGCTGGTCGTCGCTTTCCGCGGCACCGATCTTGTTCTCAATGACAAACATCAGGCGCAGCGAGGGCAGTTGCACCGTGATGTCGAAGTGGTCGCGCTCGCAGTAGACGAGCGCATCGCTGCAGTCCGTCACCGCCAGCGTGAGCTTGGACAGCGGCGGCTTGGGATGGGCCGCGGCGGTCCTCGTCAGCACCGCGCGCAGAAACTTGTCGCCCAGCCCGTGTGTCTCCGACGGATTGAGCAGGAAGGCAAGGAGGCGCGAGTGGCGGATCTCCTGCCGCACCATGTTGACCGCCTCGAACAGGTTGAAGCGGCTGCCCAGGCCGAATTGGCGCTCGAATTCGCGCAGCGCTTCGAGCAGGGCCAGGAGTTCGTTTTCGTGTTCCATGTGTGGTTGTGCGGTGTACGGGCTTTGCGCGAGCGGCCCGCCACGCCGAGCGTTGCGCACGATGTCGCGGCGCCCAGGGCAGCAGGGCTGCTTGCGCGGCCACGTGGAGCGTGCATTGTGCTGTCGCGCACCGCACCGGGGTGCGCATCGCGATCGCTTGCGCGGTCCAAGTGTGGCGAGGTGGACACAACCGAGGCATTTGCATCTGCGCCAGCGTGCGCCGGGACACCGCGCCCGCGCGCCCCCGCTAGATTGGCTCCCGGCACATCGGCACGGAATTGAATCATGGTGGATCAGGCGCTCCTTGCACGCTCATCGACACGTGCTGCAGTGCGCGGCCTCTGGGGAGCTTCTAGAAACCTCGGCATGATGAGCGCATGAGCAGCAAGCAGACCAAGGCCACGCAGGATCAGGTGCCGCAGGGCGACATGTTCGTGCAGCACCACCGGGACGTGAAGTTGCAGCAATACACCGACAGCCTGGAGCGCATGGGCGAGCTGGTGGACTTCGAGCAGGTGGCAGCTGCGGTGGACGCAGCCTGCCCTCGGCCCGATCGCAGCAAGGGCGGACGGCCCCTGTATCCGACGCTCCTGATGGTCAAGGTGCTGTTCCTGCAGGCGCTATACAACTTGTCGGACGAGCAGGCCGAGCACCAACTGCTGGACCGGCGCAGCTTCCAGCGCTTCTGTGGCTTGGCCGACGAGCTGCGCATCCCGGACGCGCGCACCCTCTGGCTGTTCAAGCAGCGCCTCGTGCAGGGCGGGCTCGGCGCGCAGGCGATCTTCGAGGCGGTGCAGCAGCAGTTGCAGGCGCAGGGCTACATCCCGAGGGGCGGTCAGATCGTGGACGCCACCATCGTGCGCGCGCCCATCCAGCACCTCGACAAGGAAGAGAGGACACTCGTCCAGCAGGGCGCGGTGCCGCGGGAGTGGGGCGCGAAGAAGACGCGGCACAAGGACTGCGAGGCGCGCTGGACGAAGAAGCACGGCAAGAGCTTTCACGGCTACAAGCTGCACGCCAACGTCGACGAGCGCTACAAGCTCATCCGGCGCTACAAGGTCACGCCCGCGAACGTGGACGACGGCAACACGCTCGTGGAGGTGCTGGACAAGGCCAACACCGCTGCGCGGCTGTATGCCGACCGCGGCTACGACCGCCGAGCCAGCCGGGAATTGCTGGCCGGACAAGGCTGCAAGGATGGCATTGCAAGACGGGCGCCACCTGGCGAGAAACTCGGCCAGCGTGCCGAGGCGAGAAACAAGGCCATCAACCGGCGCCGCTCACGCGTCGAGCATGTTTTCGCCGGGCTGCAGCAGCTGGGCGGCAAGACGGTGCGCGCCATCGGGCTGGCCCGCAACGAACTCGCCATCGCGATCAAGTGCGCCGTCTACAACGTCAAGCGTCTGGCGTGGTTGAAGGAGAACGTGCCGGCCTTTTGAGGCCCGGCCGGCGCGCCCAGGTCGGTGCAGCGCTCGCGCCACCTACGCTGCCGATCTTCACCGTCCCGCAGTCGCCAGCCTCGCTGGCCGGTGCGCACCTTGCGCCCGCGCCAGCTGAGGCCCTGCTCAGAGCCCGCCAGGCTCGAAAACCGGTTTATCGAAGTCCCCTACTGCCTCGCCAACGCCGAGCACCTCTCGGCGCCCGCCGCTTCCGCATACAAGCGACACGACCCCCTCTCGCTCCATCCTCATGATCAAGCGCAATGCTTGGTTGTATCCGACGCGCAGGTGGCGCTGCACCAGTGCGACGGAGCATGAACCGCGTTGCCGTACCAGGGTGACCGCCTGGTCGTAGAGCGGGTCGGGGACGCTATCGTGTCCGGGTTCGGGTCCGCTCTTCGGGTGGTGCATCACACGATACTCCTTATGGACGGCGTCGCAAGCATCCCTCGCATCGCAAAAATGGCGAGAGCTGCGAGGGATGGTAGCCGAACACAGCCGCTCCGGGCAGTCGCGCGTCGTGCGGAAGCCAGGTGAGGCACTCCAAGGTGGATCTCCTAGTGAGCCAGTGGCTGTCTAGAATCCCTATCCGTGCTGCGAGGAATGAAGCTGCACGGTGGATTGACCAGCCGACCACCTCGGGAGGAGCCTAGAGGGCATGGCGTGACGTTCGGCTCGCCCTTTTCCTGATCAGATACCGCGCCCCGTGGAATTGTCGGAACAGCAGGACAGGCCGTGGCGTGGGCCGCGCAGAGCATGGAACCCACGCCGGGAGGGCAGGATGATCGAAGAACTGCAGAAAAGCGCGTGTGAGGCCTGGACCGGACCGCCACCGTGGAGTGTCGTGATGCTCGACGACGACTTCACGACATTCGACTTCGTTACCGAAGTGCTGATACGCCTCTACGGCAAGACCGAAGACGAGGCCGAGGAACTTGCCCTGAGAGTCCACTTCGAGGGGCGCGGGGTGGCGGGCACTTACACCAGGGAGATCGCCGAACAGAAGTGCGCAATGACGCTTGCGCTGGCGCACACCGCAGGGCACCCTCTGCGCACGGTGCTCGAGAAAGCCTCCTGATGCGAACCCGGCGCTGTACAGGCAAAGCCCTTTTCGACCGCCCTACTTGCTGTCTGCTTCTTGGCACCAAGGGCCTTCCCGGCATGGCGCCGCGCATGTGCGCAGTCCTTCAAGACCGGCTGGCGCGCCGCGGGGATGAATGACTCCGACCTGGCCTGCAGATCAGCGGGACTGTCCCCGCCCCTTGCTCTGTGGGTTACGCCTCCTCCAACGAAATAGAACATGCCTCAGTTGATCCAGCATATCGATGCCATTGCGCGCAAGAAGCAGCGCGACGTCCTCTACCTGATGTTTCCCCGGAAGAAGGACCGGCCGCCTCAGGACGTGGAAGATCTGCCACTGCGCCGGCAGATCATCGAGTGGCTCGAGCACGAGGGGATCGACTGGAAGCCCTGCGGCGGAATCGCGAGCGAGACTCGGATGGTGCCGTACCGCGGACAGATCTACGTCGACGTGCCCTTCGATCCCTCGGACCCGGCATACCAGAAGCTGCAGTCCTACCTGGAGCATCCCGATGGGACGATGAGGTTCGACGAGGCCCTCTTCTGCGCCCTGACACTGGATGTGGCCATGAAAAATGCCCATCACGACGAGCCCGGCTTCTGGGAGCGCTGGGCAGACGAATTCTGAGAGATGGGGTGCCTTTCGCCGGCTGCATTCAAGGAGGCCAGGGCGCTTGGCGTATCGTCGCGATCGGACCGACTCTTCGTAGATGACCGAGATTTCCGACTCGGTTGCGCGCTGGGCTGCAGGACAGCAGTGCGCCACTGACCGCACCCTGCCCCTGCGGCAGTCGGAGCACCGGGTGTAAAGCCCGCGTCTCTGCGAAGTTCTCCCTTTGTTCCCGTCAACCGGGTTTCATCTGGTAGCCGGCAGCGAGGAATTCGCAAGGCGTCGGTAGCGCCTCCCCAGGACGATAGATTCCGCGTCCGTACTTCTTGTAGAGCATCGCCAGGGCGAACAGCGGGCTGTACACGGGAGGTGCACTGCGGGTGAAACCTATGTAGGTCGCCGCCGGCGGGCAGGCCGAGTGAAACGCCTCGTGCACCGCCTGGAAGAAACGGTCCTCGCTGGTGGGCACGCCCTCGGGATCCGCCACGAGAACCACATGGCGTGAGCTTCTCCTTTCTTCGGCATCGATGAAAAAGCCGACCAGATCGCCGCGCCCGGCCTCCTCGGTGAGTTTGATTCGGACCCGGGGTGCCACACTCCTCTGCAGATAAAGGGGAAAGTGGATCAGGTCGAAGCTGTGCTTCTTCAAGGCCTCGTCGTCGGCTGGAATCTGGGTATTCACAAGCAATCCACCTTCCCTTCGGAATGACATTGCGCCTCCACATCGCGGATGCTGGGCCTGGTGTCCCGCACGGAGCCCTCGCGCTCGAATGCCCGGCTCGGTGTATTCAATATAGCTCGAACCGCTGCTGGCGGGCTGGCACGTCGGTCCTTGACTGCGGCCTGCACGACAGCCGCCACCGATTCGATCCCGGCCCCATCCTCTGCGACTTCCCAGCGTCAATCGCCGGTCCGCGAATGCCGGGGCTGGGTGGCGTGCAGAAGCGCCCGGCGAGGGCAGCATCGAGAAACCCGTGTTCTCCGGCGGCAGGCCTCACCCGCCTGCACATGGACATCGAGCGGCCCGCTCAGACCGCGCGCATGCGAGGCCGGGGCGGGAGGCCGCTCTCATGCGACAAAAACTGTCGCAAAAGCTCCACACACTGTAGACCCCAAAACCCTCTAGGAGAGCCCAGATGGCCTACGAAGTCCTGCGAGACAGACAAGGGCGGCGCATCGCCGAAATCGAAACCCGCGGGGACGGAAAGCAGGTGATCCGCGACCCGCTCGGGCGGCGACTGGGAGAGTACGACCCGAAGTCGAACGTGACGCGAGACGCGCAAGGCCGACGCGTTGGCGAAGGCAACCTGCTGGTGTCGCTGCTTGACTGAAACACGGCCGCCCTGCGCCCCCCTGCGATGAGCCCGGGGGCCAGTCGGCCGCCCTTGACGCCTCTTGTGATGAGCCCATGGCCCTCCGGCTCGCCCTGAGAACCGTGCGCCGGTCGCACACCGGCATCGGCCGGGCCATGCCCTACGGGCCGACTGCAGTGGCACCGCTTCCTCAAGTCAACGGCGTCAGGATGCATGCCGAGCCCTCGGGGCCGCACCTCCAGTTCCCCCGCTTACCTCATCTCGAACACCGCCTGCCTCGTTAAGAACGGCAGGCGCGCCCCCGGTGTGAGCAGGAACGCATGGTCCCGCCTCACGACGAGATCGGACTCGCAGCCGCCATCGGTGATGAGCAGCACAGGACCGTCCTTCGGGAAGTCGGGGCGCGTCTCCAGCAAGGTCACGGCCGCCTGGAGGGCCGTGCCGCCCCGGCCGCGCACCTTCACCCGCGCCGCCAGCGCCTCGATCGGCACGTAGCCTTCGTCGTAGGGCACTGCATCGCAGTAGACGAGCCGCACCTGCCTCACGTCCTGAGCCATCGCATAGCTCGTGATCGCTCCAATCGCCTTGCCGATCACCTCCCGGCACATCGACGCGCTGGTATCCAGCACGACCCCGAAGGTACGTGCGAGGCGCTCGTCGTCCGGAGCGATGAGGCCCGGACGCGGAATCTCCGGCGTCGCAGACTGCCGACGCGAGGGACGCGCATAGCTGCGCCGCGGCTGCGATAGCGGAAAACGCTCCCGCATCCACTCCGCCAGACGCGCCTGCCAGGGAATCGGAGGATGGGCGAGCACGCGGATGTCCTCCACCAGACCTGCGGGCAGCGTGCCGCGGCCTTGCGCGATGTGCCAATCGAGCCCTTGCGCCAGCGCGCGACGCCAGAAGTCGTCGCGGTCATCCCGCCCCTCCTCCTGCGGCCCTCCCTCGAGCATGTCGACCGCTGCACCACGCAGCGTGCGCAGTCGGCGCTGCCCACGCACATCGGAGGCGATATGCCGGTAGATATCCTCGGCTGCCCGGCCGGCGAACTGTGCATCGAGCAAGGCACCCTCGGGCGGCACGCCGAGCCTCATCTCGACCAGCCAGTGGTTGATGACGAGGTCGCAGGCAACGTTCCACAGGAACGGATCGCGGCCCTGGCGGCGGCTCGCATGACAAAGGCCCGCATGCAGCGCCTCGTGCGCCAGCACGAACTTCGCCTGCTCGAGGTTCAGCCGGGCCAAGGGGTTGACGTAGATCTCGCCGAGACCGGTGTGAATGGCGGCAACGCCGATCTGCATCCCTTGGCAGACGGCCACGTCCTCGACCACCTCGAAACGGCTCAGGAGCGCGCCGAGCAGCGGATGGTGAGCGACGAGCGAGCGGCGGGCACGCGCAACTGCCCCTTCGGGATCGCCATTGCGCGTGCCAGCCGTTTCATCATGGCGGGCACGCAATGCCTGTCGTGCATTGTCGACGAGGGCTGCCGCAAACAGTTCCTCCGGCGTTTCCGACTGAATCCACAGCGACGGCTCGACCAGACCGACGCCGTTCGAACGCATCAGCACCTGCTCCCCAGCGCCGGACAGTCCCCAGTCGTTGGGAAAGCGGGCCGAAAGCGGCTCGAACTCGAGCCGCTTGGCAATCTCCTCCAGGGACAGCCGTCCCCAGTCGAGGAGTTCCGGGGAGACATCGAGCCGCTCCGGCAGGCAGCCGAGGCGCAGCGATTGCCACCAATGCAGCGCGGCCAACTGTGCCGCGAGATCCGACAGGCGCGAGGGGACGGGAAGGCGGCGCGGTCCCCCAAGCGCCAGCACCAAGGTCGCGAGCGACAGCACACCGAGCCAGGTCTGCACGTCCAGTTCGAATCGGTCGTTCACCAGGAGAGACTCCCGGCCCTCGATCCAGCAGTAGGCGCCGCGCACTGGCAGCACGTCGGGACCGCGCCGGCCGGAAACCCGCGCGATGCTGATGCCGCGTGCAACTGGGCCGAGCAGATGGTGACTGCGCAGCAGGCCAATGGCGGCAGTGCATGCGTCGGTCTGCGCCAGCTCCTTGCGCTGCCTCTTCTTACTCATGCCTTGGCCTTCTGCATCAGCCTAGGCAGCTCGCGTGCGATATCGAGCACGAACCAGTCGGGTACACGTACGCCGTCGTCGTTTTCCGCGAGCACCGACTGCGCCAGCTCGGCATCGATGCGCGCGAGCGACTTGAGGGCTTCGCGCGCTGCCGACGCCAGCTCGCGTGATTCCCGCCCCACTCCGGCCTCCTTGCGGGGCAGCTCGCTGACCAGCATGTCTCTCAGACTCTGAGTGAGGAAGTAGGCAAGGTCCCGGTCCTCGGGCGCCTCCGGCCATCGGCCCTCGCCCTTGAGGATGCGGTGAACGCTGAAGCGGTTGCGCACCTGCTTCAGGAACGCCTTGAACCCGATCGCGTGTTCCCGCGTGAGGCACCCGAACAGCACGGCGTCGAGATGCTCGGCGGAGATGCCCTCGCCGAAGGAGTGGAGCGCGTCGCTCACGCAGTGCCAGCTGCGCGGCGTCGAGAAAGGCTCTTCCTTCGCGGGCGGCACCTCGGTGGCGAGCTGCGTCGGGCGGCTGCGGATGTAGTCGAGGACCCACGGATGGATGTCATGCGACTGGGCCCATTCGAGCCATTCGCGGTGCGAGGCCTTCAGGTGCACGTGCACCATGCGATTGACCAGCGCGCTCGGCATCTGCCGGGCGAGCGCACCATCCTGCGCGCGGTTGCCGGCGCCGATGACGACCGTGCCGGCGGGCAGGCGGTAGTCGCCGATGCGCTGCTCGAGGATCAGGCTGTAGAAAGCCTTCTGGATCTCGGGGCTCGCCGCATTGAGCTCGTCGATGAAAAGCACGAAACCTCGCTCGCGCACAATCATCGCGGGCGGGCAGAAGCGGCTCACGCCGCCGTCAATCTTCGGGATGCCGATCAGGTCCTCCGCGGCGAGTTGCGAGCCGAGCAGCGAAACGCACTCGAGCCCGAGCTGCTCCGCGAACTGCTCGACGAGCGAGCTCTTGCCAACTCCCGGGGGACCCCAGATGAATACCGGCCGGCACACCGCCACATGCAGCAGGAAGTCCTGGACTTGGCGCAGCGAAAGCGTAATTTGCGAGTTCATGATGTCCGTGTCCTCCGATCTTGCCGATGTCCAGCCGCCGGCAATGCCGTGCAGGCTCGAACTCCAGGCTGGGGCGCCGGACGGTTGCCGCGGCGGTGCACGCGGCAACCGCCCATGCCCTGCCGTCCCGCAGGCGCCTGCCTCATCTTCCAGGGAGGAATTCGATGCTCAGTACGCCCATCTGGAGCGTGCTGCCCAGCGAGGCATCGAGCGCCACCCCGAAGCACCCCTCGGCCCGGTCCGACAGGGTTCGTACAACGGCCTTCATCGCACGCCCCGTCTCCCTCAGGCTCAGAACCTCGCTGCCTCCCCGAAACCCCACAACGACACCGTGCGCCTGACCGCGGCCGACTGCCCCGAGAAGCGGACGATCGAGGACATGTGCCACGTCCTCCTCGCTCCAGGATCTCGCTTGCGTCGCGGAGAACCCGAAGGCTGCACGGCCCCCTCTCCCCAGGAGAAAGCGCAGATCGTCCAGGTCGACGCTCACCTTCCCTTCCTCGCAAACGAGGCGAGTGACGAAGTCGTAAAAACACCGGAACCGCAGCGCTTCGGCGCCTGTGGGCAGTCGAGCGCCAGCCGTACCTGCACGGTCCGTCCCCCCGGCCCCGAGCACGGTCACGCCGCAGGCCTGAAGAGCCCCGGTCATCGTCCCTACCCCTCCCTCGCGCTCAGCGGCCTGCCCCGAAGGCTCGACGAGGACTGCCAGAACAACGCTTCCGCAACGCACTGCCTCGTAGGCCAGCGCGAAGGCGGCTTCGCCGTTTTCATCCTCGTGCAGGGATGCGACAACGAAAACCAGGTCGATGCCTTCCACCGCCTCCTTCATTTGGGACAGGGGCAACGGGCGGCTCCCCGCTTCCAGACCGGACGCCGCCACGCCGCCGGTGCAGTCCGTTGCCATGCTCCCTCCCTCCCCCGTGCAAGCCCCCTCCGGGGCGAAGCGCCGGACGCTCAGTGCACCGTCCTCGACAATGAGCGCCCGCTGGAGGTAGGGAAGCCCTTCGGGCAACTCCGAGAACATCGCCTTTGCCGTCGCGCCTGCTGCTACCAGGGCGACACGCGGCATCGGATGAACCTGGGTTGCTCTCGTGCCGCGGTTTTTCATGTCTTCCATCTTCATCTCTCCTCTCACGAATGCTGCCGGTGTCCGTCCATTCCCCGCCTCGGAGAACATGCACGGCCCGGTAAGCGTCGCCCTTGCCCAGATCCACTTCCCAACTCACCCGATGCGCCGCCTGTGACGCCTGCGCAGGACCTGTCCGCGCCCAAGGCCTTTCGCCTACTGGAGCAGCGCGGGAGCCGGAGGCAAGGCATTCCCTGCGCCGTAAGGCACATGTCCGCAGGGGACGAACCTTGCAGCCGACTCGATGTTGGGCAGGCCATCGTCAAGGAACAGGTCCACCTCCATTGCGCCGAGGATCGGGCCCTTGGGAGCACCACAGCAGAACACTGCCTCGTCGAGGCGCACGCCCCAGCCGTGCAGGGTGCGGGTCACTCTCTCATGACAGGTTGCGCCTCTCGCCGTCACCAGTGCGATGGCGAGACGGTCGCCCACGAGCTTCTGCACCCTGGCCAGGTCGGCAATCACGGGGCGGAAGGGACCTGCGCCCAACGGCCTGTGGGCATTCCTCAGCTCGAACGCCACGAAGGCCTCGACGCCGTGGCGGCGATTGACGAGCTCCGCCTCGTCCGAGAAGAGCACTGCGTCGCCGTCGAAGGCGATGCGCACCGTTGCGTCCTGACTGGTCCGCACCGAAGCAGACGGCATCACCAGCGTCGCGGCGGCCAGTCCCCGAGACAGCGCCAAGCGCACATCCTCTGCATGCCGGGAGAGGAAGAGCCGCACGTCGAGCGCTTGCAGCATGGCTTGGCGGGACCGTCCCTGTGTGAAGACGCAACGCTCGATGCCGAGTCGGTGATGCCGGAGGGACCGCATCAGGCGCGTGCCGGCTTGCGGCGAACTGCGCGACACGAGTGCCACATCCACCAGAGGCGGCCGGCCGGGGACGTTGAGCCCGAGCAGCTTGCGCACAAGCCCGAAAGCCGGGCCGGCCGGCAGCGCCTCCCCCTCGGTTCGCCTCATGTATTCGTCGAAGGCCGCGGCCCCCTTTCTGACGAAGATCTCATGGGCCGACTCGAGATCGAAGAGGGCACGAGCGGAAACCGCAATCCTGAACACGTATGGGGCTCTCCTTAAAGGCGGGAAAAAGGGGCCACGCGATGACCGGCACATGGCTCACGCCTGTGCCCGTCAGCCGACACAGTCAGCTTATCTAGAGCATGCGACGTATTTTGTCGCTTCAGTAGCGCGGCAATGCACTGCTCGCCAGTGCTCGGGACCACGCAGCATTCCCTCATCGCTCCTGCGACGACAGAGACAGAGACAGGGACGGGACGGGACGGGACGGGACGGGTCGGGACGGGTCGGGACGGGTCGGCCACGCTATCAGACCGAAGTGCCGTTCGGGGCTCGCGTTGCACTCAGGGTGCCTCCTCCCACCTGCACAACGAGATCGGGCTCGAAGTCAGGATTCAGCGCATGGCCAACATAGCCGCGCGGATTGGAAATCACGCGGGTGCGACCGATGCGGTAGTCGTTGCTATGGTGCAGATGGCCGTGGATCCACAGATCGGGTTGGAACGACCTGATGAGATCTTCCAGGCTGCTGGCGTAGTAGCACAGCATTGGGTCCCCCCCGTCCTCCTCGTCAGCGCTCCATTCGCTCGGCGCATGGTGTGTGACGACGATCGTCTTGCCGTCGAACGGCGCCGAGAGCCATCCTTCGATCAGCCGTAGCGAATGTTCGTGTTCCCTCAGCACTCGCGCCGCGCTCAGTGCCGCCGCGCCGTTCTTCTCGACAATCATGCCGTAGTCGTTCATGGAGCGAGCTGCCTCCCTCATCGATCTGCATTGCTCGCCGTAGAGATTGAAGTCGGTCCAGAGCGTCGCACCGATGAAGCGGCAGCCATTCGTCTCGTACTTGCGGTTGTGCAAGCTGTGAACTCCATGGTTTTCGCATTCCGTCGCGAACCCGGCATAGAAGCGATCCATGTCCTGTCCGTACAACTCGTGATTTCCCGGCACATAGAAGACGTCGGTCCCCTTGAAGCACGAAGCGGCCCAGCGCACGGCTTCATAGCCGACGCCAATGTCGCCCGCCAGAATGACGGCATCGCAGTCAGGAGGCGCGCGATGGTCCAGGCCGCCGAACTCCAGATGGATGTCGCTCAGTATGTTCAACTTCATATGCCAATCACCTCTTGGCGCGAGCCTTATTGCAAAAATCGCCTCGGAAAACAAATCCCCTTGGTCTTGAATGAGCTGATGCCCAAGGCGCCGTCTCAAGCTGATCAAGCCAATGTCAAGCGTTGGAGCAGGGCAGTTCCAGCACACGGCAATTGACGCCGCACCCTATCACTCACGCTGCCCAAGCCTTCAACCATTTCATCTTGCCCTCTACCCGAGGAGGACTTTGCCAGCCGTTCCAAGCCCTCCAAATACGACACCCTGCCGCAGTGATGGCTACAGAATATTGGGGGCGGATCGGAGAAGGTCACAACATTATTTCAGGTGACTTTCAACCCACCCCGCCAGTGGCAATCTTACAGGCCTATCACGTTTCGAAAGCATGCAAGCCTTGCACGGAGCGCTTTTTTCTTCAGAGCCAATAAGACTCCTCAGGCGTACCGGCTTGGCCGAAAAACTGAACTTGCTGGAGCGTCAATCCTCGACGACGACAATCCGACATCAGCATGTAGACCAATTCGTCATGTGAAAACTTTTCTCCGTTCCACACCGCAAAACTGACCGGATGAAGGGCCCCCTCGTCGTCAGAAGCGGTTCCAACAATTTGCTTGAAGCTGCTAGATATATCTAATCTCCTTTTCCGAGATTGAGTCTTCCGCCAATCATTTGATCGGCAATCCTTTCTGGAGGCCGCGTATCGATAATTGATTTATGGCTGCCTTTAAGGCGATTCTTGATATTGCAGCTGCACCCCCGCAGTTAAGCCCCGATCATTAATTTCCGGACGCAGAGCCACTTCTCCTGCCCTTCAAGGAATGACTGATATCACCCAAGAATGTATTGCGCCGCCTGCCACCTGATGAACAAGACATGCATGTCCCCAGCTTAATTTCTATAGCTGACTTTGACCGCTGCACTGCAACACCAGGAGCATTGGCAATAAAATTCCATTCAGATCCCAACTTATGGGACAAAAAATACCATTCGTTCATCCGTTGCGTACAGGAAGCGGAATTAAAGGAAGATTCTCTAGAATCCTGAATCACCCTATGGCGACACGAATGTGGGCAACTTTCCTTCCCCGGCGCAAAAATATTCTCCCCTCCAAATGCGACAAAACTCGTCGCATAGCTTTCGCGCCAAGCGGCTTTGCTGCGGAAACGGGAGGCAGGAGGCGGAAGCGTATGCGCGCGGTGATCCCAGGCTTGACGCCCAGTGCGGTGATCAGCAGGCGGTGACGGGAGGCTTCCAGCGGTGGGGCAACAGCTCGGCGATGCGGCTGGCGGGCTGTGTGGGCAGCCGGGTCATCACATCCTTGAGGTAGGCGTAGGGATCGTGCCCGTTCAGGCGCGCCGAGTGCACCAGGCTCATGATGGCTGCGGCCCGCTTGCCCGCGCGCAAGCTGCCGGCGAACAACCAGTTCGATCTGCCAAGGGCAATCGGGCGGATTTGGTTTTCCACCCAGTTCTGGTCGATGGGCAGCTCGCCGTCGCCGATGTAGCGGATCAACGCCGCCCAGCGCTTGAGCGAGTAATCGATTGAGCGAGTAATCGATGGCCTTGGCAGTGGCCGATCCATCGGGCACCGCTTTTCGCTGCTGCATGAGCCACTGATGCAGTGCATCGGCCAGCGGCCGGGAGCGGGCCTGTCGCACGGCTTGGCGCTCAAGGGGCCGCAGCTCCTGCACCTCGCGCTCGACGGCGTAGAGCTGGCCGAAGAACTTCAACGCCTGCTCGCCCACGCGGCTGCCGTGGTTGGCCCACAGCTCGTGGTACTTGCGCCGTGCGTGCGCCATGCAGCCGGCTTCCGTGACGCCCAGCTCGAAGCAGGCCTTGTAGCCGCTGTAGTCGTCCGTCACCAAGCGCCCGTTCCAGCCCTGGCCGTCCCTGAGCCCGAGGAAGTCGCGCACATGCTGCCCGGCGCGGCTCTCGGCGAAGTCGAAGACGACGGCCTGCACGGCGCTGTAGCGCGTCGTGCAGTAGCTCCAGATGTAGGCGCGGTGCGTCTTGCCGAGT
>NZ_QXMG01000092.1 GCF_003569765.1 Caldimonas tepidiphila | reverse complement strand
AGGCAGGTGAGGGAGGCAGGTGAGGGAGGCAGGTGAGGGAGGCAGGTGAGGGAGGCAGGGGGCGAGCGTGAAGGTGCGCTTGTCCTTGCAGTCCGGCGTCGTGTTCGTCAGGCATGCTGACTCAGCCCCAAGGGGGGGGTGGGGGGGGCATCCGTCATTGCGCGGCGTTTGGGCAGCAGGAGTCCGATGTTTCCACAGCCAACTCCACGATCTCGGCACAGCGGTTGCCCTTGCGCCCAGGCTTTCGGCACGAAGGGGCGCTCGGGGCCGTGTGCCCCGCATTGCCAAATGCTTCGCGCTGCGCCCAGGCGGCAGTTCAACGCGTTAAACCCGCCGGATAAATTCCCCGCTCGGCAGGGCATTGCCTTGCCTTGAATCCACGGGTTCCTTCAATGCCTGTCCGTCCGTTTTCAAGTTTGAACCCGCCCTCCGCTCCGGATTGCAAGGGCGAGATCAAAGTTGCTCCCTTGCAGAGTGGATCAACTCGAGAGAGAGGCCTGTTGTCCGCAGGTTGCGTAGGTGCGTCCGAAATTCGTAGCAGAGAGGAAGGGCGCCGGATGCAGTGGGGTACGCAAGGTGGACCGGCGCCAAGGACTGCGGCCGCCGGATGCACCATGCCGGATGAGTCGCCTCGCCCTGCAAGGTCGCCAATGCGCCGCTCGGACGCCATGCTTTGCGGGAGCGGCGAAAGTCATCTCTTCCGGGCAGACCATCGAGGGAGCGGGGGGCTTTGGGCCTCGCGGTTCACGGCACATCGGCAGGCCTGCGAGGGGGGCGACGCAAGCAGGGTCAAGGCCGGCCAATTGTTTGCCGCTGTTTGCCGCACTCGGGCAAACGGACGCCGCGCGGAGCGGCGCAAGTCAGTGAACGCGGGAGTTCAACGCATTAAACCGGCGCCGGTCCGGGTTCGCGGTCCACCTGAGGAGATGTTGAGTTCGTGTCAGGCGGCCTTCTCCAGAGACCAGCGCCTCATCTCCTGCAAGGCGCGTCGGGAGGCGAGTTCAATGCGTTAAACCGAGTGCCTGCCGTGCCTCGACCGCGCTGATCCCTCCGTCCGTCCGCAGCCCGGCGAGCCCCGATTCCGCGGGCACTCCATCGCACCATCCGCAAGCATTCGGCCGCCTTGCGGCAGCCTGTCCGAACCGCAAGGCCCATGCACCCCGAGCGCTGGCTCCCCGGGCGCGGCCTTTGCCCGGTTCCTTCGCCTCCGCCCGGTGGCCGGTGTGCAAGAAATTGAAAGAAGCAGTCGCGCCGGCAGGCCTCGGGTTGCGCGATTGCAGGGAGCGGGCACAGATCCTGGGATGCCCGCTCCGGTTCCACCACGAGCGGAATGGCCCTGGAAAAATCGTCAACGAGACATCGAGAAGAGAGGCGGCAAGCACCATGACGGCGCAGGAATACGGCCTGCCGAGTTTCTTTCAGCAGCGAGTCGATCCGGAATCGGAGAACGCCGAGGATGTCGTGCCGCAGTTGTTGCGCGCCTTGCGCCGGCATCTCGGCCTGCAGGTCGCGTTCGTCTCGCGCTTCTCGCACGACCGCCGCGTGATCGAGTACGTCGATGCTAGTCCCGGTGCGGCGGCGATGATCACGCCGGGGGACAGCCATGTCCGCGAGGAGACCTACTGCCAGCGCATCGTCGACGGACGGTTGCCGGAACTGATTCCGGATGCGCGCGCCGAACCGGAGGCGGACCGGCTGGCGGTGACCGACTCCCTGTCGATCGGCTCCTACCTCGGTGTGCCGATCCGCTTCAGCGACGGCACCGTCTACGGGACCTTCTGCGGCATCGGGGAGAAGCCCGACGAGTCATTGAACCAGCGCGATGTCGAGCTGATGCGGGTCTTCGCGGACATCGCCGCGCGCCTGCTGGAGCACGAGGCGCAACAATCCCGCGAGGCCGAGGAGATTCGCCTGCGCACGCGTGGCGTGCTGGAGGCCGGCGGCATGTCGATGGTGTTCCAGCCCATCCTCCGCCTCAACACCAGTCGCACCGTCGGCCTGGAGGCCCTGGCGCGCTTCCGCTCGGAACAGCCCGCCGGGCCGGACATCTGGTTCAACCAGGCCGCCCGCGTCGGACTCGGCGCAGAGCTCGAGATGCGAGCCGTCGAGATGGCACTCGACGCGCTCGGGCAGTTGCCTTCCGAGGTGTACGTCAGTTGCAACGTCAGCCCGGAAGTGGCCGTCAGCGAACCGCTGCTGCAGCTCCTCTGCGGTGTCCGACCCGAAAGGGTGGTGCTGGAGATCACCGAGCACGCCTACGTCAGTGACTACGAGCGGCTCGCACGGGCGCTCGCGCCGCTGCGCCAGCGCGGCATGCGCCTCGCGGTCGACGACGCCGGTGCCGGCTATGCCAGCTTTCGCCACATCCTCGCCTTGCAGCCCGACCTGATCAAGCTCGACATGAGCCTGACCCAAGGCATCGACACGCACCCGGGCCGGCGGGCGCTCGCTGCCGCGCTGATCCGCTTTGCCCAGGAAACGGGCAGCCAGATCGTCGCCGAAGGCGTGGAGACGGCGGGCGAACTCGAGGTGCTGCGCGCGCTGCAGGCGCATGTCGTGCAGGGCTACCTGATCGGCCGACCGCTGCGGCTCGCCGATGCCTGCGAGCGGCTGCAGGCGGAAACCCGCCTCTAGGACCTCGCCGCAAGGGACGCGCCGCGGCGCCGCGAGGCGGGACTCAAGGCTTGCGGCGTCCGACGCGGCGCTCGACGTCCGCCCTGATCCCCGGCGGCAGGCGGTCGAGCAGGAAGCGGATCGCGAAGGGCACGATGACGAGGTCGTCCATCACGCCGAGCAGCGGAATCGTGTCGGGCAGCAGGTCGATCGGCGAGAGCAGATAGACCGCGATCAAGCCGGTGCCGATCTTGAGCCACACGGGCGCTGCGGGATGGCGCAGCGCGAACCACAGCGCGCGCGCATCGCCCCGCACCATGGACCAGAGCAGCGTCAGACGTTTCCACATGGACAGCCTCCTCGAGCGAGCCGAATGCCGCGGCCTTGCGGCGAACTCTCCATGTGAGGGGCTTGGCGCCGGATGACAAGACGGCAGGGCAGGGCGTTACACCCGGACGCATCCGGGTGGACCTCGCCCCGGCCGTCCCTGCAGGCCGGACCTCAGGCGCGCTCGCCGCGGATGTAGTGCTCGAGCTGCTCGATGATGAACTTCTGCTCGGAGATGATGTCCTTGACCAGGTCGCCGATCGAGATCAGCCCGACGAGTCGGCCCTGGTCCATCACCGGCAGGTGGCGCAGCCGGTTCTCGGTCATCAGCGCCATGCACTGCTCGGTGGTCTGCGCCGGGCTCACGTACATCACCGGCGCGCTCATGATGTCGCGCACCGGCGTCTTGTCGGACGAGCGGCCCCGCAGCACCACCTTGCGCGCGTAGTCGCGCTCGGTGACGATGCCGACGATCCGGTCGTTCTCGACCACCAGCAGCGCGCCGATGTGCAACTCGGCCATCCGTTTCACCGCCTCGAGCACCGAGGCTCCCGGCTCGATGGTGTGCACGGTCTGGTTGCGCTTGGACTGGATGATCTGGGCGACGGTCGACATCGGTTTACCTCCGGAGTATCGGGCTCGGGCGCCCCCGCCCGTCGCGACCGGCCGCGGTGCGGCCAGCCCCGCAAGGACAGCTGGGGCGATCCTCGTGAGGGGGGTCTTCCTGCCGCGAAGTCGCGGCCTCGCCTCCCCTGCGCCGACGATACGCCGACCGGCCCGTGCTGCCCACCCCCGGGAAACGCGGAGGGCGGGCCGGGGGGACCTTCAGCGCGGCACGAGGAAGGTGGACTTCTCCCGCACCACCGCGGCCGGCTGCGCCTGCGGCCCGAGCTGCGCGAGCTCGAACTCGATCTCGTTCGAGCGGCCCTGCAGCGCCTCGGCCGTCTCGGGCGGCAACTGCAGCCGCACCGGCACCGAGCGGACCTCGGCCGGCGGCACCTCGACCGTCGTGTCGGAACTCACCGCGAGCCCCTGCAGTCCGTGCACCGCGATGCGGTAGCGCTGGGTCGCCTCGGTGCCGTTCATGATCTGCAGCCGGTAGACGTTCTCCACGCGGCCGTCCTCGACGACGCGCGCGAGCGTGTTGCGGTCCTTGATCACGTCCACCTTGAACGGGCTCTTCATCGCGATGCTCGCGACGAAGGCCACGCTGGCCGCGAAGAGGATCGCGCCGTAGACCAGCACCCGCGGCCGCAGCGTGCGCCGGATCATCTGCCCGCGGCTCAAGCCCCCGGCCACGCCGTTCTCGGTCGAGTAGCGGATCAGCCCGCGTGCGTAGCCCATCTTGTCCATCACGCCGTCGCAGACGTCGATGCAGGCCGCGCAGCCGATGCACTCGCTCTGCAGCCCGTGGCGGATGTCGATGCCGGTCGGGCAGACATGCACGCACAGCGTGCAGTCGATGCAGGAGCCCAGGCCGATCGCGGCCGGGTCGGCGCTGCGCTTGCGCGAGCCGCGCGGCTCGCCGCGGCCGGCGTCGTAGGTGATGACCATCGAGTCGCGGTCGATCAGTGCGCTCTGGAAGCGCGCGTAGGGGCACATGTACTTGCAGATCTGCTCGCGCAGGTAGCCGGCGTTGCCGTAGGTGGCGAAGCCGTAGAACAGCACCCAGAACGACTCCCAGGGCCCCAGGCCGAGCCCGAGGGCCGCCGCCGACAGCTCGCGCACCGGCGTGAAGTAGCCGACGAAGGTGAAGCCGGTCCACAGCCCGATCGCGAGCCACGCCGCCTGCTTGGCGGACTTGCGCGCGAGCTTCGCCGCGCTCCACGGCGCCGCGTCGAGCTTCATGCGCGCGATGCGGTCGCCCTCGATGCGGCGCTCGACCCACATGAAGATCTCGGTGTAGACGGTCTGCGGGCAGGCGTAGCCGCACCACAGCCGCCCGGCCACCGCGGTGAAGAAGAACAGCGCCAGCGCCGAGATCACGAGCAGCGCCGTCAGGTAGATGAAGTCCTGCGGGTAGAGCACCAGGCCGAAGATGTAGAAGCGCTTGGCCTCCAGGTCGAACAGCATCGCCTGGCGGCCGTTCCACTGCAGCCAGGGCAGCCCGTAGAAGACGAGTTGCGTGATCCACACCAGCGTCCAGCGCCAGCGGGCGAACCAGCCGCTGACCGCGCGCGGGTAGATCTTCTTCTGCTTCTCGTACAGCGAGACGACGCGGGTGGCGGGCGCCGCGTCGCTGTCGCCGGCGACGGGCCGGATGGGAATGACGGGGGAGGGGCGGGAGGTGCTCAAGGTCGGGTCGGCGCCGCGCGCCGCGTCAGCTCGTGGGGCCCGGAAGCCCGGGGCGCGCCGTCGAAGCGCCGCCTCGATCCCTGCCGCCGCTCAAGGCCGCGGGGCCGGCGCGCGCGTCGAACGCAGGAGCACTGTGCCGGTCCCGGGCCTTCCCCGCCTTGATGCGAATCAAGCGCTCGGGCAAACCCGGGCTGGCGCGGCGAGAAACTGCCGCTGCGGCCCCCGCGCGCGCCGCTCCGGTCGTCCACGGACTTCCGGGCATGGGCGGCCTGCCTACACTCTCGGGCAGGGCCGCGGGCGCCGGACGTCGGCACGAGCGCAGGCCCGCCCCGAATCCGCTCCATGTCCTTCAGAAGAACCGCCGATCCCGGCCCCGAGGCCGCCGCGCACTCCCGCCCGCTGTCGGAGGCGCTGCTCGCGATCGCGAGCGACACGAGCCGCGAGCGCATCGCGGTGGCCGACCTGCTGGTGGCGCTGCAGGACCGGGCGCTCGCGGCGCTGCTGCTGCTCTTCGCCTTCCCGAATGCGATTCCGGTGCCTCCCGGCACCTCGGCGATCCTCGGCGCGCCGCTGCTGTTCCTCAGCGCGCAACTCGCGCTCGGCCGCGGGCCGTGGCTGCCGCGCTTCATCGGCCGGCGCTCGATCGCGCGCACGAGCTTCGCCGCGGTGGTCGCGCGCGCCGTTCCGTGGCTCGCGCGTGCCGAGCGCTCGCTGCGCCCGCGCCTGACGCGATGGACGCGCCCGCCCGCCGAGCACCTGATCGGCCTGGTCTGCCTGTTCCTCGCGATCGTGCTGGTGCTGCCGGTGCCGCTCGGCAACATGCTGCCGGCGCTCGCGATCTGCCTGTTCTCGCTCGGCATCCTGGAGGGCGACGGCGTCTGGGTGCTGGCCGGCGCGGCGGTGTCGCTCGTCGCCACCGCGCTGGTCGCCGGCGTGCTGTTCGGGCTGGCCCGGGCGGGCTTCTACCTGTTCTCCGGCCTGTTCGCTTGAACGCGATCTCCCGCGCTCCGCGATCCCGCGCGCGTCGCACGGCGTGCCGCCCGGGTACAGCGCTTGCACCGGCTGCCGCAGTGAAGCGAGGACTGAGCCTGCCGATGAGCCCGATGCCGCGTGCCGCTGCGGGCCGCGCCTGCGGCCTGTTCGACGTGGACCGCACGGCGCGGGTGCAGTGCGGCCGGGGCGGGTGAGCGGCCGTGGCCTCTTCCGCATCCTCCCTGCCGGCAGAGGCGGCGTCGCGCGGGCCGGGCTTGAGTTCGCCAGGCAGCGCGCGCGCGCCGTCGCGCGCCGCCTCGCGCGTCGAGACGCTGCTCACCGTGCTGGCGATCCTCGCGCTGCTGCCGGCCTTCCTCGCGCTGGCTTCCGCGCCCACCGGCCGCGACGCGCGCTTCGTCGAGCCGGCGATCGCCGTCGGCGCGCTGCCGGCGCCGGTGCTGCCGGCGCTGTGCGAGCGGCTCGGGGCACAGGCGGAGCCCGGGCTGCGGGAGCGGCTGTGCCGCCGCACGGGCGGCGGCGCGTCGCAGGCGCCGGCAGGCCTGCCGGGCGAGCTCGCCGCGGCGCTGCAGCGCACGCAGGCGGCCTTCCTCGAGCCGCTGCGCCGCGCGCAGGCGAGGCTCGCCGAGTTGCGGCTGCAGCAGCGCGAAGGCGTGGGCGAGCTGCTCGCGCTCGGCCACGAGATCGATGCGCTCGTCGCGGAGATGCGGCCCTACGCGCAGCGCCACGCGCTCGACGCCGCCCGCGCGCGCGGCCCGCTGCCGCTGCACTGCGCGCAGCGCGCGGTCGAGGGCTCGCTGCACGCCGGCGCCGCGGGCGGCGAGACCGCGGCCGGCCCGGCGCGCGCCAACGCGCTGCTGCTGCTCGGCGCGGCGCTCGACGGCGTCGCGGCCACACCGGCGCTCGCGGCCTCGGCGCTGCTGCCCCCCGCCGGGGCGCCGGAGCCCGGCTGCGGCGCACCGCTCGCCGACGCGCTCGGCGACGCGGCGCTGCTGATGGCGCAGGCGCGCCAGGCGGGCGCGAACGCGGCCAAGAGCGGCGCGATGCGCGAACTGCTGCGCTCGGCGGGCTGGCAGTGGAGCGCATGGATGCTCCTCGGCCTCGGCTTCGTGAAGCTGGCGCGCCGCCTCGCCTCGCCCGCCGCGGGCGTCGCGCTCGCGCTCGCGGCCTGGGCGCTCGTCGCATGGATCGCCCGCGTACCCTGGCCGCTGGCGGGCGACCGGGTCTTCCATCCGGCCCGCCCGCAGGAGGCCTGGCTCGCGCTGCCCGCAGGCCCGGTCCTCGCGATGCTGGGCGGTGCGCTGCTGCTGTTCGTGCTCGCGCTGCGCCGCCCCCGCGTCGCAGCGGCGCCGCTGCCGCAGGTGCCCGCCTCGCGCCTCGGCTATCCCGGCCTGGTGCTGACGAGCGGCATCGGCTGGGTGCTGCTGCTCGACCTGTCCGCGCACGGCCATCCCGCCAACCGCTACCTCGCGCTCTACCACCAGGGGCACCTGTGGCTCGGCATGCTGGTGCTGAGCGTGCTGGTGCTGCTGCGCCAGCCGCTCGGCCGCGCGCTCGCCTGGAGCCTCTCGGTGCTCGACGAGCTGGCCGGCCTCGTCGCGCGGCGCTTCGGCGGCAGGCGCGGCCAGGTGCTCCTGCTGTTCCTGGTGCTCGCCGGCGTGCTGGTCGCGGCCACCGTCCTGTCGAACCTGCGCCAGCTCACGTCGGAGCTCGGCCGGCTGTGGCTGATCGTCGGCGCGGCCTGGTTCTTCTTCCTGCGCGGCGGCCCGCTCGCCGAGCGGCTCGCGAACGCGCCGGGCACGGTCGGCTCGCTCGGGCGCTACCTCTGGCCGCTGCTGTTCGTCGCTGCCGTGCTCGGGGTGGCGATGCTCGCGACGCGCGACTTCGGCCCGCTGCTGATCGCCGCCTACGGCGCGGGCGCCTTCCTCGCGGCCTCGGTGGCGATGTGGTGGTACCAGCGCGGCGGCACGCGGCGCAGCGCGTCGGCCTTCGCCGCCGGCGTGTTCAGCGTGTGGATCGTCGCGCTGACCGCGGGCCTGCTCGAGTTCGGCGCCCTCGAGAACACCACCGCGGCGCGGCTCGAGAGCCTCGCCGCACCGCTCGCGTCGGCCAACGACCAGCTCGCGCTGGTGCGCTGGTTCCAGCGCGCGGCGCCGCCGGGCGGCTTCGGCGTCGGCAACGTGCCCTGGTGCGGCTATGCGGGCGGTGCCGGCTGCCCGGGCGTGCCGGCGCAGATCCACAGCGACTACACGCTCACCGCGATGGTCGGCGCCTTCGGTCCCTTCGCTGCCGCGGCGGTGACGCTCGCCTGCGCGCTGTGGCTGCATCGCCTCGTGAGCCACCACGGCCGCGTCACGCGCGGCGAGCCGCGCCTCGTCGCGCGCGCTGGCGGCATCGGCAGCGAGCCGCAGGCCTTCCTGAGCTGGCTGTGCGTCGCCTGGGTGGTGCTGACGCTGTGCCAGCTCGCCGTCACCGTCGCCGGCAACCTCGCGGTGCTGCCGCTCACCGGCGTGACCTATCCCTTCGTCAGCTTCGGCATGACCTCGCTGCTCGTGAACATGGGCTTCCTCGCGCTGTGCCTGAACATCGACCTGCCCGCGGGAGGCGCGCATGGCTGAGCCGGGGCGCCCGACGCTGCTCGACTTCGCGATCGCCGCCAGCGCCGCGGTGCTGCCGGTGCTGCTGCTCGTGCTGCTGGCGGTGGCGGCCTGGGCGCCGGCCGATCCATCGCTCGCGCCCGGCGCCACGCCCGACCGCTACGTCAACGTGCGCCAGCTCGCCGCGCTAAGGACCTTCGAGCCCGCGATCGTGCGGCGCCGCGAGGTGAGCGCGGGCCTGCCGGACGCGCAGGCGCTGCTCGCCAGACTGCCGCAGTGCCGCGACGAGTGGAGCGCCCGGCCCGGGCTGCGCGATCGGCTGAGGGCGCTCGTCGGCGGCAACGCGGCGCCTCACGTGTCGACGGCGCAGCGCGTCGCCGCGCAGCTCGCCGCGCTCGACCGCGCGCTCGCCGCCTTCAGCCGCGGCGGCAACCGGCGCGTCAGCGAGCCGGTCGGGCTCGATGCCGGGCGCTGGATGCGCGCGGCGGCGGCGGCGCTGGAGGCGCCGGTCGAGTCCTCGCAGTACCCGGGCCGCGGCTTCGCGCTGCGCTGCGCTGACCTCGCTGCGGCGGTGCACGCGCTGTCGCGCGCCGAGGGGCGCATGCTGCAGACGCTCGCCTGGCGCGGCAGCGTCGTGCCGCAGGTGCTCGCACGCTGGCGGCCGGGGCAGTTCATGGAGGTCTCGCCGGTGCAGGTCGCGCGCCACAACCCGTGGGCCGGGCTGCCGGGTTGCGTCTACCTGTCGGCCTCGGGGCAGCAGCCCACCCATTTCGTCGGCGGGCCGGACAGCGGCGGACGGCGGCTGTGCGCGGAGGCGGCGGTGGCAGGCCTCGCTGCCGGAGCGGGGCCCCCTGCCGCGCTCGACGGCGAGCCGGGGCCGGAGCTGGCGCCGGACGACCCGCGCTGGCAGGTGCCGCCCTCGCTCGGCACGCTGCTGCGCCCGCTCGACGCGCTGCGGCGCCCGACCGGGGCGCTCTATCGCGCTTACACCGCCGACGCGGCGGAGGCCGGCGGCGCGCCGCAGGAGTACCGCTACGGGCCGAACCGGCTCGAGCTCGACGGCACGCCGATCGACGTCGGCTTCTCGATCGACCTGACGATCGACCCGGCGCTGCAGGCGCTCGCGCAGAAGACGGCGGCCTGCTACACCGGCCGCCACGACGTCTGCCGCGCGCTCGGCCTGCGCCGTCGCGAGGACGGCGCCAGCGCGCTCGGCCACCGGCTGCTCGAAGGCGCGATGGTGCGCATGGCGGCGGTCGCCGTCGTCGACGTCGCCAGCGGCCGCATCGACGCGCTCGCCGGGGCGCTCTCGCCCTGCACGCGGCAGGAGTTCGACGGGCCGGGGCGCGCGGCCGGCTGCGACGCGCGGCTGCCCTACCCGGTGCGCTACCGGCCCGATGCGCTGCTGAACCCGGCGGTGTTCCACGACGCGATGCCGGCCTCGGTGATCAAGCCGGTGATGGCGAGCGCCTTCCTGTCCGACCCCGAGGTCGGCGCGCGCTGGCTCGACGCGGAGCGCCGCGCGCAGCAGCAGCAGGCCGGCTTGCCGCAGCTCGGCCCGCTCGGCGCCGAGCTGATGCGCTCGGATTCGGCGCGCTTCCTCGACCGCCTGTTCTGCGCCGAGCGCGGCTACGCCGACTGCGAGCGGCCCGCGCGCGTGCAGCGCGCCGCCGCCGCGCTCGGCTGGAACGCCGGCTGCACGGATGCGCTCGCCGGCTGCGGCACGCGCGACCTGCTGTTCGGCCGTGCGCCGGGCGCGGACGCCGAGGGCGGGCGCGTGCAGCCGCTGGCGAACTTCCTTCCCTACGGCCGGCTGCTGGTCGAGCCGGTCGAGGGCCGCGCGGGCGCGCCGTTTCGCGCAATGCCGGGCGACCTCGCCGACGCGGCGACGCTCGCGCAGTGCGCGGCCGGCGCCGACGGCCGCCGCGGCAGCGACGACGACTGGGAGCGCTGCCGAGGCGCGTCGGTCGTCGACGCGGTGTCGCAGGGCTGGGGGCAGGGCCATGCGCGCGCGAGCGCGCTCGGCGTGGCCGGCATGCTGGCGGGGATCGCGGCAGCCGCGAACGGCGAGGACGCGGTGCGCCGGCCGCATCTCGTGCGCGGCTTGCGAGGCGTCGGCCGGCGCGACGCCGGGCTCGCGCCGGCGGCGCTGCGCTGGGAGCTAGTGCCGCCCGAGCCGCTCGGCGTGCCGGCGGAGGCGGCGCAGCGCATCCTCGGCGCGCTGTCGCGCACCCACCGCGGCGGCACCGCGCAGCCGGCCTGCGAGCAGGTGTTCGACGCGCGCGCCTGCCGCGGCATCGACTGGCTCGCCGGCAAGACCGGCACGCCGACCTTCCCGAACGACGGCCGCACGCTCGACGAGCTGGCGCGGCTGTGCGGCGGCGGCCGCGGCGCCGCGCGCGCGGGCCTGGCCTGCAGCCCGCTGCGGCCCTACAAGTGGTATGTCGCCGCCTACCGGCCGCCGGGCGGCGGGCCGCGCTGGACCAAGGTGATCGCAGTGCTGGCCGAGCGCAACTGGCTGCGCGAGGGCGGGCGCGTGCATGCCGCGGGCGACCTCGGGCCGAACCCGGCCGCCGAGATCGCGATGCAGATCGCCGCGCGCCATGTCGGGGTGCTGCCCGGGAGGACAGAATGAGCGACCGTGCCGACGCGCTGCCCGCGCCGCTGGTCTGGGGCTTCGACGGCCCCTTCGACACCTGCCTGCAGGATCTCGAGGACACGCTGCGGCGCGCGCTGGTGCAGGTGGGCGACGTGTCGCGCATCGTCGTGAGCGTCGAGCTGTCGCTGCCGGCGCTGCAGCGCCGCGTGCGGGCGGGCGACGCGGTCCAGCCGGCCTGGGGGGAGTTCCTCGCGCGGCTCGCCGCGCGCTACGGGCTGCCCGCCGCGCCGCGCGTGCGCTACCTGAGGAGCGAGGGCCGACTCGCGACGCTGATCGTCGCGTACAGGAGCTGATGAGCCGATGCCGCTGAAGACCTGGATCCTGGACAAGATGAACCGCGTCAGCGAGCTGTTCGTGCGCGAGGACCTGCCGCCGCGCGCCGAGCCGCGGCGCCCCGGCGCCGCGCTGCCGTCTGCCGGCAGCGAGCCACGGCGCGACGCGGCCCCGCCTGCGCTGCCCGGCGAGCACCTCGGCGCCTACGCGCCGCTGATCGACGCGATCCGCGACGAGCTCGAGCGCTTCGTCGCCGCGCACGTGCGCCTGCACCTGGCCATCGCCGAGCACGACCGCTTCCTGCTCACGTCGATCGGCATCGAGGCCGACGAGGGGGGCGAACCGCTGGAGCTGCTGCGGCGCTTCACGCGCGAGTTCCGGCCGGAGCAGATCCGCCGCTTCCTGATGCGCGAGCTGGTCGCCGGCCTGCCCAACGCGGGCGCGATCGACCTGTCGCAGTTCTCGGGCCTGAAGCTGCCGGCGCCCGGGCAGCCCGCCGACGAGGAGGAGGACGGCGACGAGTACGCCGAGCTGCTGAAGGCGCTCGGCGCTCCCGCCGGCGCCGACGCCTCGGCCTACCGCGTGAGCCTCGTCGGGCGCTGGACCGAGGGCGTCCCGCCGCCGCCCGAGGCCCGGGGCGCGTCCCCGGCGGCGGCCGCGACGGTCGGTGCGACGCCGCTGGCCGGCGCGCGCGTCGAGGCCGACCTGCACGACGCGCACGGCGAGCGCCGCGTGGCGCTGCCCCCGGTGCTGCCGGGCCGGCGCCTCGTCGTCGGCAAGGACGCGGGCTGCGACCTCGTCGTCGAGGGCACCTACACCAGCCGCCGCCACTGCGAGATCTGGCTCGAGGGCGGCGTCTGGCGGGTGATGGACACCGGCTCGACCAACGGCATCCGCGTCGAGTCGGCCGCCGGCGTGCGTCGCGGCGGCGGCCGCGAGGGGGCGGCGGGCGCCGCGCCGCAGGCCATCGAGTTCCTGCCGGGCGAGCGCATCGTGCTGTCGGCGCTGGCGCAGGGCGAGGCGCGCGACTACCCCTGGTTCGCGCTGCGGCCGCCGCCCCCCGCCGCGCCGGCCACGCCGCTGGCGGCGGTCGCCACGCCCGCGACGCCGATCACGCCGGTGGTCATGCCGGCCCCGGCCGCGAGCCCCTGGTCCGTGACGCTGCTGTCCGCCGGGGGCGAGCGCACGCTGGCGCTCGACGCGGCGGCGCTGCCGGCGAGCGTCGGCCGCTCGCGCAGCCGCACGCTGGTGGTCGACCGCGCGCACGAGAGCGTCTCGGGCCACCACCTCGACATCGTCGCGCTCGACGAGGCCGGCGCTGAGTTGCTGGTGCACGGCACCAACGGCGTGACGCTCGACGGCGTGGCGCACCCTCCAGGAGCGCGCCTGCGCTGGCCGCCCGGCCGCACGCTGCAGCTCGGCCGGCCCGGGCCGCAGGAGCCGCCCTGCCTGCTGCGGCTGATGCACCGCGGCGATACGCCGCGTTGAGCGCCGCCGCGCGATCATGGGCCTCGTCACTCCCCTCGAATCCTCCGCACCGCCGCGCGGCGATGCGCCGCAGGGCGCCCGACGCCTGCTGCGCCTGTCGGCCTGGAGCCGCGCCGACATCGCGGTGGCCACCTCCGCCGCGGCGCACCACCGCGTCAACGAGGACGCGCACAGCGACCTCGCGCGTGAATCGCGGGTGCTGGTGCTGGCCGACGGCGTCGGCGGCGGCGCGATGGCGGCCGAGGTGAGCCGCCGCCTCGTCGACGCGCTGCACCAGCGGCTCGACCGCGGTGCGCTCGACGCGGGCACGATTGCCCGCGCGGTGCTCGACGCCGATCGCGAGCTGCGCGACTTCGTCGGCGCGCACACCCGCGAGCCGGGCGCCGCGACGCTCGCGCTGTGCGCCGCCGCGGGACGCTCGGCGCGCGAGTGGTGGATCGCCTGGGTCGGCGACTGCCGCATCTACGCCGCCGGGACCGGGCGCGACGAGCCCGCGCGGCAGCTCACGCATGACGACAGCTACCTCAACCTCGGCGAGGCGCCGCCGCCCGGCGGCTCGCCCGCGGATCCGGCGCGCATGGTCGGCAACGGCGCGGTGCGCGAGCCGAACGTGCGGCGGGTGCGGCTCGCGCGCGGCGAGCGCCTGCTGCTGTGCAGCGACGGCGTGCACAAGCACCTGACGCCGCACCAGATCGGCGAGCTGCTGCGCCCGCGCCGGCCGCTCGAGGCACGCTGCTGCGAGCTCGTCGAGCGAGCGAGGGCGGCGGGCAGCACCGACGACGCGACGGCGCTGGTGCTCGAGCGCCACCGCATGTCCTGGATCGCCTGGGGCGCCTGGGGCCTCGCCGCCGCGGTGCTGCTGCTGCTGGCGGGGCTGGCGCTGTGGAACGCCTACGGGCTGGGCGGCCGGGCGACGCCGCCGGTGTTCGACCCGGACCCGACCGAAGGCGCCGTGCCCGGGACGGTGGCGCCCCCGCCGCTCGCCGCGCCGGCCTCGGCCGCATCCGCACCGGTCGGGGGGGCGCGATGAGCCCGGAGCAGCTGGAGCGGGTGTTCGGCCGCGGGCGGCTGCAGATGAAGACCGGTCGCCACGTCGAGGTCTTCCGCGAGGCCGCGGCGCCGGGCGAGCGGCGCCGCTACACGAAGCGCTTCCTCGCGACGCAGGACGGTGACTTCCGTGCCTGGACCGAGCGCGAGTGGCGGCTGCTCGCGCGCATGATCGGGCACGGCGTGCGCTGCGTGCCTGAGGTGGTGCGCTTCGACCGTGGCGATGCCGGCGGCGCGGCGCTGGTGCAGACCTTCGACGCGGGCGCCACGGTCGACCACTGGGCGACGCTGCTGCCGCTGCAGCGCGACGGCCGCTCGCGCCGCCATCTGTTCGAGGATGCCGCGCACTGGTGGGCGCTGGCGCACCACGGCCTCGTCGCGCTCGAGCAGATCCACCGGCTGCAGCTCGTCCACCTCGACGTGAAGGCCGACAACGTCTGCATCCCGTACGCACCCGCCGATTTCGAGCCGGGGCAGCCGGGCCGGCGCCTGCGCGCAGTGTTCGGCGAGCTGGCGCTGATCGACTTCGCGTTCTCGGTCGTCACCGGCGAGGACCTGGCGATGCCGCTGCCGATCGGCCGGCAGCCCGACTACGCCTACCAGTCGCCGCGGCTGCTCGCGGCGCTGGAGGCGGGCCGCGCCGGCGAGCTCGGCCCGACGCGGGCGCTGGACTGGCGCTGCGACATCTACAGCCTTGCGGCGATGCTCGCGCGCTACCTGCCGCCGGCGGGCGCGGCCGACGCGTCCACCGGCTGGACGCCGCAGCGCTTCGCGCATGCGCAGACGCTGCTGGGACGGCTGCGCGAGGTGCACGACCATGCCGACCCGCGCGAGCGGCCGCATGCCGAGCTGATCGAGGCGTGCGCCCAACCCCTGCGGGACGCGGAGCTGGTCGCGTCGCTGGAGCGCGGCTGGCAGCTCGCGCTCGACGCGCGCGCGACAGCGGCCGAGGCGGCGTCGACGCCCGTCACGCGCCTCGCGCCGGCGCTGACGCCGCTCGCCGCCGAGCCCGCACCGCAGCCTTCCCCGGCCCGCGAGCCGGGCGGCAGCCCGCCCGGGGGGACGCGCCGCGTGGTGCAGGCCGGGCGCCCGCGCCTGCGGCGGCTCGTCGTGCCGGCGCTTGCACTCGCCGGGCTCGCGCTGCTGGTGCCGCCGGCGCTCGATGCGGCGCGCAGCATCTCGGAGGCGACGCGGGCGATGCGCGAGGCGGTGCGCTCGGTGCTCGGGCCCGGCACCGGGTCCGACGCGCCGCGCGCCCCGGCGCCCGCGGCGGCACCGGCCGAGACCTTCGAGCAGCGGGCGCGGCGCCTGATCGAGCGGCGCCTGCCCGAGATCGCCGCGCGGCTCGAGGACGAGGTCGGCGCGGTCCTGCGCACCGCGGGCCGCGCCGAGACTGGGTTCGAGGACGCGGGCGTGCTCGATCTTGCGCGGCGCATCCGTCTTCCCGACGACGCCGGGCTCGGCCGGGGCAATTCGCCCGGGGACGCGCGCCGCCTCAACGAAGCCGCGCGCGAGGCCTTCTGGACGCGGCGCAGCGTGCGCGAGGCGCATGCGCTGCAGCTGCGCGCCTTCGGCGCCGACCCGCGCGACGCGGAGATCGTCGGCAACCTCGCCTTCCTGCAGCTGAAGCTCGCGCCCTCGCAGCCCGAGACCGCGCGCCGGCTCGCGCTGTACGCGCTGTCGCTCGGCGGGCGGCAGTTCCCCGCGGGCCGCGTCGAGGACTGGGGCTCGCTCGCGGTGGCCAGCGCGCTGTCCGGACGCGAGCGCGACGCGCGCGACGCGCTGTTCGTGATGCTGGCGGCCAGCCGCGACCTGGAGCGCAGCTGCCGTTCCGCGCTGAGCGCGGTGGCGAACTACGGCACGGCGATGCGCCCGCCGGTCGAGGCGATGCTGCGCCGCATCCACGAGCGCGGTGGCAGCGCTGCGCCGTCCTGCCGCTGGCCGCCGGACTGGAGCGCGGGCGTGCGCGTGCCCTGAGCCGGGGCTTGCGGGCTCGGGGAGACTCAGCCGCGGCGGCGCACCTTCGCGAACTCGCTGACGATCAGCCGCTCCTCGGCGCGGGTGTAGATCGAGGTGGTGCGCAGGTCGGCGTGGCCCATCGCGCCCATCAGCGCCACCGGCAGCACGCCGTCGGCCGCGGCGTTGGTGGGGAAGAAGTGCCGCAGCCCGTGGGTCGTGGCGCGCTGCAGGGCTGCGGCCTCGATCTCCGTCGGCGGTTTCTCCCCCGCCCCTGAGGCCTGCGTCGCCAGCGCCTCCGCGCGCCGGGCGGCCTGCTTGAAAAGACGCTTGAGCGACTGGTACAGCGCCGAGGGATCCAGCGCGCCGTAGCGGTCGGACTGCCGCGAGGCTTCGCGGTCCAGCACCGCGACGCCTCGCGCATCGAGCTTCCAGCGCGGCGGCGCCCGGCGCAGCGCGCCGATCAGCGGTCGCTGCGCCGGGTCCGGCGCTCCCGGTGCCTCCATCGTCGCGCCCTCGTCGCCGGACGCCGACAGCAGCTGCCGCAGCCGCGGCGCCGCCGGGTCGTAAC
>NZ_QXMG01000091.1 GCF_003569765.1 Caldimonas tepidiphila | reverse complement strand
GTGGTCTTGCCGTGGTCCACGTGACCGATGGTGCCCACGTTGACGTGCGGCTTGGTCCGTTCAAACTTGCCTTTTGCCATTTCTCAATTCTCCTGATCAAAGAGCAGTGCCAGTGCTCGGTTTTAGGTCTCCGCCCGCTCGCTTGACAGCCCGCTGTCACTGGCACCCAGCGGGTGAGGGAACGAAGACCGGCTTGGTATTCCTGCCGGGAGACCCGACTCGCGCCGGGCCTCCCGCGCCTCGCTCACGCGAGGACGATCACTTTCCGCGAGCGGTGATGATCGCGTCGGCGACGTTCTTCGGCGCCTCGGAGTAGTGCTTGAACTCCATCGTGTAGGTCGCGCGACCCTGCGACATCGAGCGCAGCGTGGTCGAGTAGCCGAACATCTCCGACAGCGGCACCTCGGCCTTGATGACCTTGCCACCGCCAGGCATGTCGTCCATGCCCTGCACCATGCCGCGGCGGGACGACAGGTCGCCCATCACCGAGCCGGCGTAGTCTTCCGGCGTCTCGACTTCCACGGCCATCATCGGCTCGAGGATGACGGGGCTGGCGCGACGGCAGGCTTCCTTGAAGCCCATCGAGGCGGCCATCTTGAACGCGTTTTCCGACGAGTCCACCTCGTGGTACGAACCGAAGGTCAGCGTGACCTTCACGTCCACGACCGGGAAGCCGGCCAGCACGCCGTTCGGCAGCGAGTCGATCACGCCCTTTTCCACCGCGGGGATGTACTCGCGCGGCACCACGCCGCCCTTGATCGCGTCGACGAACTCGAAGCCCTTGCCCGGCTCCTGCGGCTCGATCGTGAAGACGACGTGGCCGTACTGGCCCTTGCCGCCCGACTGGCGCACGAACTTGCCCTCGACGTCGTTCGCGGTCTTGCGGATCGTCTCGCGGTAGGCCACCTGCGGCTTGCCGACGTTGGCTTCCACGCCGAACTCGCGCTTCATGCGGTCGACGATGATCTCCAGGTGCAGCTCGCCCATGCCGGAGATGATGGTCTGGCCCGATTCCTCGTCGGTCTTGACGCGGAACGAGGGATCCTCGGCGGCCAGGCGGCTGAGCGCGATGCCCATCTTCTCCTGGTCGGCCTTGGTCTTGGGCTCGACGGCCTGCGCGATCACGGGCTCGGGGAAGACCATCTTCTCGAGCGTCACGACGGCGGACGGGTCGCACAGGGTCTCGCCCGTGGTGACTTCCTTCAGGCCCACGCAGGCGGCGATGTCGCCGGCCAGGATCTCCTTGATTTCCTCACGCTGGTTGGCGTGCATCTGGAGAATACGGCCGATGCGCTCCTTCTTGCCCTTGATCGGGTTGTAGACGGTGTCGCCCGACTTCAGCACGCCCGAGTAGACGCGCACGAAGGTCAGCTGGCCGACGTAGGGGTCGGTCATCAGCTTGAACGCCAGCGCGGCGAACTTCTCGTTGTCGTCGGCGCGGCGGGTGACTTCCTTGTCGTCCTCGTCCGTGCCGGCCACCGGGGGGATGTCCACCGGCGAGGGCAGGAAGTCGATGACCGCGTCGAGCATGCGCTGCACGCCCTTGTTCTTGAACGCGGTGCCGCACAGCATCGGCTGGATCTCGGTCGCGATGGTGCGCGTGCGCAGGCCCAGCTTGATCTCTTCCTCGCTGAGGTCACCCTCCTCGAGGTACTTGTTCATCAGCTCTTCGCTGGCCTCGGCAGCCGCCTCGACCATGTTCTCGCGCCACTTCTGGCACTCGGCCTCGAGCTCGGCGGGGATGGCCTCGTAGTTGAACTTCATGCCCTGGCTGGCCTCGTCCCAGATGATCGCCTTCATCTTGAACAGGTCCACCACGCCCTTGAAGTTGTCCTCGGCGCCGATCGGCACGACGATGGGCACGGGGTTGGCCTTCAGGCGGGTCTTCATCTGGTCGTAGACCTTGAAGAAGTTCGCGCCGGTGCGGTCCATCTTGTTGACGAACGCCAGACGCGGCACCTTGTACTTGTTGGCCTGACGCCAGACGGTCTCGGACTGCGGCTGCACGCCGCCGACCGCGCAGTACACCATGCACGCGCCGTCGAGCACGCGCATCGAGCGCTCCACCTCGATGGTGAAGTCCACGTGCCCCGGGGTGTCGATGATGTTGAAGCGGTGCTCCGGATAGGACATGTCCATGCCCTTCCAGAAGCAGGTGGTGGCGGCCGACGTGATCGTGATGCCGCGCTCCTGCTCCTGCTCCATCCAGTCCATCGTCGCGGCGCCGTCGTGCACCTCGCCGATCTTGTGGTTCACACCGGTGTAGTACAGGATGCGCTCGGTCGTGGTCGTCTTGCCGGCGTCGATGTGAGCCGAGATACCAATGTTGCGGTAGCGCTCGATCGGGGTCTTGCGGGACATGGTGTCACTCCAAAAACAAAGGCCGACCCGCGGTGTCTCGTGGACAGGGCGGGTAGGCCAGGGTGTCTCTCGACAGTGAGGGAGAGCTTATTAGAAGCGGAAGTGCGAGAAGGCCTTGTTGGCTTCAGCCATGCGGTGCACTTCGTCGCGCTTCTTCATCGCGCCGCCGCGGCCTTCCGAGGCTTCCAGCAGCTCGTTGGCCAGGCGCTGGGCCATCGACTTCTCGCCGCGCTTGCGCGCCGATTCCTTGAGCCAGCGCATGCCCAGCGCCACGCGACGCACGGGGCGAACTTCCACGGGAACTTGGTAGTTCGCACCGCCCACGCGGCGGGACTTCACTTCGACCATCGGCTTGACGTTGTTCAGCGCGGTCAGGAACACTTCCAGCGGATCCTTGCCGGACTTCTTCTCGACCTGCTCGAGGGCACCGTAGATGATGCGCTCAGCAACGGCCTTCTTGCCCGACTCCATGATCACGTTCATGAACTTGGACAGATCGATGTTGCCGAACTTCGGGTCCGGCAGGATCTCGCGCTTCGGTACTTCGCGACGACGAGGCATGATTCACTTCCTTTTCGCTTCAGTTGGTGCGGCGACTGCCGCCTGCACCGCGGGCGTCCCTCATGGACCACCCACTTACTCGGCAAGCCGCTCTTCCGGCCCACCGCAAACACGTCCGGCCCGCACTGTCGGCGCGCGCCATGACAACTTGATTTCTTAGGCCTTCTTCGGGCGCTTCGCGCCGTACTTCGAACGCGACTGCTTGCGGTCCTTGACGCCCTGGAGGTCCAGCGAGCCGCGCACGATGTGGTAGCGCACGCCCGGCAGATCCTTCACCCGGCCGCCGCGCACCAGCACGACGCTGTGCTCTTGCAGGTTGTGGCCTTCGCCGCCGATGTAGGAGATGATCTCGAAGCCGTTGGTCAGGCGCACCTTGGCGACCTTACGCAGAGCGGAGTTCGGCTTCTTCGGCGTGGTGGTGTAGACACGCGTGCAGACACCGCGGCGCTGGGGCGAACCTTCCATGGCCGGAGACTTGGACTTCGTGGTCTCGGTCTCACGACCGTGGCGCACGAGCTGGTTGATGGTTGGCATAGGTAACTTGTTCCCGTTTGAAGTCACTGATTTTTTTCGGAAGGCATGCCGGGCGCCCCGTGGTCCGGAGTCGGGCCCGAGGCCGGATGTGCGACGCAATCACTGCGTATCCGGTGGGCCGCCCAGGCAAAGAGCGCGGCAGCAAACTGCCGAAAAGCTTTCGATTATATTCGGGGCACGTTCCCCTCGCAAGCAAGAACCCCCCAGGGTCCCAAAGGATGTCACAGGCGGCCGGCCTCGGACGCGGCGGCTTCCGCCCGGCGGCTCGCGGGGACCTGCCGCCTCCCGGCGCTGGAGCCGCCCATTCTGCTGTTTTCCCAATCCCCTTCCGGCATCCCGACCGAAGCGCCTGCCGCGGCGGCGCCACGCGTGGTGCTCGACACCAACGTGCTGCTCGACTGGCTGGTGTTCGGCGATCCGGCCGTGGCGCCGCTCGCGGCCGGCATCGCCTCCGGCCGCCTGCGCTGGATCGCGACGCCCTCGATGCGGCTGGAGTTCGAGCGCGTGCTGGACTATCCGCAGGTGGCCCGCTTCGGCGCCGACCGCGCGGCGGCGGCCGAACTGTGGCGGCGCCATGCCCTGATGAGCGAGGCGCCGCCGCCCTGCCCGCTGCTGCGCTGCGGCGACCCGGACGACCAGATGTTCATCGACCTCGCGGTCGCTGCCGGCGCCCGCTGGCTGTTCAGCAAGGACCGCGAGGTGCTCAAGCTCGCCCGCCGCGCCCGCGGCCACGGCCTCGAGGTGCTCCGGCCCGCGAGCTGGACGGGCTGAAGCCGCGCACGGCCAGCGCTCGACCATGAAAAAGGGGCGGCCATGGCCGCCCCTCGTCATGCAGGCGCCTTGCGGCGCCACCCCTGCCCTTACTCGGCAGGCGTCTCGTCGTCGCTGTCGCCGTCGACCTGCGCCATCTCGAGCGCAGCCCGCTCCTCCGCCTCCTGGAGGGCGATGGCGCGGCGCTCGGCCTCGTCCATCTCCTCCTTGGCCTTGCGGGCCTGGTGGAAGGCGAGACCGGTGCCGGCCGGGATCAGGCGGCCCACGATCACGTTCTCCTTGAGACCGCGCAGCTCGTCGCGCTTGCCCATGATCGCCGCCTCGGTCAGCACGCGCGTGGTCTCCTGGAAGGAGGCCGCGGAGATGAACGAGTCGGTCGAGAGCGAGGCCTTGGTGATGCCCAGCAGCACGTCGGCGTGCGTGGCGATCATCTTGCCCTCGGCGACCATGCGGTCGTTGGTGTCGAGCAGCTCCGAGCGCTCCACCTGCTCGCCGGCGATGTAGTGCGTATCGCCCGGGTTGACGATCTGCACGCGGCGCAGCATCTGGCGAACGATCACCTCGATGTGCTTGTCGTTGATCTTCACGCCCTGCAGACGGTAGACGTCCTGCACCTCGTCGACGATGTAGCGCGCCAGCTCCTCGATGCCCAGCAGGCGCAGGATGTCCTGCGGGTCCGCCGCGCCGTCGACGATCAGCTCGCCGCGGTTCACCACCTGGCCCTCGTGCACGAGGATGTTCTTCTCCTTGGGCACCAGCTCCTCCCAGACCTTGCCGTCCGGGTCGGTGATCTGCAGGCGCACCTTGCCCTTGGTCTCCTTGCCGAAGGACACCGTGCCGGTGGCCTCGGCCAGCGTGCCCTTGTCCTTCGGGCTGCGGGCCTCGAAGAGCTCGGCCACCCGCGGCAGACCGCCGGTGATGTCTCGCGTCTTCTGGCCTTCGACCGGGATGCGCGCGAGCACTTCACCGGGGGCGAGGTCCTGGCCGTCGCGGATCTGGATCAGCGCGCCGACCTGGAAGCCGATCGTCACCGAGTGGTCGGTGCCGGGGATCTTGACCTCGTTGCCGTTGGCGTCGAGCAGCTTGACCTGCGGACGCACGACCTTGGCCGCGCCGCGGCGCTTCGGGTCGATCACCACCAGCGTCGACAGGCCCGTGACCTCGTCGACCTGCTTGGCGACCGTCACGCCCTCCTCGACGTTCTCGAACTTCGCGCGACCGGCGAATTCCGTGATGATCGGGCGGGTCAGCGGGTCCCAGTTCGCCAGGATCAGGCCGGCCTTGAGCTGCTGGTCGGGCTTGACGTTGAGCGTCGCGCCGTACGGCACCTTGTGGCGCTCGCGCTCGCGGCCGTGCTGGTCGGAGATGATGATCTCGCCGGAACGCGAGATCACCACCAGCTCGCCCTTGCCGTTGGTCACGTAGCGCATCGTCGGGTTGAAGCCGATGAAGCCGTCGGACTTGGCCTCGACGCTGGACGCCACCGCCGCGCGCGAAGCCGCGCCGCCGATGTGGAAGGTCCGCATCGTCAGCTGCGTGCCGGGCTCGCCGATCGACTGCGCGGCGATCACGCCCACCGCCTCGCCGGTGTTGACCAGGCCGCCGCGGCCGAGGTCGCGGCCGTAGCACTTGGCGCACAGGCCGAAGCGCGTCGCGCAGGTCAGCGGCGTGCGCACCTTGACCTCGTCGGCGCCGGCCGCCTCGATCTCGTCGAGCGCATCCTCGTCCAGCATCTGGCCGGCCGCGATCAGCACGTCCTGCGTCTCGGGGTTGATCACCTCGGTGGCCGTGACGCGACCCAGGATGCGGTCGCGCAGGCTCTCGATGACCTCACCGCCCTCGACCAGCGCGCGCATCGCGATGCCGTTGCTGGTGCCGCAGTCGTCCTCGGTGACCACCAGGTCCTGCGTCACGTCGACCAGGCGACGCGTCAGGTAGCCGGAGTTCGCGGTCTTCAGCGCCGTGTCGGCCAGGCCCTTTCGGGCGCCGTGCGTCGAGATGAAGTACTGCAGAACGTTCAGGCCTTCGCGGAAGTTCGCGGTGATCGGCGTCTCGATGATCGAGCCGTCCGGCTTGGCCATCAGGCCGCGCATGCCCGCGAGCTGGCGGATCTGGGCGGCGGAGCCCCGCGCACCGGAGTCGGCCATCATGTAGATGGAGTTGAACGACTCCTGGTCCACTTCCTTGCCGTTGCGGTCGATGGTCTTCTGCTTGGCCAGCTGGCTCATCATGACCTTGCCGACCTCGTCACCCGTCTTGCCCCAGATGTCGACGACCTTGTTGTAGCGCTCGCCGGCGGTCACGAGACCCGAGACGTACTGCTGCTCGATCTCCTTGACCTCCTTCTCGGCACGCTCGATCAGGCCGTACTTCTCCTTCGGCACCAGCATGTCGTCGATCGCGATCGAGATGCCGGCGCGCGTCGCGAGCCGGAAGCCCGACTGCAGCAGCTTGTCGGCGAACACGACCGTTTCCTTCAGACCGCACTTGCGGAACGAGGTGTTGATCAGGCGCGAGATCTCCTTCTTCTTCAGCGCCTTGTTCAGGTTGCTGAAGGGCAGGCCCTTGGGCAGGATCTCCGACAGCAGCGCACGGCCGACCGTGGTGTCCACGAGCTTGGTCTCGGGGATGAACTCGCCCGTGTCCTTGTTCTTCGTGTACTCGGTCAGGCGCACGCTGATCTTCGCCGTGATCTCGACCTGGCCGTTGTCCAGCGCGCGCTGCACCTCGGCGACGTCCGAGAAGATCAGGCCTTCGCCACGGCCGTTGATGCGCTCGCGGGTGGCGTAGTAGAGACCCAGCACCACGTCCTGCGACGGCACGATCGACGGCTCGCCGTTGGCGGGGAACAGCACGTTGTTGGACGCCAGCATCAGCGTGCGGGCTTCCATCTGCGCCTCGATCGACAGCGGCACGTGGACGGCCATCTGGTCGCCGTCGAAGTCGGCGTTGAACGCGGCGCAGACCAGCGGGTGCAGCTGGATCGCCTTGCCCTCGATCAGCACCGGCTCGAAGGCCTGGATGCCGAGGCGGTGCAGGGTCGGTGCGCGGTTGAGCATCACCGGGTGTTCCTTGATCACTTCCTCAAGGATGTCCCACACCACCGGCGTGCCGGCTTCGACTTCCTTCTTCGCCGCCTTGATGGTGGTGGCGATGCCCATCGCCTCCAGGCGCGAGAAGATGAAGGGCTTGAACAGCTCGAGCGCCATCAGCTTGGGCAGGCCGCACTGGTGCAGCTTGAGCGTCGGGCCCACGGTGATGACCGAACGGCCCGAGTAGTCGACGCGCTTGCCCAGCAGGTTCTGGCGGAAGCGGCCGCTCTTGCCCTTGATCATGTCGGCGAGCGACTTCAGGGCGCGCTTGTTCGCGCCCGTCATCGCCTTGCCGCGACGGCCGTTGTCCAGCAGCGAGTCCACCGCTTCCTGCAGCATGCGCTTCTCGTTGCGCACGATGATCTCGGGCGCGTTGAGCTCGAGCAGGCGCGCGAGGCGGTTGTTGCGGTTGATGACGCGGCGGTAGAGGTCGTTCAGGTCGGAGGTCGCGAAGCGGCCGCCGTCCAGCGGAACGAGCGGGCGCAGGTCCGGCGGCAGCACCGGCAGCACTTCCAGCACCATCCAGTTCGGCTTGATGCCGGACTTCTTGAAGGCCTCCATGACCTTCAGGCGCTTGGAGTTCTTCTTGACCTTGAGCTCGGAGCCGGTCATGTCGTTGCGCAGGCGGTCGATCTCGACGTCGAGGTCGAGCTCCTCCAGCAGCTTCTTGACGCCCTCGGCACCCATCAGCGCGACGAACTCGTCACCGTACTCGCGACGCTTCGCGTCGTAGTCGTCCTCGCTCATGATCGAGAACTTCTTCAGCGGGGTCATGCCGGGGTCGACCACGACATACGCTTCGAAGTACAGCACGCGCTCGATGTCGCGCAGCGTCATGTCGAGCACGAGGCCCAGACGCGACGGCAGCGACTTCAGGAACCAGATGTGCGCGCAGGGCGCCGCCAGGTCGATGTGACCCATGCGGTCACGGCGCACCTTGGTCTGCGTGACCTCGACGCCGCACTTCTCGCAGATCACGCCGCGGTGCTTCAGGCGCTTGTACTTGCCGCACAGGCACTCGTAGTCCTTGATCGGGCCGAAGATCTTGGCGCAGAAGAGACCGTCGCGTTCCGGCTTGAAGGTCCGGTAGTTGATCGTCTCGGGCTTCTTCACCTCGCCGAACGACCAGCTGCGGATCTTCTCCGGCGACGCGAGGCCGATCTTGATGGCATCGAAATGCTCATCGGGGGTGAACTGCTTGAAAAGGTCCAGCAAGCCTCTCATGCATCTCTCCTTTAGTTGCGCTCGAGCTCGATGTCGATGCCGAGCGAACGAATTTCCTTGACCAGCACGTTGAACGATTCCGGCATGCCGGCGTCGATCGCGTGCTCGCCCTTGACGATGTTCTCGTAGACCTTGGTGCGGCCGTTCACGTCGTCGGACTTGACGGTCAGCATCTCCTGCAGCACGTAGGACGCGCCATAGGCCTCCAGCGCCCACACTTCCATCTCACCGAAGCGCTGGCCGCCGAACTGCGCCTTGCCGCCCAGCGGCTGCTGGGTGACGAGCGAGTACGGGCCCGTGGAGCGGGCGTGCATCTTGTCGTCCACCAGGTGGTGCAGCTTCAGCACGTGCATGTAGCCGACCGTGACCGGGCGCTCGAACTGCTCGCCGGTGCGGCCGTCGCACAGGTAGGCCTGCGTGCGGGTCGGGGTGAGGCCCTTGCGTGCCGCGATCTCGTCCGGATAGGCGAGCTTGAGCATCGCGCGGATCTCTTCCTCGGCCGCGCCGTCGAACACCGGCGTCGCGAACGGCACGCCCTTGCTCAGGTTCTGCGCCATCTCGATGACCTCGTCGTCCGACAGCTGGCTCAGGTCCTCGGCGGTGCCGCCGGACTTGTTGTACAGCTCGTCGAAGAACGCGCGCAGCTCCTCCACGCGGGACTGCTGCTGCAGCATGTCGCCGATGCGCTGGCCGATCCCCTTGCCGGCCCAGCCCAGGTGCACTTCAAGCACCTGGCCCACGTTCATCCGCGACGGGACGCCCAGCGGGTTCAGCACGATGTCCGCCGGCGTGCCGTCGGCCATGTAGGGCATGTCCTCGACCGGGACGATCTTGGAGACCACACCCTTGTTGCCGTGGCGGCCGGCCATCTTGTCGCCGGGCTGCAGGCGGCGCTTGACGGCGAGGTAGACCTTCACCATCTTCAGCACGCCCGCAGGCAGCTCGTCGCCCTGCGTGAGCTTCTTGCGCTTCTCCTCGAACGCGAGGTCGAAGCTGTGGCGCGTCTGCTCGAGCGAGTTCTTGATCGACTCGAGCTGGTTGGCCACGTCCTCGTCCGCCGGGCGGATGTCGAACCAGTGGTACTTCTCGACCTCGGCCAGGTACTCCTTGGTCAGCACCGCGCCGCGCGCGAGCTTCTTCGGGCCGCCGTTGGCAGTCTTGTCGACCAGCAGCTTCTCGATCCGGTCGAAGGCGTCCGCTTCCACGATGCGCAGCTGGTCGTTCAGGTCCAGGCGGAAGCGCTTGAGCTCGTCGTCGATGATCTGCTGGGCGCGCTTGTCGCGCTGGATGCCTTCGCGGGTGAACACCTGCACGTCGATCACGGTGCCGTTGGTGCCCTGGTCCACGCGCAGCGAGGTGTCCTTCACGTCGGAGGCCTTCTCGCCGAAGATCGCGCGCAGCAGCTTCTCTTCCGGCGTGAGGGTCGTCTCGCCCTTCGGCGTCACCTTGCCGACCAGCACGTCGCCGGCCGTCACTTCGGCACCGATGTAGACGATGCCCGACTCGTCCAGGCGCGAGAGCTGGTGCTCGGACAGGTTCGGGATGTCGCGCGTGATCTCCTCGGAGCCGAGCTTCGTGTCGCGCGCCATCACGACCAGCTCCTCGATGTGGATCGAGGTGTAGCGGTCTTCGGCGACGACGCGCTCGCTGATCAGGATCGAGTCCTCGAAGTTGTAGCCGTTCCAGGGCATGAACGCGACCAGCATGTTCTGGCCGAGTGCCAGTTCGCCGATGTCGGTGGAGGCACCGTCGGCGATGATGTCCTCGGCCGCCACCTTGTCCCCGCGGCGCACGATCGGGCGCTGGTGGATGTTGGTGTTCTGGTTGGAACGCTGGTACTTGATCAGGTTGTAGATGTCGACGCCGACCTCGCCCGCCACCGTCTCCGCGTCGTTGACGCGGATCACGATGCGGTTGGTGTCGACGTAGTCCACCACGCCGCCGCGCTTGGCGGCGACGACCGTGCCCGAGTCCTTCGCGGCGACGCGCTCGACGCCGGTGCCGACGAAGGCCTTCTCCGGACGCAGGGTCGGCACGGCCTGGCGCTGCATGTTCGCGCCCATCAGCGCGCGGTTCGCGTCGTCGTGCTCGAGGAAGGGCACCAGGGACGCCGCGACCGACACGATCTGCGTCGGCGCCACGTCCATGTACTGGATGCGCTCAGGAGACGTCAGCACCGATTCGCCCTTCTCGCGGGCGGACACCAGCTCGTCGCTCAGGCGGCCTTCCGCGTCGAGCGTGGCGTTGGCCTGCGCGATCACGTACTTGCCTTCCTCGATCGCCGACAGGTAGTCGATCTGGTTCGTGACCTTGCCGTCCGCGACGCGGCGGTACGGCGTCTCGAGGAAGCCGTACTCGTTGAGCTGCGCGTACAGGGCCAGCGAGTTGATCAGGCCGATGTTCGGGCCTTCCGGCGTCTCGATCGGGCACACGCGGCCGTAGTGGGTGGGGTGCACGTCGCGCACCTCGAAGCCGGCGCGCTCGCGGGTCAGACCGCCCGGGCCCAGGGCCGAGACGCGCCGCTTGTGCGTGATCTCGGACAGCGGGTTGGTCTGGTCCATGAACTGCGACAGCTGCGACGCACCGAAGAACTCCTTGAGCGCCGCGGAGATCGGCTTGGAGTTGATCAGGTCGTGCGGCATCAGCGCCTCGGTCTCGGCCTGGCCGAGGCGTTCCTTGACGGCCTTCTCGATGCGGGCGAGACCCGAGCGGTACTGGTTCTCGGCCAGCTCGCCCACGCAGCGCACGCGGCGGTTGCCCAGGTGGTCGATGTCGTCCACCTCGCCCTTGCCGTTGCGCAGGTCGACGAGGATCTTGACCACGTCGAGGATGTCCTCGTTGGACAGCGTCATCGGGCCCTCGGCCGTGTTGCGGCCGACGCGGGCGTTGAACTTCATGCGGCCCACGCGCGACAGGTCGTACGTGTCGGCGCTGTAGAACAGCCGGTTGAACAGGGCCTCGACCGCGTCTTCCGTCGGCGGCTCGCCGGGGCGCATCATGCGGTAGATCGCCACGCGCGCGGCGAGCTGGTCAGCCGTCTCGTCGGTCGCGAGCGTCTGCGAGATGTAGGGGCCCTGGTCCAGCTCGTTCGTGTAGAGGCACTGGATGTCCTTGATGCCGGCGCCGCGCAGCTTCTTCAGCAGCGAGTCGGTCAGCTCGTCGTTGGCGCGCGCGATCAGCTCGCCGGTGTCCGGGTCCACCATGTTCTTGGCCAGCACGCGGCCGACGAGGAAGTCCTCCGGCACGGTGATGAACTGGGTGCCGGACTGCTCGAGCTGCTTGGTGTGGCGCGCGGTGATGCGCTTGTCCTTCTCGACGACGACTTCACCGCTCTTGTTGGTGATGTCGAAGCGCGCGACCTCGCCCTTCAGGCGCTCGGGCACGAACTCCATCTGCGCGCCCGAGTCCATCAGGCGGAAGTTGTCGAAGACGAAGAAGTTGGCGAGGATCGATTCCGGGTTCAGGCCGATGGCCTTCAGCAGGATCGACACCGGCATCTTGCGGCGGCGGTCGACGCGGAAATAAAGGATGTCCTTCGGGTCGAATTCGAAGTCCAGCCACGAGCCGCGGTAGGGGATGATGCGAGCCGAGAACAGCAGCTTGCCGGAGCTGTGCGTCTTGCCCTTGTCGTGCTCGAAGAACACGCCCGGGGAGCGGTGCAGCTGCGACACGATGACGCGCTCGGTGCCGTTGACGATGAAGGAGCCGTAGTCCGTCATGAGCGGCACTTCGCCCATGTAGACCTCCTGCTCCTTGATCTCCTTGACCGTCTTGGCCTGCGGGCTCTCGCGGTCGTAGATGATCATCTGCAGCTTCGCGCGCACGGCGGCGGCGAACGTCAGGCCGCGCTGCTGGCACTCGCGAACGTCGAAGGGAGGTTTGGCGATGTTGTATTCGATGAACTTCATCTCCACGAACCCGTTGTGCGACACGATCGGGAACGCGGAGAGGAACGCGGCCTGCAGGCCTTCGTTCTTGCGTTTCTGCGGGGGGACGTCCTGCTGCAGGAAGGCGACATAGGAGTCCTTCTGCATCGTCAGGAGGTAGGGAACGTTGAGAACGCTCTTGCGCTTGCCGAAGCTCTTGCGGATGCGCTTGCGCTCGGTATAGGTGTACGCCATAAACACTCCGTCTCGTTAAGCGGCCTGCAAGGCCGGTGCAGTCCGCTCAATCGGGCGACTGGCGATCAGACCCGGCAAAGCCCCGTGGCTCGTCGGGGTCGGTCTGAAGCTTGGTGGCTGGCCACTACCAGCCGCTGGCGGACGACCGCGGCATTGCACCGCGGTCCGACCAAACCGGTTCCCTGCAGTCGGATCAGGGAACACTTGCAAGGACGGCACGCCGCCCTTGCAGGTGTTCCTGAGGCCGGGACGCGAGAGGGGTCTCGTGCCCGGCTTCAGAAGCGCAAAAGGCTGGGGGCCCGAAACGGGCTCCCAGCCTCGTGCAGCGGACTCGATTACTTGAGTTCCACCGTGGCGCCGGCTTCCACCAGCTTCTTCTGGGCGGCTTCGGCGTCGGCCTTGGCGATGCCTTCCTTGACGGGCTTCGGAGCGCCGTCGACCAGGTCCTTGGCTTCCTTGAGGCCCAGGCCGGTGATTTCGCGCACGGCCTTGATGACGGAGACCTTGTTCGCGCCGGCGCCGGTCAGGACGACGGTGAACTCGGTCTTCTCTTCGGCGGCCGGAGCGGCGGCGCCACCACCAGCGGCCGGAGCGGCCATTGCAGCGGCGGACACGCCGAACTTCTCTTCAATGGCCTTCACCAGGTCATTGAGTTCCATGACGGACATGGTGTCCAGTGCGGCCAGGAATGCGTCTTTGTCGAATGCCATTTTGGTTTCCTAAAACTTGAATTTCGTTGAACGGGTTCAGGCGGCGGCGGCCTCGGCGGCCGGCGCTTCCGCACCAGCACCGCGCTGCTCGGCGACGGCGGCCAGCACGCGCGCCATGCGCGACACCGGCGACTGCATCAGACCCAGCAGCTGCGACAGCAGCACTTCCTTGCTCGGGATCGAGGCCAGCGACTTCACGCCGTTGACGTCGAGTGCCTTGCCAGCGTAGGCGCCGGCCTTCAGCACGAGCTTGTCGTTGCCCTTGGCGAAGTCGGCCAGCACTTTGGCTGCCGCGACCGCGTCCTCGGAGAAGCTGTAGATCAGCGGGCCGGCCATGGACTCGGCCGCGCACTCGAAGCTCGTGCCAGCCACCGCGCGACGGGCGAGCGTGTTCTTCAGGACGTGCAGATACACGCCCTGAGCACGCGCCTGGCGGCGGAGGTTGTCGAGCTGAGCGACGGTGAGGCCACGATACTCGGCCATCGCCAGCGTCTGCGACTTGCCCGCCTGGGCCGCCACTTCCGCCACGACAGCTTGTTTCTCGTTGCGATTCAGACTCAAGGTCCACTCCTCACATAGCATCCCGGACGAGCCGGGGATGCACCGGTTTACAGCGACCTCTGTTCAGGAAACCTGGGGAACGGCCCCGAAGGACCCTTCCCCACACATCCATTCCAGCGGGTGCGCCATCTGCGCTGGCCGCCGCTCCGGACCCGGGGGTCCGTCGCGCCGATTAAGCGACCCGGGGGTCGCGCCAGCGGTCTTTGATAGCCCGCGGCAGCCGGAAAAGCCGCCACGGCCCACCAATTCCTCGGTGCCGCGCCCATCCGGGCCCGGCACCTTCGTTTCATCAGGCGTTGGCCGACAGGGCGATCGAGCCCACTTCGACACGCACGCCCACGCCCATCGTCGAGGAGACAGCCACCTTGCGCAGGTAGATGCCCTTGCTCGACGCCGGCTTGGCCTTGTTCAGCGCATCCAGCAGCGCGGCCAGGTTGCCCTTGAGCTTGTCCGAGTCGAACGAGCGGCGACCGATCGTGCCGTGGATGATGCCGGCCTTGTCGACGCGGAACTGCACCTGACCGGCCTTGGCGTTCTTCACCGCGGTGGCCACGTCGGGCGTCACGGTGCCGACCTTCGGGTTCGGCATCAGGCCGCGCGGGCCGAGGATCTGACCGAGCGTACCGACCACGCGCATCGTGTCCGGCGAGGCGATCACGACGTCGAAGTTGATGTTGCCGGCCTTGACCTGTTCGGCCAGGTCTTCCATGCCGACCACGTCGGCGCCGGCGGCACGGGCTTCCTCAGCCTTGGCGCCCTGCGCGAACACCGCGACGCGCTTGGTCTTGCCGGTGCCGTTGGGCATCACGACCGCGCCACGCACGACCTGGTCCGACTTCTTCGCGTCCACGCCCAGCTGCACCGAGACGTCGATCGACTCGTCGAACTTGGCCACGGCGAATTCCTTCACCAGGTTCAGCGCCTCGTCGATGGCGTACAGCTTGGTGGACTCGATCTTGCCCTGTTGGGCCTTCTGGCGTTTCGTCAGCTTGGCCATGATCACGCACCCTCCACGATCACGCCCATCGAGCGGGCGGAACCAGCAATCGTCTTGACGGCGGCGTCCAGATCGGCGGCCGTCAGGTCCTTCATCTTGGTCTTGGCGATTTCCTCGAGCTGGGCACGGCTGATCTTGCCCACCTTGTCGAGGTGCGCACGGCCGGAGCCCTTCTCGATCTTCACGGCCTTCTTGATCAGGACCGTCGCGGGCGGGGTCTTGATGACGAAGGTGAAGGACTTGTCCGCATAGGCCGTGATCACCACCGGCAGCTTCAGACCGGGCTCGACGCCCTGGGTCTGGGCGTTGAACGCCTTGCAGAACTCCATGATGTTCAGACCGCGCTGACCCAGCGCCGGACCGACCGGGGGCGACGGATTCGCCTTGCCCGCCGGGATTTGCAGCTTGATGAAGCCGACAATCTTCTTGGCCATGTGTTTCTCCTGGTACAAGCCCCGCGGCCAGGCGGGACTTGTCGAGTGCAAACGCAAGGGGTGGGACCTCGGGGTCCGCCCTTGCTCCTCAGGCCGGTATCACGTCACCGGCCGGCGACGGGCTGGATGAGCCGGAGCGAAGTCCGGTCGGCCCCAGCCGGGGCCATGAAACGGGGACGTCAGATCTTGCCTGCGGCCCTTGCGGGCCTTGGCGAAATTCGACGACCCATGGTCGTCAAATCTTCTCGACCTGGTGGAAGTCGAGTTCCACCGGCGTGGCACGACCGAAGATCGTGACCGACACGCGCACCTTGGACTTGTCGTAGTTGACTTCCTCCACCGCGCCGTTGAAGTCGGTGAACGGGCCTTCCTTGACACGCACCACCTCGCCAACCTCCCACTCGACCTTGGGCCGGGGCTTCTCGATGCCTTCCTGCATCTGGTTGACGATCTTCATGACCTCCTCTTCGGAGATCGGCACCGGGCGGTTGCGCGCCCCGCCGACGAAGCCGGTCACCTTCGAGGTGTGCTTGACCAGGTGCCAGGACTCGTCGTCCATCAGCATCTCCACCAGCACGTAGCCGGGGAAGAAGCGGCGCTCGGTGACGGCCTTCTTGCCGTTCTTGACCTCGACGACCTCTTCGGTCGGCACCAGGATGCGGCCGAACTTGGCCTGCATGCCGGCGCGGTCGATGCGCTCGCGCAGATTGCGCTCGACCGCCTTCTCCATGCCGGAGTACGCGTGGACCACGTACCAGCGCAGGGCGGGAGCCGCGGGGGCGGCGGCGTTGTTACTTGCTGCTTCGCTCATCGTCATGCCCTCTTTCAGCCTCTCCAGCCCAGGACCAGATCGTACAGGACCCACTCGAGCGTCTTGTCGGTCAGCCACAGGAACAGGGCCATCACGACGACGAAGGCGAACACGTAGCCCGTCATCTGCATGGCCTCCTTGCGGGTGGGCCACACGACCTTCTTGACCTCGCGGGTCGCTTCCCGGGCGAAGCCGATCAACTGCCGGCCGGGCTCCGCGGAGAAGAACAATCCCACCGCTGCCGCCAGACCGACCAGCAGGGCGAGCACGCGCACCCACAGGTCCTGCGTACCGAGCATGTAGAACACGGCCACGGCGCCGAGCACCAGCAGGCCGGAAACCGACAGCTTGGCCTTGTCCGCACCGGTGGTGACGGTTTCGACTTGAGGATTGTTCATTGGTTCAGTTTCACGGGCCCCGCCGCGCGCAAAGGCCGACGAGCGCAACCATCAGCAGCAAAGCCCGCGGGCCTCAGGCCCCTCTCGGGACCCTGCCTGCGGGCTGCCTTTGGCGATCAGACCGATCCGGATCAGAGCCCCGGATCAAGAAGTCTGGCAGGGGCAGAGGGAATCGAACCCCCAACCTTCGGTTTTGGAGACCGACGCTCTGCCAATTGAGCTATACCCCTAGCGCCTTTACTCTTTTACTCGATGATCTTCGCGACGACGCCGGCGCCGACGGTGCGGCCGCCCTCGCGGATCG
>NZ_KZ983971.1:723-18033 GCF_003569765.1 Caldimonas tepidiphila | reverse complement strand
CTCCTGCCCCAGCCCGCCGGCTGATCCTCAGTTCAGCACCCCGGCTGAATACGTACCCTGCCGCAGCCGTAGCGGCCGAGCGGCGTCTCAACTGAGCCGCGAGGGCAGGCGGCTGGAGGGGAAGGCTGAGGTGTACTGTCAACCGTAGACAGCGGGACTTAGGCCCCCTGCGCCCTGTTGCTGAAATGCTGCTGCGCGAAGACCGCCGGGGCCAGGTAGCCCAGACGACTGTGACGCCGCTGACAGTTGTAAAAGATCTCGACCCACTCCGCGGATCGCCGCCATGACCCGCGCTCGCGTCTACCAGCGCCGCTGGTGCACGAGCTCGGTCTTCAGGCTGCCCCTGCAAGCTCTTGATCGGGGCGTTGTCGTCGCAGTGAGGCTCATTGGCTCAAGCCTTTTAGGCGTTCCATGCCAAGGCCAGTGCGCTCCGGCTCGGCCAACAGGCCCGGCAGCACGTTCGCGAAGTCCTGGTTCTTCAACAGAGGGCCGAAGGCCGCGGCAACGGCTTCTCAGAGTTCAGCGGGGGCGGCGGCCATTTCTTCGGCCAGATCCTCGCGCCCATTAACGATGTTCAGAACGTCCTCAAGGTCAGGGCTAAGTCTGCGCACGCCGCAACACGCGCAGCTTCTTCGACTTCTGCACCGGCTGCGGGTCAGCCCTGTCAGAGCGGGCCGCCGCCGCATTGCAGTCGCTCGCGCCGGGCTCACTGATGGCCCAGGCCTTGGCTGAACTGCATGAAGCCGAGCAGGCACCTGGCCGAGCCAGCGCCTGCGCTTACCGAGGCAATTCCACCGGCTGCGCCCCCGGTCCGTCCCAGGCTGATGCTAGGCGCCGCCGCGCAAATCCTGCGCGGAACCGGCCACGGTGCCGCTGTCACACCGCCGCCCGCTCCCGCGGCCCCAATGCAGGCGAGGACCCAGATCGATCTCGCCGCGCCCCAGGCGCTGCACGAGGACCTGTCCGAAAAGCGCCTGCTGCCGGCTGAGCATCAGAAGCGCGCGTTCGAGCGGGTGTAGCGCCTTATGGCGCGCGTCGACGTTGGCATGCAGCTTGTAGCCGTGGAAGCTCGCCGCGCCCTACCTGGCGGGATGAACCGCTTCAACCGCCGATTCGACCTCAAGGGTTTGGTGGCCTGTCTCATTGTCGATGTCGCACACACCCCACCAAAGATTCAGAGCACCATCAGGTGCGGCTGAGCCTCGTTTCTAATCAAGACTTGCCTTGGGACGCACACATGACGCGATCTACAACGTCTTGGGTTGGAGTACAGTGCCTCTGCACTCCCCAAAACCTATGCGTCTGACCCCGGGCCTTTCGCACCATCCCTTGAGAATGACCGTATCACCGTCCTCCAGATAGGTACGCATCTGACCGTCTGGCATAACGATCGGCTCTTTTCCGCCTTTAGTCAGTTCGATCAGGGCCCCGGCTTGGTCCAGTGTGGGGCCCGAGAGCGTGCCACTCCCGAACAGGTCCCCGGGTTTCAGGTTGCAGCCATTGATGGTGTGGTGGGCGACCAACTGCGAAATGGTCCAGTAGGCGTGCCGGTAGCTCGTATGGGTCAGTCGTTTCGGTGCAAGACCTTGTTCCCGCATATTTTGGGACTGCAGATGGACCTCGAGTTGCAGATCGAGGGCGCCCCGTGCCCGATCAGACGAGGCATCGAGGTAAGGCAGCGGCTGCGGGTCGTCCGCCGGTCTTGAGAAAGGCATTCGGAACGGCGCCAGCGCCTCGAGCGTGACGATCCAGGGCGAGAGGGTCGTCGCGAAGTTCTTGGACAGGAAGGGCCCCAGCGGTTGATATTCCCAGGCTTGGATGTCCCGCGCTGACCAGTCGTTGAGCAGACACACGCCAAAGACATGGGCCTCCGCCTCGGCGATCGGGATCGGCTCTCCGGCCACGTTGCCCGGACCGACGAAGATGCCGATCTCCAGTTCGTAGTCCAGCCGCTTGCAAGGACCAAATTCAGGCTGCAATGCCCCGGGCGGTAAGGTTTGGCCCATCGGCCTCGGAAAAGCTTGTCCAGACACGCCGATGCTTGAGACGCGCCCGTGGTAGCCGATCGGCACCCACTTGTAGTTCGGCAGCAAAGGGTTGTCGGGCCGGAACTGCCGGCCGATGTTGGTGGCGTGATGGACTGAGGTATAGAAATCGGTGTAGTCACCAATGCTCGCGGGCACCCCGTACTCAGCCTGAGCCTGCGGAAGCAGACAGGCCGAGAGCGTTTTTTGCGTATCGAACCCCTCGCGCAGCGCTCGGGACAAGGCGAGGCGCAACGCAGACCATGCCCTGGGGCCCAAGGCCATCAACGCGTTCAGGGTCTCGCCTCCTGCTACACGCGCTGCCACGGCGGCTTCGCCCTCAAACGCTCCTGCCGTCGCTGCCGCATTCAGGTCGAGGATTTGGTCTCCGATCGCGACGCCGCCGCGAAGCGGCTCATGGGATCCCTGCCGGCGATACACGGCAAACGGCAGATTCTGGAGCGGAAAGTCGGTGTCTGGCGCGTTGGCCGACTCGACCCAACTGCGCAATCCCGCATCGTGCGTTTCGTTCAATTCGTACATGGACCTGCCTTCCGTGAAATCTCGGAACTTCAATATGTGTTTAGAGAGTGTCGCATGGCAGGCCAGCGGATAAGAGTCACTCCGGCAAGCGATACAACAACCTCGGGTTGCGGTTCAGGATACGGTCGCAGTCGTGTCGGTGCGGTGTCCAGTCGTGAAACAGCCGCAGCAGCGCCGCGCTGTCAGGTGCGGTGCCCGAACGCTTGGTGTGCGGCCAGTCCGAACCCCACAGCAGCCGCTCGGGATGGGCCGCCAGCAGGACCTCGTGGATCGCGCGCGCGTCCTCGTAGCCGGGCGCCTTGTCCGAGATGTTCGCCACGCCCGAGAGCTTGACCCAGATCGCGCCTCCGTCAAGGAGCGCGCGCATCGCCTTGATGCCGGCGTGTTCGGCGCCCAGCGATGCCGGTGCGCGTCCCATGTGGTCGATCACAACCGGCACCTTCGCTCGCCTCAGGCGAGGAGTGAGCGCCGGCAGCAGGCGGCTGTCGGTGAAGAGCTGCAGGTGCATCGAGCGCTCGCGCAGCCGGTCCTCGAGAGGATCGAAGGCGGCGAACGGGACGAAGCCGCCCATTGAGCGGGGATCGCCGGGCTCGAAATGCGCCATGCGCACCCCTCGCACCCCGGCATCGACCAGCCGGTCGAGGTCCCGGTCCGGGATGTCCGGCGTCACCGCCGCCACGCCCACCAAGCGTCCATGCCCTTGCGCCAGGGCGTCCAGCAGGGCCCTGTTGTCGGTGCCGTAGAAGCTCGGCTGGACGAGCACGCCATGGGTGATGCCGAGCGGCCCCAGGGTGTCGCGCCAGCGCTCCAGGGGCGCTGGCGGCGGCGTGTAGCTTCGCTCCTGCGCCATCGGGAAGCGGTCTAGGGGCGCCACGACATGTAGATGGCAGTCGACCGCCATGGCCGCGGTGAGGGGCGAGCCCTGTCCAAGGTCCATGGTCAATCGAGCGTGATCTTCGCGTCCCGCACGATCTTGGCGGTGCGCGCGATCTCGGTGCGGATGAACTGCGCGTACGCTTCGGGCGTGCTCTCGCGCACCTCGGCCCCCAGGCGGGCGAACTGCTCGCGCACCGCCGGGCGCTGGAGGACGTTACGGAGGGCCGCATTCAGGCGCTTCGCGAGCTCCGGGTCGGCACGACCCGGCATCACGAGGCCCAGCGTGGTGCTCGCGTCGAAATCGGGAACGCCCGACTCGGCCAGCGTCGGCACGTTGGGCAGCAGCGGGGAGCGGCGTGCCGTAGTGACGGCGAGCGCGCGCAGCCGGCCGCCCTGCAGGAGCGGCAGCACCGAGGAGAGCTGGTCGATGTGCAGGTCGACATGCCCGCCGGCCAGGTCGTTGTTGGCGAGAGCGCTGCCCTTATAGGGTACGTGCACGAACTTCACGCCGGTCGCGTCCTGGAACAGCTCGCCGACGATGTGGTTGCCGCTCCCGCTGCCGGCGGACGCCATAGTCATGCTGCCGTTCTTGGCGCGTGCCAATGCGAGCAGCTCCCCCACCGACTTCGCCGGCGACGAGGGCCCAACGGCCAGCACCATCGGCACGCTGGCGATCAGGCCGATCGGCGTGAAGTCACGGATCGAGTCGTAGGGCAGCTTCGGATACAGCGACGGCGCGGCCAGGTGGTTGACGGGCGAGGCGATGCCGAGCGTGTGGCCGTCGGGAGCTGCCTTGGCCACGGCATCCAGTCCCAGCGTGCCCCCTGCGCCGGCGCGGTTCTCGACGAAGAACGGCTGCCCGAGTTCCTTGGACAGCTCGGGCGCCAGGATGCGTGCGCTCAGGTCCACGTTGCCGCCGGGCGGAAACGGCACGATGAGCTTGATCGGCTTGGTTGGATAGGATTGGGCGTACGCAAGGTTCGCCACTGCGCACAGGGCGCCGGTCAGCAGCAGGCGACGGATTCGACGCATGGAGTTCTCCTGTAGAAGCCGGCGGCTCATTCCGCCTTCAGGTCGAGCTCGCGCGCCAGGCGCACGTTCGCCTCGATCTCGCGCTTCACCTGCGCCGAGAAGGCCTCGCCGCAGATGCTCTGGGGCTCGAGGCCCGCGGCCGTCAGGCGCTCGCGCATCTGGGGCGAGCGGGCGAAGCCGACCGCCTCGCGCTCCAGCGTGCGCATGACGTCTGCTGGCGTTCCCGCGGGAGCCATGAGCCCGTACCAGGTGTCGACGACAAAGCCCTTGAGGCCTGCCTCCTCGAACGTCGGCACCTGCGGCAGCAGCGCCGAGCGCTGGCGTGCTGCGACGGCGAGCGCGGTCAGCTTGCCTGACTTGATGTGGGGAAGTACCGACCCGACCGTCGCAAAGGACAGGTCGACCTGGCCCCCCATGAGGTCGTTCACGGCGGGCGCAGCGCCCTTGTAGGGGACGTGAACCATCTGTGTGCCCGTGAGCTTGCGGAACGCCTCGGTCGCCAGGTGGGGCGAACTCCCCAGCCCTGGACTGGCAAAGGTCGCACCCGCGGGATTCGCGCGCACCCGATCCAGGAATTCCTTCAGGGATTTCACCGGCAGGGCAGGGCCAACTACGAGCACCGTGGCGCTGGACGCGAGCGTGCACACCGGCTTGAACGAAGTGGCCGCGTCAAACTTGACGCGCCCGGCATATAGCGCGGGGATCATCGTGTGGTTCGTCGCTGCCGCGAGCAGCGTGAGTCCGTCCGGCTGGGCCTGCGCGACGGCCTCGCTGGCGAGTACCGCATTCGCGCCAGGCTTGTTCTCGACGATCATCGCTTGGCCCAGGCCCTTGGCGGCGTGATCCGCAAAAGCCCGTGCGACGAGATCCGAGGGGCCGCCGGCGGCGAACCCTACCATGAGCTTCACGGGCTTCTGCGGATACGCCGCGGGCTGAGCGGCGGCGGCCGTCGCGGCTGTCAGTGCGGCGAGCAGGGCGAACACGCTCTGGCAGGAAATTCGAAGACCCGGGCGACCTTGCCGGGATTCGATGGACAGTTGAGGGGCTTTCATTGCTTGTCTCCTTGTTTTGCTCGGTTGCTTATTTATCTATCGCGCAGCAGACCGATGGATCGGAAGTCCAGGTGCGTCAAGCCTCGCGCGCAGCACCGATCCAGTCACCGACTCGGTGCAGTACAAGGTCGTGCGCTCTGGTCCACCGAAGGCCACGTTGGTCAGCGAGGCACCAGCGCAGCTGCGCAGCACGACCTCCGGCTCCGCACGGTGGTTAAGCACCCAGGCAAGTCCCAGCCCCGGGTTGGCGACGATGAGCCGCCCCTTGCCATCCATCGCCAGGCCGTCCGGACCACTGGGACCGTAGGAGGTGAAGAAAGTGCTGACCTTGGACACGCTGCCGTCCTCGAGCAGTGGCACGCGCCACACGGCGTTGCCGCGAGTCACGGCGAGGAACAGCACCCGCTCGTCCGCCGAAAGCGCCACACCGTTCGGACTCGGCACGTTGGACAACAGCACCTCGAGTCGACCGTCGGTCCGCAAGCGGTACAACCGACCCGTCGGATCATGCAAGCCGGTCTGGCCCTGATCGGTGAAGTAGAGATTGCCCTGACTGTCGAAGATCAGGTCGTTGACGCCCTTGAAGCGTTCGCTGTTGCGCCGCTCCAGGTACGGCCGGACTGCGCCGCTCGACACGTCACAGACCATCAGGCCGTTGCGGTAGTCGGTGACCAGCAACTCCCGGTCATTCAGGAACTTCATGCCGTTGGGCTCGCCGGCCCATTCGGCGACCTGCTCCCACTCGCCGTCGGAACTGATGCGGAAGATGCGCCCGAAAGGAATGTCGCAGACGTAGAGGTTGCCCTTTGCGTCAAAGACGGGCCCCTCCAGGAACGAGTCGGTCGGCTGACCACCGCGATTCGCATCCGCCCATTCCGAACGAACGTCGGTGCGGCGGAAGCGATCTGGCATGCGAGAGAACACCTCGGTGTCCCGCAGGATGGGTGCTTGCAGCAGGAACATGAGGCCCCCTTTGTCCAGTACAGCTTACTGGCGCTCGAAGGCAGTGTTCGCTGCCACCTTGCCCCAGGAGACGGTCCGTTCGCCCAGTTCCTTGGTGAAGGTGGGAGCATCCCAGTATCCGGGCTCGGAAGCGATGCTCTCCGCGAACGCCTTCATGTCCGGCGATGCCATCGCCTTCGCAATCTCCATCTGCAGCCGATCGATCACGACCTTCGGCGTGCCCTTGGGTGCCCAGAGTCCCGTGAAGTTGACCAGCCCGAAATCCTTGACTCCGGCTTCGGTAAATGTCGGCACGTCAGGCAGTGAGGCCAGACGCTTGCTGCCGCTCACCGCCAGCAATCGCGCCTTGCCGCCCTTGACGTTGCTCATGACACCAGGCGTGGAGGCAATCTGGAAGTCCACGGTGCCTGCCAGCATCCCGAGCGTGGCTTCGCCTGCCCCCTTGAAGGGGATGTGCATGAAATTCACCCCTGTGGCGATCCCCAGCGCTTCGCTGACGAAGTGAGGGGTGGTGCCCGCCCCGCCCGTACCGTACGTCACCTTGTTGGGCTCGGCCTTGGCATCTGCAATCAAGTTGGCGAGCGTCTTGTACTTGGAGTCGGCCTTGACGACCACTCCCATCGGTGCGAACACGAATGCACTGACGGGGATCAAGTCCTGGACAGGGTCGAAGCGTAGCGTCTTGAAGATGTGGGGAAGCAACGCATGGGTCGTGTCATTGGCCGCCAGCGTGTAGCCATCTGCTGGTGACAGCAGGACCTGCGACAGGCCGATGGTGCCGGTCGCGCCGGCCTTGTTCTCCACGAAGAAGGTCTGGCCGGTCTGCTCCTGCAGCTTGGCCGCCATCTTGCGCGTGACCACGTCGACGGAGCCGCCGGGCGCATAAGGCACGACGATCTTCACGGGCTTTGCAGGCCAAGTCTGTGCCTGTGCCAGGCCGGCCATCGTGAGGGCCGCTGCAGCGACCGCAATGCGCATCGAAAATTTCATGGCAATGTCTCCTGTAGAGGCTGGAGTTCAGTCCAGCTTGATGTCGGCAGTCTTGATGACCGAGGCCCACTTGGCGGTTTCGGCTTTCACGAATTCAGTAAGGTCCTTGGCGCTTCCCGTTGCGGGCAGTGCACCCATTTCCGCGAAGCGCTGGCGCATGGCAGGCTGGGAAAGTGCCGAGCGGAGTTCGGCCTCCATCCGGTTACGGATGGCGGGCGGAGTCCCGGTCGGCGCCCAGATCGCATTCCACTCGTAGGCACGGAATCCCGGCAGGCCGGACTCCGCCACGGTTGGAACCTGAGGAAATGCATCGACGCGTTGATCGAATGCAGTGGCGATCGCCTTGAGCTTGCCGGACTTGATCAGCGGCCCGGAAGCGGTGACCGCACTGAACATCAAATCGACCTGTCCACCAGCGAGGTCGGTAAGTGCAGGCGCGCCGCCCTTGTAAGGCACATGGACCAATCCGACGTTGAAGCCTTGGCCGAACAGTGCGGCGCTCAGGTGGGCTGCACTGCCGTTGCCCGCAGAGGCGTATGTGATCCGGTCCGGTGTGGCACGCGCACGCTGCACGAGATCGGCCACGGAATTGATCGGCGAGTTCGATGGCACGACCAGCAGGGTCGGAATGCGCGCCACCATGCCGACGGCGGCGAAGTCCTTCAAGTAGTCGAACCGGAGCTTCGGGAACAGGCTCGGGTTGACTGTGAACGACGTGGCGTCGTAGAGGAAGGTGTAGCCATCGGCCGGCGCTTGTGCGACCGCCTGGGCGCCGATCGTGCCACCGGCACCCGGCTTGTTCTCGACAATGACCTGCTGCTTCAGCCGCGCGCCGAGCTCGGTGGCCACGACACGAGCCACTGCGTCTGCAGCACCGCCGGGCGCATACGGCACGACCATCTTGACTGGCTTCTCCGGCCACTCCGCATGGGCAGCGCATGCACATGTCATCGACACAATGGCTGCAAGTGACTTCATCAGGCGTTTCATACGTGTCTCCGTTGTGGTGTAGCCGGGGGCTCAGACAGTCGCGATCGGCGTCGCGGGCGAGCCCACCGCACCCGGCAGGCGAAGGGGTGGCGCGGTAAGCAGGAAACGGGAGCGGTCATGAGCTCGCAGCCAACGCGCGAGCTCGGTCAGGTACCACAGCTCGCCGAGATGGATGCCATTCTTGAAGAGGCAGTGCTCGTGCAGCGGCAGCCGGGGGCGGCGCATGGGGGTAGGGGTGGAGAACTTGGGCACTACCAGTTCGACGGCCGGGTTGTCAGCCAGCAGGCAGGCCAGCTTCACGTCGACGATCCAGTTCAGTAGCTTGCTGTCCCAGCCGTCCAGACCGCTGCCGCTCTGATGCAGGTGTTCGACATCTGGGCGGCGGTTCATTGCCAGCAGCGTGTCGGCGAAGCCGGTGTGCAGGCACACCATGTCCCCGGTCTCGATCTCGACCCGATCGACTTCGAGAATGCGCATCAGCGCGTCGTAGCCCACCGCTTGGCGCTTGCGGCCGAGGTGATGCTCGAGGTCGATCATCACGCCGCGGCCCTGCGCGCCGTGCTCGGCCAGCCGCTCAATGCCAAGGGCCTCGGCGCGCGGCTCGGGATAGCGCGCGAAGGGCTCGGCGGCCGTCGGGTCTTCCGTGCCGGGCAGAACGTGCTCCCCTGCGCGAAAACCGTTATAGAACACCGCCTCGGCCTCGCCGTCGCCGTCGGCATCGAAGCGGCTGCCCACATGCGCCAGGCTGTCCCACTGCGTCGAGTACTGCAGGCTCATCAGCACGACGTCGTCGTTGACGACATCGGTGAGTTCCGCGTCCTCGGCCGCGTAGGACCAGCAGAAGCCCTGCTGCCCCGCGCTCTTGCCGTCGCGCAGCACCGCATACCGCCGCGGTGCCATGCGGCGCGGATTCATTGCCTGCCCGCCGGGCACGTCCAGCGGTAGGCTCAGACAGAAGGTGCGCCCCACCTTCACCTCGGCAACGCCTTGCAGCACCTTCTCGGTCGTCACCAAGTTCATCCGACCCCGTTGGTCGTCAGGTCCGAACTCGCCCCAGTTCGAACCCTCCGGGGCATGCTTCCAGCGCAACGACATGTCCACTGCTCCTAACTCAGCGGTTCAGGACAGCCAGGGCGTTCTGTGCGGCGGCCACACCCATCTTCACGTAGGCGTCGGCCGTCACGCCGCCGATGTGCGGGCTCAGCACGATGCGCGGCTCGCCGTGGAAAGGGTGAGGCGCCGTCATCGGCTCGATGGCGAAGCTGTCGAGGCCCGCACTCGCAACCCGGCCCGAGCGGATGGCTTCGAGAAGCGCGTCCTCGTCGATCAGCCCGCCCCGGGCGGTGTTGACAATGATCACCCCCGGCTTGCAGGCAGCCAGGGTCTGTGCACTGATCAGCCGGGCGTTGTCCGGAGTGAGAGGACAGTGCAGCGAGATCGCGTCGGCCTCGCGCCAGAGGGTGTCGAGGTCGACCGTTGTGATGTAGGACGGCAGATCCTTTGCGTACGGATCGAAACCCAGCACCCGCATGCCCATCGCGTCGGCCATGCGCGCGAAGCGCTGGCCGATGGCACCCAGGCCGATCACGCCGACCGTGCGGCCTTCGAGCTCGACGCTCTTGTGCGTCGCCTTGTCCCAATGACCCGCGTGCATGCGCTCGTTGAGTCCCACCACCGACTTGGCACATGCAAGCAGCAGGGCGAGGGCCTGCTCGGCAACCGCCGCAGCGTTCGCACCGACAGCGGCGACTACCGGGATGCCTCGTGCCGCGGCCGCCACCTTGTCGATGGTGTCGGTGCCGCTGCCGTGCTTGGAAATGACCTTCAGGCTCGGCGCTGCATCCATCGCCGCTGCGCCGACCTTGCTGTAGCGCACGATGATGGCCACCGGGTCATGCTGCTTGCACAGCGCAACGATGCCTTCCTCCGTGGGAGTCTTTCCGGCATAGACGACTTCGTAGTCGCCGAGCAGGGCGAGTGCTTGCGGCGCGAGGTCGGATCCGGTGACCAGGAAAACGGGCTTCTGGCTCACAGCGTTTCCCCTTCCTTGATCACACCCGCAGCGCGCAGCGCGCCATCCAGCCAGCTCGGCCGCAGTGCCTTGCGGCTCTTGATGTCCTCGATGCGCTTCGTCTCGGCCGCCACCTTCTCGGCCGCCAGCGGCAGCAGGGAAGCTGCCTTGTCGCGCTCGATCACCGTGACGCCATCGGCGTCGCCCACCACCAGGTCGCCGGGATTCACGGTCACGCCACCGATGGAGATCGGATGGTTGAGCCGCCCTGGCACGAACTTGGTCGGCCCGTTCGGGTTCAGACCCGCAGCGAACATCGGGAAGCCGAGTTCGCGGATCGCTTCGCTGTCGCGCACTGCGCCGTCGATCACGAGGGCGGCGATGCCGAGGGCCACGCACTGCTGCGACATGATCTCGCCCATCAGCGCGCTGCTCAGGTCGCCCTTGCCGTCGACGACGATCACGTCGCCCGGCTTCGCGACGGCCATCGCCGCATGGATCATCAGGTTGTCGCCCGGGCGTAGTTCGACGGTGATCGCCGGTCCGGCAAACCTCATCGAAGGCGACAGGGGGCCGATACGGCCGTGCAGCGCACCGCGCCGGCCGGCGACGTCGGCAAGGATGGACGAGGGGTACTTGGAGGCCTGTTCGACGATGTCGGGAGCGACACGTTCGATGTCGCGAATGACATCAGGCAATGCAGCGGCTTGACCCATGATGGTCTTTGCTCCTGTGGAATGCCGGCGCACGGGCCGGCGTAAGAGGAATGAGGCGGCGGCGGGTCAGTCGACCTTCGCCCCGGAGTCCTTGACGACCTTGCCCCATCGGACGATTTCGTCCTTGATGAGGGATGCGAACTGCTCAGGGGTGCCGCCCACCGGGTCGGCCCCTTCGTCGCTCAGCCGCTTGCGCAGGTCCGGCTGTTGCAGCGCCTTGTTGAACTCGGCGTTGAGCTTCGCGACCACGTCCTTCGGCGTTCCTGCCGGGGCCAGCAGGCCGAACCAGGTCACCGAATCGAAGCCCTTGTAGCCCGACTCGTTGATCGTCGGGACATTCGGCAGGTCGTCCACGCGCTTGGCCGACGTGACGGCCAGTGGGCGCATCTTGCCCTGCCTGATCTGGCCGAGCATCGTCGGGACCGAGGACATGTACAGCTCGACGTTGCCGCTGATCACATCGGTCATTGCCTGGGCCGCGCCCTTGTAGGGCACATGCTGCATCTGAAGGCCCGCGGACCTCTGGAGCAACTCGCTTGTCAGGTGAGCCACGGTGCCGTTTCCGGGCGACGCGAAATTCACTGCACCGGGCCTGGCTTTCGCGGCTTTCACTGCATCCGCCAAGGTCTTGTAGGGCGAGGCGGCACTTGTCACCAGAACCAGCGGGGCATTCGCGATGTGGACGACCGGCGCAAGATCCTTCTGCGAGTCGTAAGGGATCTTGGCGTACAACGTGGGGTTGATCGCGAGGTTGCTCGTCTGCCCCAGAACGATGGTGTACCCGTCTGCCGGCGCCTTGGCCACGGTATCCACCCCCAGGTTGCCGCCGGCGCCGGGCCTGTTCTCGATCACGAAAGTCCAACCCGTGGCTGCAGCCACCTTCTGGCTGGTTTCACGCGCGATGGTGTCGGTGCCGCCGCCCGGCGGGAAGGGCACGACGAGGCGGATAGGCTTGGCCGGCCAAGCCTGTGCGAAGGCACCGGTGGACAAGGTGGCGGCAGCAAGTGCCAGCAAGGTGCGGCGGGTCAAACTCATGGCTGTCTCCAAAGGGAACGTGGTCCTGGTTTCGGCCTCACGGCAAGTGAGGTTCTTTGTTCTGGCTTGAGTATTCGCCTGCCAACACATACAGTCCAATCGATTGTTTTTGAAAAAACATAGATCAGGCTTTTGGTATGGATCTGCGAGACCTGCGCTACTTCGAAGTCATCGCTCAACTCGAGCACATCGGACGGGCGGCGGAACGGCTGCACCGCACCCAGCCTGCTTTGACCAGTTGTATTGATCGCTTGGAGGAGGAATGCGGCGCGCCGCTGTTCGAGAAGGCCGGTCGTGGCATCCGGCTCACCATGGCGGGCAAGGTGCTACTGAAGTGGGCGCAGCGCCTGCGCTTCGATGTGGAGGATGCCAAGCTGGAGATCGCCAGCCTCGGCCAGGGTTTGTCCGGCCATGTGCGCATCGGCATCGTCCCCACTGCTGCGCAGTTCCTGTTGCCGCCTGCGGCGCAGCAGTTGCTCCGCGAGGCGCCCGAGGTGACGATGCGCACGGTCGTCGGCTTGATCGACACGCTAAAGCCCTTGCTTCGTGCCGGGGAGATCGACCTCATGATTGGCACGGAGAGCCCCCCGGAAGACGGGTTCGTCTCGCAAGTGCTCGCCGAGGACGTGATCGTGGTGGCTGCGAGTTCGAGCCACGAGTTGTTCCGGAGCAAGCCGACCCTGGAAGACCTGAGTGCCTATCGATGGGCCTTGCAGCCTCCCGGGGCCCCGACCCGGGACTGGCTTGATCACACCTTTGATCGGCAGGGGCTTCCCCGGCCGCGGGTGCAGGTGGAAAGCACGATGCTGCTGATGCTGCCCACCCTGATCGCCGAGACAGGCCTTTTGAGCTTCATCTCACGTCACCATCTCGAGGGTCGGCAGGACGGCACGAAGCTGAAGGAGATTCCGGTGGAAGAGGCAACGATGCGTCGACGGCTTGTCGTGACACATCGTGAAGAAAGCTACTTGCCACCTGTTGCCGCTCGTCTCATCGCACTCCTGTCGCAGGCGCAGGCTCTGACTTGAAACAGCGCCGCACGCTTTCTTATTGCCAACGCTTGTCAACTAATGCTTTTGGCCGACAGCGGGCTTTTTTGCGGCGATCCTCGCTTCATCTAGGCACACGCTTGGCCACGCTGGCTGCTTCAGATCATTGAGGACACGGCTATGACGAAGCACAGGCACCTAAGTAGGTTGTCGGTGTACTGCTGCAGCTTCTGGTCGCGATGGTGCTGCACGATCATGTCGCCTTGCAGCGCCAGCTCCTTCGGCGTCTTGGTCTTCTTGCTGCTCATCCCCGCATCATGACGCAGGGGCGGTCTCTAAAAGCTCCCTCAAGCAGCCGCCCGTGCATCCTTACTTTCAGTGGATGGATGCCCCTGCATGAAATCCTGCAGAAGCGCCGCCTGCCGGACCGTCGCCGCGTGATGGTTGTTTTCCTTCACGTGGCCATAGCCGCGCACGCTCTGCGGCAGGCGCGCCAGCTCCAGCGCGGTGGGCAACCGCTGGGCGTCCAGCCCCGCCGCCACCTCGCGCATCAGCGCCTCGAAGGCGCCGATCGCCGCGCGCTCGCCGCGCCGCTCCCCGGTGTGGCCGAACGGGTCCAGCGCGGTGCCGCGCAGGAACTTCGCCTTCGCGAGCCACTTGAAGGCCGTGGCCACCCAGGGGCCGTAGGACTGCTTGAGTAGCCGGCCCTGCGCGTCGCGCTTTGCGAGCAGCGGCGGCGCGAGGTGGAAGCGCAGCTTGAAGTCGCCCTCGAACTGGCGTTGCACGCGCTCGAAGAAGCCCGACTCGACGTACAGCCGCGCCACCTCGTACTCGTCCTTGTAGGCCATCAGCTGGTACAGGCTCACCGCCACCTCGCGGCTGAAGCGTTCGCCGCCGACGCGCTCCGCCTCCACCGCGGCGATCCCGCGCACGAAGTCCTCGTAGCGCTTCGCGTAGGCGGCGTTCTGGTAGGCCGCGAGGCGCTTCGTGCGGTCGGCGAGCAGCGTCGCGAGGTCGGGCGTGCGCCGCGGCATCATCACGATCGGAACGCCCCTGTCCACGCCGGCGGCCGCGCGCACCTTCGCCAGGTCGAGCGCCGCCTGGCGCCCCCAGGCGAAGGCGGCCTTGTTCATCTCGACGGCCGCGCCGTTGAGCTCGATGGCGCGCATCAGCGCGGCCTCGCCGAGCGGCACCCAGCCCTTCTGCCAGGCGTAGCCGAGCACGAAGACATTGGTCGCCACCGCGTCGCCCATCAGCGCGGTCGCGAGCTTCGTCGCATCGACCACCTCGGTGTCGGGGGCCGCGTTGCGCACCCGCGCCAGCATCGCCTCGGGCGACACGCTCCAGTCCGGGTCGCGGGTGAAGGCGCCGGTCGGGGCCACGTCGGCGTTCATCACCGTGCGGGTGCGCCCGGCCGACATCGCCGCCAGCGCCTCCTTGCCCGCGCCGACCATCAGGTCGCAGCCCAGCACCAGGTCGGCCTGGCCGACGGGCACGCGCGCCGCGTGCAGGCCGGCCGGAGCCGAGGCGAGCCGCACGTGCGACATCACCGCCCCGCCCTTCTGCGCCATGCCCGCCATGTCGAGCACCAGCACGCCCTTGCCCTCGATGTGCGCGGCCATGCCCATCAGCGCGCCGATCGTCACCACGCCGGTGCCGCCGACGCCGGTGATCAGCACGTTCCAGGGCCGGGCGAGGGCCGGCAGAGCCGGCGCCGGCAGGTCGGCCGGCACGACGGCCTTGCTCTTCGCGGGCTTGCGCAGCTGGCCCCCCTCGACCGTCACGAGGCTCGGGCAGAAGCCCTTCACGCAGGAGTAGTCCTTGTTGCACGAACTCTGGTCGATGGTGCGCTTGCGGCCGAGCTCGGTCTCCAGCGGCAGGATCGACACGCAGTTGGATTGCACGCCGCAGTCGCCGCAGCCCTCGCACACCTCCTCGTTGATCACGACGCGCTTCGGTGGATCGGCGAGCTTCTTCTGCTTGCGCCGGCGGCGCTTCTCGGCCGCGCAGACCTGGGCGTAGACGATCACCGACACGCCCCGGGTCTCGCGCAGCCGGCGCTGCAGCGCGTCCATGCCGTCGCGGTGGCCGATCTCGACCCCGGCGGGCAGCCCCGCCATGCCCCGGAAGTTCTCCGGCTCGTCGCTCACCAGGTGCAACGCCTTGACGCCCTCGGCGGCGAGCTGCTGCAGGATCTGCGGCACGGAGGGCGCGCCCTCGACTGGCTGGCCGCCGGTCATCGCCACCGCGTCGTTGACGAGGATCTTGTAGGTGATGTTCACGCCGGCGGCCACCGCCGCGCGGATCGCGAGCGAGCCGGAGTGCATGTAGGTGCCGTCGCCGAGGTTGGCGAAGACGTGCTCCGTGCCGGTGAAGGACGCCTGCCCGATCCAGGCCACGCCCTCGCCGCCCATCTGGCTGAAGGTCTCGGTGCGGCGGTCCATCCACATCGCCATGTAGTGGCAGCCGATGCCCGCAAGCGCCTTGCTGCCCTCGGGCACCTTGGTGCTGGTGTTGTGCGGGCAGCCCGAGCAGAAGTAGGGCAGGCGCTGCGCCGCGCCGGGCTCGGCGCGTGCAAAACCCTCGGCCGCGGCCGCACAGCCGAGGTAGGGCCGGCCGCGCTCGCCGAGCGCCTCCTCGCCCAGCACCTTGGCGATGCGGCGCGCGAGCACCTGCGCGATGTCGCCCGGCGTGAGCTCGCCGTTGGGCGACAGCAGGATGCCGCTCTTCGGCACCTTGACCCACTCGCCGGTCTCATCGTACTTGCCGACCACGCGCGGGCGGCTCGGCTCGTTGTAGAGGTGCTCCTTGATCTGGTACTCGAGGATCTGGCGCTTCTCCTCCACCACCAGGATCTCGTCGAGCCCCTGCGCGAACTCGACGATGCACTCCGGCTCCAGCGGCCAGACCACGCCGATCTTCAGCAGGCGCAGGCCCATCTCCCGGGCGCGCGCCTCGTCGATGCCGAGCATCGCCAGCGCCTCGCGCACGTCGAGATAGCTCTTGCCGGTGGTGACGATGCCGAGCTTAGCGCCCGGCGCGTCCCAGTCCTGGCGGTTGAGCTTGTTCAGGCGCACGTACTCCAAGAGCGCGTACAGCCGCTCGCGCTGCAGACGGTTCTCCTGCTCCAGCGGAGGGTCGGGCCAGCGGATCGAGAAGCCGTCGGCCGGGACGGGGACGAGAAGGCGGAGCTCTACCGGCACGGCCACCATCACGAGGGCGACCACCCGCATCACCATCACCACCATGGCTTCGACGCCGAGCAGGCCGGGCGCGGCGGCTGGAGCGTGCTGGTGGGCAACAGCATCCACAACTTCTGCGACGGCGTGATCATCGCCGCGGCCTTCCTCGCCGACACGCAGCTCGGCGTCGTGACCGCGCTCGCGGTGATCGCGCACGAGATCCCGCAGGAGGTGGGCGACTACATCGTGCTGCTCAACGCCGGCTTCACGCGCCGCAAGGCGCTCTTCTACAACGCGCTGTCGGGGCTGGCGGCGGTGGCGGGAGGGGTGGCGGGCTACTTCGTCGTCGGCGCCTGGGAGGACTACTTCCCCTACCTGCTCGTCGTCGCCGCGTCGAGCTTCGTCTACGTCGCGGTGGCCGATCTGATCCCGCAGTTGCAGCGTCGCTTAGCGCTGCGAGGAACCGTGGAACAACTCGTCGGAATCGGCAGTGGCTTGAGTCTCATTGCCCTGCTAATGCGCCTGCTGCATGTTCATTGATCGGAGCTGATGATCGACCGACGAGTAGAGACTGGGCAGCGTCCGCTTTCCCTTCATCCATGCGCCGCTCTGGGTCGAAACCTTCCGTTCAAGCAGTATGCGAATTTGCGATTCACACCACTAGCGATAGTTTGTTATTCCCGGAGATAGAGGTTGATTCCAAGGCCTGCTGCGACGGCCGAGATCAGTTCGGTGAGCTCGGGTGGAGGGGGCCTGTTGCGCCACGCGAGCCAGCAGGTGCTGAGCCACTTCCACCGGGCCAGCCATGATCGGACGCGACGCAGCGCTTGCGGCCAGCAGCATCCCAGCGCCGGACGTTGAGGTGCCGAGTTCATTTTTCCCCCGCACCCGTTTGGGTGCTGGTGAG
>NZ_KZ983971.1:0-713 GCF_003569765.1 Caldimonas tepidiphila | reverse complement strand
TGCCGGCGAATGGCCCGATCGCTGCGCACCATGAAGTCCGCCCAGCCGAGCTCGTGCTTCACGCGCTTGTAGTGCTCCTCGATCCAGACCCGCAGCCCGTAGAGCCACACCAAGTGCGGCAGCGGCGCCTTGTCCAGCAGCAGGTTGGTGCTCAGGTACCAGGTGGAGAGCGGCGGCAGCGTGGCCGGATCGGTGGTCGCGACGATCGCACGCAATTGCCTGTGCGGTCCGTAGCCGAAGAACTCCAGCTCCGCGGCCCACCACTGCTCGGTGTGCCCGTCGCGGAAGTAGCGCGTGATGCTGCGCCAAGCACGCCTGGGCAACTCCTGCGCCGCGTCCATGAAGGAGTGCGCCCTGTCCGCCGGTGCCCAGCCCAGGCCGACCTTGCCGCGGCGCGCGATGACATAAGGAATGCCTCGCGCGTGCAGTGCTGCCTCCAGCTCCTGGTTGTCGCCATAGAAGCAGTCGGCCACCACCGCCTCGAATTCGATCCCCGCCCGGCGAGCCTGCTCTATCAGCGCCAGCGCGATCTGGGGCTTGGTGCGAAAGGCGGGGTCCTTCTTGCCCAGGGGGAGCCGTGACTCGGGCGTGTAGGGCTGCGCGTGCAGCGGCCAGTAGCAGCGCTCGTCGGCCCACAGCGTCGTCACGGCCACAATGCCGTTGTCGATCTTGCCGCGCGAGCCGAGGTACTGGCGAGCCACGTTCGCCGTGGC
>NZ_KZ983970.1:17856-18381 GCF_003569765.1 Caldimonas tepidiphila | reverse complement strand
CGCAGCACGGCGAACTTGGCCAGCGCCTGGTTCTTCAGTTCTTCCAGCTTCTTGGTCAGCGCCCTGGAGCCGCCGTTGCCGTCGTCGTCGTCCTCCTCGTCGAAGAAGTCGACGTCCTCCTCGGCCACGTAGTCGTCGGCCTCGTCGGCGGAGATGAAGCCGTCGACCACCTCGGAGATCTGCGCCTCGCCGGCGGCGATCCGCTCGGCCAGCGCCAGGACCTCGGCGATCGTCGTCGGCGAGGTGGAGATCGCCAGCATCATCGCCTGCAGGCCGCCCTCGATGCGCTTGGCAATCTCGATCTCGCCCTCGCGCGTGAGCAGCTCGACCGTGCCCATCTCGCGCATGTACATGCGCACCGGGTCGGTGGTGCGGCCGAACTCGGAGTCGACGGTGGACAGCGCCGCCTCGGCCTCTTCCTCGGCCTCCTCCTCGGTGGCGGTCTGCTGGCCGGAGTTCGTCAGCAGCAGCGTTGCGGCATCGGGCGCCTGCTCGTAGACGGCCACGCCCATGTCGTTGAGCATG
>NZ_KZ983970.1:0-17846 GCF_003569765.1 Caldimonas tepidiphila | reverse complement strand
GCTCGTTGCGGCGCTTGGCGACTTCCTCTTCGGTCAGCGTCGTCTCGTCCAGGCCGAACTCGCGCATCAGCGCGCGCTCCTTGGCGCGCGACACCTTCATGCGCAGCGGCTTGGCCTTGGGCTTGTCGCTGACCTCGACGCTGGCTTCCTCGACCTCGGGTTCGACGTCGCCCTCGAGGTCGGCCTCGATGTCGGAGAAATCCTCGTCGGCTTCAGCCGGTGCCGCCGCCTCGACCTTCTTGGTCGCGGTCTCCGCCTTGGGCTTGCGGCCGCGCTTGGCCTTGGCCGGCTCGCCGCCGGCTTCCGGCTTGGCCGCCTTCGTGGTCTTGGCAGCAGCCTTCTTCCCCAGAATCTCGTCAGCCTGGGCCACCAGGGCAGCGCGGGTACTCTTCGCGGTCATGCGGTTCCTCGAATGGTCAATAGCTTCTCTTGAGCGGCGCCCTCGATCGGGCGGTCCGCGCCAGCGGCTGCACTAAATCACGCAGGCGCAAATAAGGCACGGCAAGGTTTGCCCCCTTACATGGGGGCACCTGGCACCGGCACAAGCGGACAAGCTGGCGTGACCATCTGGAGGGCAGCCCTTGCGGGGAATGGGGTGGCCTGGATCGTTCCCGTGTCGCGGGTGGCCGGGGCCCGGAGGTGCTGCTGTCACTCTTGCCGCAAATACGAACCTTCCATTGTCGGGTGTTCATAATATTCCGTCAATTCGGAAGGGATACCTCTTGACGAGTCGGAATACCCTGCGGCAGCAATTGCCACGCCTGCGTTTGCTGCATGCACGCCCCGGATGCGGGGGCGAGAGGCGGGGGGAAGTCTCCCCGGCGTCCCTGTCGCGTTCAGGAACGGTTGGAGCCGGGCCCGGCGGCCGCAGTTCCGCCGACCGGGAGCTTGAGTTGCCCGCAGCGCTGGAGCAGTTCCCGGTAGCGCTGCAAGGCGCCCGGGTCCTGACCGGCGTTCGCGATCAGGTGCTGCATCTCTTCGTTGAGCTTCTTCACCAGCATCCGGTTGACCACGGCGCGCAGGTCCTCGAAGTTCATCACGTCCTCGGAGGCGACGCTTCCCACCAGACGCTGCGCCGCGGCCTCGAGCTCGTCGCCCTCCAGCGCTTGCGCCAGCACCGCCCAGGGCTGCGGGCCGTGCTCGCCGAGCTGGCGCTCGAGCCAGGCGCACAGCGGGCCGTGCGGCGCGGGCAGCGCGTGCAGCAGCTCGTGGTCCTCGGCGGTGAGCCGGTCCCACCAGTCGCTGTGCAGCAGCAGCATGCGCGCCGCATGATCGGCGGGCTGCAGCGGCGCGCTCTTGAGCGGCGCCTGGCGCGGCGGCTCGCCGCGCCGGTCCTTCCAGCCGCGGCGGCTCCCCAGGCTACTGCCGCCGCCGCCGCCGCTGCCGCCGCCGCCGCGGGCTGCGCCACGCTCGCCCTCGCCGCGGGGGCGTCCCACGGCGCTCGGCGGCGCACCCTCCCAGTGCTGCAACAGGTCGCCGGGCTCGAGGCCGCCGAGGCCGGCCAGCTCCGCGAGCATCTGCTGCCGGAATGCCCCCGCTGGCAACGCCGACCACATCGGCTTGGCCTGGGCCAGCATGCGCGCGCGGCCCTCCGGCGTGCCGAGGTCGCAAGCCTCGCGCGCGGTGTCCACGAGCTGGCGCGACAGCGGCACCGCCTGCGCGACGCACAGCGCGAAGGCCTCGGCGCCGTGCTCGCGCACGTAGGAGTCGGGGTCGTGCTCCGGGGGCAGGAACAGGAAGCGCACCGAGCGCGTGTCGCTCGCGTGCGGCAGCGCCGCCTCCAGCGCGCGCGCCGCCGCGCGCCGGCCGGCGGCGTCGCCGTCGAAGCTGAAGACCACCGAGTCGGTGAAGCGGAAGAGCTTTTGCACGTGCTCGGCGGTGCAGGCGGTGCCGAGCGTCGCGACCGCGTTCTCGAAGCCGAGCTGCGCGAGCGCGACCACGTCCATGTAGCCCTCGACGACGAGCGCATAGCCGCTGGCGCGCATCGCGCCGCGCGCCTCGTACAGACCGTAGAGCTCGCGCCCCTTCACGAACACCGGGGTCTCGGGCGAGTTCAGGTACTTGGGCTCGCCCTGGTCCAGCACCCGGCCGCCGAAGCCGATCACCTCGCCCTTGACGTTGCGGATCGGGAACATGATGCGGTCGCGGAAGCGGTCGTAGCGCTTCTGCTCCGCCTCGTCCTCGCCCTGCACGATCACGAGCCCGCTCTCGGCGAGCAGCGGGTCGTCGTAGCGCGGGAACACGCCCGCGAGTCCGCGCCAGCCCTCGGGCGCGTAGCCGAGCGCGAAGCGCGCGGCGATCTCGCCGGTGAGGCCGCGCTGCTTCAGGTAGGCGACGGCGCGCGGGCTGGCCTTGAGCTGGCGGCGGTAGTGGTCGGTCGCGCGGGCCATCACCTCGGTGAGCGTGGCCTGCTTCTCGCGCTGCTGCGCGGCCTGCGCGCGCTGCTCCGGCGCCGTCTCGTCCTCGGGCACCTGCAGGCCGAACTGTTGCGCCAGGTCCTTGACCGCGTCGACGAAGCCGAGCCCGCCGTGCTCCATCAGGAAGCCGACCGCGTTGCCGTGCACGCCGCAGCCGAAGCAGTGGTAGGTCTGGCGCGTCGGGCTGACGATGAAGCTCGGGGTTTTCTCGCCGTGAAAAGGGCACAGGCCCTTGTAATTGATGCCGGCTTTCTTGAGCTGCACATGGCGGCCGACCACCTCGACGATGTCGGCGCGGGTGAGGAGGTCCTGGATGAAGGTGGGTGGGATCACTGCACCTAGTCTAAAGGCTGGGGCCCGAGCCGCTGCCCGGCGGGGTACCGGCACGGCGCGTGCGGGGCGGGACTCTGCCGGGCGGGGAGCCCGGTGCCCCGCGGTGCTCAGCGCGCCGGTCGCAGCGCCGGATTGTTGCCGACGAAGGTCAGGTAGGGCAGGCGCTCGAGGTGGACGACCACCGTGTGCAGCGCGAAGGCGAAGGACAGCAGGCAGGCCATGAAGTAGCCGTAGCCCTGGTATTCCGGGCTCAGTCCGAGCGAGGCGAAGGTCAGCGCCGCGTTGAGCGTGAGGAAGACTGCCGCGGTCTTCAGCAGGGCCTGCCGCAGGTCGAAGTAGGCCAGCACCGACAGCATCAGGACCAGGAGCACGTGGAACAGCGAGCCGAGCACGCCGAAGCGGAAGATCGGCACCATCTCGATGCCGCCCCCCGTGGCACGCACGATCGCCGGGGCGGCGAGGATGCCCATCAGGCAGCACGCGAGCTGCACGACCGCGATGCTGCGGATGCCGCGGCCGAGCACGCGCACCAGTTCGGCGTGGTTCGCGCGGATCTCCTCCATCGTGCCGTGCTGCTCGATGTCGCGGTAGAAACGCACATAGGCCTCGTAGAAGCGCGTCTCGACCTCGACGAGGAATAGTGCCATCGCCGGCACGATGGTGAGGTAGGCGAGGAACATCGCGCTCTCGTAGGCGGGATGGGTGATCATCCCGGCCGGGATCAAGACATGGCCCGGCGCTGCCCACATGATCCATTTGTCGACCCAGATGCCGGCGTTGTAGACGAGACCCGCCGCGGCGAGCAGCCGGTAGCGGCGGAAATCGCGCAGGAAGGCGAAGGGCCGCTCGAGCGTACCGGGATACTCGGCGAAGACCCGGGCGGCGAGCACGAAGAAGGTGACGGCGAGCCCGAGGGTGAAGCACGACAGCGCGCCGGTGCCGCCGAAGCGGCCTGCCAGCAGCATCGACAGCGTCAGCGCCAGGCCCATGCCGCCCGCGAAGGCCGAGGCGATGGTGGCGTAGCTCTTGAGCGCCGACATGCACGCCGCGAGCAGCCAGATGCCGCCGGTGAGCAGCAGACCGATCAGCGCGACCATCCGCTCCGCGGTGCTCATCTCGACCGCAAGGCCGTAGAAGGCTCCCCCCGCCACCCCGAGCAGGCCGAAGATCAGCGCGAGTGCCCCGACCACCATGCCGGGGATGCGCGAGAGGTCGCGCGAGAAGAGCGCATCGGCCACGCAACGGGTCGCGACGAGGACGACCGGGGCGGAGATCACCAGCGAGAACGAGAAGTTGTAGGTGACGATGACCGAGAAGCGCTGCCGCGATTCCTGGGCCAGCACGTCGTGCCCGATCCATTCGATGCCCGCCAGCGCCAGGCAGGTCAGCAGCCAGGGCCCGGAGGACACCAGCACGGCGTAGCCGAAGCCGCCGAGGTTGGCGCTGAGCGCGTCCTGCCGGGCCATCCGCCGAAGCGCGAATCCGATACCTGCCATCTCAGCGCGCCTCCTGATGCGCCCGCGGAGCGTCGGGCATTGCGCTGTGCTCCTCGTAGAGGCGGCGGTAGATGTCGTCGATCACCCGCTTGTTGTAGTGCAGCCGCACCCGCTGCTGCAGCGCGCGTGCGCAGCGTGCGTGCAGCGCCGGATCGGTCAGCAGGTTCGCCAGCGCCTGCGCCGTGGCCAGCGGGTCGGCCAGCGGCGTCACGAAGCCGCCGGGCCCGAGCGGCGGCTGCTCGTCGGCCCGCCCCTCGATGATGTCGCGGCAGGCGCCGACGTTGGTCGCCACGCAGGGAATGCCGGCGGCGCCTCCCTCCAGCAGCACCAGCGGCTGCGCCTCGCTCAGGCTGGTGAGCACGAGCGCGTCGAGCTGGCCGAGGTAGTCGCGCAACTGCACCCGGCCGGCGAACTCGAAGCAGTCGCCGAGCCCGAGGTGCTCCACCATGGCCCGGCATTCCTCGAAATAAGCCGGGTCCTCGTCGGTGGGGCCGAGCAGCAGCACGCGCACGTCCGGCACCCGCTCGCGCAGGCGTGCTGCGGCACGGATGCAGGTCTTCACGTCCTTGATCGGGACCACTCGCCCGATGAGCGCGACCGTCGGCCGCCGCGGCCGGGGGCAGCGGGGAATGGCGGCGTAGAAGTCGTAGTCGATGCCGTTGGGCACCACGAGCAGCCGTTCGGCCGGGGCGCCGTCGCGCAGCTGCAGCGGTTGGTTGCCGCTGTAGAGGGTGATGATGCGGCTGCAGCACTCGTAGCAGGTGCGGGAGTAGCCGACGAAGGCATCGAGCCAGACGTCACGCAGGTTGCGCCGGCGCTTCTCGATGCCGAGGCCGCCCCGGCCGGGCTCGGCCAGCCACTCGGCCATCGAGATCTCGATGCGCCGCTCGTTGGTGTAGATCCCGTGCTCGGTGAGCAGGCCGGGCCGGCCGGTCTCCAGCACCGCCCGCGACATCAGCAGCCCGGCGTAGCCGGTGGACACTGCGTGGTAGAGCCGGGCGCGCGGCAGTTCGGCGAGCAATACCGAGAACAGGCCGCCGGTCAGCGAACGCCAGCTCCAGAAGTAGTTCAGGAAGGAGCTCGCCGGGACGGTGGCCTCGTAGATGCGCAGCAGCATCTCGAAGGCGGGTTCCGAGTTCATCAGCCCGTCGCGCGTGGCCAGCCCGGGGTGGCGGCGCAATGCGGCGAGGACCTCGGCGAAGTCCGCCTGGCCGCCGCGGCCCAGCAGCCGGGCGAGCGGGGCCTCGAGATCGCGGATCAGCCGTGCGGCCGGCCGGCCCCGCGACGTTGCCGCGCAGGCCTGCTGCAGCGCGATCACCGTCAGTCCTTTCACGTTGTCGGACAGCGTGAAATGGAGGTGGCCGGGGGCCTGCTCGGCAACCAGCGCCACGACATGGAAGCTCAGGTGGCGCTGGGCGCGGATGAGATCGTGCACCCAGTTCGACACGCCACCCGTGACATAGGGGTAGGTCCCCTCCACGACGATGCACACGTCGACCTGCTCCTTCATGAGTCCCCCCCTTGCAGCGCTTGCCCCGCCGACCAGAGTCGCAAGGCCTGTCGGCAGCGCTCGGACAGGCCCGCCGTCGCACCCGGCAGCCGTTCGAGCCGCCCGCACAGCGCGCGGAGCTCGCCGAAGCGGCCGCTGCGGTACAGGCTTTCGGCATACCAGGCCCAGGAGGCCGCGGGCGCGCTGCCGTCCTCGATCAGCGGCCGCAGCAGTTCCAGCACCTCCTCGTCCCGCCCGAGCCGCACGAGAAGGCGGTACACCGTGGTGAGCAGGTCCGGCGCATCCGGATGACGGGCGAGCACCTGCCGGTACAGCGCGAGCGCCCGCTCCCGCAGCGCATGGGCGCGGGCCTCGTCGAGCAGTCCGGTGTTGGCCTGGTCGTCGCAGTGCCGTGCCAGGGCCAGGGCATGCTCGGTGCATTCCGGCTCCAGGGCGTGGCGCGCCTCGAGCGCCATCGCGCGGGACAGGAACTGGTCCTCGATGCGGGTCAGCGCGGTGGCGGCCTGTACCCGGATGGAGGGGTCGGGGTCGTTGAGGGCGCGCCGCAGCGCGGGCGCGAACGAGGGGTGGAAGCGGCCCGCGATCCGCATCAGTGCCTCCTGCTTCTGCTCGACCGAGCCGAAGGCGAACACGTCGACGAAGGGCGCGACGCCCCGGCAGCTCGTCTCGACGAGATCGCTGCGCCGCAATTGCCGGTACAGGACCGTGCCGGGGGACGGCTCCATGGCCGGCAGGAGCGCCTCCAGACCGTTCCCGCTTGATGCACCGCGCCGCTCGAAGCGACGTCGCAGCATCTCGGTCATCAGCGCCCCGAGCAGGCCGAGGGGGCCGAAGCCCGCGATGCTGATCACGAAGAACGGCATCAGCCGGTGGTCGGCACGGTGGCTCCCCTGGAAGCGCAGGCCGAGCGCGAGCAGGGCGACGACACCCAGGTGCAGCACGAGCACCGTTCCCAGCGCGCCCCGGCCGAGCGCGACCGTCACGGCCAGCGCGGTATCGGCGCCGGCTGCGGCCGCCAATATCAGCAGCACGCCCGGCTGCCGAGGCAGGCGCAGCGGAAGAGGAGCCTCCTTGCGGGCGACGGCGGCCGAGTTCAGCATGGGGTGCGGCTGGAGAGGAGGGGGGCGATCCGATGGCGGATCGAGCCGGGAGGAGCGGTCCCGACCGCTTCCTGCAGGAGCCGCTGCTCGAACTGCCGGACGACGAGCGCGGCCTGCCCGGGCGTCATGCCGGGCAGCAGCACCGCGGCATGCCAGTCCTCGTCCCGGGGAACGAAGGCAAGCATCTCCGCGCCGAGCAGCTGCCGGGCCAGCCGCAGAATCCGGCGCATGGCGCCCGAGGAGTCGGCCATGCCGTCCAGCGCCAGGTGCAGCACACAGAAGTCGAGGTTCAGCCGGCGCGCGAGCGCCTGCAGGGTCGGGCGGACCTGCTCCCAGGGGGGCAGGGGCTGCTGTCCTTCGCGCGGCAGCACAGCACGCGCCTGCTCGCTGCGCTCCAGGTGCTGTGCCTTGGCCAGCGCGGCCCCGATCCATTCGCACAGCAGCCGGAAGTTCTGCACGCCCGAGGAATGGAGCTCGAGGAAGCCGATCTGCTCGATCTTCAGCATGCCGACGACCTCGCCGGTGTCACGGTTCACCAGCGGCCCGGCGAGCAAGCCCTCGCAACCCAGCAGCGCCTCGTGCGCCGGGTTCGAGATCACCAGCACCTCTTGCCGGCCGACCAGGTTCTCGAAGATCGGGGAGGCGGACTCGAACTCGCGCGCGAACGGATCGTCCTCCCGCCACCCCTCCTGGGCCACCGCCTCCAGCCGTCCCTCGTGCAGCAGGAACAGCGAGAACTTCCCCGGGCTCAGCACGGTGCGCACCAGATCGCTCACACCGCAGAGAACGTCGCCCACGTCCTGACGCTCGATGGCGCGCGCGGCTTCGTACATCGCCTGCACCGTGCAGAGCTGTCCCGCGACGCGGGCTTCGAGGTGCTGGTTGGCGCGATCGAGTTGCGCGTAGGCATCGGCGATCGCGCTCAACTGCTCCTGAGCCTCGTCATACTGGCGCTGCAGCGCCTCGTGCCGACGGCGCAGGCGGTCACGGATGCCGCCGAGGACCAGCGCCGCGACGCTCCAGACGATGACGGGAAGCGTCGCGCGCAGCAGCCAGGAATAGAGGTCCTCGTCGAGCCGCTGCTCGGGCAAGGCCCCCAGCAGCAGGGCCGCGCCTGCGAGCGCTGCCGCCGCCAGGCCCTCGTGCGTGCCGTAGTAGCAGGAGGCAAGCAGGACAGGAATCCAGAAGGGGTGGGGCGAGATCTCCGCTAAGCGGTGGCCTGAGCCGATGCCGCGGTCAAGCAGCAGGGCGACCGCCAGGAAGGCCGCGATCTCCAGCAGCGCGGAGGTGCGCAGGCCGGCCAGGCGCGTCGGCAGGCGCGGTTCGCGAGCTGCCGGCCGGATCGCAGCTGCGCGGTTCTGCGGCGGGGAAAGAGGTGTGTCCATGGGTCGGAGGGGTCAGAACAGCCATTGGAGGAAGCAGCCGGCGGCCCGGTAGGCGGAGCGGTAGGGACCGCTCACGCTCGCATAGGCAGCGCGGCATTGCAACTCGAGCGGCCCCTTCGCATGGGTGAGCGCAATCGAGGCGAGGGGGCCGCTGCTGCCGTGGCGGTCACGGGTCGCGCCGGCATTGACGTCGAGCACCAGGGTGCCGGAGCCGTCGGGCCGGCCGATCGCCCCGCTGTAGCCGAGCGTCAGGCTGTGGACCTCGCGGTCCGCGGGGGCGAAGGGGCGAAGTGGCCGGCCGTCGGGTCCGGCGCGCTCCCCGAACCGGTGCCCGTGCTCGCTGTCGACCGTGTAGGCGGCGTAGAGGCCCCGCACGCCCGCCAGGTCCTCGCGCCGCAGCTCGCCCAGGAAGGTGGTGGTCCGAGCGACATCGCTCTCGTCGCGCAGGTGGTAGCGGTTGTAGCCGAGCTCCAGCCGAGCGCTCGTGTGTGTGCCGAGGCGCTGGCTGCGCCCGAGCGCCAGGCGGTCGCGGGTGGCGTCCTCGACCAGGCCCTCCACGTAGTCCCAGTTCGGGCGTCGCGCCTCGGCGCTCGCGCGGGTCTCGCCGCCGACGTGCGGCCAGCGTGCGTGCAGTCCGGCCCCGCCCGTGCCCTGCGTGGCGTAGAAGCTCGCGGTCGTGATCCGCCCCCCGAGGCTGTCGTGCCGCACGAAGATCTCGGCCTGCTCGTGCCGCCCCGAGTAGGAGGTGGTGAGACCGTTCGCGCGCCGGATCCGTTCGCTGCGGACCCGGGCGACGGAGGTGCCGGCGCCCGCGCTCCACGCCTCCCCGAATCGCACCGAACCCCCGGCCCGGCCGAGATCGATGTCGACCGGAGCGGTGGACTCGTTGCCGCGGACACGCCGCAGGTCGAGGTCGAGTCGCAGCCGCGGTGCCTGGAGACGCTCGATGGACTGCACGGCGGTGCCGATCGCGCCGTTGTCCGGGGCCAGGGCCGCGGCGCGCCGGTAGGCGTCGAGGCTGCGCCTCCAGCGGCCGGCCTGCTGCTCGACCGCTGCGAGGCCGAGCAGGGGATCGGCGCTGTCGGGCAGTTCGGTGCGCAAGCGCTCGAAGCGCTCGCGGGCCTCGTCGAGCCGGCCCTCGCGGACCAGAAGCTGCGCGGCCAGCAGCTCCAGCCGCAGCTGGCCGAAGCGGTGCGCCCCGCCCGCCTCCGGCGCGGCGCCTGCTTCCGTCCCGGCCCCGGGCCGCGACAGCGTCACGCTCAGCGTTTCGCCGGCGGAGTCGATGCGGGCCTCGACGCCCGGGCGCAGCAGCAGCAGCAGCGCGCCGTGGCCGACGTTCAGGCCCTCGATCCAGTCGCCCGCCTGCCGCAACAGCTCCTCGACGTCGAGCGCGGGCAGCGCGCCCGGGTAGGACAGCAGCACCTCGCGGCCGTCGTGCTGTGCCATCGGTGCATCGCCCGCCGTGCGGCCCGCCCTCAGCGTGAAGGCACTGGCTGCGGCGTCGAAGCTGATCGGGCCCTTGCTCGCCTGCGGGACTGCGGCGGCGGCGGGGGACTGCTGCGCCGCGGCGTCGCGTCCTCCCAGCACACCGGCGGCGCACAGGGCGATCAGCACGCGGGCGAGGGCGCGCAGGCGGGGAGCCGAGGGGGAAGAAAGGGCCATGGTCACCGTGCGGAGAGGAGGAGGTGCGCGCGCCGGGTCTCGCCCAGCTCGAGGAGCATCGCGACGTAGTCGGCCCGCAGGTGGGCATCCTGCGGCCGCCCGGCCAGCAGCGCCTCGTACTGCCGGATCGCCTCGTCGTGTCGGCCGAGGCGGTGAAGCAGGCTGGCCCGGAGGGCGTCGGCGTCGTGCCCGGGCGCGACGGGGCGCTCGAGCGCGGCGAGGGCCGCGCGGAACGAGCGCCGTGCCGACTCCGTCTCCCCGCGCTGCAGCCGCAGTTCGCCGAGGGTGCGGTGCGTCTCGGCATCGCCCCCGGTGCGCGCGACGAAGGCCTCCAGGTAACGCTGTGCAGCGGCCGCGTCCCGCTGCCGGTACGCGAGCAGCCCGAGGTCGCGCTGCAGCGCCGGATCGCTCCCGTCCTCGGCCAATGCCCGCTCGAGGAGCCGGCGTTCCAGTGCCGGATCGCCGAGTTGCCGGGCTTGCCGGGCCAGCCGTGCGAGCGGCGCTCCGGGCGGCGGCGCGGCTGCGATCTCGCGCAGGGCGCCGGCGAGCTGCGCGGGATCGCCGAGCGCGGCCAGCGCCTCGAGATAGGCGTCGAGGGGCTCCGGCCCCGGGTCCTGTCTCGCGCTGGCACGGTACACCTCCACGGCCCGGGCGGCGGCGCCGCGCTCGACGAGGTCGCGCATCCAGCCGGCCCGTTCGGCCGGCCGGGCCTGCCGGGCGCGCGCGGCCAGCCAGTCGAGCTGTTCTGCGGTCGGTCTCGGCCCCCAGACGAACAGCAGCTGGCGCACGACCGGCGCCTCCCGCGGCGCATCGGCCGCGAGGAGGCGCAGGATCCGCTCGGCCGGGGCGCGCTTGCCTGCGTCGAGCAGGCCGTGAGCGAGCTGCAGGCGCAGCTCGGGCGGTACCGTGCCCGAGAGTCCCAGTTTCGTCCAGAGGGCCAGCAGCCGCGGCTTCTGGTCCGATGCCGTCGCCGCTTCGGCAAAGGCGCCCAGCCAGCGCCCGGGTTCGCGGGCGGCGAGTGGTTCGAGGAGGGGCACCAGATCCCCGTGCGCCCGCAGCTCGAACAGCGTCGCGATCTCCGGCCCGGGATCCGCGCCGCGCCGCGTATCGCCGAGGCGCTCGAGGCAGGCCCGGCGCAACTCGTCGGCCACCGGTTCGCCCTGGCGCCAGGCGGCAAGCAGCAGCGCGAAGCGACGGTCGGCGTCGAGCGGGCCGCGGTGCGCCAGCCCGCGCAGCTGCCTGAGCGCGTCGCCCGCCCGGCCGGATGCGATCAGGGCCTCGGCCAGCAGCAGCCGGTCGCTGTCCGACCTTGCGACCGCCTGGAGCCGCTCGGCGGCGCGCACCGCGAGCGGATGGGCGCGCGCCTGCATTGCGAGATGGTAGAGGTCCCGGTAAAGGCCGGCCGGCCGATCCTGTGCGGCCTCGCCGTCGAGCCAGGTCGCCACCTGCGCATGCCGCCCCGAAACCGTGGCGAGCAGCGCCCACGCCTCGTCAGCTGCCGGTGAAGGGGCCTCCCGGCGCAGCCGCTCCAGTCGATCGCGGCCTTCCTCGGCGCGACCGAGCGCGAGGTACAGGCGCGCGATGTCGCCGGGAGCCGCCTTCGCGTCCGGCGCGTCGGCCGCACGGCGCAACCACTGCAGCGTCCCGTCGGTGTCGCCGAGCTGCTGCAGCACGCCGGCGAGCTCCAGCCAGCGTCCGGGGGGCATTCCGGCGCGTGCCGCGGCTGCGCTCCACCGGCGGGCTCCCGCCGCATCCCCGAGAGCCAGGGCCGTCCGCGCCGCGAGCAGCGGATCGCCGGAAGCGAGCCGGGTCCGCAGCGAGGTGTCGGCGAGGTCGAGCACGTCCTGACGGCGCGCCGCCAGCGCGGCGGACAGCACGTCGGCGAGCAGCTCCGGCGGCAGACGATCGAGGCCGATGCCGCGCGCGACGTCGAGTGCGAGCCCGGTCCGGCCGGCGGCGAGCGCGACGCGGAGACGCAGGTGCTGCAGCTCCGGCGTGCTGGTGGCCGTGGGGGGGAGCGTCTCGACCCGGTGCACCGCGTCCTCCAGGCGGCCGGCATCGACCAGTACCTGGATCGACGCGGCCAGCACCGGGGCCGCCGGGGCGGGACCGCCGGCGAAGGGTTCGAGCAGCGCGACGGCGAGGTCTGCGCGTCCGCCCATGGCAAGCGCCGCCGCGAGCATCGGCGCCGCCTGCGACAGCTCGCCCGGGCGGGCGGCCAGCCAGCCGCGGCCGCGCTCGAGGGCCCCCTCGGCGTCCCGGGTGTCGAGCCGCAACCGCATCTCGGCCGCGACGATGCTCGCATCCAGCGCCTGCGGATGGCGGCCGGCGAGCTTCCGGTAGGTGGCGAGCGCGTCCCGCGGCCGGCCCTGCTCGGCCTGCAGCCGGGCGAGCAGCAGGAAGTCCGCCACGTCTCCGGCATCGAAACGATCGATCAGGGCGGCGAGGGCCGCGAGTTGCTGCGCGGGCCGGCCGAGTTCACCCTGGAGGGTGACGAGCTGGCGCTGCCGTTCGACCGTGGGCTGCCGGTCCTGCAGGCGCTCGAGCGCCCCGGCGTGGTCCTCCGTGCGGTCGGCCTCGTGATAGAGCCGGGCCAGCGACTCGAGCACGCTGGTGTCCTGTGGTCGCGCCGCCGCCAGCTCCTCGAGCAGGCCGATGCTGCCCGGCAGGTCGCCCTGCCGGGCCCGCACCCGGGCAAGCATCTCGGTGTGGACCGCCGAGCGGTCCCCGGCGGCGCGGCGGGACTCGAGGATGCGCCGCGCCTCCTCGGGATGACCGGTTTCGAGTCGCAGCGCCGCCAGTTCGCCCCCGCTGGGCACCAGCAGCAGGCTGGCCGGGAAGGCGGCGGCCACCGCGAGGCCGACCACGAGGCGGGACACGGGCTTCCTCGCTGACGTCCCCGCTGCCGCCGCGATGGCGGCAGCGGGGGGGGCTTCGGCCACGGGCCCGGGCCGTGCTTCAGAGGGTGCACTCATGGCTGGGGAACGAGGCGATTCAGGTCGAAGGTCGCGACATAGGGGGAAAACCCCTCGGCGCGTTGCTCGGCATACAGGCGCGCGATGCCCTGCGTGTCGTCCGGCTCCCAGTAGTCCAGCGAGAACAGGCGCAGCGCGGGATTCCGGCGGCGGGCCTCGTGCATGCGGTCGAGCTGCCAGCGCACGTCCGCCTCAGCCACGCGCACATAGCGGCCCTGTCCGCTGTCGTAGGTGGCGCGCACCGATTCCCCGAGCAGCATGTCGATGTCCCCGACGATGCGGGGCAGCAGCGCATAGGCGCGGTTCACCATCAGCGGGACACGGGGAAAGCGTTGCCGGATGCCGTGCACGAGGTCCGCGGCCGCGTCGAGCATCCCGGCGTGGCGCGACGGGTCGTCCGTCTCCAGGAAGTGGGCATCGTCGAGGGTGTCCAGGAACACGCCCCTGAACCCCCGCTCCAGCAGCTGCGGGACGAGTTGGTGGAGGACGCGTTGCTTCCAGCCGGGGTGGCGCAGGTCGATGAAGCGCGCGTCGCGCCAGTTCCTGTTCTCCGACAGCAGCAGCCCCTCCTGGTCCAGCTCGCGGGCATATCTGCGTCCGGTGTGGACTTCGCCGAGGCTGAGATAGCCCAGCACCAGATTGCGCCGGTACTTGTGGACGATGTCCGGGGCGATGTCGCTGTCGAGCACGAGCACCTCGTAGGTCTTCAGCAACTCGTCGTCCTCGGTGCCGTAATAGACCGCGAAACGGCATCTCGGGGGAGTGGGTTTCTCTTCCATGGACGGCAGGATCCTCGCGTAGGCCGATCCCAGCGCGGTGGCAGCAATCAGCAGGGGGAGACGGATTCGGTCGCGATATCTCATCGCCAGGCCTTTCGCAGTCGGGCGGGAAGCCGGGGACGGAGTCCTTCTCGGGGACAGGGCGCAGCGACGCGCCCTGTCCCCGAGCGGTTGCGGCTCTCAGTCAGGCAGCGGGGCGCCGCCCGGCGGCTCCTCCTGCATCAGTCGCTGCGCCAGCTTCACGAACGCATCGCGCTGGAAGGGCTTGGCGAGAACGGAGGCGTAACCCGCGCGCCGGACGGCCTCCTCATCGAGCTCCTGGGGCGACGAGGTCATGGCGAGGATGGGCGTGTGCCGGTCCAGCCTGCGGATCTCGCGCACCGCCTCCTCGCCGGAGCCGTCCCGCAAGCGGTGGTTCAGGATGATCAGGTCCGGCTTCTCGCGGTGCAGGCTTCGCACCGCGTCCTGCCGGGACGCTGCATGCGCGACGACGCAATCCATCGGGGACAGCAGGGACCGGTACAGCTTGAAGAGCATCTCGTTGTCGTCGACGATCAGGACCACTCTCTGCATGATGCTTTTCCTCCGGTATTTCGGATTTCCCCGCCACGGACATCGTGGCGGGGGCTGGCGGGCACTTCACCACGCGGGCGCGCCCGGGACCGTCACCACGCCGCCATTGGGCGGCACGGTGACGTTCGAGGTGGTCTGGCCGCCGTAGGTCTCGACCACCGAAGAGGTCGAGGCCCAGTTCACGCCGGTGAGCGGGACCTTGACCGCCTGCGCGGTCGGGTTGGTCAGCACGAGGCTCGACGAGCTCGCTCCCGGCAGGAGCCGGGCGGTGGCCGGCGCGCCGCTGGCCGGTGCGAAGGCCGCGTTCAGCACCATCCGGTCGGCCATCAGGTTGCCGATCTGGCGCAGGCTGCGGCTCTGGACCGGGAGGTTGAACGTCGCGTTGAACTTGTCGGTCGTCGCGTCGATCAGGTCACCGAGCAGCGAGCGGGTGCCGTCGTAGGCGCACATGTTGGGCTGGTGGAACATCACCGGCCGGATGTCGTACCTCATCAGGTACTGCAGCCAGATGTCCGACTCCTTGTCGAGGATCTCCTGGTAGCTCAGGTCCCGGCCCCAGTAGCCGCGGTAGATGTGGTTGTACTCGGACACCCACTCCCGCGGCGTGCAGACGTTGTAGAACAGGTTGGCCGGATAGCGCGGCACCATCAGGATGTTGGGCTGCAGGTCGTTGTAGATGCCGGTGTTGGGCTTGGGACAGGGCCGCGGCGTGGCGTCGCGGTGGCCGCAGTTCTTCGAGGTGTCCGACACGACGTAGCGGATGCCGAAGTCGCTCATCGCCCGCAGCGCCTCGGGGTTGTTGAGGCCGGAGACGTCCGGCGTGATCAGGCTGTCCTTGTAGTAGTTCGCGAGCTTCACCACGTTTATCGCCACCCAGTGGTTCTCGCGCAGCTCGGCCAGCGTCTGGCTGTAGGTGACGGGGCTGTCGAGATTGAGGTGGGTGTAGGTGTGGCTCATCCAGTTGAACGGCGCGCTGTTCTTCTTGATGGCCGGCGTTAGGTCGTCGGTGGTGGCCGGATAGAGCTCTGCCTTGGGGAAGTTCGCCGCGGTGCCGGAGCCGTTGAACGGGATGTCGATCACGATGTTGCCGGGCTTGGTGGCGTTGCGGTTGTTCTGCCACCTGACGAAGCTCTCGTAGTCCTTGCCGGTGATGCGGTAGGTGAGGCCGGTCGCGTCCGACAGGGCGTTCACGTCCCAGATGTCGTCGGCCATCATCACGTCGTCTGGCTGCGCGCTCAGCAGCACCCGGCGCTTGCCGACGTACAGGCCCTTGGTCACCCAGTTCACGATGCCGTATCCCAGCGAGAGCGTGTGCATCAGGTGGGGGTTGCCGTCCGCGGTCACCGCGAGGTTCTTGCGCCCGTCGGCGTAGTTCTTGATCAAGGCGATGGCGTTGCCGGCGGCATCGGTGAGCAGCGGCGTGACGCGGGCGTTCGGATCGGGCTTGGCCAGGTAGGTGTAGGCGTTGCGGATCACGAGGGGCACGGCGGGCTTCAGGTAGGAGAAGAGCGCCGCGCCGCTCGGGTCGCCGTTCCCGGCGGGGCTGGTGCTCGTCAGCTGGGTGCTCAGCGGCGAGGACGTGGTGTCGAGCGCAGAGGGCTGCATCAGGCCGTAGTTGTCGGGCCAGCCGCCGGGATAGGTGTAGAGCGTCGCCTGGCGGATCCCGTATTTCGCCTCGTACTGCCAGAGCCGGTTCCATTCCTCATCCGTGAACGCGCTCAGGTAGCTGCCGTTGTCGTCGAAGCCGAGGCTGCCCGTCGCAAGCAGGACACCCTGGTAACGCGCACGCCCGAGCCCGTCGTTCGCATCGCACAGCATGTCCGTGGTGAGAAGGCGATCCTTCGCGATCATCAGGTCGTAGGGGATGCCGATGTATTCCAAGGTGGACTGGATCGCCGGCAGCACGGCCTCGTTGCCGTTGGCCGAGACCACGAGGAGCTTCATGTCGATCGAGCCGACGGGCGTGCCTGCGGCCAGGCAATCGACCTGGGAGCAGGCCAGGCCCGTCCACAGGATGGCGGCAGTGGCGAGGGCGGTGCGCGCGAAGAGGCGGGGGCGGCGGTGACTCCGGTGTTTCATGGCGGGCTCCTTCGATAAAGGGCGGGAAACGATGGGGAAACGACGCCGGGCGTCACTTCTTCTTCGACTTCAGGCGCGCCTCTTTCTCCTGCACGGTCTGGAGCCGCGCGACCGGGAACTGCGGCTGCGTGGGAATCTGGGGCATCGCCACGGGCCCCAGGGATTTCCGGATATGGATGTGGCTGTGCTTGTGGCTCGGGGGGTTCGGTGCCGTGGGCGCGCCGACATCGGGCGGTGGCGGTGGCGGATCGTCGGGGTGGGCGAGCGCCGGACCGCAGAACATCGCCAGGGACAGGGCCACAGGAAATCCCCGCCGGACGAGGCGCAGGGATTGGAGTTCGGATGTCTTCATGCTGGGTTCCAATCGAAAGGTCACTTGGGAAAACAGAAGTGGCTGGCTGCTTCGGGAGCAACTCCAGTGCTTCTGATCTGCGCCGTGCAAAATGGCCGTGCCGGCGAATTCGGTTCAGGAATCAGCCGCCCTGGCTTTCGCCAGGGAAAAGCACCAAGGGAAACGCCGGGATTCGGGGCTCTATGAAAACAGCATGAGCCAGTCGTTCCGCAAGGGGGCACGGAAGACGGGAAAGGGGTGCATTTGCGGACCTTCCCCCCGGAGGAAGTCGGGAATGCAATCAGGGACTGCAGGCAGGAGAGGGAGCAGCATTGGCAATTTTCTCGGAGTTTTCTAAAAAACTTCCGCTCATTGCTGAGCAACTCCTCCCGACATACTGCTCTGTCGAAGAGTTGAGAAGATTTTACGAATATCTTACCGGCGCGTGTGAGTCATCTCGGCGATCTTCCCCGAGACATGGGGGCCACCGTCGGATCGGTCTGCTGCGAGACCGCAGAGTTCGTCTTGAGGAGATTATGGTTGATCTGTGATTTTCAGTTTTAATCGTCTCAAAAGGTTTCTATTTTCGATCCCGTGGCCCACAAGAACATGAAGAGAATCCATTTCCCCTCCGTCAATTTCTTCCTCTCGGGAAGATGGAGCGCACGGTGGGGTTGCCCGTCCCCTGAATACGGGAGAAACGGAGGTCTCATTCACCCCGCACCGCGCCTTCACGACGCGGATCGGAGCCGCCGAGCAACTGCCCGCCCCGGCGTTCCAGCAACTGCACGCCGCTCGGCAGCGGCGCGGGTTCGACGACATGGCCCCGCGAGCGCAGCGCCTCGACTGTGGCTGCCGTGAAGCGCCCCTGCTCCAGTATCGTTGGGCCACCGATCGAGCCGAAGTTCGGCAGGTCGATCGCCGCCTGCGGCGTCAGCCCCCATGCGAGCGTGCCGAGCAGCGCCTTCGCGGTGTAGTGGATGATGTGCGGGCCGCCGGGCGAGCCGGTGGCGAGCCGCAGCGCGCCTTCGCCGCGCTCGAACACCAGCGTCGGCGACATGCTCGAGCGCGGGCGCTTGCCCGGCTGCACCCGGTTGGCGACCGGGCGGCGGCCTGCCTCGCTGGCGACGAAGCTGAAGTCCGTGAGCTGGCTTTGTTGCGCAAATAGATTGAGAGCGAGATTCCCCTGACCCCGGACGGAGTTAT
>NZ_QXMG01000086.1 GCF_003569765.1 Caldimonas tepidiphila | reverse complement strand
GTAGTGGTCGACAGTCTCACAGGATGAGCCAAGCTGAGCTTCGTGACGAATCAGGAGAGACCAAGTGCTCCGACTTCTGCGTGCGAGTAGCCCGACATGACATCTCAAGACACAAACTAGACTTCCGGCGCAGAGGGAGCTTCTACAGGGACTTCCTCCTCAGTCAAGCAAGGGCAGTGGCATGAGGCCGGTCCTTTTGTAAAGGTCTGCCGCAGCGACACTGAACTCACACGGAAGGTCGGACTGCACATCTACAGTCGGGCTTGTTGCGCTCGGGTATGAGCCGGCGCGGCCCCGGATACGAACCGCTCGACAGGACTCCATTCTAGAAACGTCGCACCACATGCGGCGCGACCAAGCTCCCTTCGAGTTTCCCTGCCGCCGGTCCAACCTGTGTGGGCTACCTCGAAGATAGGCTTGCTCATGTAGCGCTCCACCAGTGATCAGAGAGTCGCAGGAAGCCGGATGCCAGTGAGCTTCCAGTTGGCAAAGCCAGTGCGCTCGAACACGATGCCGAGGGTTGGATCACTTTTGGACTCACCAGCCTGCCGCCCGTAGACGATCACCTTGTCGATACCAGGGCGCTCGACCTGCCATTCGACGTCGCCGTCTTTCGAGGACCCTTTGCCCTCATCCGCGCCACGATCGGAGACAGGGTGCATCTCTCCACTCTGCATCGCCCGCATGACGACTTCCGGGCGGATGAAGGCTTCGACCATCTGGCCCGCCAGCGCCATGCCGAATGCGGCACCTAGGGCTTCAATGCCGCTGGTTGCAGGGGTCTGCCCCATCTTCTCCGCCACCAGGGCTGAGAGCTGCCCCTTGAGGCTCTCGCGCAGCTTCGGGTAGTCCACCTTTTCGTTGAAGGCCTCTGCGTTCCTCTCCTGGGCAGCAGAGCGCATGCTGTGCATCGCCAGGTACGGCGAGTAGTGCCAGTAGGCCCCAACTGCGATGGTGGCGCCAGCAAGGAACGCAGCGGCAACGAGCCGCCTACTCTTCTGTGTCATTCGATCCTCCCTCTCCGCAGGCCAGCCCAATCAATCGGGCTTGTTTCCTGCACTTTAACTTGTAGTAACGCCGAAGCTCGAACAGTCAGGCGACGCAATGAGAGAGGGGCAGAACCGCGCAGGGAGGGAGGCGCAGAAAAATTGCCACGGGCAGAGAGCTGCAGCTGCTACGCGTACCGCCACCGAGAGGAAGGACCCGGACATAGACCGGACACGCGGACTTCCGGGCGCACAAAGCAAAACGCCAACCGGTGAAGGTTAGCGGTGATGCCAGACAAAATTCTGATAGCAAATGCGCGCTACCCCTCCCACTTATGGGCTGCATGCTTGCTGGGATGAGCGCAACCACACATGCTTGCGCAGTCAGAAGTCAAGCCATATTGACCGGAAGTTAATCGGCTGCCTTCATCCCCCGGCACTGTGGGTACGCGCTGCAACCCCAGAAAGCCTTGCCGGCATTCGCCCCCTTCTTTGCCACACGGATGACCATCGCACTGCCGCAGCGGGGGCAGGCGGGCTCAGCTACCGGCGCTGCTGCAGCCCTCGGCTCTTCGCCCACTTTGGCAGCCACGACAAGGCGCGCAGACTCAATCATCTTCTTCAGTGCCGTACCGTCGATCAACTCGATGTTGCGACCCTGAGCGAAGGAACGTGCCTCTGCTGTGAAGACGCCGGAGGTAACAACGAAGCCGCCAGCTGCCCCCTGTGCCGCCATCACACCGTACAGCTCGCGCACTACGCTGACCGACACTTTGTAGGCCTTCCAGTGCTTGCACTGCACGAGGAATAGCTCGCTTCCCTTCTTGAGCGCTAGGTCAATGCCGCCGTCAGCGCCGCCGCCGCCCGTTTCGGTCACAGCGTACCCCTGCATCCGGAAAGCTTCGCCGGTAAGCAGTTCGAAGTCGCGCCAACTCATGGTGCGGAGGGCTTGGGCAGAAGCATCGCCTGCTACTTCGGCAACCAAGTGCTGGCGCTTGTGCCGGCCGATGGCCGAGGCTGCTGCGCCGAACAACAGGAGCACGGGGACGATGTATTGACCCCAGGTTGCGAGCGCTTTCACCATCTGCCCAACCATCATCTGGCCCGTCTGCCCCGGTGCGGCAGCAGTCGGCACCTCTGCAATCGCATAGCGATGCAGAAACAGGTAAGCCCCCGCCGCCAACAGCACCCCTACCCACCAGGGCAGTACAGCACCAATCCTGAACAGGGCTTCCGCCACCCCTCCGTTGCTTCGTCTTGCCATCGTCCCTCCCTTCGGACTTTTTCGTTCACCCAAGCAGGCAGTCGCACTTGCGCATCCTTGCCTTCGGCCTCTTGGCGGTGAAATCGAGCTGAAGTACGCACTACGTCGATGACATCCCTCAGCCTCCCAGCCAGCAGCAATGATGACAAGTTGTAAGGGTTAATCCAAGTCTCCCAACGATGTACATGAAGCCCCGAGCAAGGCTTGTCGTATCTGATAGGAGAAAGGCGCCCCTCTGAAGTCACTCGAACTTCTACGGGGAGAAGGGGGGGCAGGAGACTTGCGGTGACGACCTAGCGTAGGAGCAGGGCGCGGCGAGGCTGGGGGAACACTTGAGACCTACCCCTACCGACTGCCCGGAGATAGGCCGGACATGCGGACTTGCCGGCGCACAAAGCAAAACGCCAGCCGGCGAGGGCTGGCGTCAATGCTAGGAAATTTCTGGTGGCCAAGGGCGGAATCGAACCACCGACACGCGGATTTTCAAGTTGTCTACCCTGCCCTATCGGAGAGCCGCAACGGCCTCCGCTCCTAGCATCTCAGCCACGCGCATGATGCTCTCGCTCGGTGCCGGGAAGACCATAGGCAAGCGCCAATGAAGGGCGACGGTGCTGGGATCTTCCTTGATCCCCGCTGGTGTGGCTCAAGACCCGAGCCAGCTTGATGCCCCTGCTTTTTCTGCCCTGGAACCGGAGGGGAACCGGAGACCGCCCGGAGCGTTGGCGCCGTGCGTCAAGGAGATAGCGGGAGCAGCCAGCTTGGGGATGTGGCCTGAACCAGACGAGAGACCTCCGGGAACCAGACGCACCCCAGCAACCATGCAAGAACTGCTGCACAGGCAGTGCGCAGCCCGCGCCCAACAGCGGCTCTCGGCCAAGAGCCGAAGTTCGAACAGGGGCCATGGAGTAAAACCAACCGGCGGCAATTTCTGCCACCATCATCAGTGCCGTGATCCACATCACCACCCGGGTGCCGCGCTCGCCAGCACGGTTGCCTTTGTCAAAGACGTGATCGTGGCGCCATCCGCTCAAATCCTCAATATGCATTTCCGCTCCTTCAGAAGAGGAATCAGAATGGGTAAAGAGCGGGGCTCAGATGTTACACATCTTCCGCGGGCTATTATGACGGAAGGAGATCAACGAGAGTGTTGTTCCCGGGCGCAATCACCGCACACGCCCTTGATCTCGACGGCCGTTTCGGTGAAGCCGGGGAATTGCACTTTCAGCCGCGCGCTCAGGCCGGCAAGGGCCTCGTGGTCATGCCACTCCGTCACCTGATTGCACAAGGAACATACCAACATCATGGCGGGATGGGCATGCCCGTGCTCGATGTCACAAGCGACGAAGGCGTTCACAGCATCCACGCGGTGTACCAGTTCCTGCTCCATCAGGAACTCTAAGGTCCGGTAAACGGTCGTGGGCGCCATGCGGCCATGGCGCTGCCGCATGTCGTCCTGCAGGTCATACGCCTTCGCGGAGCCATTACGACGCCAAAGGAGGTCGAGGACTTCGCGCCGAAGCGCCGTCAATTGAACCCCGCGTTGCCGGCAGTGCTCGGCGGCCGCCGCCAATCTTTTCTCAATGTCAGGCCGCGAGGCAGCCGAAGACGCGGCCTCCGCAGGGCGCGGCGATGAGGAGGTGGTACTTGCCGTACGTTTCATCGTTGTTTGGCCAGTGCTGGGCTCCCAGTGGCAGTCAGCAGGCCCGTCAGCATCAACGTGAGCACGATGGACGGCCCGCTCGGCAGGTCCAGCCAGAGCGACGCCAACAGGCCCAGGGCGTAGCCGGCCGAGCCGAGTCCGACTGCAAGCCAGCGACTTGATGAGCCATTGCGGTGCGCCACGCTCAAGGCCGGCACGATCAAGCTAGCAAACACCAAGTACAACCCAAGCAGAGGCACCGACAGGCTCACCAGGATCGCGAAGCAGGGATAAAAAGCCCAGGTCCGCGACAAGAGCTGCGGACGAAAGCTCTGCAGCAGCAGAACGGTCACGCTCGCAATTGAGAGCGGCAGCAAGTCCTGCCAGTTTACCCACAGCACGTCGCCCGCAAGCATCGCCGACAGCTTCTGATGCCCATGCGGGTCGGCACTCACCCACAGCACGGCCACAGCCGCGGCAGCAATGTAGACCAGGCCGATCAGCGCCTCTCGTCTTTCCGGCCAGCGCTCGCTCAGCCAAGCCACCAAGGCTGCACCGCCGAGCGCGGCCAGGCTGCCAGCCGGCCAAGACCAATGATGATCATCGATCAACGTCCCTGCCATCAGCACGCCCAGCGCAGCCACCTGTGCGATTGCCAGATCGATGAAGACGATACCGCGCTGCAGCACCTGCTCCCCCAGCGGCACATGGGTCATCAGCACGAGGAAGCCCGTGACCCAAGGGACCCACAGCACGGAGATATCGTTCATCGCGGCGCGTTGCTCCGCGCACTCTGCAGCAGCGCGTCGATCAGTGTGTCGAACAGGGCGGGCAGTTCGCTTGCCGGAGCCTCAGCGGTAACGGTGGACGGCAGGGTAAGCAACGGAACCGGCACCCGCTCCACCAGCCAGCGGCCGGCCTGCGGATCCTGGTACAGGGTCTGCACGACGGCCATCGGCTTTGCACCTTGGACCTGCTTGAGCACCTGCTGCAGATGGCTCACAGTCGGCGGCACGCCGGGCTTGGGTTCCAAGTCAGCGATCTGCTCGACGCCGAGCCAGCCCCACAGGTAGGCGAAGGACGAGTGCTGTGCCACCACTGCACGGCCGGAGAGCGGGTGGGCCTTCTGTTCCCAGTTCTGCAGGCGCCGATCCCAGTCAAGCGCCCAGTCACGATATCGACTGCGGTAGTCCGCGGCATGGGCCGCATCTATGCGTGCCAGTCGCTCGGCCAGCGCCGCGGCAACCTGCTTCAGCCGACGCGGATCGAGGTGAAAGTGCGGGTTGCCTTCGGCATGGACGTCCCCCATGCTGCGGTCGACCCGCTCGTGCACGTCAATCAGCTGCACGGCGCTTGCCGCGTAGAACATGCCGTCGCGTCCGTCCCGCACCTTCGGGTTGCCGGCTCTTTGCTGCAGCATCGGCAGCCAGCCCACCTCCAGGGACGCGCCGGTGCAGACAGCCAGGTCGGCACGGCGCATTGCACCGATCAGGGCCGGGCGGGCTTCGATGTGGTGAGGATCCTGGCGCGCATGGGTGGCTGCAGTGATCTTTGCCTGTGGCGCCAGAACCTTTGCGAGTGCGGCCCACTCGGGTTCGCAGGCGAAGATCTCCAGCGCCTGCGCGGACGACACGGGTGCAGCCCAAACCAGCACGGCGGTCAGTGCCGCCCAGGTTTTAGAACGGATGTGCACCATGGGCTCCGAAGCTCATGAGGTACTGCACCTGCACCGTCCGGTTGGCATCCTCGAAGCCCCCCCGGTCGCGCTGCCTGGAGAATTGCACTCGCAGCGCCGAGTAGTGGGACGGCTTCCATGCCAGCATGGCACTCACTTCCTGCAGCTTGCCGGAATCCACATGGTCCTCGTGGGGCTCGCGGATGCGCAGCTCGTCGGCGCGAATGCCGGCTTCCCACTGGGGTGCGAAGCGGTACACCGCCGACACGTAGCCCGATCGGTGAGCGAGGCTGCTTGCAGCCTCCGCCAAGCCGTTGACTCGCGCGTACTCCGCCGACAGGCGCAGCTGTCGTTCGCGGTTGTTGCCGTTGGGGGCCCATTTCCAGACGCCGTCGATTACGGTCAGATGGCGGCCGCTGTAGCCGGCGCCATGTGCCTCATGGTGCTCAGCCTCTCCGAAATGCTCCTCCTCTTCTTCGGCATGCGCGGGCCGGCGGTTGCGCAGGTAGGACAGCCCCAGCTGCCAGCTGTTGCTGACGTCGATGTCGCCCCCGACCTTGGTGCTGAGCACCACGGCGCCGAGCTGCGAGCCCGAATCCGACTCCTCCACCAGCTTGCGGCCGCCGAACACCTCCACGCCGTTGCGCCAGTACAGGCCGGTCGGCGCCACCCAGTTCAGCCGCAGGCCGTCGTCGAAATAGTGGTTGCCAAGGAAAGCCCGGTACAGCAAGGGGCGTTGCACAAAATCATCCGTGTGCAGGTGCAGCTCGTTCAAGTAACCGATCTGTGCGAGGAAGCGACCGCCGCGCAACTGCAGCCCGCGTGGCAGAGAGGTGGTTTCGACGAAGGCCTCTTCGAACTCGAACTCGATCTTCCCCTCATCACTGTGTGCCACAGCGGTGGCACGGCCGGCGAAATTCCTTCCCAGCTTGGCGCCCAGCGTGACCTCGCTGTGCCCCAGGGCCAGTCCTTGATCTCGGTTTCCGAGCGCGAGCTCGCGGGAAGTATGGGCGAGGTCAAGTACCGCTCCGACTTCAACCGGAGATGCGCTCCTTGCCGGCGTGCCCACGTCTGCACCGACCTGAGCCATTGCTGCTTCAGAAGCGAGAACCGATGACAGAGCAAGGGCCAGCAGTCCTGACGTACGGGGCTGGACAGGCCAAGGGTGACGCACCCGCACGGATTGCAAATTCATCGTCATCGGAAAGGCTCCCAAGTCTTAAGTGATGCAACAATATATCATTGCGCTCACTCCTCTAGGAGGCTTGCTGCCTCAGGGCAACACACAAGCATCCCTCGCAGAACAGTGCCATCCCTGCGCCTCCCTGGTTAGGCTGCGCGGCAACTTGAATGCCAGGCATCGCGGGGCACAGGACGTACTTCCACCCCTGAAAGGCAGGGATGCATCGTTATCACAGCAGGAATCGTGAAGCTCACGACATCAGCAAGACGACCCTTCGCCAACGGCACGCAACACGACGAGACCAGCGTCTCAAAGGAAGTCAATCCCGTGGCAGATGAAAGACAGAAGAGCCCCGACCGGGGAGAGAGCACTCGACCCCCGTTGAGCTTGTTGATGCAGGGCGCCCTGACCCGTGGGGCGGTAGCGCTGGGCCTTGTAGCCCTGCTATGGCTCGCTGTCGCTTGGGCACTTGGAGGTACGGCATGACCGAGCGCCCGGCGGCGATTGAACTCCACAACCTCACGCTTGCTCATGGAGAGCATCCCGCCCTGCATCACCTGAGCGGGTGCTTCGAGGCCGGTTCGCTAACGGCGGTTGTCGGGCCGAACGGCGCTGGCAAGAGCAGCCTGCTTGCAGCGCTGATGGGGTTGCTGATGCCGCGAACCGGCTGCGTGCGCATGCCCAAGGAGCTGAAGGGCCGTGTTGCCTATCTGCCGCAGCAGGCCGAAATCGACAGGGCTTTTCCGTTGCAGGTGCTGGACGTCGTGATGCTCGGACACTGGCGGCGTCTGGGAGCCTTCGGCGCCGCCACTGGGGGACACGTCGAGCAGGCGCTGGGCGCGATTCGGGCGGTGGGGCTCACCGGGTTCGAGCAACGAGCGGTTGGCGAGTTGTCAGCTGGACAGTTCCAGCGGGTGCTGTTCGCACGCCTGCTGCTGCAGGATGCGCCCGTGATCCTCTTGGACGAGCCATTCAACGGGATCGACCAGCGCACCACAGCCGACCTCTTGGCAGTGCTCAAGCGCTGGCATGAGGAGGCACGGACGGTGGTGGCCGTGTTGCACGACCTGGAGCAGGTGCGCGCGCATTTCCCGCAAACGCTGCTGCTCGCGCGTGAGTCGCTTGCATGGGGCCCCACGGCCGAGGTACTTCAGCCCGCAAACCTGCAGCGCGCCGGCCGCATGGCGGAGGCCTGGGACGACCGGGCCGCTTGGTGTGAACGGGCTCCCAGCACGATGGGGAAGAGCGGATGACGCTGCACGAAACGCTGATTCAACCCTTCGTGGAGTTTGGCTTCATGCGCCACGCATTGGTCGCCTCGCTTGCCTTGGCAATGGGCTGCGGCCCGATCGGCACGCTGCTGGTACTGCGCCGCATGAGTCTCGTGGGCGACGCAATGGCGCATGCGCTGCTACCCGGCGCCGCCCTCGCATTCCTGGTGTCCGGACTGTCGCTGTATGCAATGAGTCTCGGAGCTTTCGCGGCCGCGTTGGCGGTGGCCGTGCTGGCCGGCGGTGTTACGCGGATGACAGCGCAACGCGAAGACGCGAGCTTCGCCGCCTTCTACCTCATCGCTCTGGCTGCCGGCGTGATGCTGATGTCCATGCGAGGCAGCAGCGTGGACTTGATGCATGTGCTCTTCGGCAGTGTTCTCGCGGTCGATGATGCAGCGCTGCTACTCGTGGCCGGGACCGTCAGCATGACACTCCTGACGCTGGCCCTTGTCTGGCGGCCGCTGGTGGTCGAGTGCTTTGATCCTGGATTCTTGCGCACTGTCGGCGGACGCGGGGGATGGATGCATCAGCTGTTCCTCGTGCTGCTGGTCGGCAACCTCGTCGCAGGCTTTCAGGCACTCGGCACCTTGATGGCCGTGGGGCTGCTGATGCTGCCTGCCATCGCGGCGCGTTTCTGGGTCCGCAGCGTCACCGGCTTGGCTGCGCTGGCCTCCGTCTTGGCCGCACTTAGCGGCTACGGTGGACTGCTGCTGTCGTACCACGCGGGGCTTCCCTCCGGCCCATCCATCGTGCTTCTGGCCGGAGCTGTCTACCTCGTTTCTCTCCTCGTGGGGCCGCGTGACAGCCTGCGCTCGCGGTTCTTCCCTCCCAAGCGCCACCGTATCGCCTGATGAACACTCCTCCCACTCCGCTGTTCCTTGCCTCACGAACCCGTCGCGCCCTTTGGGCTGGAGCTCTTGCCGTGATCGCGACTCCGAGCATCAGAGCTCAACCGCACCAGTCGCCCCTGCGTGTCGTCGCGAGCTTTTCGATACTCGGGGACATGCTGCGTGAAATCAGTGGCGAGGCGGTTGAGGTGCACACCCTGGTCGGTCCCGATGCGGATGCGCATGTCTTCCAGCCCTCGCCCGCCGATGTCCAGCGTGTAGCGCGTGCAGAGCTGGTCGTCGTCAACGGTCTCGGCTTCGAGGGCTGGATTGACCGACTTGTGCGCGCCTCCGGCTATAAAGGTTCGATCGTCACCGCCACGCGAGGCATCACCCCACGACGTGTGAACGGGGCGCCCGACCCGCATGCCTGGCACAGCCTGGAACTGGCTCTGCGCTACGTCGAGAACCTGCGGGTTGCCTTGGTGGCCGCGCGTCCCGCGCAGGCGGCACTCTTCGATGCGCGAGCTGCGGATTACATGCGCCGCATCAGGGAGCTGCATGAGCGCATCCGGACGATGTTCTCCGTCGTCCCCCCGGAAAGGCGGCAGGTGATCACATCGCATGACGCGTTTGGCTACTTCGCCGACGCGTATGGCGTGGTGTTTCACGCACCACAAGGTTGGAGCACCGACAGCGAGGCCTCTGCCTCCGATGTGGCGCGCATCGTGCGACAACTCAAGGCCCAACGCGTTCGCGCGCTGTTCGTTGAGAACGTCAGTGACGCGCGCTTGGTGGAGCGCATTGCCCGAGAGGCTCAGGCACGAGTGGGGGGCACCCTCTATTCGGACGCCTTGTCGAGACCCGGCACCTCGGGCGACACCTATCTGCGCATGGTCGAGCACAACGCCATCTCGCTGATCTCCGCCTTGTCTGCGGAAGGAGCGGCGCCGATGCGCTGACTCCTTCATCCTCAGCCAACCATCGCGGTCCGTCTGATCGCCCACGAAGTGTCGCCGCTCTGCGGCACACACGGCCCCGGTGCCCCTGGGCTTGCACCGACAACCACATCCCTGCTGCTGGCCAGCCTCTGGCTGACAGCACTTCTGAAAACACAGGAGAACTCATGTCTCTCATTCCCGTCACGATTCTTACCGGCTTCCTGGGTAGCGGAAAAACCACGCTGCTCAATCGCATCCTCAAGGAGAACCACGGCCAGCGCATCGCCGTGATCGAGAACGAGTTCGGCGAGACCGGAATCGACAACGAACTGCTGGTCCGGGACGAGGGGGAGCAGATCGTCGAGATGAACAATGGCTGCATCTGCTGCACCGTGCGCGGCGACCTGATCCGTATCCTGGGCGAGTTGTACGCGAAGCGCAGTGCTGGAACACTGGTGTTCGACCGCGTGATCATCGAAACCACCGGCTTGGCCGATCCAGCGCCCGTGGCGCAGACCTTCTTCGTGGACGACGAGATCAGCGGGCGCTACCTGTTGGATGCGATCGTTACCTTGGTCGATGCGAAGCACGCAATGTCGCAGCTTGACGAACACCACGAGGCGCAAGAACAAGTCGGGTTTGCCGACCGGATCTTGCTGTCCAAGACCGATCTCGTCAGTACCGAGGAGGTCAGCGCCCTCGAACAGCGGCTGAAGCGCATGAACCCGCGCGCACCGATCCTCGCGGCCCATTTCGGAGAAGCCCCGATCGACAAGTTGCTCGACATTCGCGGCTTCAATCTCAACGCCATCTTGGAAATCGAGCCCGACTTCCTGACCGACGTCGAACATGAGCACGACGACGACGTCTCCAGCTTCGTCTTCCGTACTGAGCAACCCTTCGACGCAGCCCGGTTGGAGGACTTCTGGGGGCCTCTCTTGCAGATCTACGGCCCCAAATTGATGCGCTACAAGGGAGTGCTCTCCATCGCAGGGGTGGAACGACGCGTCGTTCTGCAGGGGGTCCACATGCTCATGGGCACGGAGCAGGGCGCGGCCTGGAAAGCGCAGGAGAAGCGCGAGAGTCGAGTTGTCTTCATCGGCCAGCACCTGCCCAAGGACATCCTGAGCCAAGGGCTGGAACAGTGCCTCGTCACGGCGCGCTCGGCTTTGTAAGCTTGCGCCCCGCATCCCCTCCGCAACGCGCGAAAGGCACCCTTCCTCGCCGCGCGTCGCGGTGACTCATCGATCGAGTCGTCCGGCAGCCCCTATTGCGCCAATGACAAGGGCCCATGGTTGTCGCAGTGATCGCCGTGCGGGTGGTGCAGGTGACCGTCGACCAGATAGTCGACATGATCACCGTGCGGCACCGGCTCATGTCCACATCCTGGGCCATGGATGTGGCCGGGCTCGTGGCCCTCACAACGATGCGAGGGGGTGCAGACATCAGGATTGGTGGCGTCGACAGCAATTACGTGCTCGTCGACATGGTCGCCATGAGGATGGTGCAGGTGGCCGTCGTGAAGGTAGTCGACATGGTCCTCGTGCAACACCGCAGTGTGGCCGCAGTGGGGGCCATGCTGGTGATCATGATGCGCGTGATAGGGATGATCGGGCTGGGTCATGGCAGATCCTTTCGATGCAAGCGAGATGGAGCGTTTCCGTTCCGGTTCACAGCAAGGTTTCAAACGCTCATGCTCCTCCCACGGCCTTCAAAATGAAAGCACAGTCTCGCAAGTCACTATTTCAAGTGAATGCATTGGGATGAACCCCACGCCTGGCTCATCTCCTTGTGACGCGTCTATATACCCAGTGTCCAGCCACGCTTAGTGCTGCACGACGGCGAGGTGGTTCCAACCAATTTGTGGAACAAACCAGCCCGGGAACAGCTTTTGCCTGATAGTGGACCGCTTGTCGCCAGAATGCAGGAAATCCCATGAGTGTCGACATCCCTCGTGAAGCCGCGGCCGCACCGGAAGCAGTCCCTCCAAGCCTGAGCTACTTGCAGCTCTTCGGGCGTTTCCTCAAGTTCGGCTTTCTTGCGTGGGGCGGGCCCGTGGCTCAGATTGCCATGTTGCGCCGCGAACTCGTAGACGAGGAACGGTGGATTTCCAGCGAACGCTTCAACAAGCTGCTCGCAGTGATGCAGGTGCTGCCCGGCCCTGAGGCGCACGAACTCTGTGTTCACCTGGGCATGCGGGCAAAAGGGCGGATAGGGGGCGTGCTGGCAGGCCTTGGGTTCATGCTCCCGGGGTTCCTGCTGATGTTTGTGCTGTCCTGGTTGTACTTCCAGATAGACATTACAAACAGCGTGCTGGGCGCGGCGTTCCTTGGCGTGCAAGTGGCCGTGATCGCGCTGATCGTGCGTGCCGTGCATCGGATCGGCGAACATATCCTGCTCGATCGCTCCTTGTGGGCGATTGCCATCGTCTGTGCACTTGCCGCTTTCGGCGGTGTCGACTTCTGGATCACGCTGCCTGCAGCCGGCCTCGTGTACGCCTTGCTGGTGTTGAATCAAAGAGCGCTGGCGCTCTTGGTGGCATTGGGCGCAATCGCGGTGGCAGTGGCGATGGCCTCCGGGTCTGCACCGCCCACGAAGAACCTGGAGGCGGTACGTCAGGGCGATGCCTCACTGCTGCTCATCTTCGCGTCCGGCTTGAAGGCGGGCTTGCTCACGTTTGGCGGGGCCTACACGGCGATTCCCTTTGTCCGCAATGACGCGGTCGGACGTGGGTGGATGACGGATGGGCAATTCCTGGATGGTCTGGCACTTTCCGGCGTGCTACCGGCGCCGCTCATCATCTTCGCCACCTTCGTCGGTTATGTGGCAGGGGGTCCGGCGGGCGCAGTTGCAATGACTGTGGGTGTCTTTCTCCCCGCGTTTGCTTTCTCGCTGATTTTCTACGATCGGCTGGAATCGGTGATGGACAACAAGAAGCTGCACGCCTTTCTGGATGGCGTGGCGGCTGGAGTCGTCGGCCTGATAGCTGCCACGACCCTCGACCTCGCTCGGGTCACCGCCGGCCGAGTGCCTTCGCTGGGAGTGGGAGTTGCAATCTTCGCTGCATCCCTGGCGTTCCTCTACGCTTGGAAGAACAAGCTCAACGTCGTCGTCGTGCTGGTGGCCGCGGGGCTGGCGGGATGGCTGCTATTTCAGAGTCCCGGCTGAACCGCCGGGATCCAGGCTCCTTCCTTCGCTCGAAATCGGACCTTGACGGCCGCGCGTCAATGTTCGAGCAAGGCGTCTCGCCTGCAGGACTGCCAGAGCGCGAGGTCGTAGACGATCTTCAAGACACCGCAAGCAACGAGGGGCGCGGAGATGAACCCGGCGGAGAGAAGTGCCCCACTGATGCTGGGGCTCACTGCCGCTGCCAAGCTGCGGGGGACGGCGGTGAAGCTGGCTGCGGCGGCGCGCTCTGCCGGCGTGACGACTGCCATGACATAGGCGGTGCGGGTCGGCACATCCACCTGCGACAAGGCGCTGCGGATGAAAAGCAGTCCGAGCGCCAATGGCAAGCTGGGCGCCAAGGCTGCGCCCACCAGGCAGATGTTGGCGGGAATGTGCGTGAACACCATCGTGTTGAGCAGGCCGATGCGCTGGGCCAGCCAAGGGGCCGCCAGCTGCGACATGGCGCTCAGCAGCCCTGCCCAGAAGAAAAAGACGGCGGCTTGTGACAGCGACAGGCCGAAACGCTGCAGCAGCCACAAGGACAGCAGCGAGTTTACGACCAGGCCTCCCGCGAAAGAGTCGACGCTGAACAGCGCGGCCAACCGGATCACGATGCGCCGGGAGGCGCCCAGCGGGGCGGTGGGAGTGGGCTCTACTTTCGAGTCCTGCCCGGTTGGGCGCCGGTAGAGAAACCAGAGCGCGACACCGGCGAGCCCATAGAGGAGGAACATGGCACGCAGTGCCGCGAGGTGGGGAATGCCGACATGCCGGGATAGGAGATCGGGCAAGGCCGCCGCGAGGGCGCCGAGCGCGGCGCACAGCGCGCCGAGAAGGCTGTAGCGGGCAAAGAGCGCAGTTCTCGTTTGACTGTTCGCGGCCGAGGCCAGCCGAGCGTGTTCGAGCGGCAGGAACACACTCACGTCGCCGGAACTGGGGTTGAGGGTGCCGACGAAGGCGACCATCAGCAAGGGCCAGAAGGAGCTGATACCAGCGAAAGCGACACCTGTGGCGGCCATGAGCAGGGCCGCTGCGCGTAGCAGTCCTTGCGAGCAGAAGCGGTGCCCCCAGGCCCCGACCGCCAAGGTCGCCAGGGCCGACCCGAGCAGCGTGGCCGTGGCGATCAGCCCGACCGCCAGCATATCCAGCCCGAGCGCCAGCAGATACGCAGGCAGCAGTACCGCCATGTAGCCATCGACGAAGGCTCGGAGCGCTCGCGCGAGCAACAGGGGCAAAGCGCTCGCGTCAGTGCCCCTGGGCAGCAAGACCTTGGCGGCCCAGTCCCGGGTTCTCATCGATCCACACCCCGCTGTGCGATCAAGGCCGTTTCCAGGTCCTGGGCCAGATTTGACGCGTTGCCCTCGCCCCCGTGGAACAGGAACTTGCATGATGCGCCGTCATGTGTCATAGGGATCGTCGATCCTTTGAGGCACAGCAGGCACCGCTGTCTCGCCTGGTTGAGAGTATTCATCGGGAGCAGGCGTCCCGCCGGGCTCTCAAGCCAGCATCGGCTTCAGGAGTGTCACGGCGAGACCCCCCAGAGCACAGGCTCCAAGCAGAGGCATGACGCCCACCTTGTAGCGAAACAGTGCAACCGCAGCCGTGACCGCAATGGCTGCAGAGACCGCGTCAAAGGTGCCCCTCAGGCCTTCGGGCCACAACACATGGTAGGCAAAGAACATCGCGAGGTTCAGGATCACGCCGACCACGGCTGCCGTGATTCCGGTCAGGGGTGCGGTGAACTTCAGATTGCCATGGGTCGACTCCACCAGCGGGCCACCGGCGAGGATGAAGATGAAGGACGGCAGGAAAGTGAAGAAGGTCACCACGGTGGCCGCCGCTGCCCCGCCGAGGAACAGCGCATCCGGACCGAAGACCTGCTTGAGCCAGCCGCCGACGAAGCCGACGAAGGCCACCACCATGATCAGCGGACCGGGGGTCGTCTCCCCAAGGGCGAGGCCATCGATCATCTGCGTCGCGGACAGCCAATGGTGGTTCTCGACTGCGCCCTGGTAGACGTAGGGCAACACGGCATAGGCACCTCCGAATGTCAGGAGGGCTGCCTTGGTGAAGAACCAGCCCATCTGCGTCAGCGTGCCGTCGATTCCCTGCACTGCGACGAGCAGAGCCATCATGGCCAGCCAGAGACCGACGCCGACCAGCAGAACGCGGACCAGCCGTCCACCAGTAAATAGAGCGTGCTGGGGCGTGGGCGTGTCATCGTCAATCAGCGCGGGACCGAAGCCTCCGCCCTTGGCACCATGGCCGCCCCCCACTGCAAACACCTTCGGTGCCACCTTGGCACCCCAATGGCCGATCAGGGCGGCCACGATCACGATGGCCGGAAACGGCACGTCGAAGGCAAAGATCGCGACGAAGGCCGCGGCGGCAATGCCCCAGAGCCAGCCGTTCTTCAGGGCCCGGCTGCCGATGCGGTGGGCAGCATGGACCACGATCGCGGTCACGGCGGGCTTGATGCCGTAGAAGATGCCGGCCACGAGCGGTATCTCGCTGTAGGCGACGTAGATCCAGGACAGCGCGATCAGGATGAACAGCGAGGGCAGCACGAACATCGCGCCGGCCACGATGCCGCCCCAGGTGCGGTGCATCAGCCAGCCGATGTAGGTGGCCAGCTGCTGTGCCTCGGGCCCCGGCAGCAACATGCAGTAGTTGAGCGCATGCAGGAAGCGCTTCTCGCTGATCCAGCGGCGGCGCTCGACCAGTTCGCGGTGCATGATCGCGATCTGCCCGGCGGGCCCTCCGAAGCTGATGAAGCCGAGCTTCAGCCAGAACCAGAAGGCTTGCGCCAGGGTGAGCGCAGGAGGAGCGGCCACTGGAGTGTCAACTCCGTCATTGGCAAGCGCAGGTGTCATGCTCATTTCTTTTCTCCGGGGGCGGCGTAAAGGGCCTCAAAGACCCCGTCTGTTGCTTTGATCAATTGGTCGTCGTCGGGCTGCAGGGTTCTGAGCCCAGCAAGGATGTTTTCCAGGCCGGCGGCTTCAGCCACCGGAGGGCCGCCCACATCGAGGTAATGCACGACCTCGGCGATCCTGCGCAGCCTCGGATCGTCCTGCAGCCCGAAACTGGCGAGCATGACCTCGAAGGTGACTTGGTTGCCGACGTGGCTGAAGGCCGCGCCGTCGAAGTCGAAGCCGATTGCGTCGCATGGCAGGTCCGCGGTATCACGAAGCCAGACGAACTGCGCATGCGGGTCCACGAAGCGGCGGATCAGCCAGCAGCAAGCCAGGCGATCGACCCAGGGCCGAGCCCGAATTGCCCATCGCTTGCCGATGTACCGAGTGCGATCCAGCAAAGCGATCTCGCCAGGAGCGGGGGCAGGTTCTCCCTTGGAGAACCGGCTGTCGATCTCCCGTCGCAAGGCGCCGAGCGCCTCCCGGGCCATGTTCCGTGCCTCACCAGGGAAGTAGTCGATCCGCTCCACGGCTTCTAGCCCTTCCATGACGGTCCGGAACTGCCTTCTGGCCTCGGTCTCGCCCAAATTGGCCAAGTCATGTTGCAGCGCCCGAGCCACTGCATGCCACTCCATGTAGGACTCAGTGCGATCGAACAGGGCGACCAGTTCCTGCTCCTGCTCAGGAGAGCGCCCAGACAGATCCAGGAGCCATGCACTCCCGTTGTGCGACCGCACCTCGTCCGCGATCTTGCTCAAGCCCTCCCGATGCTCGGCAGGCAAGATGTAAGCGCCGTCTCGCAAGGCCGGAGCCCCGAGTGCCTTGAGCGTGCGCCAGGTGCGGAGTCGGACCGCGTTGGGTTGGCTTGGCAGCGTGAGAAGCAACAAGCTCCACCGCTTTGTAGTGACTGCATCATGAGATGACATAAGCCCTACATGTTACTTGATCACTAAAGCGAGGGGAAGTGCTTGCGCTCGGACAGAGCAGGAGGAGAGGCCTCGAATCTCCAAGCAGAGAGAGAGATTTCTGCAAGCACCTTACTGCGACCTCGGTTTTCGACCGAAGCCGCAGCGAGAAGGTCATGGGCATCGCTGCGCATGTTGAGTGCAGGATTGTTCAACCTGCTGAAATACGGCAGCGTTGGAAGTCAGCGCCGGGCTATGAATAGGAGGCAGCTACCCATTAACAATGAAGGCGCCATTCAATTGCTCCAACCCTGCGCAGCCGTCCCACCCTCTCAAGAAGTCTGAACAAAGCAACTGAAATGCGAGGGGCCGCGAGTGCCGGAAAACGGCCGCTTGTAACGGATCAAGGACTGCTTTGGGTCGGAAGCCGCCTTGCGGGACAGTCTTCACTTCACCCTACCTTTTCGCTGCTTGATCAAAAAAAGACGGGGGGATGGACCGTTACAGCCCATCCCCCGTCTCCTCACGCTTTCTGCTGCTGGGCGGCCACCAGCATCGCCTTCGCCGCCACAGCTGACGCGTCATGCAGCGCCGACCCGGCCAAGTGCGCGTACCGCTGCGTCATCTGACTTGAGCTGTGCCCGAGCAGGGTCTGCACCTGAAACAGGCTCACCCCCGCCGTCACGGCGTTGCTGGCGAACGAGTGCCGCAGGTCATGGATGCGGATGCTCTCGTCCAGCCCAGCCGCCTTCAACGCCCGCTTGAAGGGCTTGTAGAGGTTGTGGATCGGCTGTGACGGATCCCGCCCAGGGAAGACCCATGGGCCGTCGATGTTCGGCAGACCAACCAGCACCGCCTGCGCCTGCTCGTTGAGTGGCACCCAGCGCACCTTGCCGGCTTTGGTCTTGGGCAGCTTCAGCAGCTCCCGCTCCGCGTCCAGATGCTCCCAGCGCGCCTGCGCGATCTCCTCGCGTCGGCAGCCGGTGAGCAGCAGCACCTTGAGCGCCGCTGCCGCCACCACGTTCTCCTCCTGGTCGAGCGCAGCCAGCAGCCGGCCGATCTCCTCTGGGGTCAGGAAGCGGCCAGCATCGCTGGCCTCCCTGAACTTCTTCAGCCCCGTCACCGGGTTGACCTTGAGGAGGTCCCACTCGACGGCGAGACTGAGCATGCGGGCGATCAGTGCATGGTGCCGGTTGGCCGTGCTCGCGGTGTGTGAGCCCTTGATGGCGGTGCGGTACATGTCCACGTCCTGACGGGTGATGTCGCACAGCAGCTTCCTGCCGAGCTTCGGCAGCACCCACATCTTCAGCTTGGACTCGTCGTCGTCGGCTGAGCGCTTGTGCTGGCGTGCGTAGGGCATGTACTGCTCCCAGGCGAACTCCTCCAGCGTCGGCATCGCCTTGCGCGCCTTCTGCTCGCCCTTGGGGTCTATGCCCTGGTCGAGCATGGCGCCGTACTCGCGCGCGATGCGCCGAGCCTCCTCGACACAGATGCCAGGGAACTCCCCGATACGGATGACCTGCTTTTCCCCGCGCCAAGCGTAGCGCCAGTACCAGTTGCGCTTGCCGGTGCAGGAAACCATCATCTTCAGCCGCTGCGTCCGTGCATCGCTGTAAGTTAGACGGCAAAAGTCTTCTGCTCAGAATGCCAGCTGGTAACGCGCGCCG
>NZ_QXMG01000085.1 GCF_003569765.1 Caldimonas tepidiphila | reverse complement strand
TGCTCGACGCCGCCCGCTCCATCTCCCAGCTGCTCGCCGCCCGCGGCGCCGGCTGAGCCGGCCCGCCGCACGGCAACGCCCGGCTATCGCGCCGCCGGCTCGCCGAGCGGCGCAGGCGCAGCGCCGCGCGCCCGCTCCAGCACGAAGTCGATGAAGGCGCTGGTCGCCGCGGTGTGGAAGCGGTTGGGCATGTAGAGCATGAAGAGCTGCGTGCCGAAGATGCTCAGCCGCCACGCGTCGAGCGCGGTCACGACCTCGCCGCGCTCGATGTCGTCCTGCACCACGTAGTCCGGCACGATGCCGATGCCCAGGCCCGCGAGGATCGCCTGGCGCAGGAAGGGGAAGTGCCCGGAGATCAGCGTCGGCTCGAGCGTCACCTCCTGGCGCTCGCTCCCCAGGTAGGCCGACAGCCGCAGCTGCCGCCCGACCACCCCCGAGGTGACCACCGGCGCCGAGCGCAACTGCTCGAGCTGCGTCGGCAGCCCCTGCGACTCGGCGAAGGCGCGCGACGCGCAGGCCACGTAGCGCACGGTGCCGATCTCGCGCGCCACCAGCGACGGCGGCGGCTCGGCCATCACGCGGATCGCGATGTCCACCTCCTCGCGCAGCAGGTCGTCGACCCGGTTCTCGAACAGCACGTCGAGCACGATGTCCGGGTAGAGCCGCTTGAAGGCGATCAGCCAGTCGCTCATCACCATCTGGCCGTAGCCGGTCGGCACGCTCAGCCGCACCCGGCCGCGCAACGTGCGGCCGAAGGTCGCGACCGACTCGCGCGCCGCGAGCAGCTCGTTCTGGATGCGGCGGCCGTGCTCGTAGAGCCGCAGCCCCACCTCGGTGGGCGCGAGGTGGCGCGTCGTGCGCCGCACGAGCTGCACGCCGACCGAGCGCTCGAGCTGGTTGAGGTGGTAGCTGATGTTGGCGCGGCTCATGTTGAGCTTGCGCGCCGCCTGGCTCAGGTTGCCAGCGTCGAGGATTTCGACCAGCAGGGTCAGCGATGCGAGGTCCATCGCCCGATTGTCAAATCGGATTGGACAGCGCGTCAACATCTGCTGTGATTGTCAAGAACTGAATGTCACCCAACAATCCCGCCACCTTCGAAACTCCGACCGAACCCGAGGAAGCCTGCCCATGAGCGACACCACGAAGCCCTCCGACGTCGTCCGCACCGAGCGCCTGGGCCGCGTGCTCGTCGTCACCGTCGACCACCCGCCGGTCAACGCGCTGTCCGCCGCGGTACGCGCCGGCCTGATCGCCGCGATCGACGCCGCCGAGGCCGACGCCGGGACGGCCGCGGTGCTGATCGTCGGCGCAGGACGCAGCTTCATCGCCGGCGCCGACATCCGCGAGTTCGGCAAGACGCCGCTGCCGCCCTCGCTGCCCGAGGTCTGCCGCCGCATCGAGGACTGCGCCAAGCCGGTGGTCGCGGCGCTGCACGGCCCGGCCCTCGGCGGCGGGCTGGAGATCGCGCTCGCGGCGCACTACCGCCTCGCGTTGCCGGGAGCGAAGCTCGGCCTGCCCGAGGTGCAGATCGGCCTGATCCCGGGCTCGGGCGGCACACAGCGCACGCCGCGCCTGATCGGCGTCGCCGCCGCGATCGAGCTGATGCTCAGCGGCCGGCACATCGGGCCCGACGAGGCGCTGCGCCTCGGCCTGATCGACCGCATTGGTGCTGCCGGCGACGCGCGCGCGCAGGGCCTGGCCTACGCGGAAGAGCTGCTCGCCGCGGGTGCCCCGGTGCGCCGCAGCCGCGATGCCCAGGGGCTCGCCGACCGCGACGCGCAGCGCGCCGCGCTCGAGGCCGCGCGCGCCGAGACCGCGCGCAAGTCGCGCGGCCTGTTCTCGCCGCTGAAGATCGTCGAGGCGGTCGAGGCCGCGCTCGACCGGCCCTTCGACGAGGGCATGCGGCTGGAGCGCGAGCTCTTCCTGCAGTGCATCGACAGCCCGCAGCGCCAGGGCCTGATCCATGCCTTCTTCGCCGAGCGCGAGGTCGCGAAGGTGCCGGAGGCGCGGGCCGCGCAGCCGCGCCCGGTGGCCTCGGCCGGCGTCGTCGGCGGCGGCACGATGGGCGCGGGCATCGCGGTGGCGATGCTCGACGCCGGCCTGCCGGTGACGATGGTCGAGCGCGACGAGGCGAGCCTCGCGCGCGGCCGCGCCAACGTCGAGAAGGTCTACGACGGCCTGGTCGCCAAGGGCCGCATGACGCCCGACGCGAAGGCCGCGGTGATGGCGCGCTTCACGGGCGCCACCTCCTACGAGGCGTTCGGCGCGGTGGACCTGGTGGTCGAGGCGGTGTTCGAGGACATGGCGGTCAAGAAGGCGGTGTTCGCGGAGCTGGACCGCGTCTGCAAGCCCGGCGCCGTGCTCGCGACCAACACCTCCTACCTCGACATCGACGAGATCGCCGCCAGCGTCTCGCGCCCCGGCGACGTGCTGGGCCTGCACTTCTTCTCGCCGGCGAACATCATGAAGCTGCTCGAGATCGTCGTGCCGGCGTGCGTCTCGGCCGACGTGGTCGCCACCGGCTTCGCCTTGGCGAAGACGCTGCGCAAGGTGCCGGTGCGCGCGGGCGTGTGCGACGGCTTCATCGGCAACCGCGTGCTCGCGGTCTACCGCCAGGCGGCCGACCACCTGATGGAGGACGGCGCCTCGCCCTACCAGATCGACGAGGCGCTGCGCGAGTTCGGCTTCGCGATGGGCCCCTTCCAGGTCTCGGACCTCGCCGGCGGCGACATCGGCTGGGCCACGCGCAAGCGCCGCGCCGCGACCCGCGACCCGCGCGCGCGCTACGTGCAGATCGCCGACCGGCTGTGCGAGCGCGGCTGGTTCGGCCAGAAGACCGGCCGCGGCTGGTACCTGTACCCGGAAGGCAGCCGCGCCGGCCGCCCGGATCCCGAGGTGCTCGCGATCGTCGAGGCCGAGCGCGCGCGCGCCGGCGTCACCCCGCGCAGCTTCACGAACGAGGAGATCGTGCGCCGCTACATGGCCGCGATGATCAACGAGGGCGCCAACGTCGTGCACCAGCGCATCGCGCTGCGCCCGCTCGACGTGGACGTCGTGTTCCTCAGCGGCTACGGCTTCCCGCGCCACCGCGGCGGCCCGATGAAGTACGCCGACATGACGGGCCTGCCGCAGCTGCTGGCCGACATCCGCGAGTTCGCCAAGGAAGACCCGCTGTTCTGGCAGCCCTCGCCGCTGCTGGTCGATCTGGTCGAGCGCGGTGCCGACTTCGCGAGCCTGAACCAGTCCGCCTGAATCCCGGACCGCCCGGGCCGCCCCGATTCCACAGACACGAGACCCGCATGGACCTCCGATTCACCCCCGAGCAAGAAGCCTTCCGCGCCGAGGTGCAGGCCTTCCTGGCCGAGAAGCTGCCCCGGCGCATCTCCGACAAGGTGCGCGCTGGCCGCCGCCTGTCCCGCGAGGACATGGCCGAGTGGCACGCGACGCTCAACGCGCGCGGCTGGCTCGCCAACCACTGGCCGCGCGAGCACGGCGGCCCGGGCTGGAGCGTGGCCGAGAAGTTCATCTTCGAGCACGAGTGCGCGCTCGCGCATGCGCCGCGCATCGTGCCCTTCGGCGTCAACATGCTCGGGCCCGTGCTGATCAAGTACGGCAGCGAGGCGCAGCAGCGCCACTGGCTGCCGCGCATCCTCGACGGCTCCGACTGGTGGTGCCAGGGCTACTCCGAGCCCGGCGCGGGCTCGGACCTCGCCGCGGTCAAGACCACCGCGGTGCGCGACGGCGAGCACTACGTGGTCAACGGCCAGAAGACCTGGACCACGCTCGGCCAGCACGCCAACATGATCTTCTGTCTCGTGCGCACCAACCGCGAGGTCAAGAAGCAGGAGGGCATCAGCTTCCTGCTGATCGACATGGCGAGCCCCGGCGTCGAGGTGCGCCCGATCGTCACGCTCGACGGCGAGCACGAGGTCAACGAGGTGTTCTTCACCGACGTGCGCGTGCCCGTGGAGAACCTGATCGGCGAGGAGAACAAGGGCTGGACCTGCGCCAAGTACCTGCTGACCTACGAGCGCACCAACATCGCCGGCGTCGGTTTTTCAGTGGCGGCGCTCGGCCGGCTCAAGCAGTTCGCGGCGAAGCAACAGAAGCGCGGCCGCCCGCTGATCGAGGACCCGGCGTTCGCGGCGCGCATCGCCCGCGTCGAGATCGAGCTCGAGAACATGAAGACCACCAACCTGCGCGTGATCGCGGCGGTGGCCGGCGGCGGCGTGCCTGGCGCCGAGAGCTCGATGCTCAAGATCCGCGGCACGCAGATCCGCCAGGAGATCTCCTCGCTCTACCGGCGCGCGATGGGCCCCTACGCGCGCCCCTTCGTCGACGAGGCGCTCGACGAGGGCTGGGAGGGCACGCCGGTCGGCCCCGAGGAGGCCGCCGCCGCCGCCGCCCAGTACTTCAACAACCGCAAGCTGTCGATCTTCGGCGGCTCCAACGAGATCCAGAGGAACATCATCTCCAAGATGATCCTCGGCCTGTGAGGACACGCCGATGAACTTCACGCACACCGAAGACCGCCGCATGCTGGCGGACACGCTCGAGCGCTTCGTGCGCGAGCAGTACGGCTTCGAGACCCGCGACGCGGTGGCCCGCTCCGAGCGTGGCTACAGCCCCAAGCTCTGGGGCCACTTCGCCGAGCTCGGCGCCGTGGGCGCGCTGTTCCGCGAGGAGGACGGCGGCTTCGGCGGCGCCGGCTTCGACATCGCGGTGGTGTTCGAGCAGCTCGGCCGCGGCCTGGTGGTCGAGCCCTTCCTCGGCTCGGCGGTGCTCGCCGGCGGCGCGATCGCCGCCGCGGGCGACGAGGCGCAGCGCGCGCAGCTCGACGCGATCATCGCCGGCACGCGGCTGGCCGCCTTCGCGCACGAGGAGCCGGAGTCCTTCCACGAGCTCTCGCGCGTCGCGACGCGCGCCACGCTCCGTTCCGAGGGCGGCTGGGTGCTCGACGGTGCCAAGGCCGTCGTGCTCAACGGCGACGCGGCCGAGGTGTTCGTCGTCAGCGCCCGCACCTCCGGGGCGGTCGACGACGAGACCGGCCTCTCGCTGTTCCTGATCGAGGCCGGCACGCCGGGCCTGTCGCAGCGCGGCTACCCGCTGATCGACGGCGGCCACGCGGCCGAACTCGTGCTCGACGGCGTCGAGGTCGGCACCGACGCGCTGCTCGGCGCCGAAGGCGCGGCCTTCGCGACGATCGAGCGCGTCACCGGCGCCGGCATCCTCGCGCTGTGCGCGGAAGCCGTCGGCGCGATGGACGCGGCCAAGGACGCGACGCTCGAGTACCTGCGCACCCGCAAGCAGTTCGGCGTGCCGATCGGCAGCTTCCAGGCCTTGCAGCACCGCATGGCCGACCTGCTGCTCGAGGTCGAGCAGGCGCGCTCGGCGCTGATCAACGCGGCGGCCGCCTTCGACGGCGGGGACCGCGTGGCGCGCGAGCGCGCGCTGTCGGCCGCGAAGTACACCATCGGCCGCGTCGGCACGCAGGTTGCCGAGGAGTGCATCCAGCTGCACGGCGGCATCGGTATGACCTGGGAGCTGCCGCTGGCGCACTACGCCAAGCGCCTGGTGATGATCGACCACCAGCTCGGCGACGAGGATCACCACCTGGAGCGCTTCGTCGCGCTCGGCCGGGGCTGAAGACGATGGACGACGTGCTGCTCGTGCGCGACGAGGGCCCGGTTCGGGTGCTCGTCAACAACAACCCGGCCGCGCGCAACGCGCTGTCGCCGCAGTTCTACGCCGCGCTGAAGGCGGCGCTGGCCGACGCGCAGGCCGACGCCTCGGTCGGCGCGATCGTGCTGACTGGCGCCGGCGGCTTCTTCTGCGCCGGCGGCGACCTGCGCCAGCTGGCGCGCCGCCGCGAGCTGGCGCCCGCCGAACGGCGCGAGCGCCTGGAAGGCCTGCACGGCCTGGTGCGCGCGATCCGCGACTGCGCCAAGCCGGTGGTCGCCGCCGTCGAGGGCGGCGCGGCCGGCGCGGGCGTGTCGCTCGCGCTCGCCTGCGACCTGCTCGTGATGGCGCGCCAGGCCTACTTCTCGGTCGCCTACGTGAAGGTGGGCCTGAGCCCGGACGGCGGCGCCACCGCCTTCCTCGCCGAGTTCCTGCCGCGCCAGCTGCTGACCGAGCTGTGCCTGGGCGGCGAGCGCATCGGCGCCGAGCGGCTCGCGTCCTTCGGCGCAGTCAACCGGCTCGCCGACACCGGCTGCGCCGAGGCCGAGGCGGTGGCGCTCGCCGCGCGGCTGGCCGCCGGCCCGGCGCGCGCGATGGCGCGCATCAAGGACCTGTGCCGCCACGCCCCCGGCGCCGCGCTCGACGCGCAACTCGAGCGCGAGGCCGACCACATGGTCGAGTCGCTCGGCGACGCCGAATCCGCCGAGGGCATCGCGGCCTTCTTCGAGAAACGCCCGGCGGACTTCGGCGCGCTGCGCGCCGCCGCCGGCAAGGACAAGCCATGACGACCCCTTCCACCGCTCCCACCCCTTCCGCGCTGCCGCTGGCCGGCGTGCGCGTGCTCGACCTGTCGCGTGTGCTGGCCGGGCCGCTGTGCGGCATGGTGCTCGGCGACTTGGGCGCCGAGGTGATCAAGGTCGAGCACCCGAAGCGCGGCGACGACACGCGCGACTGGGGCCTGCGCGTGGGGCGCACCGAGACCTCCTACTTCAACAGCGTCAACCGCAACAAGCGCTCGGTGACGCTCGACCTGCTGTCGGCTGAGGGGCTGGAGATCGCGCGCAAGCTCGCGGGCCAGAGCGACGTCGTGATCCAGAACTTCAAGTTCGGCGGCGTCGAGAAGATGGGCCTGGGCTGGGAGCAGCTGCGCGCGGAGAACCCGGGCTTGGTCTACTGCTCGATCTCCGGCTACGACCGCAGCGGCCCGGAGGCCTCGCGCCCCGGCTACGACCTGCTGGTGCAGGGCGAGGCGGGCCTGATGGCGCTCAACGGTGAGGCGGACCGCCCGCCGCTGAAGTTCGGCGTCGCCGCGGTGGACATGTTCACCGGCATGTACGCGGCGCAGGCGGTGCTCGCCGCGCTCTACGAGCGCCAGAAGACCGGCCAGGGCCGCCACATCGAGATGGCGCTGTTCGACTGCGGGCTGATGATCACCGCCTACTACGGGCTGGAGGCGCTGCTGCAGGGGGAGGATCCGCCGCGCTACGGCAACGCGCACCCGTCGATCGTGCCCTACGGCGTGTTCGACGCGGCGGACGGCCCGCTCGTGATCACGGTCGGCAACAACGCGCAGTTCCAGCGCTTCTGCCGCGAGGTGATCGACCGACCGGAGCTCGCGGACGATGCGCGCTTCGCGACCAACCTGGAGCGCTCGGCCAACCGCGCCGTGCTGCTGCCCGAGATCAACCGCGAGCTCGCGGCCCGTCCGCGCCAGGAGCTGCTCGCGCGGCTGAACGCCTGCGGCATCCCCTGCGGCGAGGTGCTCGGCCTGCACGAGGCGCTGACCTCGCCGCGCGCGGTGCGCGGCGGGCTGGTGACGCAGCAGCCGCACCCCGAGGCCGGCAGCACGCCGGTGCTCGCACCGCCCTACCGCTTCGACGGCGAGCGCCCGCCGGTGCGCCGCCCGCCGCCGCAGCTCGGCGGCGACACCCGTGAGGTGCTCGCCTCGCTCGCGGGCCTGTCCGACGAGCAGCTCGCGCAGCTCAAGGACCGCGGCGTCGTCTGAGCGCCCCCGATCACCGAAACCTGGAGACAAGCCCATGTCCAAGCCCGCCTTCCGCGGCACCGTCCGCCGCAGCCTGCTCGCGCTCGCCCTCGCACTGCCCGCCGGCCTCGCCTTCGCGCAGCAGGCCTTCCCGAGCAAGATGATCAAGATCGTCGTGCCCTTCCCGCCCGGCGGCCCGACCGACGTCGCGACGCGCCTCATCGGCGAGAAGATGGGCCAGCAGCTCAGGCAGACCGTGGTGGTCGAGAACCGCGCCGGCGCCTCCGGCGCGATCGCCGCGGCCGCGGTCGCGAAGAGCCCGGCCGATGGCTACACGCTGATGATGCTGGCCACGCCGACGCTGCTCGCGCCGCACCTCTACAGGAACGCCAGCTACGACATGCTGCGCGACTTCGCACCGATCGGCACTGCCTACGACCTGCCGATCGTCGTGGTGGTCAACCCGCAGTCCCTGCCGGGCGTGAACAACCTGCAGCAGATGATCGAGGCGGCGCGCGCCGAGAAGGGCCGGCTGAACTACACCAGCTCGGGCAAGGGCAGCTTCGGCCACCTGACGATGGAGTCGCTGAAGTCGCTCGGCAAGTTCGAGATGGAGCATGTCCCCTACAAGGGCGGCGCGCCGGCCATCACCGACGTGATCGGGGGCCAGGTGCCGCTGATGTACTCCGACATGGTCGCGGCGCTGCCGCACATCCAGTCGGGCAAGCTGCGGGCGATCGCGGTCGGCTCGCCGCAGCGCGTGCCCTTCACGCCCGACGTGAGGACGATTTCCGAGCAGGGCTTCCCCGGCTTCGACGCGGTGTCCTGGGGCGGCCTGGTCGTGCCGGCCGGCACACCGAAGGATGTGGTCGCCCGCCTGTCGGACTCGCTGAAGCAGGCGCTCGCCGACGCCACCGTGCAGGAGAAGCTGAAGGCAGCCGGCACCTTCGCCGCCTACCAGACGCCCGAGCAGATGGGCGAGCGCATCCGCCGCGACTACGAGAAGTGGGGCAAGGTGATCCGCGACAAGAACATCGCGGCCGACTGAGCCGGCAGCGCAGCGAAGGACCGCCCCGATGCAAGCGCCCTCCTGGCCCACCCCGGTCACCGCGTTGTTCGGCACGCGGCTGCCGATCGTCGCCGGCGGCCTGATGTGGCTCGCCGACGCGGAGTACGTCGCCGCCGCGTCGCGCGCCGGCCTGATCGGCTTCGTCACCGCCGCGAGCTTCCCCGAGCGCGAGGCGCTGCGCGCCGAGATCCGGCGCTGCCGTGATCTGTGCGAGGGCGGCCCCTTCGGCGTCAACGTCTCGATGCTGCCCAAGCTCGTGCCGGGCGAGAAGACCCGCGAGGTGTTCGAGACGATCGTCGAAGAAGGCGTGCGCTTCGTCGAGACCTCGGGACGCAACCCCGAGGAGTACATGCCGCTGCTCAAGGACGCCGGCGTGAAGGTGCTGCACAAGGTGCCGGCCGTGCGCCACGCGGTGAAGGCCGCGTCGGTCGGCGCCGACGCGGTGGCGATCGTCGGCGCCGAGTGCGGCGGCCATCCCGGCATGGACATGGTCGGCACGATCGTCAACGCCGCCTGGGCCGAAAGCCGGCTTCAGGTCCCCTACCTGATCGGCGGCGGCATCGGCCACGGCTCGCAGGTCCTCGCGGCGCTCGCGATGGGCGCCTCGGGCGTCGTGATCGGCACCCGCTTCGTCGTCGCCGACGAGGTCCGGGCCCATGCCGACTACAAGCGCCGCCTCGTCGAGGCGCAGCCCACCGACACCGAGCTGTGCATGCAGAGCGTCGGCAACACCGTGCGCAGCCTGCGCAACGAGACCACCGCCGCGGTGAAGGCGCTGGAGGCCGCGCAGCCGGGCCTGACGATCCAGGACCTGATGCCGCTGGTCTCGGGCCGCATCGGCCGCGAGGCCTACCGCAGCGGCGACTGGTCGAAGGGGCTGCTGGCCGCCGGCCATGCGCTTGCCTTCGTCGACCGACTCGAACCGCTGGCCGCGATCGTCGCACGGCTCGAACAACAGATGCACGAGGCGCTGCGCCGCCTCGCACCCTTCGCCACCCCCCTCCCCTCGTTCTCCTCCCACGGAAGGAAGCCCTCATGAAAGCACTCGTGCCCGTGAAACGGGTCGTCGACTACAACGTCAAGGTCCGCGTGAAATCCGACGGCAGCGGCGTGGACCTCGCCAACGTCAAGATGAGCATGAACCCCTTCGACGAGATCGCCGTCGAGGAGGCGGTGCGGTTGAAGGAGAAGGGCCTCGTCACCGAGGTGATCGCGGTGTCCTGCGGCCCCGCCCAGTGCCAGGAGACGCTGCGCACCGCGATGGCGGTCGGCGCCGACCGCGCGATCCTGGTCGAGACCGATGCCGAGCTGCAGCCGCTCGCGGTCGCGAAGCTGCTGAAGGCGCTGGTGGAGCGCGAGCAGCCTCAGCTGGTGATCCTCGGCAAGCAGGCGATCGACGACGACTGCAACCAGACCGGGCAGATGCTCGCCGCGCTGGCCGGTCTGCCGCAGGCGACCTTCGCGAGCAAGGTGGCGCTCGCCGACGGGCGGCTGCAGGTCACGCGCGAGGTCGACGGCGGCCTCGAGACGCTGTCGCTCGCGCTGCCGGCGGTCGTCACGACCGACCTGCGCCTGAACGAGCCGCGCTACGTGACGCTGCCCAACATCATGAAGGCCAAGAAGAAGCCGCTCGAGACGGTCAAGGCCGACACGCTCGGCGTGGACCTCGCGCCGCGGCTGAAGACGCTGAAGGTCGCCGAGCCTGCGAAGCGCAGCGCCGGCGTCAGGGTCGCCGACGTGGCGGCGCTGGTCGAGAAACTGAAGAACGAAGCGAAGGTGATCTGAACATGAGCGCACTCGTCATTGCCGAACACGACAACCGATCGATCAAGGGCGCCACGCTCAACGCCGTGACCGCGGCCGCCGCATGCGGCGGCGAGGTGCACGTGCTGGTGGCGGGCGCGAACGCGGCCGGGGCCGCCGAGGCCGCCTCGCGCATCGCGGGCGTGGCCAAGGTGCTGCACGCCGACTCGCCGGCGCTCGCCGAAGGCCTGGCCGAGAACCTCGCGGCGCAGGTGCTGGCGCTCGCGCCCGGCTACAGCCACCTGCTCTTTCCCTCCACCGCCTCGGGCAAGAACGTCGCCCCGCGCGTGGCGGCCAGGCTCGACGTGGCGCAGCTCTCCGACATCACCAGGGTCGTGAGCGCCGACACCTTCGAGCGCCCGATCTACGCCGGCAACGCGATCGCGACGGTGCAGAGCAGCGACGCGGTGAAGGTGATCACGGTGCGCACCACCGGCTTCGACGCGGCACCGGCCTCGGGCGGCTCGGCCGCCATCGAGAGCGTTGCGGCGGTGGCCGACGCAGGCCTCTCCAGCTTCGTCGGCCGCGAAGTGACGAAGAGCGACCGCCCGGAGCTGACCGCGGCCAAGGTGATCGTCTCGGGCGGCCGCGCGCTGGGCAGCAGCGAGAAGTTCGGCGAGGTGCTGACGCCGCTGGCCGAGAAGCTCGGCGCCGCCCTGGGCGCGAGCCGCGCGGCGGTCGATGCGGGCTACGCGCCCAACGACTGGCAGGTCGGGCAGACGGGCAAGATCGTGGCGCCGCAGCTGTATGTGGCCTGCGGCATCTCCGGCGCGATCCAGCACCTCGCCGGCATGAAGGACTCCAAGGTGATCGTCGCGATCAACAAGGACCCCGAGGCGCCGATCTTCGGCGTCGCGGACTACGCGCTCGAGGCCGACCTGTTCCAGGCCGTGCCCGAGCTGATCGAGAGGCTCTGATCGACTTCGACGCGGACCGCGGGACGGGGGGAGGATTCGGAATGGGACTGCTGATCCGGTGCCTGCGGGAGCTGCGCGAACGCACCCGCGAGTTCGACGAACCCGGCCCGTGGGCCGACGCTCCGGCGGCCGCGCCCTCGTCACCCGGCGGCGGCACAGCGGCGCCGGGCCCGGTGACCGACGTGCCCCGGTCGCGCCCGGAGGCGGTTCTGCACCGCCCCCACAACGAAATGGACTTCCAGTGATGGCTTCGGTCAGTTCTCAAGCGCTGCTGGCCCAGTACGGCCCGCGCGAATCGATGGAATACGACGTGGTGATCGTCGGCGCCGGCCCGGCGGGCCTCGCCACCGCGATCCGCCTCAAGCAGCTCGCCGCCGCCCAGGACCGCGAGGTCTCGGTGTGCGTGCTCGAGAAGGGCTCTGAGCCCGGCGCGCACATCCTCTCCGGCGCGATCATGGACCCGCGCGCGCTCTCCGAGTTGCTGCCCGACTGGAAAGAGCTCGGCGCGCCGCTGAACCAGGCGGTGACGCAGGACGAGTTCCTGTTCCTGAGCGAGGGCGGCGCGCAGGCCCCGCCCCCGGCACTGTTGCCCGAGTGCTTCCAGAACCACGGCAACTACATCGTCAGCCTCGGCAACGTCGTGCGCTGGATGGGCAGCCAAGCCGAAGCGCTGGGCGTGGAGATCTTCCCCGGCTTCGCCGCCGCGGAGGTGCTCTACAACGAGGACGGCTCGGTGCGCGGCGTCGCCACCGGCAACATGGGGATCGGCCGTGACGGCGAGCCCACCGACGCCTTCCAGCTCGGCATGGAGCTGCTGGCGAAGTACACGATCTTCGCCGAGGGCTCGCGCGGGCACCTGGGCAAGCAGCTCATCGAGCGCTTCCGCCTGGATGAAGGCCGCGACCCGCAGAGCTACGGCATCGGGCTCAAGGAGGTGTGGGAGATCGACCCGGCGCGCCACCGCCCCGGGCTCGTCGTGCACACCGCCGGCTGGCCGCTCGAGCCCGACACCTACGGCGGCTCCTTCCTCTATCACGCCGAGAACAACCAGGTCTACATCGGCTTCGTGGTCGGGCTGGACTACAAGAACCCGTGGCTGTCGCCCTTCGAGGAGTTCCAGCGCTTCAAGACCCACCCGGTGATCAGGAAGCACCTGGAGGGCGGCAAGCGCGTGAGTTACGGCGCGCGCGCGATCACCGCGGGCGGGCTGCTGTCGCTGCCCAAGACCGTGTTCCCCGGCGGCGCGCTGGTCGGCTGCGAGGCCGGCTACCTCAACGCCAGCCGCATCAAGGGCAGCCACGCGGCGATCAAGACCGGCATGCTGTGCGCGGAGGCCACCTTCGAAGCCCTCGGCCAGCAGCGCCAGCACGACGAACTCTCGGCCTACCCCGAGGCCTTCGAAGCGAGCTGGCTGCACGCGGAACTCAACCAGGCCAAGAACTTCAAGCAGTGGTTCAAGAAGGGGCGCAACACCGCGACGCTCATGACCGGCATCGAGCAGTGGCTGCTCCCGAAGCTCGGCGTGAAGAACCCGCCGTGGACCGTGCACAGGAAGGCCCCGGACCACAGCTACCTGCTGCCGGCCGAGCAGTGCAAGAAGATCGAGTACCCGAAGCCCGACGGTGTCCTCTCATTCGACCGGCTCTCCTCGGTGTTCCTCAGCAACACCAACCACGAGGAGAACCAGCCCGCGCACCTCACGCTCAAGGATACGTCCGTGCCGGTGGAGGTGAACCTCGCGCAGTACGCCGGCCCCGAGAGCCGCTACTGCCCTGCAGGCGTGTACGAGTTCGTCGAGGCCGAGGGCGGCGGGCAACGGCTGCAGATCAACGCGCAGAACTGCGTGCACTGCAAGACCTGCGACATCAAGGACCCCACGCAGAACATCGTCTGGGTCACCCCGGAAGGCGGCGGCGGGCCCAACTACGTCGGCACCTGAGGCGAGGCCGCCGCCGGGCGGCGACGCCGGTTCACCGGAACTGCGCCGCATTCGCGGCGCTCCTCGGCCCATCCAGCGCCGGGCGCGGCGGGACAATCGCCCGCCATGTTCCGCCTCCACCTCCGTCCCGTCCGTGCCGCGTGCGCCACGGCGCTGTGCCTCGCGCTCGGCCTTGCCCAGGCGGCGAGTGAGGGCGTCGCCACCGGCACCGGCTTGCGCCTGAGCGGCTTCGGCACGCTCGGCTGGGTCGGCAACGATGCCGCCGACAGCCACACCTTCCGCAGCGGTCGCACGCAGGGCACCGACTCCACCCGGGAGTGGCGCGCCGACGTCGACACGCGCCTGGGCCTGCAGGCCAACCTGCGCACCAGCCAGCAATGGGAGTTCGTGGTGCAGGGCCTGCTGCGGTCCCGGCTGCCCGAGACGCCCGCGGCCGACAGCCTGCAGTGGGCCTTCGCCTCCTACGAGCCGCGGCCCGACCTGCGCCTGCGCGCCGGCCGCCTCAGCCCCGACCTCTACCTGCTCGCCGACTACCGCCATGTCGGCTTCGCCTACCCCTGGGTGCGGCCAATGCCCGAGTTCTACGGCTGGATTCCCGAGGTGCTGGACGGGGTCGATCTCCGCCACGGCTGGATGCAGGGCGCGGGGCGCTGGCAGCTCACCGTGTTCGCCGGCCGCATGCACGAGACCATGGCCTTCGCCCGCGGGCAGGGCTCGATCCACGTCGACTTCGACCACGTCCTCGGTGCAACGCTGCAGCACGAGCACGGCCCCTGGCTGCTGAAGGGGACGCTGTCGCGGGCATCGGCCCGGAGCTCCGGGGGGGACGCCCCGATGAGCACGATCGCGGCAGGGCTCGACGGGATCGGCCAGCTGCCGGTGGCCGCAGTCGCCGCCGAGGCCCGGCAACTGCGCGGGCGGCTGCCCTCCGCAGACAAGGGGACCTACGGCGCGCTCGGCCTGGTCTGGACGCAAGGCGCCTGGCAGTGGCAGAGCGAGTTCGCGATGGTGCAAAGCGAGTCGCATGCGGTGGACGGGCACAGCGCCTACACCGGCCTGGCGTGGCGGCACGGCGACGCGACGCTGTTCGGCGTGCTCAGTCATGTGCGTCCCCGCCATGGCGCGGTCGGCACGCCCGACTGGACCGCCGCGCTCGCGCCGGTGCTCGGCGCGGCGCAGGCCGCGCAGGCCCAGGCGCTGGGCACGGGAGCGATGTACGCGATCAACATGTCGCGCATCGAGCAGAACACGCTGTCGGCTGGGCTGCGATGGGATCTCGACGACCGCGTCGCGCTGAAGCTGCAATGGGACCGGGTGCGCGTCGCGCGCGCCGGTGCCGGGCTGTGGGGCGCCACCTCGCTGGAGCCGCAGCAGGTGAACCTCGTCTCCGCAGCGCTGGACTTCATCTTCTGAGCGCGCGATGGGCATCGGACTCTCGATCGGGCGCGGCCTGCTGGCCCTTGCGCTGTCGCTGGCGGCTTCCACCTCCGCGGCCGACCTCCACGTCATCGTGCACGCCGCCAACCCGGTGCGCGCGCTGAGCCAGAAGGAGGCGGTCGACCTGTTCATGGGTCGCACCCGCGCCTTCGCCGGCGGCGACTTCGCGCTGCCCTTCGATCTGCCGCGCGACGACGCGGTGCGGGCGCGCTTCTACCGCGCGCTGGTCGGCATGAGCCCGGCGCAGCTCAACAGCTACTGGGCACGGCTGATGTTCAGCGGCCAGACGCTGCCGCCGCAGTCGCTGCCGAACGAGGCGGTGATGCTCGACATGGTGCGGCGCAACCCGAGCGCGATCGGCTACCTGACGACGGCGCCGACCGACGCCGGCGTGCGCACGGTGCTGGTGCTGAAGGAAGCGCCTTGAGACGGCTGCTCGACGTCTGGCGGGACCAGGGCCTGCAGGCGCGCTTCCTGCTGATCCTGCTGCTCGTCACGGCGCTGTTCACGACCCTCGGCGGCCTGGTGGCCTTCCAGCTCGGCTACCAGCGCGAGATCGACAAGGGCCAGACCACGCTGCGCGACCTGCTCGGCGCGATCGAGAAGACCGCGGCGATCGCCGCCTTCACCGCCGACCCGCTGCTGCTGCGCGAGGTGATCGAGGGCGTGGCCGCCAACGCGGCGGTGGCTCAGGTGGAGATCCTCGACCTGCAGGGCCGGCCGCTGATGAGCCGTGGCGCGATGCCCGGGCGCGACGCCGGCGCCGCGCTGGTCGTCGAGCAAGCGCTGCACTCGCCCTTCGACGCGCAGGAGCCGCTCGGGCGGCTGCGCCTCCTGGCCGACATGCGGCGGCTGCGCGCCGACGCGCGCGCCCAGGCCTCCACGCTCACCGGGCTGATCGTCTGCTACGGGCTGCTGGTGGCGGGCGCGATCTCCGTCCTGTCCGCGCGCATCGTCACCGGGCCGATCCGCTGGCTGTCGCGCGAGCTGCGCACCGTGCAGCCCGGCAGCGCCTACCGGCTGCCGACGCGGCCGCTGCACCGCGCCGACGAGATCGGCATGCTGATCTCCAGCGCCAACACGCTGCTGCAGGCCAACCTGGCCGCGCTGCAGCGCGAGCGCGAGCTGCGCGCGGAGGTCGAGGCGATGGAGGCGCAGTACCGCCAGATCTTCGACTCGACCAGCGCCGGCATCTTCGTGCTCGACGAGCAGGGCCGCCTCATCAACGGCAACCCGACGGTGCAGAAGCTCGTCGGCCTGTCGCTGGACGAGATGCGGCGCCTGGGGGGCAAGGACCTGCTGTGCACCGTGTTCGCGCAGCCCGAGCGCGTGCTGCAGATGGTGCATCGCTCGCGCGAGCGGGGCGAGACGGTGTCCGTCGACCTCGAGCTGCGGCAGCAGGGAGGAAGCGGGCGCTGGGTGCACTGCCTGATCTCGGTGCAGGGCCCGGCCGGGGAGGCCGAGGCCGACCGGCCGCCCGATCCCGCCGAGGGCCGGCCGCGCGGGCTGATCGAGGGCGTGATGTACGACATCACCGAGCGCAAGCGGGCCGAGCACCTGATCCGGCATCAGGCCGAGCATGACAGCCTCACCGGGCTGAAGAACCGCGCCGGCAGCCTGGCGATGCTCGACCGCTTCGTGCAGGACGCCGCCGCGCGGCAGGAGCCGGTGGCGCTGCTCTACATCGACCTCGACGGCTTCAAGCAGGTCAACGACCGGCTCGGCCACAAGGCGGGCGACCAGGTGCTGCTGCGCTGTGCGCAGCGCCTGTCGGCGGCGGTGCGCCGCTCCTCCGACCTGGTCGGCCGCATCGGCGGCGACGAGTTCGTCGTCGCGCTCTACAACTGCGGCCCGGACGACCGCTCGCTGGGGGAGATCGCGCTCGCGATCGTCGAGTCGATGGCCGAGCCGGTGGAGATCGACGGCGGCCTGCAAGCCCACATCGGCGCAAGCATCGGCATCGCCTGCCATCCGCTGCACGCCGGGAGCCGGCGCGAACTGCTGCAGCATGCCGACGAGGCGCTGTACGAGGTCAAGCGCCACGGCCGGCGCGCCTTCGCGATGGCCCTGCCGCCGCCGCGCGGCTGATCCGCCCGCCGCGCTGCGGCGGCGGCGGTCCTCACTTCAGCGCGCTGTAGATGTTCCAGCTGCTGACCACGACGATCAGGCAGCCGACGATCGTCATCAGCGTGCGCGCCGACAGTCGCTTGCACAGCAGCGCGGCGAAGGGCGCGGCGAACATGCCGCCGAACACCAGGCCGGCCACCATCATCCAGGTGGTGGGCTCGCCCGCCAGCAGGATGAAGGCGGTGGCGCTGGAGAGGGTCAGGAAGAACTCGGCGAAGTTCACCGAGCCGATCGTGGTGCGCGGATCGCTGCCGGCGCCGATCAGGTTGCTGGTGACGACCGGCCCCCAGCCGCCGCCGCCGGCGGCGTCGACGAAGCCGCCCACCAGCGCGAGCTTCGCGACATGGCGCGGCTCCTTGTTGCGCTTGATCACCTGGAAATAGGCCTTGACGAGGATGTAGAGGCCGAGGCACAGCAGGTAGGCCGAGATGTAGGGCTTGAGCGCCTTGCCGTCGACCTGCGTGACGAGCACCGCGCCCAGGATCGCGCCGATGATGCCCGGCACCAGCAGGCGCACGAAGAGCTTGCGGCAGACGTTGCCGAGCTTGACGTGCGAGATGCCCGACAGCCCGGTGGTGAAGACCTCGGCGATGTGCACCGCGGCGCTCGCGCCGGCCGGCGTCGCGCCGGCGCTCAGCAAGAAGGTGGTGGCAGTCACGCCGTAGGCCATGCCGAGCGCACCGTCGATGACCTGCGCCAGGAAGCCGACCGCCACCGCGCTCCAGAACACCGGGCTGGTCAATGCGCCCTCGATGATGCCGAGGCCGCCGGCGACGCCGTTCTCGCCGCTGAACAAGCGCCATGCGACCGCCAGCAGCAGGCTGGCGAGGATCGTCACCGCGGACCACATCGCCACGCGCAGCACCGGGTGGTTCTCGGGGTGGGAGACGACGTCCTCCACCGGGGGCAGGCCGAGGGCCTGGTGCTCCGCGTTGATCGGGCTGGAGCTGAGGTCGAGGGCGCGGATTTTCATGCTGCGGCAGGTCCTGGCGAGCCAGGCACGAACGGTGAGGTTCGTGACGATAGGGAACTTAGCTGCCGCCGGCGACGAAGTTTTTCATATGTCCTTATGCGGAATTGTTTGGTCGGGCAGGCCGGACCTGACAGGACTGCGCATGAAGAGCCCGGATTCATCCGAGCGGAGGGCGGCCCGCGCCGCAGCCGCCCCCCGGTCTCAGTCGATGCTGGCGCCCGACTCGCGGACCACCCGGGCCCACTTCTCGGTCTCGCGGCGCATAAAGGCGGCGAACTCCTCGGGCGTCTCGCTCACCGGCTCCGCGCCCTGCTCGGCGATCTTCTTCTGCACCTCGGGGCTGGCCAGCACCTTCGTGAGCGCCCCGTGCAGCCGCGACAGCACCTGCGGCGGCGTGCCGGCCGGGGCGTACAGCCCGAACCAGGAGGTCGCCTCGTAGCCGGGCACGCCGGCCTCGGCCAGGGTCGGCACGGACGGCAGCTCAGGCGAGCGCCTGGCCGGCGTGACGGCGAGCGCGCGCAGCTTGCCGCTCTTCACGTGCGGCAGCGCCGAGGGCATGTTGTCGAACATCACGTCGATCTGCCCGCCGAGCAGGTCCGACATCGCCGGTGCGCTGCCCTTGTAGGGGATGTGCTGCATGTCGACCTTCGCCAGGCTCTTGAACAGCTCGCCCGAGATGTGCGGCGAGCTGCCGTTGCCCGGCGAGCCAAAGGTGAGCTTGCCCGGGTTGGCGCGGGCGTAGGCGATCATCTCCGGCACCGTCTTGAACGGCACGGAAGGGTGCGTCACCAGCAGGTTGGGCACCACCGCCACGCGCGTCAGCGGCGCGAAGTCCTTCACCGGGTCGTAGGGCAGCTTCTTGTAGAGGCTGGCGTTGATCGCATGCGTGCCCACGGTGCCCATGAACAGCGTGTGGCCGTCGGCCGCCGCGCGCGCCGCGGCCTGCGCGCCGATGTTGCCGCCCGCGCCGGCCCGGTTGTCGATCACGACCGTCTGGCCGCCGAGCTCGGGACCGAGCTGCTGGCCGATCAGGCGCGCCAGGATGTCGGTGGTGCCGCCCGCCGAGAACGGCACGATGATCGTGATCGGCTTGCTCGGGAAGGCCGCCTGCGCGCCCGCCACGCCGGGCACCGCGCCGAGCAGGCCGGCCGCCATCGAGGCGAGGCCGAGGCCGAGGAGGCGGCGCCTGCCGCCCACCGAAGGAAGTGTCTTGCGCATTGCTTGTCTCCTGTTTTCCGAGGTGCGGCTTCGTGCCGGGGCCGCCGTCCCGGGCTGGCGCAAGCGGCCGGGCTCAGACGCGCTCGAGGATGAGCGCGATGCCCTGACCCACGCCGATGCACATCGTGCACAGCGCGTAGCGCCCGCCCGTGGCGTGCAGCCGGTTCACCGCCGTCGTGGCAAGTCGCGCACCCGACGCGCCCAGCGGGTGGCCCAGCGCGATCGCCCCGCCCCAGGCGTTGACGCGCTCGTCGTCGTCCTTCAGCCCCAGCAGCCGCAGCACCGCCAGGCCCTGCGCCGCGAACGCCTCGTTGAGCTCGATCACGTCGAGCTGCTCGAGCTTCAGCCCCGTCAGCGCCAGCACCCGCTCGGTGGCCGGCGCCGGCCCGATCCCCATCACCCGCGGCGCCACCCCCGCGGTGGCCATGCCCACCACGCGCGCCTTCGGCACCAGCCCCTGCTTCGCCGCCGAGGTCTCGTCGGCCAGCAGCAGCGCGCACGCCCCGTCGTTGACCCCGGAGGCGTTGCCCGCCGTCACCGTGCCGTCCGGGCGCACCACGCCCTTGAGCTTGGCCAGCGCCTCCAGGCTCGTCTGGCGCGGATGCTCGTCCTTCGCGACGATGACCGCCTCGCCCTTCTTCTGCGGGATCGTCACCGGCACGATCTCGCGCGCCAGATGCCCCGCCTCCTGCGCCGCCACCGCGCGCATCTGGCTCGCGTAGGCCATCCTGTCCTGGTCCTCCCGCCCGATTCCGTACTCGCTCGCCACGTTCTCCGCCGTCTCCGGCATCGAGTCCACGCCGTACTGCGCCTTCATCAGCGGGTTCACGAAGCGCCAGCCGATGGTCGTGTCGTAGACCGCGTTGCTGCGGCTGAACGCGCTCTCGGCCTTGGGCATCACGAACGGCGCGCGGCTCATGCTCTCCACCCCGCCGGCGATCATCAGCCCGGCCTCGCCGGCCTTGATCGCGCGCGCGGCCGTGCCCACCGCGTCCAGCCCCGAGCCGCACAGCCGGTTGATCGTCGC
>NZ_QXMG01000084.1 GCF_003569765.1 Caldimonas tepidiphila | reverse complement strand
ATAACTCCGCCCGGGGTCAGGGGAAGCTCCCCCTCAATTCATTTGTGCAACAGAGCCCCCGTACGCCAGTCGTCGTTGCCGGAGACGGAATGCCCGCCTGCATAGGGAGCCCGCTCCTCCCATGCTGTCGAGCGAGACAGACCAGTATCTGGGTGCCGGATCATTCCTCAAGTCCCGGGACCGAGGGCCGATATCCCTGGTTGGTGCCGTCCTGGAAAAACTCGGGCTGAGGAGCGCTGAAGTACCGCCGACGTCCCCCGAGTGTTTCCAGTCGCCTGACGGAGTCAGACATGTTCTCCTCGGAAAGGTTTGTTCTCAAATGGAAACAGCAGCAGTGATAAAGAACTACAACCTGGCGCCGCCCACGGAAAAGGACGTCTTCGCGTCCCTGGACCGTCTGGTGGGGCAGGAGGAATCCCGCCGCCTATGGACTGCGGCCTGCCGGCAAGCCGGGGTCCGGTCGAACGGGGCACTTCCGCTCGAACAAATCGAGAGCGCGCTTCAGCAACTGAAGCAGGAAAAGGGCTTGGCCATGGTGGCAGCCAATTCGCTCCTGGTGCGCGTGAAGTCCTACCGGACCCTTTCTCTTCTGAATTCGAAGTAAACGAGGATAGCCATGATCGATCCACATGCTCCCAAGCCCGAACTCGACCCGGTTCTCGACCTCGCAAGGCTGCAGGAGATCGCCGACCTCGATCTGTTCGCGCCGGAAGTCAGCGAGATCCTCTCCGACCTCGCCCGGGAAGCGAGCACTAAACTCGACCTGCCTCTCGGAATGGTGAACATCGTTCTCGACGAGGCTCAGTACGTTGCGGCCCACCATGGGGTGGGCGGCTGGATCGCCGAAGCACAAGGTACGCCGGTGGAGTGGGCCTTCTGTCGATTCGCCGTCCGGGACAGCGCGGAGTTCGTGGTCGAGGACGCCCACACGCACGAGCTCGTGAAAGACAACCCGCTCGTGACCGAGGACGGCCTGCGCTGTTATGCAGGCATTCCGCTGATCACGTCCCGCGGCCACGCCGTCGGGTCGTTCTGCGTGGCGGGAACCGAGGCGCGCAGCTTCGACGAGGCCGAGATGCAGACGCTGCGCGGGCTGGCCGCCGAGGCCATCCGACGCATCGAAAGCAGGCGGGCGGCAGTCGCCTGAACGGCTGGGAATCTTGCGTCGCACGCGCGCCGGACAGGGGCCGAACGCGCGTGCCGAAAGCCATCTGCGCCGGGGGCCGGTCCCCGCAGCGCAGCGAGAACGCATCCGAGGCCGCCTGTCGCATCGAGGACTGCGGCCCGCGGGATGACTGCCTTCCTTTCGCAGGGAGGCGAGATTCGCCGCGGCGTCTCTCCGACATCGAGCGGGTTCGCACGCACCTGCGTCGAGACGACTTCGCCGTAGGGATGCGAAAAGGAAAGGCCCGGCGTTCCTAGAACCCCCAGCGCGCCCCCAGGCCGAGCAGGGTCGCCATGCCGAGCGCGGCGAACAGCAGCGCCGCCACCGCGTGGATGGCGCGCACCGGCATGCGGTGCGCGACCCGGTCGCCAAGGTAGACCGCCGGCACGTTGGCCAGCATCATCCCCAGCGTCGTGCCGAGCACGACGGCCCAGAAGTCCTGGTACTGCGCGGCGAGGGCGACCGTCGCGACCTGGGTCTTGTCGCCCATCTCGGCGAGGAAGAAGGCCACGAAGGTCGCGACGAAGACCCCGCGGCGCGGCAGCCTGGCGTCTTCCTCGTCGAGCTTGTCGGGCACCAGCATCCAGCCCGCCATCGCGATGAAGGACAGGCCGAGCACCCAGCGCAGCACCCCGGGACTCATCAGCTCGCTCAGCCACGAGCCGAGCATGCCCGCGGCGCCATGGTTGAGCACGGTGGCGGCGAGGATGCCGAGGACGATGGGCAGGGGGCGGCGGAACTTCGCCGCGAGCATGAAGGAGAGCAGCTGGGTCTTGTCGCCGATCTCGGCCAAGGCCACCACGCCGGTGGAGAGTAGAAAGGACATGAGCGCACCCGGGCCGGTGGAAGACGATCGACCGCAGCGCGCCCCCGGCCCTTCCGGTTGCGATGCGGTCAAAGGTCTCGCGAAGTCCCGAAAACCGCTCGGCGCCATGCTCGAACGAGCAAGTCTGTTGACGCCGGCCCTTCCCGTGCAGGAAGGACGCTACTCCCCAATGACGGGCGCGAGTTTAACCGCAAATGCGCCAGGGCCTTCCCGGGGACTGCCGTCGCCGCCCGCCCCTGGTCGCCGGGGGGCCCGCAGGCGCCGGCACCCCCGGTCGCCGGGATGCGGCACGGTGCCACTGCGGCGAGCATCGGAGTGCAGTCTCGACAAGCGGCTGTAGTTCCTGTCCTCGGCCCCTGCCCGACGTTGTATCGGCTGCTGCTTGCTCTCCCTCCATCCGCTCTCGGAGCAGCAGTCGAAGTCGGGTCGGGGCCCTTTTTATCCGGGGCGCTGCGACCGGAAGACGGCGCAGAAGGCGCCGGCACCCGCTCCGGCATGCCAAGGCGGCAAAGGACAGAAGCTTGCAGACCAATCCCAACGGAGCGGGTGCCACGGTGCCGGGCACCGCCGAGGGCGAAACGGGCCGGGGTGATTCCCAACGACAGTCCCCCGCCCGAAAGAAGGCCGCTCCGGTCCGGCACCGGCCGCAAACGGAGGTGCGTGAGACGAGAGAACCCGGCCGGCGCCCTTGGCGGACCGGAGCGGCATCAGAAACGCCACGCGCCCTTGTATCGCGTGACTTCGCGGACGAGCAACCGGCGTGCCGGGCGGCGCGCTTCCTCGCGATCGGAAACACCGGGCGCCGCCTGCATCCCTGACGGCGACGCCGGCGGCCGAGGGCGCTTAGGATGGCCGGGCTGCGGGACGTCCTGCACGGCCTCGTCGCCGGGCCGTGCCGCCCGATGCCTCCAACCCGAGCCCCCTTCCATCATGAGCCGACTCTTCGAGCCCCTGCAGCTCGGCGCGCTGCGCCTTGCCAACCGCATCGTCATCGCCCCGATGTGCCAGTACTCCGCGACGGAGGGCACGCCGGGCGACTGGCACCTGATCCACCTCGGGCAGCTGGCGCTGTCGGGGGCCGGGCTGCTGATCCTGGAGGCGACCGCCGTGTCGCCCGAGGGACGCATCTCGCCCTTCGACCTCGGCCTGTACTGCGACGAGAACGAGGCCGGGCTCGCCCGCGTGTTGCGGGCGGTGCGCGCTCATTCGCCGATCCCGGTGGTGATGCAGCTCTCGCACGCGGGCCGCAAGGGATCGTCCCGCGCACCGTGGGAGGGCGGGGCGCAGATCGGGCCGCACGAGCCGCTCGGCTGGAAGACCGTCGCCCCTTCGGCGCTGCCCCATGCCGAGGGCGAGGACGTGCCGCAGGCTCTCGACGTCGAGGGGCTGCGCAAGGTGCGCGAGGACTTCGTCGCGGCGGCCCGCCGGGCCGCGCGGCTGGGACTCGACGGCATCGAGCTGCACTTCGCCCACGGCTACCTGCTGCACCAGTTCCTCTCGCCGCTGGCCAACCGGCGCGACGACGCGTACGGCGGCTCGCTCGAGAACCGCATGCGCTTTCCTCTGGAGGTGTTCGACGCGGTGCGCGCCGCCTTCCCCGCCGAACGGCCGGTCTGGGCGCGCATCTCCGCCACCGACTGGGTGCCGGGCGGCTGGGACATCGAGGGCACCGTGGCGCTGTCGCAGGCGCTGAAGGCGCGGGGCTGCGCCGCGATCCACGTCACGACGGGCGGGCTGTCGCCGGCGCAGGCGATCAGGATCGCACCGGGCTACCAGGTGCCCTACGCGCAGCGCGTGAAGGCCGAGGTGGGCCTGCCGACGCTCGCGGTCGGCTTGATCACCGAGCCGGAGCAGGCCGAGGCGATCATCGCCAACGGCGAGGCCGACGCGGTCTCGCTCGCCCGCGCCATGCTCTACGACCCGCGCTGGCCCTGGCATGCCGCGGCCCGGCTCGGTGCGAGGGTGGCTGCTCCGCCCCAGTACTGGCGCTCGCAGCCGCGCGAGTTCAAGGACCTGTTCCTCGACGCCCGCTTCGGGCAGCGCTGAGAGGCAGAGTCAGGAGGGCGGCGCAATCCGCTCGGGTGGACACGATCCGGGAGGGCCTCGTCGGCGACGAGGCGGACGGCGCCGCCTGCTTGCCGGCAGGGTGTCTGTTCAGGGGCGCTGCTGCGCCCTCAGCCGTGCAAGGGCTGCTTGTCGGGCGGGGCGAGCGCCAGGGTGCGGCGCACGTCGTTCTCGAACGCCGCGATCGTGTGTTCCGAGATCGCGGTGTGCATCAGCGCGACGCGGGCGACCTCGGCGTGCGCCGCATAGCGCTGCAGCAACTCGGCGCGGGCCTCTTCGGGCAGCGCCTGCAGCATGGCGGTGACGAGCACGTCGAGCGCCACGAGCGAGCCCTTGAGTTCGCAGACCCGCTCGGTGACTTCTTGCAAGTTCTTCATCGGGCTTCTCCATGGAAGGACAGGCCGGGGGCCTGCCGCAATGCCCGCAGAACGGCGAGGCGCGTGTTTACAGCGCCCGGATGTTGGAGGCCTGCGGGCCCTTGGCGCCCTGCGTGACCTCGAACTCGACGCGCTGGTTCTCGTTCAGCGTCTTGAAGCCCGTGCCCTTGATTTCCTTGAAGTGGGCGAACAGGTCCTTGCCGCCGTCGTCCGGGGCGATGAAGCCGAAGCCCTTGCCTTCGTTGAACCACTTCACGGTGCCGGTTTGAGTCGTCATATCGTAGATCCTATTGAGAGTGATGCCCCAGCTATCGCCGGTGCGGGTGAGAAGCCGGTCCGCAAAGGCGGACAGGCGACAGGGAGTGAATTCGACCGTACGAAGCATCAGCGTCGGCGCGCCTGCCCGGAGGACGGACCCCGCCGCTCGAGATGGCGGAAGGTGATGCGGCCCTTGCTGAGGTCGTAGGGCGAGAGTTCCAGCGACACGTTGTCGCCGGCGAGGATGCGGATGTGGTGCTTGCGCATCTTGCCGGAGGTGTAGGCCACCAGTCGGTGACCGTTCTCCAGCAGCACGCGAAACCTGGAGTCGGGCAGCACCTCGTCGACCACGCCGCTCATTTCGATCAGTTCTTCTTTGGCCATGATTTCAATCCTGGGAATGGGAGGAATGGGGCGAGGGCGACGCGCAGGCGCCGATCCAGTCGAGTCCCTGGGCGGTGGCGTAGTGCAAGGCCTCGGCGGGGGAGCCGAACTCGGGTACGAGGCGCAGGACGCGGTCATGGGTGCCGCTGCCGCAACCGGTGCGGATGGAGACGGACGCCGCATGACGGCCGAGCCCGAGGGGGCGGGTCAGGGGGGAGACAAGGTACTTGCCCACCTGGATGGGTGTATCGATGGTTCGCTTTCGCTGTCCGAACGCCTCGGATGCCGAGGGTTCGGGGTATGACAAAACAGGTGTGCAAGAAGCACCCAGGCTGCGGATGAACTCGGTCCGGGCGCGGGCTGGCAGGGGTATTCGCTGCAAGCCTGGGGCAGCCAGGGCGACGGCATTGCCGATGGCGATCGGCGGCCCTGGGGAGGGAGGGAGATCAACTCGTGATCCGGACGCCGGCGGCGTGGATGCGGCCCCTGGGCGGGCGGCGCGCTGCCGATGTGGAAAGCCGAATGTACCACGCCCGCGGCTTTCCGTGTGCCTCAAATGACCTTGCATGACGGGAGCCGCTCTGTCGCGCTCCGTCCCCGGGGAGCGACGGGCCGCCTGTGCTCGAGCGCGGGACGAACCGGCCGGGCTGCTGCCTCCTTGAAAAGCTGGCGGCACTTTTTATGTTGCGATGCAACATGTTGCGCATGGCCCGGCGCGCGGGGCGGGTTCCGATCCGCCCGGGTCCTCGCCGGGCCTGCACGAAATCACGGACGCCCTTCCAGGGAAAGGGCGCGCCAAGCGGGCCCCGGACGTCGGCGGGGTTCCTCCACGGGCACGTTTTGTGCATCGCAGCATCAGCGACACCAACCAGGAGCGCCCATGATGGAACTCAGACATGCGCCGATTCCTTCCCTGTCGGGATGGTGGAACCCCTTGCGGCATCTGCGTGCGCTGTACGGGGCTGACGCGTCGACGGAAGACCTTCCCGACACGCAGCCGGCCCTGTGGCGTCCCGTGCACGCCCGCCCTCACGATCCCCGCTGGGGCGCCGCGGATTGCCCGGAACTGCTGCTGGGGCTGTGCGAGTCTCCCTGCGCCCTGGCGGAGGTGTTCGAGCAGAACGACTGCGGCACTTGAGTCCGCCGTGGCGCAGCGGTCCGGGGCCTTCTGATCGTGACTTGCGTCACGCGTCTGCTTCCGTGTCCTTTCCCTGCGCTTCAAGCTTCGGCCGCCGCCTGCCGATAAGGCCCTGTTGCGCGTCGGCGCCCGCCCCGGGCCGGATTCCCGGGAAGGCACCGGCGCACGAGGCCGAAAGGAAGCAGGACACATGGAATCGTTTTTTGCCCGGGTGCGGCTCGCGCCCCGCCTGGCCGCGGGTTTCGCGGTGGTGATGCTGGTGATGTCGATCGCCGCGTCGATCGGCATCTGGCGCCTGGCGGGTCTGGGCGACATCGCCGACGATCTGGGCGGGGCCTCCGCGGAGCGCGCGGTGCTTGCGAGCCGGCTGCACGGCATGGTGGTGGTCAGCGCCTTCCGGGCCGAGACGCTGCTGCTGATCGACGACGCGGAGTTCGCTTCGCGCATCAACGCCGATCGCAAGATCACGACGAAGGAGTCGGAGGCGGTGCGCAAGCGCCTGGACGAGCTGACCGACAACGAGGAGACGAAGCGTCTGTTCGCGGCGATCCAGGACACCGGCGATCGCTTCCGCTCCACGCGCGACGCGCTGATCAAGCGCCGGGAGACCGGCGAGAAGGTCTCCAACGCCGACATCGCGGGCACGCTGCGGCCGACCTCGGACGCCTATGTCGCCGCCGTGCTGGCGCTCGCCGACTACCAGCGCAAGCGCGTCGACGAGGCACGCGTCGCTGCCGCGGACAGCGCGCGGCACGGCATCGCGCTGCTGGTCGCCGGCATCGCCGTCGGCGTGCTCGCGAGCGCCGCGCTGGCATGGCTGCTGTCGCGCTCGATCGTGCGCCCGCTGGCACGGGCGGGCGAGCTGGCGCGGCGGGTGGCGGCCGGCGACCTGACGGTGCAGGTCGAGGCCGAGGGCCGCGACGAGGTGGAGCAGCTGGTCGGGGAGCTGGCGACGATGCAGCGGCGCCTCGCCGAGTCGGTGCGCAGCGTGCAGCAGGCCTCGGAGTCGATCCGCACCGCGTCCTCCGAGATCGCGACCGGCAACCAGGACCTGTCGGCCCGCACCGAGCAGGCGGCCTCGAACCTGCAGGAGACCGCGGCGTCGATGGAGCAGCTGACCGGCACGGTGCGGCAGTCGGCCGAGTCGGCGCGCACCGCCAAGCAGATGGCGGGCTCGGCCGCGGAGGCCGCGGGGCGCGGTGGCGAGGTCGTCTCGCGCGTGGTGGAGCGCATGGATGAGATCAACCTCAGCTCCAAGAAGATTGCCGACATCGTCGGCGTCATCGACGGCATCGCCTTCCAGACCAACATCCTCGCGCTCAACGCCGCCGTCGAGGCGGCGCGCGCCGGGGAGCAGGGCCGGGGCTTCGCGGTGGTGGCGTCGGAGGTCCGCAACCTCGCGCAGCGCTCGGCGCTGTCGGCGCGCGAGATCAAGACGCTGATCGGCTCGTCGGTCGAGACGATCGAGTCCGGCTCGCAGCTGGCGCAGGAGGCGGGCCGGGCGATGAGCGAGATCGTCACCTCGGTGCAGCGGGTGACGGACATCATCGGCGAGATCAGTGCCGCGGCGGTCGAGCAGAGCGACGGCATCGGCCAGGTGAACCAGGCCGTGACGCAGCTCGACGGCATGACGCAGCAGAACTCGGCGCTGGTGGAGCAATCCAGCGCCGCGGCCGAGAGCCTGCGCGAGCAGGCCCAGCGGCTCGCGCAGGTGGTGGGCGCCTTCCGGCTGCGCGAAGCGGCCTGAGTCCATCCTGCGACATCCATGCCGGGCGGGTGCGTCCCCCAGGGCCGCGGCTCGCGGCCGCCCGCCGTCCCGGTTCTCAGAGATCGGTGCGCAGCTTCCACAGCTCCGGGAACAGCACCACGTCGAGGCGCCGCCGCAGGTAGCCAACGCCCTCGGTGCCGCCGGTGCCGCGCTTGAAGCCGATCACGCGCTCGACCGTCGTGACGTGGCGGAAGCGCCACTGGCGGAAGGAATCCTCCAGGTCGACCAGCTTCTCGCCGAGCTCGTAGAGCTCCCAGTGCGTGCGCGGCTCGCGGTAGACCTCGAGCCAGGCGGCCTCGACCGCGTCGTCGAGGCCCGCCGGCTGCGTCCAGTCGCGCTCGATGCGCGATGCGGGAATCGCGAAGCCGCGCCGCGCCATCAGCCGCAGTGCCTCGTCGTACAGCGAGGGCGCGCGCAGCGCCGCGTCGAGCAGCGCGTGCAGCTCGGGGCGGTGCGCGTGCGGGCGCAGCATCGCAGCGCTCTTGTTGCCGAGGATGAACTCGATCTCGCGGTATTGCCAGGACTGGAAGCCCGAGGACGCGCCGAGGTGGGGCCGCATCGCAGAGTACTCGGGCGGCGTCATCGTCGCGAGCACGTTCCAGGACTGCACCAGCTGGTCCATGATGCGCGACACGCGCGTGAGCATCTTGAAGGCCGGCGGCAGATCGTCGCAGCGCACGCAATCGCGCGCCGCGCGCAGCTCGTGCAGCGCGAGCTTCATCCACAGCTCGCTGGTCTGGTGCTGCACGATGAACAGCATCTCGTTGTGGTCCGGCGAGCGCGGGTGCTGCGCCGACAGCACCTGCTCCAGCGCGAGGTAGTCGCCGTAGCTCATCTCGCCGGCGAGGTCGGTGCGCGCGTCCTCGCTGTCGCCGCGCGCGTCGTGCAGAGGGCATCGGCCTCCGGGGGTGTCCGTCGTGCCCATCGCCTCAGGTGACCGTGCCGCGCCGTTGAAAGCGCGCGTCCCGCCACGCGCCGCTGTCGAGCACCTCGCGCAGCGCCTCGACCGCGTCCCAGGCGTCGGTGAAGCGGTTGTAGAGCGGCGCGAAGCCGAAGCGCATGATGTCGGGCGCGCGGAAGTCGCCGATCACGCCGCGCTCGATCAGCGCCTGCATCACCGCGTAGCCCTCGGGGTGCGAGAAGCAGACCTGGCTGCCGCGGCGCGCGTGCTCGCGCGGAGTGACGAGGCGCACCGGGTGGTGGCCGCAGCGCGCCTCGACGAGCGCGATGAAGAGGTCGCCCAGGCGCAGCGACTTCGCGCGCAGCGCCGCGATGTCGGTCTGCTCGAAGACCTCCAGCCCGCACTCGACCAGCGCCAGCGAGGTGATCGCCTGCGTGCCGCACAGGAAGCGGTCGACACCGCCGGCGGGGCGGTAGCCGCTCTCCATCGCGAAGGGCTCGGCATGCCCCCACCATCCCGACAGCGGCTGCCAGAAGGCCTCGCGCAGCGCCGGCGCCACCCACAGGAAGGCCGGCGCGCCGGGGCCGCCGTTGAGGTACTTGTAGGTGCAGCCTACCGCGTAGTCGGCGCCGTCGCCGCGCAGGTCCACTGGCACCGCGCCGGCCGAGTGCGCGAGGTCCCAGACCGCGAGCGCGCCGCGCTCGTGCGCCAGCGCCGACAGCGCGCGCATGTCGTGCATCTCGCCGCTGCGGTAGTTCACGTGCGTGAGCAGCAGCACCGCGGTGTCGGCGCCGAGGGCGTCCGGCAGCTGCCGAGGCGAGTCGACCAGGCGCAGCTCGTGGCCGCGCTGCAGCAAGTCGGCCAGGCCCTGCGCGATGTAGAGGTCGGTCGGGAAGTTGCTCGCCTCCGACACGATCACGCGCCGCGCCGGCTCGCGCGCCGCCTGCACGCGCAGCGCGGCGGCCAGCACCTTGAAGAGGTTGACCGAGGTGGTGTCGGTGACGAGCAGCTCGCCGGGGCCGGCGCCGACCAGCGGCGCGAGCCGGTCGCCCAGGCGCTGCGGCAGCCCGAACCAGCCGGCGTCGTTCCAGCTGCGGATCAGCCCCTCGCCCCACTCCTCGGCCACCACCTGCGCGGCGCGCGCCGCGGCGCTGCGCGGCCGCGCGCCGAGCGAGTTGCCGTCGAGGTAGACGAGGCCCTCGGGCAGCGCGAAGCGCTCGCGCAGGGCGGCCAGCGGGTCCTCGCGGTCGAGCGAGGCGCAGTGCTCGCGGGTCGGGTCGTTCATCGTCGTGTCCATGCGGGGCGGAATCGGTTCAGGGGAGCGTGCGCAGCACCGCGCGCACCGGGCTCGCGTCGAGCGCCGCGAAGCGCAGCGGCAGTGCGATCAGCTCGTAGTCGCCGGCGGCGACCTCGTCGAGCCACAGGCCCTCGAGGATCGCGAGGCCGTGGCGCCGCACCGCGCGGTGCGCGTCCATCGTCTTCGAGTCCTGCGGGTCGATCGACGGCGTGTCGATGCCGACGAGCCGCACGCCGTGCGCCGCCAGCAGCTCGATCGTCCCGGGCGCGACGGCGCAGAAGTCCGGATCCCAGCGCCCGAGCGGCGACTCGGGGTAGCTGCGCAGCAGCACGCGCGGCGGCACGCCCGCGAGCGCGGCCTCGACGTGATGCGGCTCGATGAGCGGCGCGGCCCCGAGCGCGTGGATCACGCGGCAGGGGCCGAGGTAGGCGTCGAGCGGCACCGCGCCGATCGGTGCACCGTCGGCGGCGTAGTGCAGCGGCGCGTCGGCATGCGCGCCGAAGTGCGGCGACAGCGTGATGCGCGCGACGTTGACCGGGCAGCCCGGCCCCATCGTCCAGGCCGGCTCCTGCCGGAAGGGGGTGTCGCCAGGCCACACCGGCGTGTCGGTCGACAGCGGTGGGCTGATGTCCCAGAGCCGGGGCGGCGGGGAGGTGGTTCGGTTCATGGGCTGCGGTGCGCTGGCAGGGCCCGCCGGCTTACGCCGCGCCGCCCGGCTGCTGCGCCATCTGGCGCAGCCTGAAGCGCTGCAGCTTGCCGGTCTCGGTGCGCGGCAGGCTGGCGACGAACTCGATCGCGCGCGGGTACTTGTAGGGCGCGATCGCGGCCTTCACGTGCGCCTGCAGCTCCTGCTTCAGCGCCTCGCCCGCCTCCACGCCCGGTTTCGGCACCACGTAGGCCTTGACGATCTGGCCGCGCTCCTCGTCCGGCGCGCCGACCACGCCGCACTCGGCCACCGCCGGGTGCGTCATCAGCGCCGACTCGACCTCGGGGCCGGCGATGTTGTAGCCGGCCGAGACGATCATGTCGTCGGAGCGCGCCTGGTAGTAGTAGTAGCCGGCCTCGTCCACGGTGAACATGTCGCCCGGCAGGTTCCAGCCCTGCTGCACGTAGTTCTGCTGGCGCGGATCGTCCAGGTAGCGGCAGCCGGTCGGCCCCTGCACTGCGAGCCGGCCGATCTCGCCGGGCGCCAGCGGCTGCATGCGCTCGTCGACGATACGCGCAACGTAGCCCGGCACGACGCGGCCGATCGCGCCGCGCGGCGCCTCGCCGCCGGGGCTGGAGATGAAGATGTGCATCATCTCGGTCGCGCCGATGCCGTCGGTGATGTCGATGCCGGTGGCGTCCTTCCAGGCGCGCCGCGTCGCGTCCGGCAGCGCCTCGCCGGCCGAGACGGCCTTGCGGAGCGACAGCAGCTCGAAGCCGGGCGCGAGTGCGGCCATCTGCCGGTAGAAGGTCGGCGCGGTGAAGACGATGCTGGCGCCGGCCTGCCCGATCAGACGCAGCAGCGCCTCGGGCGTCAGCTTCTCGGCCAGCACGGTCGAGGCGCCGAGGCGCAGCGGGAAGCACAGCAGGCCGCCGAGCCCGAAGGTGAAGGCCAGCGGCGGGGTGCCGCAGAACACGTCGTCCGGGCCGGCCTTCAGCACGTGGCGCGGAAACAGGTCGCACATCGCCAGCACGTCGCGGTGGAAGTGCAGCGTGCCCTTCGGGCTGCCGGTGGTGCCGCTCGTGAAGGCGATCAGGCAGACGTCGTCGGCCGCGGTGTCGCAGGCGGCGAAGCCCGCGGGCTTGCCCGCCATCGCGTGCTCGAGCGAGCCGGGGCCGCTGCCGTTGAAGTCGAGCACGCGCGCGAGCGTCGGGCCGTGCAGCTCGCCCGGGCGCATCACGATGTCGAGTTCCTCGCGCAGCCGCGCGTCGCACAGCGCGGTATCGATCTGCGCCTTGTCGATCACCTGCTTCAGCTCCCGCGCGCGCAGCAGCGGCATCGTCGCCACCGCGATCAGCCCGGCTTTCACCACCGCGAGCCAGCACGCGGCCATCATCGCGTTGTTCGCGCCGCGCAGCAGCACGCGATTGCCGGGCACCAGTCCCAGGTCCTCGGTCAGCACGCGCGCGATGCGGTCCACCCGGCCTTGCAGCTCGGCGTAGCTGAGCGCGCGCGCCGTGCCGTCCTCGAACCACCGGATCGCCACACGATCGCCGCGGCCGGCCGCGACATGCGCGTCGAGCAGCTCGGCCGCGCAGTTCAGCCGCGCCGGGTAGCGCAGGTCCTCGTTGTCGAGCAGGAACTCCGGCCACTGCCCGCGCGGCGGCAGCCGGTCGCGTGCGAAGGTGTCGACGTGCGCGGTCCGTGTCTCGTCTTGCATGGCGTTCCCCTCGGTGGGTCGGGCGGGCTCCGCGTCTCGGGCCGGGCGGCCGCGCGCGTGCGGGGGCTCGGCGGGGCACGGGGCCGCGCCGGGCAGGATCGGTGAGGATGTTTGGGACATCGCTGCCTCCCGGGTGGTCATGCGCGCTTTCAGTCGGGGATCACCGCGGTGACCTCGATCTCGACCTTGGCGCGGTCCTCGATCAGCGCCTGCACCTCCACCGCGGTCATCGCGGCGTTGTAGCTGCCGATCAGCTCGCGGAAGGCGGCGCCGACCTGCTTCTGCTGCGCGAGGTACTCGCGCTTGTCGGTCAGGTACCAGGTCATGCGCACGATGTGCTCGGGCCGCGCGCCGGCCTCGGCCAGCACCGCGACGACGTTGGCCAGCGCCTGGCGCGCCTGGCCGGCGGTGTCGTCGTGGTGGAAGCGGCCCTCGGCGTCCCAGCCGATCATGCCGGCGACGAAGACGAGGCGGCCGCGCACGGCGACGCCGTTGGAGTAGCCGCGCGGGCGCGGCCAGTCGGGAGGTTGGAGGATCTGCAGGGACACGGTGCGGACTCCGTCTTGGAAGGGTTTCATTAGTCGGCGCGCGGCGCCTCGCAGGCCTTGAGCAGCTCGCGGCCGATGATGAGTTGCTGCACCTCGGTGGCGCCCTCGTAGATGCGCAGCGCGCGGATCTCGCGGTAGAGACGCTCGACCGGCTGGCCGCTCACGACGCCGAGGCCGCCCCACATCTGCAGCGCCGCGTCGATCACCTGCTGCGCGCCCTCGGTGGCGGCCATCTTGGCCATCGCCGCCTCGCGCGTGACGTTCAGGCCCTGGTCGCGGCGCCACGCGGCGCGGTAGGTCAGCAGCGCCGCGCTGTCCACGGTGGTCGCCATCTGCGCGAGCTTCGCCTGCGTGAGCTGGAAGTCGCCGAGCCGCTGGCCGAACATGCGGCGGCTCGTCGCGCGCGCCAGCGCCTCGTCGAGCGCGCGCCGCGCGAAGCCGAGCGCGGCGGCGGCGACCGAGGTGCGGAACACGTCGAGCGTGCGCATCGCGATCTTGAAGCCCTCGCCGGGGGCGCCGATGCGCTGCGCCGCCGGGATGCGGCAGTGCTGGAATTCCAGGCGCGCGAGCGGGTGCGGCGCAATCACGTCGATGCGCTCGGCGATGTGAAAACCCGGCGTGCCGGCCTCGACGACGAAGGCCGAGATGCCGCGCGCGCCCGGCGCCTCGCCGCTGCGCGCGAACACGACGTAGAAGTCGGCGATGCCGCCGTTGGAGATCCAGGTCTTCTCGCCGTCGAGCACGTAGTGCGTGACCGCACCCTCCGCGCCGGTCTCCGGGCGCGCGGCGCACTGCATCGCCGCCACGTCGGAGCCGGCCTCGGGCTCGGACAGCGCGAAGGCGGCGATCGCCTCGCCCGCGGCGACGCGCGGCAGCCAGGCCTCGCGCTGCGCGGGCGTGCCGGCCAGGCCGATCGCGCCGGAGCCGAGCCCCTGCATCGCGAAGGCGAAGTCGGCCAGGCCCGAGTGGCGCGCGAGCGTCTCCCGCAACAGGCAGACCGCGCGGGTGTCGATCGCGGCCGAACCGTCCGCCGTAGGCCGCGCGACCGCGTGCTGCAGCCAGCCGGACTGCCCGAGCAGCCGCACGAGCGCGCGGCACTGCGCGTCGACGTCGCCCTCGGGCTCGTGCGCCAGGTGCGTGCGGGACCAGATGTCGAGCTCGCGCGCCAATTCGCGGTGGCGCGCGTCGAAGAAGGGCCAGTCGAGGCCGCGGTCGGGGTAGAGGTCGTGCGCCATGCCGTGCCCCTCAGTCGCCGCGGAACACCGGCTTCTGCCGCGCGACGAAGGCCTCGTAGGCGCGATTGAAATCCTCGGTCAGCATGCACAGCGCCTGCGCCTGCGCCTCGGCCTCGATCGCCTGCTCGATCGTCATCGCCCACTCCTGGTGCAGCATCGTCTTCGTGATGCCGTTGGCGAAGCTCGGGCCGGCGGCAAGCTCCTGCGCGAGCGCGGTCGCGTCCGCGAGCAGCGCGTCCGGCGCGCACAGCCGGTTCAGGAAACCCCATTGGTAGGCCTCCTCGCCGCCGAGCGCGCGGCCGGTGTAGAGCAGCTCGGCCGCGCGGCCCTGGCCGACGATGCGCGGCAGCATCGCGCAGGCGCCCATGTCGCAGCCGGCCAGGCCGACGCGGTTGAACAGGAAGGCGGTCTTGCTGCGCGCGGTGCCCAGGCGCAGGTCCGAGGCCATCGCGAGGATTGCGCCGGCGCCGGCGCACACGCCGTCCACCACAGCGACGATCGGTTGCGGGCAGCCCCGCATCGCCTTCACGAGGTCGCCGGTCATGCGCGTGAACATCAGCAGCTCCGGCGCCTTCAGCCGCACCAGCGGGCCGATGATCTCGTGCACGTCGCCGCCGGAGCAGAAGTTGCCGCCGGCGCCCGCCAGCACCACCGCCTTCACGTCGGTGGCGTACTGCAGGCGCCGGAACAGGTCGCGCAGCTCGGCGTAGGAGTCGAAGGTCAGCGGGTTCTTGCGCTCGGGGCGGTCCAGCGTCACGACGCCGACCTGCCCGCGCACCTGCCACTGGAAATGCCGTGCGGCGTAGCCGGCCAGCTCGCAGCGGTTGCCGGCGGCGAGCGCCGGGTCGACGCGCGGCGTCTCGGGAGAGGGGTTGGGGGACGTGTTCATCTCGGCTCGGGGGGCTGGAAGGGAAGGGGGACGGTGCGGGGCAGGGCGGCGGTGCGGCAGGTGTTCACATCAGCTCCCCGCCGCAGACCGCGATCGACTGGCCGTTGATCGCGGCGGCGCCGGGGCCGCACAGCCAGCGCACCGTGTCGGCGACCTCCTCGGGCCGCACCAGCCGGCCCTGCGGGTTGGCGGCGGCGAACCCGGCCAGCGCCTGCGCCTCGCTGCGACCGGTCTTCTCGACCACGCGCGCGACGCTGTCGCGCACGAGGTCGGTGTCGGTGTAGCCGGGGCAGACGGCGTTGACGGTGATGTTCTTGCGCGCGAGCTCCAGCGCCAGCGAGCGCGTCAGCCCGACCACGCCGTGCTTCGCGGCGCAGTAGGCCGACACGTAGGGATAGCCCGTCAGGCCCGCGGTGCTCGCGACGTTGACGATGCGGCCCCAGCCCGCCTCCAGCATGTCGGGCAGCGCGGCCTGGCTGCACAGGAAGGTGCCGGTGAGGTTGACCGCGAGCATGCGCTGCCACAGCCCGGCCGAGGTCTTCGCGAAGGGCGCGCTCTCGGCCTGGCCGGCGTTGTTGACCAGCAGCGCGACCGGGCCGAGCTGCGCGCGCGCCTGGGCGAAGGCCTGCCGCACCGCGTCGACGTCGGCGACATCGACCGCGACGGCCGCATGCCCTTCGCCGGGCAGCCGCGCGGCGAGCGCCTGCAAGGGGCCCGGGCTGCGGCCCATCAGCGTGAGCCGCGCGCCGTCCGCGGCCAGCGCCTGCGCGATCGCCGCGCCGATGCCGCGGCCGGCGCCGGTCACCACCGCATGGCGGCCGGCAAGTGCTGCCCCGACCGTCACCGCGTCCCCCGCATGCCGCATCCGCCGGCGATCCTCATCGCGACTCCTCGTCGGGCGCGCCGCCTCGATCCGGGGCGGCTGGCGCTGAATGGTTTAGATGTGAAGCAGTTTAGGAGCGCCGGGCGGGCGCCGCAAGCGTGCCGCATCCGGGAATTCACCAGGGGGGCGCCCATGCGGGGGAGCACGTTTCCCTCGCACGAATGAGGCGGGAACCTGCCGGAGGGAGTGCAGGCAAGCCCGGGCTTGTGGGGCGCCGGCGAAGTGCCTAATATGGTTTAGTCCTAAACATTCAGGGCGGCTCGCCGGCGTGTGCGGCGCAGCGGCCTCCCGCGGGAGAAGGCATGAAGATCGTCTGCATCGGTGGCGGCCCGGCCGGCCTCTATTTCGCGCTGCTGATGAAGCGGCACAACCCGGCGCACGACATCACGGTGGTCGAGCGCAACCGGCCCTACGACACCTTCGGCTGGGGCGTGGTGTTCTCGGACGCGACGATGGAGAACATGCGCCGCCGGGACCCGGAGAGCGCCGACGAGATCCGGCAGGCCTTCAATCACTGGGACGACATCGAGCTGCACTTCAAGGGCCGCACGATCCGCTCCGGCGGCCACGGCTTCGTCGGCATCGGCCGCAAGCGCCTGCTCAACATCCTGCAGTCGCGCTGCGAGGCGCTCGGCGTCAGGCTGGTGTTCGAGCAAGAGGTCGAATCCGAGCTCGACTTCCCCGACGCCGACCTGATCGTCGCGAGCGACGGCATCAACTCGCGCATCCGCAGCCGCTACGCCGACGTGTTCCGGCCCGACATCGTCGTGCGTCCGAACCGCTACATCTGGCTCGGCACGAACAAGCTGTTTGATGCCTTCACCTTCCTGTTCGAAAAGACCGGGCACGGCTGGTTCCAGGCCCATATCTACAAGTACGACGAGCACACCAGCACCTTCATCGTCGAGTGCCCGGAGTCCGTCTGGAAGGCCCACGGCCTGGACGCGGCCGATCCGCAGCAGTCGATCGAGTTCTGCGAGAAGCTCTTCGCGAAGAACCTGCAAGGTGAAAAACTGATGAGCAACGCGCGCCACCTGCGCGGCTCGGCCTGGCTGAACTTCCAACGCGTCAAGTGCGAGCAGTGGTCGCACTTCAACGGCCGCAGCCACGTCGTGCTGATGGGCGACGCGGTGCACACCGCGCACTTCGCGATCGGCTCGGGCACCAAGCTCGCGCTCGAGGACGCGATCGAGCTCGTCGCGCAGTTCCAGGCGCACGGCGACACGCCCGGGCACATCCCCGAGGTGCTCGCGCGCTACCAGGCGCTGCGCTCGATCGACGTGCTGCGGCTGCAGAACGCGGCCTGGAACGCGATGGAGTGGTTCGAGGTCTGCGGCGAGCGCTACTGCGACCCGCTCGAGCCCGAGCAGTTCATGTACTCGATGCTCACGCGCAGCCAGCGCATCAGCCACGAGAACCTGCGCCTGCGCGACGCGCGCTGGCTCGAGGGCTACGAGCGCTGGTTCGCGGCGCGGGCCGGGGTCGATCGCGACCCGGCGCTGCCGGCGGTGCCGCCGATGTTCACCCCGTACACGGTGCGCGGCGTGACGCTGAAGAACCGGGTGCTGGTGTCGCCGATGGCGCAGTACTCCTGCGTCGACGGCATTCCCGGCGACTACCACCTGATGCACCTCGGCGCCCGCGCCGTCGGCGGCGCGGCGATGGTGATGGCCGAGATGAGCTGCCCCTCGCCAGACGCGCGCATCACGCCGGGCTGCCCGGGGCTGTGGAACACCGCGCAGCGCGACGCGTGGAAGCGCATCGTCGACTTCGTGCATGCGAACTCGGACGCGAAGATCGCGCTGCAGCTCGGCCACGCGGGCCCCAAGGGCTCGACCTGCGTGCCCTGGGAGGGCGGCGGCATGGACGCGCCCTTGCCGCAAGGCGGCTGGCCGCTGCTTGGCGCGTCGGCACAGCCCTACCTGCCGGGCACGAGCGACACGCCGCGCGCGATGACGCGCGCCGACATGGACCGCGTGCGCGACGACTTCGTGCGTGCGGCGCAATGGGCCGCCGAGGCCGGCTTCGACTGGCTGGAGCTGCACTGCGCGCACGGCTACCTGCTCTCCAGCTTCATCTCGCCGCTGACCAACCGGCGCGAGGACGAGTACGGCGGCCCGCTCGCGAACCGGCTGCGCTACCCGCTGGAGGTGTTCGCCGCGGTGCGCGAGGTCTGGCCCCGCATGCTGCCGATGTCGGTGCGCATCTCGGCGCACGACTGGGTCGAGGGCGGCATCACGCCCGCGGACGCGGTCGGGATCGCGCATGCATTCAAGGCCGCCGGCGCCGACCTGATCGATTGCTCCTCGGGCCAGGTCAGTCCCGAGCAGAAGCCGGTCTACGGCCGCATGTTCCAGACGCCTTTTTCGGATCGCATCCGCAACGAGGCCGGCATCGCGACGATCGCGGTCGGTGCGATCTCGGAGGCCGACCACGTCAACAGCATCATCGCGGCGGGCCGCGCCGACCTGTGCGCGGTGGCGCGCCCGCACCTCGCGAACCCGGCCTGGACGCTGACTGAGGCGGCGAAGATCGGCTACACCGAGATGCCGTGGCCGCGCCCCTACCGCTCGGCCAAGTCCCAGATGGAGGCGAACTTCCAGCGGGAACGCGGGCAGGCCGCGCAGGGCGCCGCCCTGAGCCCGCAGCAGCAGGCCGACCGCGCGATGGGTGTCTGATCGGGGACGCCGCACAATCCGGCCCCGGGATGGAGGAACCGACGCGATGAAAGCCGACCGCAGCCGCGCGCTGCTCGACGGGGCCGACGAGCTGGGCCACGAGGCCCGTGCCGACAGCGAGGACCACGCCGCGCTGCGGCTGTGGCTGCGCATGCTGTCATGCACGACGCAGATCGAGGACGAGATCCGCCGGCGGCTGCGCGCGGGCTTCGGCATCTCGCTGGCGCGCTTCGACTACATGGCGCAGCTGCACCGCCGCCCGGAGGGCCTGAGGATGCGCGAGCTGTCGCGCTGCCTGATGGTCACCGGCGGCAACGTCACCGGCCTGACCGACGAGCTGGAACGCGACGGACTGGTCGCGCGCGAGAGCGACCCGAACGACCGCCGCGCCTGGATCGTGCGCCTGACGCCGCGAGGCCGCGGCGACTTCGAGGCGATGGCGCGCGAGCACGAGCGCTGGATCCTGGAGCTGTTCGGCGGGCTCGACGCCCGCGCGGTACAGCAGCTCTACGGCCATCTCGGCACGCTGCGGGTGCAGCTGTTGCGGCACGCGCAGGTGGCTGAGCGGTCCTGACCCGGCGGAGTGCGGAAGGTAGAGGGCAGCGCTCGCCGGGCACGCAGCACTGTCCGACAATGCCCCGATGTGCGCCAACTACGAGCCCCCGACGCCGCGCGCGCTGCGCCTGCACCTGCGCGCGCTCGAACCAAGCTTCGGCTATTCCAGCGACATCTACCCGATGGCCGAGGCGCCCTTCCTATGTGCGCCGGACCGGCCGGGCGGCGACCTGGTGCCGTGGCGGGGTGTGTTCGGGCTGCTGCCGGCCTGGGCGAAGGATGACAAGCTGGCGAGGCACACCTACAACGCGCGCTCCGAGACCGTGGCGAGCAAGCCCAGCTTCCGCAGCGCCTGGCGGCGGCGGCAGTTCTGCCTGATCCCGGTGCAGTCCGTCTTCGAGCCGAACTACGAGAGCGGCCGTGCCGTGCGCTGGCGCATTCATCAAAGCGACGGCCTGCCGTTCTGTCTCGCCGGGATCTGGGAGGAGGCGCGTCGCGGCGACGAGGTGCGGCACTCGTTCTCGATGCTGACGATCAACGCCGACGAGCATCCGCTGATGAGGCGCTTCCACAAGCCCGGCGACGAGAAGCGCTCGGTGGTGGTGGTGCCGCCGGAGCGGCACGACGACTGGCTGCACGCCGAGGTTGCGTACGCGCTGGAGATGCTGCGTCCGTTCGATGCAGCGGAGTTCGCAGCCGAGCCGGCGCCGAGGGCGAGCCGGCAGGCAGGCCGCAAGCTGGAGGACGAGGACCCGGCGAGCTGAGCAGGAGCCGGCGTGGCTGCGAAGGCGGATGCCGCCAGCGCGTCGAAGCGACCGGAAAAAAGTTTTCCGAACCCGCTTGCCAAGCCTGTCCTGTTTTCGTACAGTCACGCCTCTTCGCTGCTGACGCGGCGGTCGCAGGGCTCCAAGGGGCAGGGCGGCTGGCCGG
>NZ_QXMG01000083.1 GCF_003569765.1 Caldimonas tepidiphila | reverse complement strand
ATAACTCCGTCCGGGGTCAGGGGAATCTCGCTCTCAATCTATTTGCGCAACAAAGCCACATCGAAACGTAATTCCTGACGCCGAAGAAAAGCAAGAAGAAGTGGTTTGGCTGCTAACCAGTAGCCTTAGAGACCATCTTGTACATCTCAAGAGGGTCAATGCGAGGCTGGCTAAGCTGCGTGGATCCTGAGGTTGCACGGTAACTACTAGATCCTATCCCTTCTTGGACTTGGGTTCGGGGAAACCCCTGTCGTTATTTGGTAGGGTTCAAGCGACGCGTACATACATAGATGGCATCCGTACATCAAAGGATGTACTACTGAGGTGTACTTTATCACCCGTGTCTCGCCAAGTGGATCGACTAGGCCGCGGGAGCCTACAGATTCGCGTCGGAATTTTCTGACAAGCTTCCAGGCTTCCTGCTGTAGTTGTGCCAAGTCGTGACCAGAACGGTCTGCTGGAACGAGCATTGCCGGAGAGGGGTGCCGTGCTGATAGGGCTCGCACGGTGCTTCTGTTTGCCGCTCCGGTCGATCTTTGGAAAGGGCGCTGGCTTCGCCACCTCCCTCGTCTCATCCGCACCTTTGGGCCAGCGTCCGACCGGAGCGGCCTTCTTTCAAGCAGGGGGGCTTGTCGTTGGGAATCGACTCCTGCTTGCTTCGCCCCTGGCGGTGCTCGGCACCGTGGCGCTCGCTCGGTTTTGACGACAGCTAAGTCTGCACTGCCTGGTCGTCGCCCACCGGCATGCTGAGCGAGCGTCGGCGTTTTATTGCGAGGACCTTGAGGATGAACGAGCACAGCATCTGGGGAAGTCGGCAAGCAGGAGAGTCGATGACCCCTGCCGTGATGCTCATGACAATGGGCTTGCTGGCGTACGAATCCTCACCGTTGGAGGATCCTCAGCACCGGGGCCGCAGTCTCGTTGGCTTCAACTCAGTGCTGCTTGATGCCACAGCCAATGGCTTTGCCGAGAGCCCGAGACTGATCGAGCTGCTGTTGATGGGGGGATGGAGCGAGGAGGCCCTTCATCTCTGCCAAGAGGCGATCAGCAAGGCAGGGGTTGAAGCAATTTCAAGTGCCTTGGCCAAGATGTACAAGGATTCGTTCCCGCTGTCCGGGGATGGGGTCCGAGGGCGAGGGGAGGTGTGACGGTCAGAGGGTTTGAGGGCCAGCAATGACGTCATCGTCTGAGCCCGAGCCTTTGAAAAGAAACCCCGGGGCCGAAACCGCCGGGGTCAACAGCTAGTCGAGGGAACTAGATGAGTTGCCGCCCGAAAGAGGTCCGAGATGGGCGGCGTCGCAATTGTAGTCCGGTAGTTGCTCCAAATCACTCAAGGGCTCTGGCTCGACTCCCCTGGCCTGCGCTTCTCCGATCGCTTCGTCAATCTGGCGGCGCAGCCACTGTTTGGCAACCGGTCCCTTGTGCACTTCGACATAGCTGCTCGGTGTTCCGTTCGTCGGGTCGAAGCGGTTGAAGGTCCGGCCATCTGGGGCCTGCACAATCCAGCAGTCGCAGAGTGGCCAGCACTCCAGGGTGACAGTCCAAGTTCTGCCCATGCAGGGCCAACAGCAAACCTAGTGCCGCCACTGATAGCTCAGGGCCGTGGCTTGCGGTAACCGCTCCGGATCCAGTCGGTTGCACTTGCCGTCGTGAACTTGAAGTCCGGCGCTACGCGGACGGTCGCGAGCAGCTCTCCCGCATCATCCCTGGCGGTGAGATCCGCATACGGCTCGAACTCGTCGGGGACGATGTCCAGGGTGACGAAGATCTTCACGTTGCCAGCGCCGATCGCAACGCTCTTGTGATACATCGCCTGCAGGTGCTGCTCGTGACGTCGCACCACCTCGGAGGCTGACTTCACGAGGGTGTTGAAGGCCGCGACGTCGAGCGGCTTCGGGTTCTTCTTGTCCCGACCCATCGTCCAGGGGCAGACGAAGGCCGGCTCGGACTCGCCGTCCTTTGTCATGGAGACTGCCCAGCCGTCGTCCTCCTCGTTCTTGATTACGCGCGCGGTCCAGCCCTTGTCACGCCAGAGGCGGGCTTCGTGCACTGCGTCAACTGCGTCTTTATCGTCGATGACATCGGGCAGGATCGTTGGCATGGTTGGCTCCAATCAAGCACTGTATAAGCATACAGTGTTTGAGGCCGGCGAGGTGCTACCCGTGTGCCTGCTACAAGTGAGGGAGTAGGAGACAGGGGGAGAGTGGCAGCACTACAAAAAATCTCCATGCCGAGAGCGCCTACGCGGTTGGAGTGGCGTCTACGCTTTAAGTGGTTGATTCTCTTTGTATAAGTTCGACCTTGTAGCCGTCCGGGTCGGCGACGAAGGCGATCACGGTGCTGCCGCCCTTGACCGGGCCGGCCTCGCGCGTGACGGTGCCGCCGCCGGCGCGCACCCGCTCGCACGTCGCCGCGACGTCCTCGACGCCGAGCGCGATGTGGCCGTAGGCGGTGCCCATCTCGTAGCTCGAGACGCCGTAGTTGTAGGTCAGCTCGAGCTCGGCGTGCTCGGGATTGGTGCCGTAGCCGACGAAGGCGAGCGAGTACTTCTGCTCGGGACGGTCGACGGTGCGCAGCAGCTTCATGCCGAGCAGCCCGGTGTAGAAGTCGATCGAGCGCTGGAGGTCGCCGACGCGCAGCATGGTGTGCAGGAGTCTCATGAGGGATGCTTTCCTTCGGTAGGTCTGGGGAAGGCGCGAATGATGCCGCCGTCCGCGCGAACTTGCAGGGCCTGCGATGCAGGAGCGCCGCGCGGCGGCGCTCCTGCCCGGCGAGCGCGCGGGGCCGGCCGACAGGACGCTGCCGCCGGCGACCGCGGGGATCAGAGGCTCGGCACCGGCACCGTGTAGTTCAGCGCCATGCGGCCGCCGTCGGCGTAGACGATCTCGCCGGTGAGGTAGCTCGCCGCGTCGCTGGCGAGGAAGGCGACCACGTCGGCCACCTCCGAGGGCTTGCCCAGGCGCTGCATCGGCGTGCGGCTGAGGATGCGCTGGCGCGCCTCGTCGCTGCCGAGCACCGCCTTGTGCGCGAGCTCGGTGGCGATCGTGCCCGGCGCGACCGCGTTGACGCGGATGCCGCGGCCGGCGAGCGACAGCGCCATCGCGCGGGTGAGCTGGTTGATGCCGCCCTTGCTGACGTTGTAGCTGGCGATGGTCGGGATCGCGAGCACGCCGTTGACCGAGCTCATGTTGACGATCGAGCCGCCGTTGCCCGCGTGCACCATCGCGCGCGCGACCGCCTGGCCCATCAGGAAGGCGCCCTTGAGGTTCACGCGCAGCACCGCGTCGAAGCTCTCCTCGCTGATGTCGAGGAAGTCCGCGGCGTGGAAGATGCCGGCGTTGTTGACCAGCACGTCGATGCGGCCGAAGCGCATCATCACGCTGCGCACCGCGTCGTCGACGCACTTCTTGTCGCCGACGTCGCAGTGCAGGAACAGCGCCTGGCGGTCGGCGGCGCGCATCTCGGCCGCGAGCGCCTCGCCGCGCTCGCGGTCGACGTCGAGCAGCGCGACGACCGCGCCCTCGCGCGCGAAGCGCTCGGCGCAGGCGCGGCCGATGCCCTGCGCCGCGCCGGTGATCACGGTGACCTTGCCGGCCAGACCGAACTGGATGTTGGACATGTTCGTTCCTCCCCCGGACGGCCCGCGAGGCGGGGCCGCGACGGCGTGCAGTGTATCGCCGGGGACGGGCCCTGCGACCGGCCCCCGACGGGGACGCCCGGTCCGGGGGAGCGGGCGCCTGCGGCCTCGCCCGTGCCGGCGAGGGCCGCAGGCGCGTCCCGGGCCCGCCCTGGTGCCCGCGGCGCCGTAAGGTCGGGCGGGCTGCCGGCACCGGGGGGTGGGGCGCCGCCGCTACGCTGCGTCCTTGCCCCGCTCCGGAGACTCCCGCAGTTGTCGATCCCCTGGCCTGCTCCCGACTACGACCCGGCCACCGTCGCCGCCTCGCTGCTGATGGGGACCTTCGCTGCCTTCGTCGCGCTCGACCTGGTGCGGCGCCCGGCCACGGGCGACCCGGTGCTCGCCAAGGGCTGGCTTGTCGCGGGCGCCATCGCGATGGGCACCGGCGTGTGGTCGATGCACTTCATCGGCATGCTCGCCTACCGGGGGCTCGGGCCGGTGGGCTACGACTACGAGCTGACGCTGCTGTCCTGGCTGGCCGCGGTGATGGCCTCGGGACTGGCGCTGACGCTGGCCGGCGGAGCGATCTTCGCGAAGCCGGGCGGCGCCGCTCGGGCGCGCGCGGGCCTCGCGTTCGGCGCGCTGCTGATGGCGGCAGGCGTCTGCTCGATGCACTACCTCGGGATGATGGCGATGCGCATGTCGCCGCCGATCGTCTGGGACCCGTGGTGGGTGGCGGCCTCCGTGCTCGTCGCGCTGGCCTCGTCCGCCGCGGCGCTGGTGTTCTTCGGCCGCATGCGCGGCTCCGAGGGGCGGCCGCGCGGGCGCTGGCACGTGCTGGCCGCGGTGGCGATGGGGCTCGGCATCAGCAGCATGCACTACACCGGAATGGCCGCGGCCACCTTCGTCGAGGGCTCGGTATGCCTCGCCGCCGGCGAGCTGTCCGGGCGGGGCGCAGGCACCTTCGTCGGCGCGGCGAGCTTCGCGCTGCTCGGCCTGACGCTGCTGAGCTCGCAGCTGGAAAAGCGCACGCGCACCCGCTCGGCGCAGCTGACCGAGACGCTGCGCGAGGCCAACGCCGAGTTGCAGCGCAAGGCCTTCGGCGACCCGCTGACCGGGCTGCCGAACCGCCTCGTGTTCGAGGACCGGCTCGCGCATGCCCGCGCGCGCTGCGACCGCTACGGCGACAGCGCCGCGGTGCTGTTCATCGACCTCGACGGCTTCAAGCCGATCAACGACGACTGGGGCCACGACGCGGGCGACCGGGTGCTGCAGGAGATCGCGGCGCGGCTGCGGCACTTCGCGCGCGAGTCCGACACGGTGGCGCGGCTCGGCGGCGACGAGTTCGTGGTGCTGGTGGAGGGGCGCGACGAGGTGGCGATGGCGGGGCGGCTCGCGCAGCGCGTCATCGACGCGGTCCGCCGGCCGGTGGCCGTCGGCGAGCGCGAGGCGCGGCTGTCGTGCTCGATCGGCATCGCGCTCTACCCGCAGGACGGGCCGGCCGAGCAGCTGCTGGGCCACGCCGACGCGGCGATGTACGAGGCCAAGCGGGCGGGCCGCGGCACCTTCCGCTTCTACGACCTGCGCATGGATGCGGGCGTGCGCGAGGCGCAGCAGCTCGGGCACGAGCTGCTGCAGGGGCTGGCGCGCGGCGAGTTCGAGCTGTTCTACCAGCCGACCATCGACGCGCGCAGCGGCGCGCTCACCGGCGCCGAGGCGCTGGCGCGCTGGAACCACCCGGCACGCGGTCGGCTGGAGGCGGCGGCCTTCATGCCGGTGGTCGAGCGCCACGGCCGCGCGAGCAGCTTCGGCGACTGGGCGCTGCGCAGCGCGGTGGCGCAGGCGCGCGACTGGGAGCACGAGGGCCTGCGGCTGAGCCTCGCGGTCAACCTCTGCGGCTACCAGCTCGACTCCGGCGAGCTGGCGCAGCGCCTGGAGGACCTGCTCGCGGAGCACGGCGTGCCGCCCGAGCGGCTGACGCTCGAGATCGGCGAGCCGGCGATGATGAGGGACGGGGAGGCGCGTCGCGGCACGCTCGGCGGTCTGGCGGCGGCGGGCATCGCGCTGTCGGTGGACGACTTCGGCACCGGCGCGTCGAGCCTCGGCAGCCTGCGGCGCCTGCCGCTGCAGCGGCTGAAGATCGACCGCAGCCTCGTGCGGGAGCTGCCCGGGGACCCGGACGCGCGCGCGATCGTGCATGCGGCGCTGCAGCTCGGGCATGCGCTGGACCTGGTCGTGGTCGCCGAGGGCGTCGAGACGCAGGCGCAGCACGACTTGCTACGCTCGCTCGGCTGCGACGAGATGCAGGGCTACCTGTACGCGCCCCCGATGCCTGCGGCAGAGTTCGGCCGGTGGGCCGCCGGCGCGGTGCAACCCCGGGGGCCTGCGGGCCTGCGGGTCCAGTGAATGAATCCTGCGGGCCGCAGCGGCGGCCCGCGCATCAGGCGGTGCAATGATGTCCATCGAATCGAACGCTTCCCGGGAGGACCACGCGAACTGCGACCGCGAGCCGATCCACATCCCCGGGGCGATCCAGCCCCACGGCTACCTGTTCGCGCTCGACGAGCCCGCGCTGCGCGTGAGGCAGCTCAGCGCCAACGTGCCGGCGATCCTCGGGCAAGAGGCCGGGGAGCTGCTCGGCCGCCCGCTCGAGGAGCTGCTCGGCGCCGGACCGGTCGCCGAGCTGCGGCAGGTGCTCGCCGAGGCGAGACCGCAGGACGCGCCGCCGCTGCTGCTGCAGCTCGGCGCGCGCAGCTTCACCGGCGCCGTGCACCGGCACCAGGGCGTGGCGATCCTGGAGCTCGAGCCGGCCCTGGCCGCGCCCGACGTGCCCCTGCGGCTCGGACGCGCGTTGCGCCGGCTGCAGTCGGCCGACAGCCTCGACGCGCTGTACCGCGTCGCGGTCGACGAGATCCGGGCGCTGACCGGCTTCGACCGCGTGCTGCTCTACCACTTCGATGGCGACGGGCACGGCGAGGTGCTGGCCGAGGCGCGGGCCGAGTCGCTCGAACCCTTCCTCGGCCTGCACTACCCCGCCTCGGACATCCCGCGCCAGGCCCGCGAGCTCTACCGGCTCAACACCCTGCGCCTGATCCCGGACGCGGTCTACGAGCCGGTGCCGCTCGTACCGGCGCTGCGCCCCGACACCGGCCAGCCGCTGGACCTCGGCCTCGCGGTGCTGCGCAGCGTCTCGCCGGTGCATCGCGAGTACATGGCCAACCTCGGCGTGCGGGCGTCGATGAGCATCTCGCTGCTGCCGCGCGGCCGGTTGTGGGGCCTGCTCAGCTGCGGGCACCGCGTGCCGCTGCACGTGCCGATCGAGGTGCGCATCGCGTGCCAGACGCTGGGCCGGCTGCTGTCGCTGCAGATCGCGGCACTGGAGGAGATCGAGCGGCGGCGACAGCGCGAGGCGAAGGCGGCGCTGCTCGAGCGCCTCGTGGAGACGATGCGCGCCTGCGGCGGCGACGTGATCGAGTGCCTCGCGGGCAGGCCGGCGGAGCTGCTGCAGCTCGCCGGCGCGGCGGGCGCCGCTGTAGTGTCTGGTGGGCAGGTGCAGACGGTGGGCGATTGCCCCTCGCCCGAGCTGATCCGGTCCCTGCTCGGGTGGGTGGGGCCGCAGACCGCGCAGGGCGGGCTCTGGCAGACCTGCGCGCTCGGCGCCGAGTTTCCCGCGGCCGCCGCGGAGGCCGGGCGCGCATGCGGGCTGCTCGCGATCACGCTGCCCAAGCCCGACTACGTTCACGCGGTGCTCTGGTTCCGGCCCGAGCTCGTGCACACCGTCAACTGGGGCGGCAATCCGCACAAGGCCGTCGAGCGGGACGAGGCGGGCGGCGCGCCGCGGCTGCGGCCGCGGCGCTCGTTCCGGCTCTGGCAGGAGGCGGTGCGCGGCCGCGCGCGGCCCTGGCTGCCGGGCGAGGAGCGCGCCGCGGCGGAGCTGCGCCGCTTCGCGATCGAGATCGACCTCGCCCGCCAGGTGGCGCGCGAGCGCGAGGCGGTGCGCGCGCGCGACGAGCTGGTCGAGACCGCGGCGCAGCTCACGCGCTCGCTCGAGGCCGCCAACGCCGAGCTCGAGCGCATCGCCTTCCGAGACCCGCTGACCGGGCTCGCCAACCGGCTCGTGTTCGAGGACCGGCTGTCGCATGCCTGCGCGCGCTGCGACCGCTACGGCGAGAGCGCCGCGGTGCTGTTCATCGACCTCGACGGCTTCAAGCCGATCAACGACTCCTGGGGCCACCGCACCGGCGACCTGGTGCTCAAGGAGGTCGGGGCACGGCTGCGGCGGCTGGCGCGCGAGTCCGACACCGTCGCACGGCTCGGCGGCGACGAGTTCGTGATGCTGATCGAGTCCGGCGGCCATGCCGAGGCGGCCGGCCTGCTGGCGCAGCGCGTCATCGACGCGATCACGCAGCCGGTCAACGCCGGCGGGCGCGAGGCGCAGGTCTCCTGCTCGATCGGCATCGGCGTCTACCCGCAGGACGGACCCTATGCGCAGCTGATCGCGCGTGCCGACGCGGCGATGTACGCGGCCAAGCGCGCCGGCCGCGGCACCTACCGCTTCTACGACGCGCGCATGGATTCGGGCGCGCGCGAGATGGCCGAGATCCAGCGCGAGCTGCGGCTCGCCCTGCAGCGCGGCGAGTTCGAGCTGATCTACCAGCCCAAGGTCGAGCTCCGCACCGGGCGGGTGACCGGCGTCGAGGCCCTGGCGCGCTGGCGGCATCCGGCGCGCGGCCTGCTCGAGCCGGACTTCTTCATCCCGCTCGTCGAGCGCCACGCGCTCGTCGCCAGCTTCAGCCAGTGGGCGCTGCGCGAGGCGGCGCGGCAGCTGCGGGCGTGGGGCGAGCGCGGGCTCGCGCTCCCGGTGGCGGTCAACCTGTCGATGCCCCAGCTGCGCCAGGAGGACCTCGCCGGGCAGCTCGCGCGGCTGCTGGGCGAGCACGGCGTGCCCGCGGCGCGGCTGGCGATCGAGATCACCGAGTCGGCGGCGATGGAGGACATCGGCGAGAGCCTGCCGATCTTCGAGCGGCTCGCGGCGGCCGGCATCGCGCTGTCGATCGACGACTTCGGCACCGGCTACTCGAGCCTGAGCCAGCTGCGCCGCCTGCCGGTGCGGCAGCTCAAGATCGACCGCAGCTTCGTGCACGACCTCGCCCAGGGCCCCGACGCGCGCGCGATCATCAACGCAGTGGTGCAGCTCGCCCACGCGCTCGGCCTCGAGGTGGTCGCCGAGGGCGTCGAGACGCGGCAGCAGCACGAGATCCTCGAGCAGCTGGGCTGCGACCAGGCGCAGGGCTTCCTGGTCGCCCGGCCGATGCCGGCCGGCGAGATCGAGCGCTGGATGGCGGGCCGCACGCTCTGCGCGCAGCCCGCGCCCGGCACGGACGGCGCGCAGCCCGGGCCCTGCTGAGGGGAGGCTGCGCCGCCGCGGCCCACCCGGATCAGTGCGACATCAGCACCGGCACCGTCATGTGGCGCAGCACGGTGCGCGTGACGCCGCCGAGCACCGTCTCGCGCAGGCGCGAGTGGCCGTAGCCGCCCATCACGATCAGGTCGGCACCGAGGTCGGCGGCGTGCGACAGCAGCGCGTTGCCGGTGTCGATCGGCGTCGGCACGCGGGCCACGTCCGCCCGCACGCCGTGCCGCGCGAGCCACTGCGCGAGGTCGGCGCCGGGCGGCGTGCCGGGGAGGTCCGTGTCGCCGGCCGGCAGGAACATCACGACATGCACCGCGGCGGCGCGGCCCAGCAGCGGCAGCGCGTCGGAGACCGCGCGCGCGGCCTCGCGGCTGCGGTCCCAGGCCACCAGCACGGTGCGCCCGGGCGCCGCCGCCTCGGCGGCGTAGGGCACGATCAGCACCGGGCGGCCGCTGTCCATCAGCACCTGCTGCGGCAGGTCGGGCGGCATGCTGCTCGCGGAGCCCGGCTCGTGCTGGCCCACGACGACGAGGTCGGCCAGGCGCGCATGGGCGATCACCGAGGGCGCGGGGTCCTCGGCATCGACCAGGGCCTCGAAGGAGCGCAGCCCGAGCGGCGCGACCTGGGCGCGGAAGCGCTCGGCCTGCTTCCCGGCCTCCTGGCGCAGGAAGTCGATCGAGAGCTGGAGGTAGTTCGCCCCGAGCCCGCCGCCCGAGGGGTCGGGCGGCATGAAGACGGTGCCGGTCGGCGCCAGCCCCACCAGGTGGGCGTCGTGTTCGGCCGCGAGCTGCGCGGCGAGCGCGATGCGCGGCGCGCAGCGGGCGCCGGCGTCCAGGGCCACGAGAATGCTTCGATAGGGCATGGTTTCCTCCTGCGAGCCAGGGTCACGGCGCCGCACGGGGCGCCACCGGCTCCCGAGTCTGCGCGGGCCGGACCCGGGAGGCTTGACGCATCTCAAGCCTTCCCGCGCGCCGGCCGCGCAGCGGGGAGGCTGCCGGCCGCAGGACGCAGCGCAACGGCACTCAGCGCGCTGCCTGCTTGTGCTCCGGCTTGATCGTCCAGTAGTAGATCGTCTTGTAGTCCAGGCGTTCGGTGCGCTCGGGCGGCCACTCCGGGCCCATGTCGAAGTCGTGCGACACGACGCGCGCGCCGACCTTGAGCTGCTTCCACAGTTGCGGGCGCAGCTTGCGGTTCACGTCGGGCAGCAGGTAGAGCGTCACGACGTCGGCCTTGGACACGTCGGCCTCGAACAGGTTGCCGACCATGAACTTCACCCGCTCGGTGACGCCCGCGGCCTTGGCGTTGGCGTTGGCCTCGGCGATGCGCTCCGGGTTCAGGTCGATGCCGACGCCGGTGGCGCCGTGCTTGCGCGCCGCGGTGATGACGACGCGGCCGTCGCCGCAGCCCAGGTCGTAGAGCACCTCGCCGGGCTTGACCGCGGCGAGCTCGAGCATCTTGTCGACCACCGGCTGCGGCGTCGGCACGTAGGGCACGTCCAGCGCCGGGGCCTGGGCCGCGGCCGGGCGGCCGGCCAGCGCGAGCAGCAGCGCCAGCAGCAGCGCGGCCAGCAGGCGCAGCGATGGCGGGACTGCCGTGCGGGACATCTGCAGGGATCGGGCAGGGGTCATGGTCAGCTCCTGGGGGAGGGGGGTTGCGGGTGGGGGCGGGACGAGGGGGGAAGCGGCGCGGGGTGCGGCCGCAGCAGCAGCACCAGCACGAGGCCGACGGCGAGCACCGCGACGCTGATCCAGGCGGCGTTGAGCGCGCCGATCGACTGGCTCGACACGTAGGACAGGCTCGACCACAGCATGTAGGCGCACACCGCGCAGAACAGCAGCGGCAGCAGCGGGTACAGCGGCACGCGGAACGGTCGCTCGGCATGAGGCTCCTTGCGGCGCAGCACGAACAGCGCGATGCCGGTGAGCAGGAAGAACAGCCAGAACACCGGCGCGGTGAACTCGACCATCGCGCGAAAGCCGCTGCCGGTCGCGGCGCCGACGAGCACCAGCGCGAGCGCCGCGAGGCACTGCACGCGCAGCGCGCTCGAGGGCGTGCCGCGCGCCGCGTCCCAGCGCCCGAGCCGGCGCAGCGCGGGCCAGTCGCGGCCGAGCGCGTAGCTGGTGCGCGCGCCGACGATCATCGTCGCGTTGATCGAGGTGAGCGCCGTGACCGCGATCAGCACCGAGATCGTCGCCTCGCCCGCCGGCCCGAAGGCCACCTGCAGCAGGTCGGCGGCGATCGCGCTCGAGCGCCCCATGCCCTCGAGCCCGAGGCCCGACCAGTAGGCCCAGTTCACGACGCAGTAGAGCAGCGTGATCGCGAGGATCGACAGCACCAGCGCGCGCACCATGTTGCGCCGCGGCTCGCGCAGCTCGGCGCTGATGTAGGCGGCCTCGTTCCAGCCGCCGTAGGTCAGCAGCACGAACACCATCGCCATGCCGAAGGCCGCCACCGACGGGGCCCCCCCGGCGCCAGCGGGCGGCGGCGCGGCGGGCGCGGGCGTGCCGGCGAGCGTGAGCGCCGCGGCGACGATCAGCAGCAGGCCGGCGATCTCGGCGAGCGTGAGCCAGACCTGCGCGCGCGTGCCCGCCCGCACGCCGAGCAGGTTCACCGCCGACAGTCCGATCACCGACAGCGCGGCGTACAGCGCCGCGCTCAGCCCGGTGCTGCCGACCGGCAGCGGCAGGACTGCCGTCATGTAGTCGCCGAACACGAAGGCGAGCAGCGCGATCGAGCCGGTGGTGATCACCGACAGCCGCGCCCAGGCGAACAGCAGCGACACCGGGCGGCCGTAGGCGCGCTGCAGGAAGTGGTAGTCGCCGCCCGCGTGCGGCCAGGCGGTGGCGAGCTCCGCATAGCACAGCGCGCCGACCAGCGAGATCAGGCCGCCGAGCACCCAGGCCCCGAACATCCACGGCGCGCTGCCGCTCATGTCGGCCACCATTGCCGGGGCCTTGAAGATGCCGGCGCCGATCACGATGCCGACGATGATCGCCACCGCCTCGCGCAGGCCCATCACCGGGCGGGGCATGTCGTCCGCGGCGGCGGGGGAGGGCGGCGGGCTGTCGTGCGCGCGGTCTTCCTTCATCGGGTCGCCTCCCGCAAGAGCGTGCGGCGGCGGGGGCGGCGGGCGGCGCAAGGGCACGGCACGGGCATCGGCACTCCTGTCGGGGGCGGGGCGGCTTCGCGGGGGCGGGCGCCGGGCGGCGCTCTCCCGCCGCGCGTCCGCTGCCGTCCGCTCGGGACAGGGCAGCAGGCGCGGAGCCGGAGACGCCGCAGCGTCCGAGGTCCGTGGATCAACTGCCATGCCCGGGGCCCCTGGCGCGGGGCAGCCGGTGAGGCTGCTCCCGGGGCGGGCGGCTGCGCCGCCGCCCCATCCGGCCCCGGCGGCGCGCCGCGCCCTTGTCAGCGCTTCAGCCCTCGGCAAGAAAGGCGCGCAAAAGCTGCACGCGCCGGCGCCGGGCTCAGATCTCGTCGGGCGCCGTGTAGGCGAGGTGGGCGCGCTGCGCGACCCACTGCGCGAAGTCCGCGGCCATCGCCGCGCTGATCTCGTGGCCGACCGGATAGTCGCGGTAGACGAGCTGCACCCGGTGCTCGGCCATCGTGTGCATCGCGTCGGCGGCGTGGTCGGGGGTGATCGCGTTGTCGTAGCTGCCGTGCGCGAGGAAGGCCTGCAGCCGCGCGAGCTGCTCGGTCGGCGCGAGCTGCCACTTCACCTGCGGCAGGATGCGCCCGGCCAGCAGCGCGATGCCGGCGACCTTGTCGGGCCGCGTCAGGCCCACGCTCGCGCTCATCACCGCCCCCTGGCTGAAGCCGGCCACGTAGACCTGGCGCGGGTCGAAGGCGTGCGCCATGCGCAGCTGGTCGATCAGCTGCAGCAGCATCTGGCGGCTCGCCTCGGCCTGGTCGGGGTCGGGCCGCAGCCCGTGGCCGAGGTCGCTCATGCCGTACCACGCATGACCGCCCTCGGGCACCGCGTGCGGCGCCCGCACCAGCGCGAGGTGGACCTCGGGCGTCAGGCGCTCGGCGAGCGGCAGGAGGCTGGACTCGTCGCCGCCGACGCCGTGCAGCAGCAGCACCAGCGGGCGGCGCGTGCCGCTCGCCGCCGCGGCGCGCCAGCGGTAGGGCAGCGCGAAATGCTCGGACTCGATCGTCGCGCTCGGCGACAGGGCGGGGGGCGGACGGCTCATCGGCGGCAGACCTCGGGCAAAAGGGAAGGGACTGATCCTCCCTCGCAAACGGGGGGCCCGCGCAGCGGGCGGCGGCCGGGCGCGGCACGTCCTCTGCCGGGACGGGGGGCGCTATTCCTTGCCCCGGGCAGGGCCGGGCAGGCCCGCCGCTGCCACCGGCGTGCGGCTTCCTTATCGTGTGAGCGGCCACTCCCTTCTCGCATGACGGCACGGGGGCCGCCCGCCCCCGGCAGGAGACTTCCGATGACGACACTCCCTCCCGCTGGCGACGCCATGTCGCCGCAATACGACCCGGCCCAGATCCTGGGCGGCCTCTACGGCGACGGCATCATCGCGCTGCGGGGCGCCTTCAGCACCTCCTGGGTGGACCGCATGCGCGAGGACATCGAGCAGCTGTTCGCCGAGGCACGGGCGCGGCCGCGGGGGGCGCTGCCGCGCGGGCCCGAGCGGTATTACGTCGAGGTCCATCCCGAGCGCCTGAGCGGCTTCGTCGACATCGTGTCGCATCCCTGGTTCGTCGCGGTCTGCCGCGCGGTGCTCGGTCCCGACTACAAGGTGGTGGAGATCGGCTTCGACGTGCCGGGCCCCGGGGCGCAGGACCAGCCCTGGCACCGCGACTTCCCGATGCCCGAGGAGACGCGCATCGGGCGCCGCCTGAACTCGCTGGCCTTCAACCTGACCGCGGTGGACACCACGCCCGAGATGGGCCCGCTGCAGATCGCGCCGGGCACGCAGTGGGACGAGTTCGACAGCCCGGGCGACGGCCGCGAGGCCGGCATGTTCCCGCCGCGCAGCCTCTACCCGCGCTACGAGGCGCGCGCGCAGTTCCGCATGCCGCAGCGCGGGGACATCTCCGCGCGCTCGGCGCTGACCATCCACCGCGGTACCGCCAACCGCTCCGACCGTGCCCGCCCGGTGCTCGTCGTGGGCGTGGACGCGCCGGACGCGCGCAATGCCGAGCGGCACGACATCCAGGTGACGCAGGCCTACCTCGATCGCCTGCCGCAGGAGGTGCGCCGCCACCTGGGCGGACGCGTCGTCGAGCGGCTGGAGGACATCGAGCAGGCCCATGCGATCGAAGGGCTGCTCTCGGCGAACGACTACTGAAAGCCGCCGCTCGCGCTGCAGGCCGCAGCGGAAATGAAAAAGGCCGTTGACGCATCAACGGCCTTCTCGTGTCTTTGGTGGAGAGGAGGAGGGTCGCTCCTTAATTCACCAGAATGTATCCATTCGCCTTGCCTGACAGGGACTTGGCTTCGTTCAGCAGGCCCTTCGACAGCGGTGAGTACGACGAATTGGATCGCATCGCAGCCAACTTGTCCAGTTCTGTTGATCCGAGCCATCCACCTGATACCTTGTGCGGGGCTGACGCGTCGTTGCGGTCGTTCTTGTTGGCCTTCACAAACGGGGCCACGTACTGCGGGCTGATGAGTCGCACCCTCGATGCCTGTGGCCTGCAGCAGCCGCGCCCAGTGGTGGGCCGAGCTGCACCCTTCCATCACCACCCGCCGTGGATTCAGCTTGTTGATGGCCGCCAGCAGGGACGGCCGGCTCACCTGGGAGCGGTGCAGCACCAAGTCGCTGCGGCTTGCTTCGTGGTGCGTTTTCGTCGTTCTGCCTCTTGACAAGATCCTGGGTAATTCCAGTACGATCTGGCCGTGGTTCTTGCCGAACCATGGGTCAGTTGGCACCCATCAGTGCACGCACGGACGCCACGTCCGCACGGTGAAGCCAGTTGCAGTACCTCTCCCGATCCCGGCTTGGTGAACTCCAGGAAAGCCGGACAACGCGTGCCGTCCTGAAGTGCTTTCCATGTTGGAGCTCAACCATGGCCTTCAAGAACTCGCCGCGCTCTGCCGCAACTGATTCCCTCACGCCTGAAGTACAGGCTGCCGCTCTCTGGACGTTCGTCCAGGGTGTCTTGCCGCGCTTCACCTCGCACACAGCCTTGGCCGTCATCAATGATCTTGCCCCGCAGCCAAACGAGGACGTGAAGCTGCTGGCCAAGCGCTTGCGGAAGTCGCTCCAGAAATGGAATGTGCCCGTCAAGCATGCCAATGCCTTGGAGGCTGCGGCTCGACTGCAAGGAAGCTCGAGTTGGCATAAGCGTAAAGAGCCTTCGCCCCGCCTGATGCTGAGCACCTTTGGATCTGGGGGCGAGATGTACGCTCCCGGATCCTCCTGCAAGGTGGCCTCCTGGCGCGAGCTTTTGCCTTTAATGAAGCGACTGTGCGAATCCCAGGTACGCGCCGGCGCTCATGTGCTCCAGCTCCATCCGACGGCAAACAGTCTGCTCGTGGGTATGCCTCAAAGCACAGATGATGGGCGTGTTCGTCCTGTTCCGCTCTTCAACATTTCGCGGCTGTCTGTCGATGACGATGACTGGCTTGCCGACGCTCCAGCGGTTCTTGAAGCACTGCGCCGCCACATCGAAGAGGTCTGTCATGTCGTACTCGACGGGACAGCCGTGTTCCGCTTGCTGAGCAAGAATGCCAGGTGGGGGGAGGCGCTTCAGTTGTCCTTCACCTCGATGGTGTTGAACTGCGAGCTCGTCGTTCTTCGGCAGGATGATCCTCGCGATCCTGAGAGCGGCTACGAGATCGCTCGCGGAGACGAGATGATCTGCTGGTCCCAGCTCGATCTGGCTGACGAGGAGGAGCAGGGCGTCGAAATCACCCTCAATGGCGACTCATGGCGCAGAGGAGAGGCGCGCTACGTTTGGGAGCTTCACGTCCTCAAGCCCGGCACCTTCGTCCCGAGTCTGCACATCCATCGCCTCGACGCCGAAGATGTTCAACGTCTCCTGCGCCGCTACAGGACTGCCAAGCACCACAGCTCGGGCCCATTGCGCCATCATGAGGTCAACAAGCACATCGAGTATTTGAGCGGTCCCGCAGAGACTTGCCGCGTCGACATGGACCGTCTTGCTCAAGTGGCGCAGGGCGCTGGAGTGACACTGGCGCAGCTGATCAGCGACCTGGGAGGGGAGGTCGAAGCGGGCGAGCTCCAGCGCTTTGGCTTCGTGATGTCGCTTGCCCAGCGCTACTCGCCTTCCAATCCGAACAGGTTCATTGCAGGGCCGATGCCACATGAGATGTCTCGTGCGGATGACGACACGCTGCTGCGGGCGCTCTTGCCGCGGGTGGACACTGTTCGGTTCAGGTTCGCATCGAACATTTCCCAAGAGGATCGACAGGACGTCAGAGACGCCATGAACGAACTCCTGGAGTCGCTGCAGATGCGCAAGATGTCTCAAGCAGGTGCGCTGAGTCTTGAGCATTCGACACCTCAACTTGTCTATGCAAGCGACGGGGAGAGCTTGCGGCTGCATCTGCAGGAGCGTGGACTTGTGATGTACGCGGCCGTGCTGCCGCACCTGTTCAGGATCAAGGACCTCGAGGCCCAGTTAGGAGCTATCCCCATTCCTGTGGAAGACATCTCTCCCTTTGCTTTCGGGCACGCGCTGTTTCTGCATGTCGAGACCGAGCAAGGAGGCCTGTGATGAACGACATCTACTTCAAGCTTAAGGATCTTCTGAGTGATCGTGATCTCACTGGTTTTCTTTCCGAATTCGAGCGCCTGGCGCCGCAGTCACGGCCGATAGGGTTGAGCGAGTTGACGCAGCGGGTGTTCCCTGTGGTCCTGAAATCCTGCCTTGCCGAAGGAACTGTCACAGCCGAGGCGATCGTCCATGTCTGGCGACTGGTGAGAACCGGAAGCCTTCTGATTGTGGACAACGAACTGCTCGAGGCAGTCAATGCAAGGATCGAGAAGGCGTGGTGGGCGGCGCGTGGTCCGGATGCGCCTCCACCTGAGAAGTTGAGGCTTTTCCAGGACGATGACATGCATCTGACCGCTCGGCGCTACAAGCGCATGGAAAGTGAGCGGCCGATTCCTGCAGGTGCGGTGGCCATGCGGCGGGTGGTCGTTGCCAGCGGCTATGTCGTAGGAATGCATCCCTTCAGCGATGCTTTGTCCTTCAAGAAGAACGTGTGCGCAAGCAATCAAGAGCGGGAGTTCCTGCGGGCAATACGCCATTTTTTCCCCACTCTTCATGCCTACCCGAACATGCCAATGCGCAACTTCGTGGACGTAGACGGCTTCGTGGACCGGCTGTCCGAGAGGCACCGCATCTACGCCCGCGGAGCGATCGTTGATGTGCTCTTGTGCACCGTCGACGAGGATCCTCTGGCTGTGATCGAGTTGGACTCGGCGCACCACGACCCCGAGGAGGCTCGCGAACGCGATGAACTCAAGAACGATCTGCTCGACATGGCCGGCATTCCGCTTGTCAGAATCAGGCCGCTCGACACGCACACCGTACGCTGCGAAGACTTCTACGACCTTCTGGTTTCACAGGGCGAAGAGCTAGACAAGCTCAGGCCGCGCCGTATTGCACCGCGACGAACTCATGACAGTCTTGTTCCAGCCGAGATGGACGTGTACGTAAGCGCCGGATGACCTGCCCCCTTCAGACGTACCAGTGATTGGTTCGCAGAGTCCTGGTTGGCAGATTACTTGATCTCCTGCTTGGGCTCAGCATCGCCAGCGCGCTGGCGATGCTGAGCGGCGAATTGCGCCGGGGGGATCCGGCCGATGCTGCTGTGAGGCCTCGCCTCGTTGTAGTCGCGCCTCCAGCGCGCGATTTCCTCTCGTGCCTGGCCGAGTGACTCGAACCACTGCTCGTTGAGGCACTCGTCCCGGAACTTGCCGTTGAAGCTCTCGACGTAGGCGTTCTGGGTGGGGCTGCCAGGATCGTTGAGCAGATGCCGAACACCCCGGGCGTGCAGCCATGCGAGCAGTGCCCGCGACGTGAACTCCGGCCCCTGATCCGAGCGCAGCGCCTTCGGATATCCCCGGAACTGACCCGCACGATCCAGCACCCGGGTGACGTACTCGGTAAGCAAACGGCCATCCCGTCTTGACACCGTAATGGCTGGCGTGCGAGGTGACGATCAGGCCGGGATGCTGCTGGGGCGCCAGTGATGCGGCAGCAGCTCCGCGATGCGGCTGGGGGGCTGTGTGGGCAGCCGCGTCAGGACGTCTTTGAGGTAGGCGTACGGGTCGTGGCCATTGAGGCGTGCCGAGTGGATGAGGCTCATGACTGCCGCGGCGCGCTGGCCCGCACGCAGGCTGCCAGCGAATAGCCAGTTTGAGCGCCCAAGCGCGATCGGGCGGATCTGGTTCTCGACCCAATTGTTGTCCGCGGGCAAGTCGCCGTCGCCGAGGTAGCGCGTCAGCGCTGCCCAGCGGTTGAGGCTGTAGTCGAGGGCCTTCGCAGTGGCCGAGCCGTCCGGCACGCGCTGCCGGTGCAGCCGCAGCCACTTGTGCAGGGCGTCAGCAACTGGCACTCCCCGCTGCTGGCGGATGCGTCGTCGCTCGTCGGGGTCGAGGTCTCGTACCTCACGCTCGACCTCATAGAGCCGGCCGAAGAAGGCGAGCGCCTGCTCGGCAATCTGGCTCTTGTGCTGGGCCCACAGGTCGTAGAACTTGCGCCGCGCGTGCGCGAGGCATCCCGCCTCGGTGATGCCCTGGGTGAAGAGTGCCTTGTAGGCGCTGTAGTCGTCGCAGACGAGCTTGCCGCGCCAGGCGTGATTGGTGCCAACGCCGAGGAACGCTTCGGTGTGCCGCCCGGCCCGGCTCTCGGCGAAGTCGAAGACCACCGCCTTGAGTTGAGCGTAGGCGGTGGTGCAGTAGCTCCACAGGTACGCCCGGTGCGTCTTGCCGTTACCGGGCTTGAGCATCGCAACAGGCGTCTCGTCGGCATGCAGCACCTCGTGGCGCAGCAGTTCGTGCCTGAGCGCATCGACCAGCGGCTGCAGCTGCACGCCGCACACCCCCACCCACTGCGCCAGGGTCGAGCGCGGGATGGCGAGGCCGGCGCGCCCGAAGATCCCTTCCTGCCGGTACAGCGGCTGGTGGTCCGCGTACTTGGCCACCAGCACCTGAGCGAGCAGCCCGGTGGTGGGGATGCCCTTGTCGATGATGTGCGGGGGCACCGGCGCCTGGGTCAGCGTCTTGCAGCTGGCGCAGACCCACTTGCCGCGGACGTGGCGCTCGACGGTGAACACGCCGGGCGTGTAGTCGAGCCGCTCGGCCACGTCCTGGCCGATGCGCTCGAGCGTACAGCCACAGCTGCACGAGCTGATGTCAGGCTCGTGGTGGAACTCGCGGCGCGGCAGATCTGCGGGCAGTGGCGCACGACGCGGCCGGTTCTTCTGTTGCTCGGTCTGCGGGGTGGGAGAGAGCTGCTCGAGCTCCTGCTCGATGGCTGCCAGGTCCGCGTCGATCGTCTCCTCCAGCAAGCTGCGTTGCTCGCCGGAGAAGGCTTCGCGCCTGGAGGCGAACTTCAGCCGCTTGAGCACCGCCATCTCATGGCTGAGCTGATCGATCCTGGCCTGCTTGAACTGGATCTCGCGATCCTTGCGCGCGATCTCCTCGTCCTGTGCGGCAACCTGGCCGACCAGCGAGCGCACAAGCTCGCGCAGCTGCTGCGCGTCCATGTCCTGGAGTTGTGCCTGATCGACCATGGTGGGTGAGGATGCCAGACGAAGGAACCCCAGCCCATTGGCGAACGCACCGATTGCCCGTGCGTCAGAGCATGCTGATGACGCCGTGCTCGCCGACGCGCTGCCATGGCAGGCCCAGCACCAGGGCATCGAGTTGCGCGTGGCTCACAGCAGTCGTGGAGACGCCCAGCTGCGGCCACACGAAGCGCCCCTGGTGCAGCCGGCGTGCGGCCAGCCAGACGCCGATACCGTCGTGCACGAGCACCTTGAGACGGTTGGCACGGCGATTGGTGAATAGGTAGGCGTGATGAGGATGGGCGGCACCGAACACCGCCACCACCCGGGCCAGCACCGAGTCGGTGCCGGCTCGCATGTCCAATGGCTGCACCGCCAGCCAGGCTGCATCGATGCGAATCACTTGAGCCACTCGCGCAACCAGGTCGCGCACTCGCCCGCGCCCTGCAGCGGCCAGCTGACCGTGACGCTGGTGGCACCCCGGCGCAGCTCGATGCGGATCTCCGGCTGCGGAGCCTGCACGGGCTGGGGGAGCTGCAGCGCAATGAACTCGTGAGCAACCCCACCCCTTGCCGTCTGCATGGGCAGCGGCTCCTGTCGTGCGCGCCGCTCCAGGCGCAGCCACCGGTGCACGAGATTGGCGTTCAGGCCGTGCGAGAGCGCAACGGCCGCCACCGAGGCGCCCCGCGCTCGACAGGCAGCCACCACCTCGGCCTTGAACTCCTCACTGTGGCGGCGACGAGAGACTGTCTTGGCTTCTTCCATGGCGTCCACTTCCCAAATAGGTGGACGCCATGCTCGCCGCCAAGCCCGTCTCGCTCAACATGACTTCGCCAGCCGGATACCGTACTCGCCGCCCATGCCGTGATCCACTGCGATGTCGATGCACTCTCGGCTGAAGTCGTCGACGATCGTGAGGCACTTGATGCGCCGACCGTTGGCCAGTAAGCGCACGGCGATCCCAGGCCTGTTGCCCGGCGAAGCAATCAGCTGGCGGTGACGGCCGAGGTCCAGCGATGTGGCAGCAACTCAGCGATGCGGCTGGCAGGC
>NZ_QXMG01000082.1 GCF_003569765.1 Caldimonas tepidiphila | reverse complement strand
AGCGTAGTGGTCGACAGTCTCACAGGATGAGCCAAGCTGAGCTTCGTGACGAATCAGGTAACGATACATGTTTCTGACCTCGTTCGTCACGGACTTGCCATTTGCCCAAAAAATACAACCGATGTTAATTAGCAAAACACTCAGGAAATTGGCTTTTTGAACGGGGCAGACCAAAGCCAATCAGGTCTTTCGCTCAGACCAAGCGCAGGTTCTTATGCCGTGTGATGGGCATGTTATAATCGAAGCTGGATTCGATGATGGTTCGAATAAAAATGAAGTTGCTGAAGCAGCGTTTTGATGTGGTGCTTCTCACGATAGATAGTGTCAAGCAATAGCTTGGAAATACTCAGAATGATGGATTGGATCCCTGTAGTCTTCTTTACGTTCAAGGTTCTCGTGTTCATCACGGGCATGTTCTTCGCCATCAAGTGGCATTACGATAAAGGGAAGAAGGAGAAGAAGAAATAGCGAAACCAGGGGACTGCAAGCGCCCGCCGAACACACCCTTGACGCCTCGGATTAGTCGGCCGATGTCCGGTGAGGCGGCAGCAATTCCCCTGTGCGGCTATTGGGCAGCGTCGGCAAGCGGGTCAGAGCTCGCTTCGGCAAATAGCATCGGCATCGCTGCGGAACCATTAATCTGCAAGCCATCAGGCGTTACATTGATGTGCTTCATGGCCGTTGCCATGGGCATTTGCAAATTGCCGCTGTACTTGAGTTGGCGTCATATCTTCGGAGCGGCTCCGCTCGGTGGCATTGGATTTTCGATGTCTATCTTCATTACGAACCTTGCGTTCGTCAGACAACCAGAACTGGTCACTTCATCGAAGATGGCAATCTTCCTCGCGTCGCTGACAGCAGGTGTTGCAGGCGACCTTTGGCTCCAGGCCTTCGGGAAACCGATTGCTTCAGATGACGATGTCGAAACCGTGGATTTCGAACAGCAACCTTGACGTGAGGTGGATGTCCGCTTCTGGCCGACAGCGACTGTCCTTCAGCCTCTGCCCCAGCGCGAACCGTGGACATTGCCTACCAGCCGATGCAGTCCGGATGGCCGGCGAACTTCCAATCGCGTCCGGACGTCGCCATCGGGCGCCAACGCCGACGCGGGACGGTGGATGGAATGGGCGTGCGATTATTCCCGCATGAACTCTCCGCCCACGTTCTGCCGCGCGACCTGCGTGCACTGCCTGCGCCCGCAGGCGACCTGCCTGTGCACACTGGCGCGTCCGACCGCCCATCGCACCGAGGTACTGGTGCTTCAGCACCCGCAGGAACAGCGCCAGGCGAAGAACAGCGTGGCGCTGCTGCGTCTGTCCCTGGCGCATTGCGAGGTGGTCGTCGGCGAGCGTTTCGCGCCCGCGGCGCTGCAGGCACTGCTGCATCGCCCCGGACGGGACACCCGGCTGCTCTACCCGGACGTTCCGGCGGCGCCCGCGCCGCCGGCTCCAGGAATGACGGAGGCGCCGCTGCGGCTCGTGGTGATCGATGCGACGTGGCGCAAGAGCCTGCGGATGCTGCTCGAGCACCCGACCCTGGCGGCGCTTCCGCGGCTGTCGCTGGACGCGCCGGCGCCGACCCGCTACCGCGCGATCCGCGCGGCACGACGAGCCGACCAGGTCTCGACGCTGGAAGCCACCGTGCAGGCGCTGGCGATGCTGGAAGGCCCGTCCTTCGACGCCGCGCCGCTGCTCGATGCCTTCGGCTGCTTCGTCGCCGGCGTGGCGGCCCGGCAGCAGCCTCGGGCGTCCGAGGGACACGCATAACCCGCCGCCGGCTCTGCAAGTTGCCATCCGCTGCTCGCAGAGGCAGCCCTGTGCCCGTACGGTGGCCGTTGCCCGGCGATCGCTCATCGAGCCGGCCGCTTTGCCGCCCTGCGGATGTTCGTGATGCGCCTTGGAGCCGTTCGACGCCTCTCCATCGCCAGCGGCCGCTCATGGCCGACAGCCCCCGTCCTTCTGCTCCCGACCCGAAGCGGAAGCTGGTCGCAGGTGAAAGCGGACATCAGGACGGCCATGAGCACGCTCCCCTTCTCCCATGTCCAGTGGCCGCATGTGCGCAGGAGATTTCTGCGCCAAGGTCCCTCCGAGGATGGCTCAGGGGTTCTGGTGCGCGCGGCAATGGGCCTCTGAAAGAGTCCTGCGCTCAGGCAGCCAGCGTAGATCTGGCTGAGCCTACCCCGGATTGCCTCCTCACTCGACCGTGACGGAGCGGTCCTTGATCAGCTTGCTCATGCGCTCGAGTTCCCCGGAGACGAACTTCGCCGACTCGTCCATGCCTCCCTGGAAGGGCTCGCCCCCCAGTGCAGCGATGCGGCCCTTCACCTCCGGGGACTGGAGTGCGTGCTGCACCGCCTTGGAGAGCTTGTCGACGACCGTATCGGGGGTGCCGGCAGGCGCGAACAGGCCGTTCCACTCGTAGATCTCGAAGCCGGGCAGTCCGGCTTGTATCCCGGTGGGCACGTCCGGCAACGCGGCAGAGCGGGTGCGTCCGCTCACGGCCAACGGGCGCAGCTTGCCCGACTGGATGTGCTGCAGCGTCGAGGCGACGTTGCCGAAGAACACGGGCACCTGGCCTCCGATCACGTCGTTCAGTGCGGGGCCGCCGCCCTTGTAGGGCACATGCATCATCTGCACCTTCGCGCTCTGCTCGAACAGCACGCCGGCAAGGTGCTGGGCCGAGCCGTTGCCAGACGAGGCAAAGGCCACCGCGTCGGGCTTGGCCTTGGCGGCTGCGACCAGCTCCGCCACCGAGCGGGCCGGGAGGGTCGGATTGACCAGCACGACGTTCGGGAACAGGGCCGTGACGGCGATGGTGCGGAAGGCCTTGCCGCCCTTGTAGGGCGAATTCGGGAACAGCGTGGGCGTGACGGCGTAGGACGAGGCGTCGAACAGCAGCGTGTAGCCGTCGGCCGGCGCACGGCTGACCGCACCCGCCGCCAGTTGACCGCTGCCGCCCGGGCGGTTCTCGATGACGAGCGGCTGCCCGAGCGCCTCGCCGATCTTCGGCGCGATCATGCGGGCCATGATGTCGGCCCCGCCGCCCGGCGGATAACTGACGATCAGCGTGACCGGCTTGGTGGGCCAGGCCGGGGCTTGGGCGTGGGCCACGCCCGTGGCGCCGGAGATGCAGGCGAAGGCGGCAGCGGCCAGGACGGCGCGTCGTTGGATCATGGATGTCTCCAGTGGGGGAACGTGTTCAGCGCGTCTCGGCGCTGTAGTGGAAGGCGTGGGCGTCGCCCAGCGTGGTGCGCAGCTCGATGCAGCGGCCGGCGAAGTCGTAGGCCCGCCGTTCGACGCGGATGCAGGGATGTCGGGGTTGCAGGCCCAGCGCGGCGGCCTGTGCGGCGTCCGGCGCCCCGAAGGTCAGCTCGTCCTGCGCCCGCGCCACCGTGATGCCGCAGTGCTTCCAGAACATCGGGTACAGCAGGTCGTCCCAGGACTTCAGCGGCAGGCGCTGCAGCGGCTCGAAGTCCGGCAGCGGCAGCAGGATGTCCTCGAGCAGGACCGGGCTGCCCTGCAGCGAGCGCAGGCGCTTCAGGCGCAGGCAGCGCGCCGGCGGCGCGATGCCGAGCAGGCCGGCCTGCTCGGCCGTCGCGTTGACGCTGCGGCGCTCCAGGATGGTCGATTGCGGCACCTCGCCGGTGGCGTCCCGGAAGCGGAAGAAGCGCAGCATCGACGCGCCGCTGAGCCCCTGGCTCACGAAGGTGCCTCGGCCCTGCACGCGCTCCAGCATGCCCTCGGCCACCAGGAGTGCGAGCGCCTGCCGGACCGTGCCGAGCGCGACGCCGAATTCCTGGGCGAGCTCGCTCTCCGCAGGGATGGCGCTGCCGGCCGGCCAGAGGCCCTTGACCACGCGCTGCCGCATCTCCCGGGCCAGCAGGGCGTAGCGGCTCACGCCGGTCTCGGGTTCGCGGGCTGGCAGCGCAGCGGGGGAGCGGTCCACGGTCTTCATCGTTGTCCTTTAGTCCTATAGAGGACTAGAATTGGCGCCATGATGCCGCTCGAAATTCCCTCCGTCAACCCGGCCCTGCCGGCGCAGGGGGCAGTCACGGACTGCCACTTCCATGTCTTTCCCTCCGGGCTGGTGCCGGTGGCCGGCGCCCGCTATGCGCCGGGCTATGGGGCCTCTCTCGAGCAGTGGCTGCTTGGCGCCCGGCCTCACGGCGTGAGCCGGGGGGTGCTGGTCCAGCCCAGTTTCCTGGGCTACGACAATGCCTTCCTGCTGGAGATGCTGCGCGGTGCCCCCAACCTGCTTCGGGGCGTGGCCGTCGTTGCACCGGACATCGATGCTGCGGAACTGGAAGCGATGGATGCGCTGGGCGTGCGCGGCATCCGGCTCAATCTCGTCGGCACGGACCACCGGCTCCCGCCCGGCTCGACCCGCCTGTTTCCCCTCCTCCAATCCCTGGGCTGGCATGTCGAGCTCCACACCGAGCCGGGCCGGCTGCAGGAGGTGCTGGGGCAGTTGCCGTCGGACCTGACGCTCGTGCTGGACCATTTCGGCAAGCCTGCCCATGGCGCCGAGCCGGAGCGGGTGGCACGGGGCCGCGAGGACCGCCTGTTCGTGAAGCTCAGCGCGCCCTACCGACTCGGCAACTCGAAGCCGCAGGAACTGGCCCGGCGCTGGCTGGACCTGCTGGGTCCGCAGCGGCTGCTATGGGGAAGCGACTGGCCCTGCACGGCTCACGAGGATCAGCAGCTCGCGGCCCAGGTTCCCGCGGTGCTGCACGACTGGCTCGACGATTCGGATGCCGTCGGGAAAGTTCTTTGTCGCAATCCGGAGCTGCTGTACGGCTTCCCGCGAGCCCCACAAGATCCTGCGGCGGCGGAAGTCGTGTCTGGCACCTGCTCGTGACTGAGGAGGCCGGGAGCGGGACGCGAGACTGCTTCCGGGAACTCTGACGGAAGTCCGGTCATGGCCGACAGCGGCTGTCCTTCAGATCCCAACCCGAAGCGAGCCGTGGATGTTCGCCTTATCAGACGATGCAGTCCGGATGGCCGCTTGAACTTCCAATGGCATCCGGTCGTCGACATCGACAGCCAGGGCCGACGCAGGGCGGTGGACGGAATTGGCATGCGATCCTTCCCCCATGAACTCCCCGCCCACGCTCTGCCTCTGCCGCGCGACCTGCCTGTGCGCACTGGCGTGGCCGACCGCCAATCGCACCGAGGTACTGGTGCTTCAGCACCCGCAGGAACAGCGCCAGGCGAAGAACAGCGTGGCGCTGCTCGATGCCTTCGGCCGCTTCGTCGCCGGCGGGGCGGCCCGTCAGCGTCCTCGGGCTTCCTCGTCACCGCTGCCCGGGCCAGTGGGCGAAGCCGCCGCAAATGCTCAGAGGCGCACCGGCGCCTTGACGCTCGGCGGGGTCAGGCAAGACTGTCCAGGTTGCTTCGCACGCGCTCGAGCAAAGCAAGCAGGCTGTGCCGCTCGGCGTCGGTGAAGCCGTGGATTGCCGTCTCGATGAGCTGGCTACGCTGGCTCATCATCGACTTCTGGCGCCGGCGGGCGCGTTCCGTCAGCGTGAAGCGCACCAGGCGGCGGTCCTTCTCGTCCGTCTCGGCCTGAAGCCAGCCCCTCTCCTTGAGCCCGCCGAGCAACCGCCCGAGTTGGCTCTTGTCGCGGCCGGAGTGCTCGGTGAGTTCGCCCAGCGTCCCGCCAGGATGGTGCAGGAAGTAGAGCAGGACCCGCGCCTCCAGGGGCGTCAAGTCCTCCTCCCCGCCCCTGAGCACCTGCAGCTGCCTGGAGCGGACCAGATGTGCGACGGACTGGATGGCATCGAGCACGTCGCCGGACCCATGCACGCCCATATCGTTGACATTGTCTACTTGTTTCGCCATGATCGTGGATATTGTCAATGAACTGGGAGGCGTGTCATGTGTTCTTGTGCAAGCCCGAGCCGTGTCGAGCGTGTTCGGTTCGAGCCGCGGCGACGGACGGCCATCGTGAGCCGGCGCGAGGAGGTTAGCGCAAACTTTGTCCGCGTCGTGTTGGCCTGTGACGACCTGCGCGACTTCCAGTCGCTGTCGTTCGACGACCACGTGAAGCTCGCACTGCCGGGCCCCGGCGCCGATGCCGTGCTACGGGATTTCACGCCGGTGGATATCGATCCCGCGCGGGCGGAGCTGGCCATCGAGTTCGCGCTGCACGACGATGGGGTTGCCAGCCGATGGGCGCGCACTGCGGCTCCCGGCGCCGCGATCGCGGTTCTTGGACCGCGCGGCTCCATGGTGGTGCCGATGGATTACGACTGGCATCTGCTTGCAGGCGACGCTTCAGCCCTGCCGGCGATCTCCAGGCGGCTGAGGGAGCTTCCCAGCGGCACGAAGGCCATCGTGCTGGTTCATGTCCCCAGTCCCGACGACGAGCGGCGCCTGTCCACCCGAGCGGATGCGCACCTGGTCTGGGCGAACTCCGATGCGCAATGGCTCTCGCAACTGCGGTCCATGCCCCTTCCGCCAGGAGAAGGATTCATCTGGTGCGCCGGCGAGTCCCAGGTGATGAAGGCCGCCAGAGCCATCTGCCTCGAAGAACACAAGCACCCTCGCCACGCGCTGCGCATTGCCTCGTACTGGAAGCAGGGCGTGCCCGGCTTCCACGAAAGACTCGATCCCCAACCCTGAGAGCCCGTTTGAAAACTCTCTCAGAACCTGTTTAGCAACTACACCGACAACATCGCGCAGACGGATATCGACTTTCCGCCTGTGCCAATGAATTCCTGAACCAGCACCCACCCGGGAGAAACCATGTTCTCTGCGAGATTTGCTCCTGCGCTATTCGCGCTACTCCTGTCCGGGATGATGTCCCTGATCGTTTCCGGCGTCTCCACCTACCGTAATGCCGGCTTCGCCGAGGCATTCGGCGCCCTCTGGATCAGCGCATGGTTGCCTTCCTGGCTGATCGCGTTCCCCGTCGTCATGGTGCTGGCGCCATTTGCCCGCAAGATCGTCAGCGCGCTGGTCAAGAGCTAGTCCGGTTTCCGATTGCGCGCAGGCTGCGCACCGGACGCTGAGGACCTGGGCTGCTGCCGGCAGGCAACATCCCAGCCAAGCCCCATGAATCGGTCCGTGGCGAACGGCCGGTCATGGCCGAGAGGACTGTCCTTCACCGCCCGGAAGCCATTGCAGGCTCACCGACCGGACCGATCCGACGCCGGCTATCCCCGGCATGCGATCTCCCCCGCTACGCGCGCCAGCACGCGCGCGAGCCGCGGCCCTCACGGGCGTTCCGCCCCTGCCGCTTCCTTCGACCGCCTCTAAAAATACCGGATATCAGCGCCGCCGCCCGCCCCTGCCGCCTAGCGCATGGCGAAGGAAGTCGAACAGCCTGTCGTCCTGCGACTGCGCGACATTGAAGCGCATGAAGCCATCGGCCGACTGGGAGGGGCTGAACACGTTGCCCGGCGCCAGGACGATGTCCCGGGCCAGGGCCGCCCGGGACAGGGCGGCCGCGTCGACGCCTTCGGGCAGCCGGCACCAGAGGAAGAGGCCGGCCTGCGGCTGCAGCCAGGGCCGGATACCGACTTCCTCCAGCCGCGAGCCGACCTCGATCATCGCGCGGGCGAGACGCACCTGCAGGCCCTCCACATGCTTGCGGTAGCTGCCGTCCCTGAGGACGTTCAGCACCAGCCCGGAGGACACCTGGCCGCTGCCGAGGCTGGTGGCGATCTTCAGGTCGACCAGGCCTTCGACCCAGTCCCGGCGAACGGCGACATAGCCCACGCGCGCCGCGGCCGACAGCGTCTTGGAGAAGCTCCCGACCTGCACCACCCGCTGCAGGCCGTCGAAGGCTGCCAGCCGCGGGGCCGCCGCCGTCTCGAAGTCCGCGAAGACCTCATCCTCGACGATGGTCAGGCGCGCCTCGTCCGCCAGCTTCAGCACGCGGTGGGCGGTGACCGGCGACAGCGTCGCGCCGGTGGGGTTGTGGATCGCTGCGTTGGTGATGTAGAGGCGCGGCGAATGCTCGGCCAGGGCGGCGGCGAAGCGCTCGACGTCGGGGCCGGTGGGCGTGTGGGGAACGGCGATGATCCGGGCCCGGTGGGCGCGCAGCAGCGCCAGGAAGTTGAAGTAGCACGGATCGTCCACCAGCACCGCGTCGCCCGGCTCGATGAGGAAGCGGCACACCAGGTCGATGGCCTGCGTGCCCGACTCGGTCAGCACGATCTGGTCGGCGCCGGCCTCGACCCCGCGCTCGGCCATCCTGCGGGCGAGCAGCTGCCTCAGGGCGGGCAGTCCCAGCGGCGATCCGTAGTCGGTGAGCGCGGCCTCGCCGGCCCGGGCCAGCGTGCGCAGGCTGCGGCGCAGCGCCTCCTGCGGGAGCCAGTCGGGCGGCAGCCAGCCGCATCCCGGCTTGAGCGTCGCATCGTCGGCCTCGAGCGACTGGCGCGAGACCCAGAACGGATCGACCGCGCGATCGAGCCGCGGGCCGATCTCCGCCATCGACAGCGGCGCCAGCGTCCCGGCGACGAAGAAGCCGGAGCCCGGACGCGAGCGGATCACCCCCTCGGCCGAAAGCCGCTCGTAGGCCTCGACCACGGTGGAGGTGGACAGCCGCATCGAGGCCGCCAGGGACCGGATCGAGGGCAGCTTCTCGCCGGGGGTCAGGCTGCGCGCCGCGATGCGAGCGCGGATCGCGTTCATCACCTCGGCGATGCGCGTGGTCGGCTGCAAGGCGGGCGCAGAGTCGGCATGCAGCTGTAGTGGAGTTTGTGGCATCACAGTTTCCTTGAACTGTATGCCATTGTGTCTGGCACCCCCGGCCGCGGGAAGCGATAAACGAGGCTGTCGAAGGAGCTTGACTTGGAACGGACGACGCGCGGCTGGTTGAACGGCCTGGTGGGGGTGTTGATCTTCAGCGGCTCGCTGCCGGCGACCCGGCTGGCGGTGATGGAGTTCGATGCGGTCTTCCTCACGGGGGCGCGGGCCGTCCTCGCAGCCTTGCTCGCCGCCGGCTTGCTGCTCGCGCTGCGGCAGCGGCGGCCGGCCCGGCAGGACCTCGCCCCGCTGGCGCTGGTCGCCTTCGGCTGCGTGGTGGCCTTCCCGCTGTTCACCGCCCTGGCCCTGCGGCGCATCACCTCGGCGCACGCCATGGTGTTCATCGGCGCCCTGCCGCTGGCGACGGCCGTCTTCGCGGTGCTGCGCGGCGGCGAGCGCCCGCGCCCGGCCTTCTGGCTGTTCTCGGCGCTGGGCAGCGGCCTGATCGCAGGCTATGCGCTGGCGCAGGGCTTGGCCGCAGCGCCCGTCGGCGATGCGCTGATGCTGGCGGCCATCGTCGCCTGCGGGCTCGGTTACGCCGAAGGGGCGCGGCTGACGGGCCGCCTGGGCGGCTGGCAGGTCATCTCGTGGGCACTGGTGCTGGCGCTGCCGGTGATGCTGCCCCTGGCCTGGCTCACGGCCCCGCCCTCGTTCGAGGGGATCCGCGCCTCGGCCTGGCTCGGGCTGGGCTACGTGTCGGTGTTCAGCATGCTGCTCGGCTTCGTGTTCTGGTATCGCGGCCTGGCCCAGGGTGGCGTGGCCTCCGTCGCCCAGTTGCAACTGCTCCAGCCCTTCATCGGGCTCATGCTGGCCGCGGCCCTGCTGCACGAACAGGTGAGCTGGCTGATGCAGCTGGCGGCCGTGGCGGTCATCGGCTGCGTGGCCGGTGCGCGCAGGTTCGCCCGATAGCATCGGCGGCCCACCGGATTTCCGCCCCTGGCCGGGAGCGCTCGGCCGTCAGCCCTCGACCCCGGACGGTCCCCTGAGCTGCCCGGGAAGCGGACGCAGCGGCGGCGCGTCGGCTCACTTCTGGCAGACATACCGTCGTGCTCTCCCCGGGGGCACCACGAGGGCTAGAGATCGCATCCGGGGCGGCTGCCGCGCGACTCCCTGCGGGCTACAGTGGACACTGCCGTGATCACCTGAAGCTGCGGCCGGCCTCCGGGTTCCCCGCTTTCGCGCGGCGCATACATTGCGCACGATCAAGCAGCCATAGAGGACAACGCGTACCCGAAGGCGGGGCGGCTCTCGCCCTCCCTAAACTACCGCCCTTTCCACAGGAAACCCGCTCAATGGCAAAGGCGATGGCCTCATCGGATCAGGAACCGGGCTTGCCCCCGCCTCGCCGCCTGCAGCGCCTGCAGACCCGGGTCGGCCTGGCGCTGGGCGGCTTGCTGCTGTGCTCAGCGGTCCTGCTCGCCCTGATGCTGTCGCACGCGGCCGAGCGCCAGATCCTGCAGCTCAGCGCCTCCAACCTGGAGAGCCAATCGGAGCAGATGGCGCGCGAGCTGTCCGGGGGCATGGACCGCTTCCTGCGCGAGGTCCTCACCCAGACCTACCGCGACCGCTTCCGCGACCCGGATGCCAGCCCCGCCTCGATGCGCGCGGCGCTCGACAAGTTCCAGGAAAACCACCCGGAGTTCGCCTACGTGGCAATCGTCGATGCCGCCACGGCCACGGTCCTCGCGGCCAGCGGGGGAATCTTCGAGGGCGGCAACGGCAGGGGCCGGCCGGTCTTCGACGAGGGGCTGAAGGGCCCCTTCCTGGGCGACGTGCACGATGCGGTGCGCCTGGCCGAGCTGCTGCCCCGGCCCTCCGACGGCGAGACCCTGCGCTTCCTCGATGTCTCCGCCCCGATCGAGGATGCCTCGGGCAAGGTGTTCCGCGTCTTCGTCACGCACGTCGCCTGGGAGTGGACCAAGCAGTTGCGCGAGCATGTCTTCGGCCCGTTGAAGGAGCGGCGCGGCGTCGAGGCCATCCTGGTCGACACCGCCGGCAAGGTCGTGCTGGCCGGGGCCGCGGACCTGCCCACCGGCACCGACCTGGGCGCGATCTCGCGCCTGCACGGGGCGCCGGCCGGGCGCGTCACCTGGGCCGACGGGCGGGACTACCTGACCTACGTCGCCGGGACCGGCCCGCGCGGACGCTTTCCCGGCTTCGGCTGGAAGGTCGTGGCGCGCCAGCCCGTCGAGGCCGCGCTCGCACCCGCGCACAACCTGCGCAACGCCTTCCTCGCCGGCGCGCTCGCGCTGGGCCTCGCGGCCGTGCCACTGGCCTGGCTGGTGGCGGGGCGGCTGGTGCGGCCGGTGAGGCTGCTGGCCGAAGCCGCCTCCGCCACCGAAGCCGGCGCCCCGGTGGCGGCGATGCCCCACCACGGACAGCTCGGCGAGGTCTCCGCCGTGCAGCGCGCGCTCGTCAGGCTCGGCGATTCGGCCCGCATGCAGGCGCTGGCGGCCCGGGCCGTCGAGCGCCAGTTCGCGGTGCTGGCCGAATCGTTGCCGCAGGTCGTCTGGCTGGCGGACGCGCATGGGGCACTGGAGTACGCCAACAAGCCCTGGATACGCCGTCGGCGGCCCGAGGGCCCTTTCCTGGTCGACGAGATGGCGGCGCTGATTGCCGACGAGGACCGGACAGGCTTCGAGCAGGCCTGGCGCGACAGCCTGGCGTCGGGATCGGACTTGCGGGTACGCTGCCGCGTGCATGAGGCCGACGAAGCGCCGCCGCGCTGGTTCGACATCGAGGCCCGGGCGGTGAAGGCCGAGGACGGCAGCCCGATGCGCTGGGTCGGCACGCTGCTCGACGTGCACGAGATGGTCCAGCTGGCGGAGACGATGAACCGGGCGCTGGCCGAGGAACGCACCGCACGCGCCGAAGCCGAGCGTCTGGCCCGCCTGCGCGACGAGTTCCTGGCGAGCGTGTCGCACGAGTTGCGTTCGCCCCTGAGCGCGATCACCGGCTGGTCCGAGATCCTGGCCCGCAAGGCCGTGGGCGACCCGATGCTGGTCAAGGCGGCGGACGTGATCCGGCGCAACGCGCAGCTGCAGGTCGGCCTGGTCAGCGACCTGCTGGACATGAGCACTGCGATGGCGGGCAAGCTGGTGCTCGAGCGGCAGCCGACCGACCTGGCCTCAGTGGCCCGCGACACGGTGCTGTCGCACCTGCACGCAGCGCAGCTCAAGGGCGTGCAGTTGTCCCACAGGGAGGCCGCGCCGGTGCTGGTGGAGGCCGATGCGCGGCGGCTGTCGCAAGTGCTGGCCAATCTCGTCGGCAACGCGCTGAAGTTCACCGACGCCGGCGGTCGCATCGAGGTGGCGACCTCGACCGAGGGGGGCCGGGCCGTCGTGCGGGTCAGCGACACGGGACGCGGCATCGCCGCGGACTTCCTGCCCCATGTGTTCGACCGCATGCGCCAGGAGGATTCGTCGCACACGCGAAGGGCGGGCGGACTCGGCCTGGGCCTCGCGATCAGCCGTGCGCTCGTCGAACTGCACCAGGGCGCGATCGAGGCCGAGAGCGCCGGGCCGGGCCGGGGGGCGATCTTCTCCGTGTTCCTGCCCCGCCTCGAAGACGGCCTCGACATCGCGCCGGCAGCGGCCGGCGAAGCGCCGGAGTGCCGGATCCCGGCGGACCTCGGGAGCATGCGCATCCTGCTGGTCGACGACGAGGCCGATGCGCGCGAGGTCGCACAGGTGGCACTCGCCAGCCTTGGCGCCGAGGTCCGGCCGGCGGCCTCGGCCGCCGAGGCGCTGCAGCTGCTGCGGTCCGAGCGCTTCGACGTGCTGGTCTCCGACATCGGCATGCCCCTCATGGACGGGCGGGCCTTCGTGCGGGCCGCGCGGCAGCTGCCCGGCTGCGGCAAGCACGAGCTGCCCGCGGTGGCGCTGACGGCGTTCGCCATGGAATCCGACCGGCAGGCAGGTCTGGCGGCAGGATTCCAGTCCTACGTCGCAAAGCCGATTTCGCTCGGCAAACTGGCAGTAGGCATCGTGCAGGCTCGACAGGCGAGCCGGCAGCCGCATCCCGTCTGAAGGGACGCGCTCCTCTTCGCCGCCCTGGGCTCTGTTTGGAAACGCCTTGAGGTGCTGTCGGATCATGGCGAGCTTGACCGTGGCGACGAACTGCACGGCGAGCTTGTCGAATCGGGTAGCCACGGCGCGGCCCCCTCAGGCCTCGCGAAAGGCCACTGGTCAAGCAGGCAGCCCAGTACTGGAATCCACGGCGTTTCGAGGTCGGATCGAAGCTACTTCCCCCGAACCCGAACAGGCCCCCACAGCCGTACCGCCAGAACCGTTGCTGTGCACAGCAACGCACTGGCATTGGCGACGTGAGCAACGCGAACGGCCGCCAGGCCGGGTGAGTCGGACGCGGCGCCGAGTCCCACTTGCAGCAGGTATTGGAGCAAGAGGCCCCGCGTCAGCCACCCGAATTCGGCCATCGGTGTGCCGCGGCGCGTCTCCACCAGCAAGGCCAGCACGGGCAGGGCAATCATGCCGCCCAGGGTGGCGTGCACCATCCACAACCCTTGCGCCTGGAACAATGCAAGCCCCGCCACAGTGAACTGCGCCATGAGCATCACCACGACCACGATGGCCAGCAGCGGCGCCAACCGGCATCCCCGGACGTCTGCAGTGCGGGGGCCATCTCAACGTCCCTCCGCCGGCTCGCAGATGGCGCAGGCGCGGGCTGCGCTGGGGAGGCAGCCCATGCCGCGCAGGCTGGCCTCGACCGCATCGTCCCATGGCGTGTGGGGCTCGTGCCCGAGGAAGGCCACGAGCTTGTCGTTGACCATCCGCACCTCCTGCTGCCACAGGTAGCGCATCTCCAGCAACTCGCGCAAGGTCGTGACGAAGGGGGAGGCCAGTCGCACCATCCACCAGGGGAAGGGTTTCACCTTCGGCATCGGCAAGCCGCGGCGGTGCGCCACGCGCTGGATGGTGCGCGCCATCGTCGTGCCATCGGCGTCCCAATGGCCTGCCATGTGAAAGCGGGCGAAGGGCGGCAGCTCGCGCCTGCGCTCGATCAGCGCCGCCATGGTGTGTGCCACATCGGGCAGGTAGGCGAACTGGTGGCCCGTGCCCGGCTTGCCAGGCAGTTGCACCATGCGCACCGGCTGACCGGGCTTGACCATCGCCTGGCTCACCCAGCTGTTGCCCGCCTTTGGCCCGAAGAAGTCCCCCGCACGCAAGATGATGGCCTGGATCTCGCCGTGCGCGGCCGCGGCTTGGAGGCGCTGTTCCAGTTGCACCCGGATCGCGCCCTTGCGGGTCACCGGGTTCTGGGCCGCGTCTTCGGTCACCATGGGAAAGGCGTCCGGGCCGAAGTTGTAGACGGTGCCGGGAAGGATCACCGTGGCCCGCCGGGCGCGGGCTGCGGCGATGGTGTTGTCGATCATCGGAAGCACCAGCTCCGACCACCGGCGGTAGCCCGGCGGGTTGACCGCGTGCACGATGACATCGCAACCTTCAGCCGCGGCGCACACATCCGAGGACACGAGGGCATTGCCCTCCACCCATTCGAGTCCCTCCCGGTTTCTCGCCGCGGCGTCCAGACCGCGCTTCATCGCGCGCACCGTCCATCCGCGCTCGCGCAGTTGCCGCGCCACCTCGCCGCCGATACCGCCGGTGGCACCGAGCACCAGCGCCTTTTGCTTGCCGTTCATCTTTCTCTCCTGTGGGTTGATGGGGCTCATTCTTGGTGGACTCGGGTACAAAAGGAATTGCTGAATAGCGAATCGTCGCTATACATTCATGCATGGCATCGACAATCGGCTGGGAGCTGTACCGCACCTTTCTTGCAGTCATGGAGGAGGGCTCGTTATCGGGCGCGGCGCGCGCGCTGGGCCTGACCCAGCCAACCGTGGGACGCCAGGTCTCCAGCTTGGAAAAGGCGCTGGGCCTGCACCTGTTCACACGGTCGCAGTCGGGGCTGCTTCCCACCGACGCCGCCCGGGCGCTGCTGGCCGATGCGGCCTCGATGCGGAGCACGGCGTCCGCCCTCGAGCGAACCGCCCGCGGCTTCGGCGAAGGGATCCAGGGCGCGGTGCGCGTCTCGGCGAGCGAGGTGGTGGGCGTGGAGGTGCTGCCGCCGATACTCACCCGGCTCCAGCAGCGTTACCCCGATCTGCAGATGGAGCTGGTGTTGAGCAACGAGGTCCAGGACCTGGTGCGCCGCGAGGTCGACATCGCGGTTCGCATGACGACCCCCACGCAGGACGTGCTGCTGGCGACGCGGGTGGGTGATGTGCTGCTGGGCTTGCATGCGCACCCTGCGTATGTGCAGCGCCAAGGCCAGCCGGAAACGATGGCCGAGCTGGGGCGCCACTGCCTGATCGGCTTCGACCGCGAAACGCCCTTCATCCGCGGCGCACAGCGCCACATCGGAGCCTGGACACGGGACAAGTTCTCGTGGCGCAGCGACAGCGATCTCGCACAGCTCGCGCTGATTCGCGCCGGCGCGGGCATCGGCGTCTGCCAGGTGGGGCTGGCCGCCCGAGAACCGGGTTTGGTGAGGGTGCTGCCGAACGCGTTCTCGTTCAAGCTCACCACATGGGTGGCGATGCACGAGGGGCTGCGCGACAGCCCGCGCTGCAAGGTGGTGTTCGACGGCTTGGTGGCCGGGTTGCGGGAGTACGTGCAGAAACGGTGAGCTGCACCTAGGGTGTCAGCGCGTGCTCCCCGCAACGCGCTGTGCGGTCCCCACAACCTGTTTGGACGCCAACTCTGCCTTGGAACGCCGCGGAAGGCGGAGCCCGCCCCCGTGTACGTTTCAACTTACGAGTTTTCCGAGCACGTTATCCTGGCACTGCCCTGAACTTTCCAAACACAGCCTAGGCCTCCCGTCGCGCCAGCGCCAGGAAGGCGCCCAGCCCCATCATGGTCACGCCCGAGGCGCAGGTCAGGACCCGGGCGCGCGCCGCACGCGCCTCGCCCGACTCGAGCAAGCGATGCGCGGCGAAGACGGCCACGACGTCCACGAGCGTGTTGAGCGCTACGCAGATGCCGCCCAGCAGGACGAGCTGCGGGACCAGGGGAGCGCTCGCCGACGTGAACTGGGGCAGGAACGCCAGGAAGAACAGCGCCGTCTTGACGTTCAAGGCCTCGACCACCACGCCCTCGAACAGCGCGCGTCGCGCACCTCGGGAAGCCACGGGCCCGGCCGCGAAGGACTGGGGCCTGCGCAGCAGCAGACGAACGCCCAGGTAGACCAGGTAGGCGGCCCCCAGGTACTTGACCATGTTGAAGGCCGTGGCCGACTGGGCCACCAGCAGCGACAGGCCGAGGGCCGCGGCCAGCACGTGCGCCAGGCCGCCGAGGCCCGTGCCGATGCACGAGGCCAGGCCCTCGGCACGCCCGCCGGCGACCGTGCGGGCGACCACGTAGGCGATGCCGGGGCCGGGCGTGACGGCGAGAACGATCGCTGCGATCAGGAAGGCGAGGAATGACATGGTGAAGTTGGAGATGTACCTGGGTGGAGTGATCGGGACCAAGGCTCCCGCCGGCCATCGTCGGGCCGAGGGTGTCGCGCAGCCCGCCAGCCGCTCAGCCGGCCTCGCGCATCCGCTGCGCCAGCTCCCCCTGCCCGCGCTCGGCCAGCCTGTCGGCGGCGCCGAGGCGGTCACGCGCGTCCCTGTTCTGGCTGAGCTTGGACTTGCCCACCAGGGAGTCGATGACGATCTCGATGCCCACGATGTGGCGCAGCAGTTCGTCGATGAATCCGGGCGCGGAGTCCGACATCCTCCAGGGCCGGGGCTCGCCCGCCTCGTGGCGCCGCGTCATGCGTGCGACCAGGCCGCGCACGAAGCGCTCGTCGTCGCGCACGACGAGCGTGCCGTGCGCGTGCACCACCTCGTAGTTCCAGGTCGGCACCTGGCGGTGCGTCTCGTGCTTGCCGGGATACCAGCCCGGCGAGATGAAGGACTCGGCGCCGCGAAAGATCACCATGACCCGCGTGCCCTCACGGCAGCGCTGCCACAGCGTGTTCGCGCGGGCCACGTGGGCCGTGAGCGTACCCAGCGGCCCGGCGCCCGGGTCGAATTCGAACGGGATGTGCTCCGCGTCCAGGCCCGCGGGCCCTTGCGTGACCAGCGCGCCGAGCGGGTGCTCGCGGACGATGCGGTGCAGGGCCTCGGCTCGGGTGATGGCGAAATGCGGCGGGATGTACATCGCTGGCGGCGTGGTTTCGGGGGGCATCGGTGCCGGCCACTTTCGCCCCAAACCGGCACAATCGCAAGATCCAGTTTTCCTGATTCTCGATGGACCAGTTGCGCACGCCCTCCCCCCGCCGCACCGGCGCGACCGGGGCCGGACGCCGCATCTGCGAGCTGCTGCGCGCCCGGATCGTTGACGGCACGCTGGGCCCGGGCGCGCGCGTGCCGTCCACGCGGGCCCTGGCGGCGGAGCTGGGGGTGTCCCGCACCACCGTCACGGCGGCCTACGAGCAGCTCGCGGCCGAGGGGTTCATCGTCACGTCGGCCGGGCGCGCCGCCCGCGTCGCCGCCCCGATGCGGCCCGCGGCAGCGCCGGCACCGGTCCGCAGCGCCCGGCCCGCGCCCTCGCTGTCGGACTTCGGCCGCCGCGTGGAGAAGATGGTCCTGTCGGCATTGCCCGCTGCCGAACCCCTGCGCATCGACTTCCTCTACGGCGCGGTGGCTTCGCGCGACTTCCCGGTGCTGGCGTGGCGACGCGCCTACCAGGCGGCCCTGCTGAGCCATCAGCACAGCCTGTACTACGCCGCGCCCGAAGGCGACGAGTCGCTGCGCCGCGCGCTGCAGGGCTACCTGGCGCGGGCGCGGGGGCTGCGCTGCGACGCCGGGCAGATCGTCGTGGTGCATGGCTCGCAGCAGGCCATCGACCTGTGCGCACGGGTGCTGCTCGATCCGGGGGATGCCTTCGTCTTCGAGGATCCGGGCTACCTGATGGCACGACGCTGCTTCGAAGCCACCGGTGCCACGCTGCTCGCCGTCCCGGTGGACGCGAACGGGATCGACACGGCACGCCTGCCGCGCGACGAGCGGGCCCGCCTGGCCTACGTGACGCCGTCGCACCAGTTTCCGCTCGGCGGCACGCTGCCGGTCGGCCGTCGCCAGGAACTGCTGCAGTGGGCGCAGCGGCACCGCGCCTGGGTCATCGAGGACGACTACGACGGCGAGTTCCGCTACGGCCAGCGCCCCATCGATGCGCTGCAGTCGATCGACACCGAGGGCCGCGTGATCTACGTCGGCACCTTCTCCAAGGCGCTGTCGCCGCAGCTCCGGCTGGGCTACCTGGTGCTGCCGGCCGAGCTGGTGCCGGCGTTCCGGCAGGCCAAGCGGCTGAGCGACCGCCATGCGCCGGTGCTGGAGCAGCGGGCGCTCGCGTCGCTGATCGACAGCGGCGCCTACGAGCGCCACGTCCGGCGCCTGCGACGCGAGAACGAGCGCAGGCGCGCCGCGCTGCTCGACGCCGTCGCGCGCCACCTGCCGCAAGACTCCCGCGTGGTTGGTGCGGCGGCCGGGCTGCATGTGGTGCTGTGCCTGCCGTTCCTGCGCCCGCAGGACGAGCTGGCGCTGGCGGCCGCGGCCCGCGAGCGGGGCGTGGGCGTGTACCCCGTGTCGCCGCTGTTCGCCAAGCCGCCGCCGCGCAAGCGGCATCGTCCCGCAGGACTCGTCCTCGGATATGCCAGCCTGACGGGCGAACAGATTCAGCGGGGCGTGAGCATCTTGGCCGAGGTGATGGCAGGCATGCCTGGTGCGCCGATCGCAGAATGAGGCGAGCGCAGCGCTGGCATGCGCGGCACGCGGCCCGGGCGTTCACGGGAGATGGCAGCTCCCGGCGTCCGACAATTGCCCGGCCCCCTCCTGCTCGGGTGACCGGCCATCCCGGGTCGATGCGCCCGCGTCCTCGCACAGGAAACGTTCGGCCAGCAGCACCCAGTAGGCGCTGCCGATCGCGACGTTGTCGTCGTTGAAGTCGTAGCCCGGGTTGTGCACCATGCAGGCGGAGGCCGCTCGGCCGTCGCCGCCGTCCCCGTTGCCGATGAGGAGGTAGCTGCCGGGCACGCGCTCGAGCATGAAGGCGAAGTCCTCGCTGCCGGTCAGCGGCGGGCCCTGCAGCGTCACCCGCTCCGGGCCGAGCAGCTCGAGCGCCACCTCGCGCGCGAAGGCCGTCTCGGCGGGCGTGTTGACCAGCACCGAGTAGCCGGCGCGCCAGTCGATGGTCGCGGTGACGCCGAAGCTCTCGGCCTGCGCCACCACCAGCGCCCTGATGCGCCGCTCGAGCAGGCCGCGCACCTCGCGGTCGAGCGCGCGCACGCTGAGCTCGAGCGTGGCGCTGGCCGGGATCACGTTGTTGGCCCGGCCGGCGTGCAGCGCACCCACCGTCACCACCGCCGCCTGCAGCGGATCGACGTTGCGCGACACGACGCTCTGCAGCGCCATCACCACGCTCGCCGCGGCGACCACCGGATCGGCGGCCCGGTGCGGCATCGCGCCGTGGCCGCCGATGCCGGTCAGCGTGACGGTGGCGTAGTCGCTGGAGGCCATTGCCGGCCCCTCGCGCAGCACCAGGCGGCCCTGCGGCACGCCGGGCATGTTGTGCATCGCGAAGACGGCGTCGCAGGGGAAGCGATCGAACAGGCCGTCCTCCATCATGCGCAGCGCGCCGCCCCCGCCCTCCTCGGCCGGCTGGAAGATCAGGTGCAGCGTGCCGTCGAAGCGGCCGTGCTCGGCCAGGTGGCGGGCGGCGGCGAGCAGCATCGCGGTGTGGCCGTCGTGGCCGCAGGCGTGCATCACGCCAGGGCGGCGGCTGGTCCACTCGGCACCGGAAGCCTCGCTGATCGGCAGCGCATCCATGTCGGCGCGCAGGCCGAGCCTGCGCGTTCCCTGCCCCCTGACCAGCGTGCCCACCACGCCGGTGCCGCCGATGCCGCGCTCGACCGCGTAGCCCCAGCCCTCCAGCTTGTCGGCCACCAGCGCGGCGGTGCGGTGTTCCTCGAAGGCCAGCTCGGGGTGGCGGTGGATGTCGCGCCGCAGGCGGACGAACTCCCCGGCCCTGTCGGCCAGCGCTTGCAGCAGGTAGCTCATGCGATGCCCCGATGCCCCGGCTCACTGCGGCTGCAGGTCGATCTGGCGGGCGATGGCGCGGTAGCGGGCCGTCTCGGCTTCGAAGAAGCGGGCCGACTCGGCCAGCGTCATCGGCGCGGACGCGAGCTGGGTCTGCGCCGCGAGCTGCGAACGCACGCCCGGGTCCTGCAGCACCTTGCCCACGGCCTGGTGCAGGCGCTGCACCACCGGCTCGGGGGTGCTGCGGGGCACCATGAAGCCGGTCCAGATCTTGTAGGAGAAGTTCCTGAGCGCCTGGCCCTCGCCGACCGTCGGCACGTTCTTCAGCAGCTCCGAGCGCTGCGCGCCGAGCTGGCCGATCACCTTGAGCTTGCCCTGTTCGGCAAGCGCCCCCATGGCCGCGCTGTAGACCAGCACGGCGAAGTCCACTTGGCCGCCGCCGATGTCCTGCATCAGCGGCGCGTTGCCCTTGTAGGGCACGTGCACGAGCTTGGTGCCGGTGAGATCCTGCACGTTCTCGAGGATCAGGTGGTAGAGCGAGCCGACGCCGACGCTGCCGTAGGTCAGCGGCCGGTCAGTGGACTTCCGGGCCAGCGCGATCAGCTCGTCCACGCTGCTGACCGGCAGGTCCTTGCGTGTGACGAACACCATCACCGCGTCGGCGACCGGATGCACGAGCCGGAAGTCCTCGGTCCTGAACTTCACCGAGGCGTTGGCCAGCGGCGACAGGATCACCTCGTTGGGCGAGCCCTGGAAGACGTAGTGCCCGTCGGCCGGCGCACCCAGCACCTTCTGGGCCGCGAGCGCGCCGCTGACGCCGCCCAGGTTCTCCACCAGCACCTGCTGGCCGAGCTCCTTGCCGAGCGCGGTGTTGAAGATGCGCGCGATGGCGTCCGACGGCCCGCCGGCGGGGTAAGGCACCATCAGGTTGACCGGCTTGGCCGGGTAGGACTGCGCCAGCGCGCTGCCGGCCAGCAGCAGCCCGCTCAGCAGGGCCACGCCACGTTTGACGATCCGGTTCATCTTGTCTCCTGCGCCACGGATGGGTCCGTGTGTCTGTAGGCGGCGGGCGATTCCTTCGCCCGAGGCGCTCGCGAAAGTTGTGAGGTGCGAGCGTGAGTGCATCGTAGGAAGGGGAAATCCTCGCGTCCAATGCATTGTTTTCTCCATTACGATGAGTCGAACTCATGCATTTGCCTGCGCGATGACGCTCGTCCAGCTCCGCCACCTGATCTCGCTGGCCGAGAGCGGCTCCTTCAGCCGCTCCGCCGAGGCCCTGTGCCTGACGCAGCCGGCGCTCAGCCGTAGCATCCTCGCGCTGGAGCAGGAGCTCGGCCAGCCGCTGTTCGACCGGATCGGGCGGCGCAGCGAGCTGACGCCCTTCGGCCGGGAGGCGCTGGCGCGAGCGCGGCAGCTGGTGCT
>NZ_QXMG01000081.1 GCF_003569765.1 Caldimonas tepidiphila | reverse complement strand
CGAGGCTGTCAAGCGCAGGGCCCCCAGCCCACCTGGGCTGCCATTTGTGCAACAGAGCCTCTTCCAGCCCTTCGTGCAGTTGCGGCAGAGCTTGGCGCGCACCGAGGGCGGGCTCGGCCTCGGCCTGTCGCTGGTGAAGGGCATTGCGGAGCTCCACGGCGGCAGCGTCGAGGCGGCGAGCGAGGGGCCGGGGCGCGGCAGCACCTTCACGCTGCGCCTGCCGCTCGCGGCCTTGCCGCGGCCGTCCCCCGGTGATGGGGTCGTCCCCGCGGCGCCTGCCGCGCCTGCCCGTTCCCGGCACGTGCTGGTGGTGGACGACAACCGGGACGCGGCCCGCTCGCTCGCGCAGCTGCTGGAGATGATGGGGCACCGGGCCGAGGTCGCCTTCGACGGGCCCGAGGCGATCGAGCGGGTGCGCGCGGGCCCGCCCGACGTGGTGCTGTGCGACATCGGGCTTCCCGGCATGAGCGGCTACGAGGTGGCGCAGGTGCTGCGCGCGGACGTCGGGCCGCGGCTGCGCCTCGTCGCGGTGAGCGGCTATGCGCGGCCCGAGGACGTGCACAAGGCGCGGGAGGCCGGCTTCGACGCCCATGTCGCAAAGCCGCTCGACCCGGCGGAGATCGAGCGGCTGCTCCTCGAGGCCGTCACGCCCGGAATCGCAGGGCGGTAAACGGGGGCGCGTGTGCCGCCTGCGCCTTCACAGGCCGATTGCCAAGGAATTTCTCGTGTCCACCCCCCGAATGGGGGTGGGCCTTCGCTCCCTCGGGGCATTGCGCATGTTCCACCCGCATTTGCTGGCATAGTGGCGCTATCCCAATCGAAAATCCCGGGAACGTCGTGAAATATGTCTCGCTTTGTCAGGGGGTGTGACGTTCCTCGCTTCAGGCAGTGATGGAACAGAGTGCGATGCCCATCGAGACGGGCGGGAATGAAGAGGAAGCGCGCTTCCTGGAGCTTTGCGAGGCCATGCCGCTCGGCGTCGCGCATGTCGGCTGCGACGGCCGGGTGTTGCGTGCCAACGCACGGTTCTGCGAGTTCAGCGGGCGCGACCGCCGGGAGCTCGCCGGTCTGAGCATCGAGCGGCTCGTGCCGCGCGACGATCTGCACGAGGCGTGGCGCCAGGCGCTGAGGCTGCTCGGCGGCCAGCTCGCGCGTGTCTCGCTCGAGATGCACCTGCTGCGGCCGAGCGGCGGCATGCTGCGCACCCGCGTGTCCTTCTCCCTGCAGCGCAGCGCGGCCGGACGCCCGCAGCATTTCGTCGTGATGGTCGACGAAGCCGGCGCCCGCGATCCGGACGCCCCCGCGGCGCCCGGCCCGCAGGAGGCCCGCCTGCGCCGGGCGCTGAACGCGGCGCGGCTCGACATCTTCGAATACGACCCGGCCAGCGGCCGCGTCCACCGGCAAGGCCGCCTGGGCCGCTCGCTCGGGCTCGCGCCCGGCTACTCCGGCACCGACTTCTTCTCGCTGATCCACCCCGAGGACCGGGCCGGCTTCTTCCGCGCGCTCGAGGGCCTGAGCCCTGACCGCCCGGCCTACGCCTTCGAGTACCGGGTGCGCACGCCCGACGGCTCCTGGCGCTGGCTGCTCGACCGGGCCAAGGGCCAGTTCGACCGCCAGGGCCGGCTGACGCGGGTGGCCGGCGCCTTCCTCGACATCCATGCGAGCAAGGAGGGCGAGCAGGCGCTGCGGCGCGAGAGCGAACTGCTGCAGCGCATCCTCGACGCCATCCCCGTCATGCTGTGCCTGCTCGAGCCGCAGGGCGGCCGCGCGACGGTCAACCGGCACTTCGAGACGGTGCTCGGCTGGAGCTCGGCCGACGCGGGCGACGAGAGCTTCCTCGCGCGGCTCTACCCGGACGACCCGTCCGAGCAGCACCGCTCGCTGGAGGCGCTGCGCGCGGCGGAGCCGGGCTTCCGCGTCGCGCAGGTCTGCGCGAAGGACGGGACGCGGGTGCCCTGCGAATGGACCCATGTCCGGCTTCCGGACGACACCCGGCTCGTCATCGGCTGGGACCTGCGGCCGCGCCGCGCCAACGAGGAGCGGCTCGAGCGCCAGGCCGAGCGCCAGGCGCTGCTGCTGGACCTGTCGTCCCGGCTGCTGCAGCCCGGGCAGGACGAGGCGGCGCCGGCGCGGCCCGTGCTCGAGCGCATCGGTGCCCACCTCGACGCGGACATCCGCTTCGACCATCCGCCCGACACGCCCCAGGGCCTGGTCCAGTTCGTGGCGGGCTTCGGCATCCCGACCGAGGCGCGCAGTGCCGTGAAGCCGCCTTCAGGCGGCCTGCCCCCCGTCCCGCCCGTCCTGCGCGAAGGCGCGTCGCTGGCCGAGTCGCTCGTCCTCGGCGAGCCCTTCGTCGCGGGTGCGCAGGACGCCGCCTTCCTGCGCAGCATGGGCGTGCGCGCCTATCTCGGCCAGCCGCTGCACGGCCCGGACGGGCGCCTGCTCGGCACCTTCGCGCTCGCGAGCACCCGGCGCGAGGGCTTCGCGCCGGAGGAGGCGGGCTTCTTCCGCACGCTCTGCCATTTCATGATGCTCGCCGGCAAGCGCATCCAGTCCGAGCGCGAACTGCGCAAGCGCAAGCAGCAGTACCGCATGGCGCTCGAGGCGCGGCAGCTCGGGAGCTGGCGCCGCGAACTGCTCGACTCCAACATCTACCACCTCGATGCGCGGGCCCGCTCCCACTACGGGCTGGACAAGGCCGACGAGACGGAAGAGGCGTTGCTGGCGCGGCTGCACCCCGAGGACCGCGGGCGGGTCGAGCAGTTCCTCGCCGCGGCGAGGAGGCAGCCGGCCGGCCACGAGGGCCAGAGCATCGAATACCGCGTCATGCTGCCCGAGGGCGGCGAGCGCTGGCTCGCGGTGCACACGCGGCTCGTGCTCGAGCAGCGCGAAGGCATGCCCGTGCTGGTGCGGCACGGCATCACTGCCGACATCACCGCCCGCAAGCGCACCGAGCAGGCGCTGCAGGAGGCGATGGCGGACCTGCGCCGCGCGCAGGCCGTGGCGCGCGTGGGCAGCTGGCGCTTCGACATGCGCAGCCAGACCCGGTCCTGGTCGGAGGAGGCCTACCGCATCTTCGGCGTGCCGGAGGACCGGCCGCTGGAGTACGCGCGCTTCCTGGCCCGCGTCCACCCGGAGGACCGGGCGCGCGTCGATGCCTGCTGGAAGGCCGCGGCCACCGGCGACGCGCCCTACGACATCGAGCACCGCATCGTGCTCGGTTCGCAGGTGAAGTGGGTGCGCCAGAAGGCCGAGCTGGAATTCGACGCACAGGGCGAGCTGCTCGGCGGCTTCGCCACCGTGCAGGACATCACCGAGCAGAAGCACGCGGAGGCTGCGCTGCGCGAGAGCGAGGGGCGCTTCCGGGCGCTCGCCGACTCGATGCCGCAGCTGGTGTGGCAGGCCGACCCGCAGGGAACGCTGTTCTACGTCAACCGCCACTTCCGCGCGCTGCCCGGCTTCGCGCCGCAGGCCGAGGGGGCCGGGCGATGGCTGGAGCTGCTGCACCCGGATGACCGGCAGCGGACCCTGGACGGGTGGCAGCAGGCGCTGCGGGACGGCAGCCCGTACGAGATCGAGCACCGCGTGCGGCAGGCCGACGGCAGCTACCGCTGGCATCTGGTCCGGGCGCTGCCGGTGCGCGATGACGCCGGGAGCATCACCACTTGGTACGGAACCTCCACCGACATCCACGCCCTCAAGGACGCGGAGGCTGCGGTGCAGGAGACGGCGGCCCGGCTGCACGCCATCGTCGCCACCGCGGTCGACGGCATCCTCACGGTCGACGCCCGCGGCCGCATCGACTCGGCCAACCCGGCCCTCGCGCGCATCTTCGACTACGGCGCCGACGAGCTGGCCGGCTGCGACATCTCGGTGCTGATGCCGGAGCTGCGCTGGGAGATGCAGGGCGCCGCGGCCGCCGGGGACGACGACGCGGCCGAGGAACGTGAGCTGCAGGGGCGCCGCAAGGACGGCACCCTGTTCCCGGTGGAGCTGTCGGTCAGCGCGACGCCCTTGCCCGGGCGGCAGATCCACACCGTGCTGGTGCGCGACATCACCGGGCGCAAGCAGCAGGAGGTCATGCTGCGCCGCCTCGCGGAGGGGCTGGCCGAGGTCGACCGCCAGAAGGACCGCTTCATCGCCACGCTCGCGCACGAGCTGCGCAATCCGCTCGGCGCGCTGCGCAGCGCTGCGCTGCTGCTGCGCGCCCAGGGGGACGACGAGGCCCGGCGGCGCTGGTGCACGGACGCGATCCAGCGCCAGGTGGGGCACCTCTCGCGACTGATCGACGACCTGCTCGACGCGAGCCGGGTGAGCCGCAACGCGCTCGAGCTGCGCCGGGAGCGCACCACGCTGCGCACCGTCCTGGATGGCGCGCTCGAGGGGAGCCTGCCGCTGATCCAGCAGCAGCGGCACCTGCTGGACGTGCGGCTGCCGCCGCACGAGGTCGAGCTGGACGCGGACCCGGTGCGGCTGGTCCAGGTGTTCCAGAACCTGCTCGACAACGCTGCCAAGTACACCCCGCCGGGCGGGCGCATCGAGGTGTGCGCGGCGCTGGAGCGGGACGGGGTGGCGGTCTCGGTGCGCGACGAGGGCATCGGCATCCCGCCCGCCGTGCTGGAGCGCCTCTTCGAGATGTTCTACCAGGCCGAGCGCGGCACCCCCGGCGTGCGCAACGGCCTGGGCATCGGGCTGACGCTGGTGCAGCGCCTCGTGCAGATGCACGGCGGCTCGATCGAGGCGCACAGCGAGGGCGAGGGCCGCGGCAGCACCTTCGTCGTGCGCCTCCCGCTGCCGGCGCCCGAGGGGGCCGCACCCGGGGTGTGAGCCGCGACCGGCGCCGCCCAGCGCTTGCGCCAGCTCATCGGGCGCCCGCAGGCCGCGCAGGGCTTGCAGGGCAGGGCGCGCTTGTTGCCCTTGAACGCGCCGGTCTTCGGCTTCATCGCGGCGGCACCGCCCGCAGGGCTTCAGCCGGGCGCGGCGCCGCGGCAGCGAGGCGGATCGCATGCGCCACCGACATCGTGTCGGCCAGCGCCCGGGCCGACAGCCACGACCCCTCGACCCCCGCGCCGCCCAGGAAGTCGCCGCACACGCCAAGGCCCGCCGCGGCATCCCACCAGCACCGCCCCGACAGCGCGTCGCCCTGGCGCTGCACCGAGGCGTAGCGCCAGCGGTGCACCGCGGCGTGGTGCCAGCGCACCGGCCGGCCCAGCCAGTCCGCCAGCGCCGCCTGCAGCAGCTCCTGCACCCCCGGGGCCGGCGCCTCGAGGTGCTCGCGGCTCCATTCGGCGCCGGCCTGCACCACCCAGCGCACCAGGCCGCCGGCGGCGTCGCGGCCGGGCTTGGACTCGTCGCGCGCGATCCAGGCGAGCGGGCCGTGCCGGGGGGCGGCGGCCTCCCAGTCCGGCGGCTCGAGGCCCGGCTCGGCGGCGCCCATCAGCGCCCAGCACGGCAGCATCGGCATCTGCCGCGCCTGCTGCGCCCAGTCCGGCCGGTGCGGCAGCAGCAGCCCGGCCGCCTGCGGCGCGGGCAGCGCCAGCACCACCCGGTCGAAGTCCCGGCCCAGCGTCGCCCCGCGGCCCAGGAGCCGCCAGCCGTGCACGTCGTGCTGCAGCGCGTCAACCTCGCAGCACAGCGCGACCGGCATGTCGCCGAGCAGGCGGCGGCACAGCGACGGCATGTCCGGCACAGGCACCCAACGCACCGCATCGCCGGGGGGCTCCGCGTGGCCGCCGGGGGCCATCGCCGGCGTCCAGCGCGCCAGCCAGCCCGCGGCGGCGGCGGCCCCGACGAAGCGGAGGAAGGCCGTCGAGCGGGCCGTGAAGGCCGGGGCGCCATGGTCGAAGGCGAGCGTGCGGGGAAGGCCCTGCTCGACCCTGTCCACGCGCCGCGTCGCCAGCCGGCCGCCGACTCCGCGCGACTTGTCGAAGAGCTGCACCGCGTGCCCCGCGTCGCTCAGCCGGCGCGCGCAGGTGATGCCGGCGATCCCGGCGCCGATCACTGCCACGCGCATCGATTCTTTCGCAAGCTTCATGGGGGGAGGAGGAGAGGTTCAGTGGGGAAAACGGCGTTCCTGAAACGCAATGTACGAAAAGCCGATTCAATCCGGCCTGTGAATCGTGTTTGCCGCTGAAGGAAGGCCGGCAATTCCGATTCATTAACGATTCATCCGGAGGTTTTTCCCATGTCGATGCCAGATCCGCCCCCCGTTCTGTCCGTGCCCGACGGGGAGGACACGCGACCGCGCTACCGCAGCGGCGCCGTGGCGCGCATGCTTCGCATGCCGGTGGCGACGCTGCGGATCTGGGAGCGGCGCTACCGCGTCGCCTCGCCGGCGACCACGCCCTCGGGGCACCGCCTGTACTCGGCCGCCGACGTGCGGCGCCTCGCGCTGCTCAAGCAGCTGACCGACCACGGCCACGCGATCGGCGCCCTCGCGGCGCTGGAGATGGAGCAGCTGCGGCAGGTCGCCGCCACCCATGCCAGCACGCTGGCGCAGGCAGGTGCGCCGCAGGCGGCACGGCCCTGGCAGGTGGTGGTGGTCGGCGCGGCGCTGGAGCGGCGGCTGCGGCGCCCGGCGCTGCTGCGCGGTCTCGGCCGCCCGGTGCAGGTCTGCGCGGTCTTCGGGGAGCCGGGCGAGGCGGCGCAGGCGCCGGAGGGATCGCGCGCCGACGCGCTGCTGGTGCACGCGCCGGGCCTCCATGCGGCGGGGCTCGACGGGCTGCAGGCGGCCGCACGCCGCTGGTCGGTGGCGCGGTCCGCGGTGCTGTACGGCTATGCGGCCTCGGCCGCCTGCGAGGCCTTCGCGGCCGCCGGGACGGCGCTGCTGCGCGATGCACAGGACGATGGCGAGCTCGCGCGGTGGCTGCGGGACCTGGCGGAGCCGCCGGCGCCGCCCGCCCCGCTCCCGCCCGGCTTCGAGACCGGCCGCCCGGCAGCACGCCGCTACGACGACGCGACGCTCGTCGATTTCGCCGGCCTGTCCTCGACCCTTGCCTGCGAATGCCCGCGCCACGTGGCCGGGCTGCTGATGCAGCTGTCGCACTTCGAGGCCTACAGCGCCGAGTGCGAGAGGCTCGGCCCGTCCGACGCGGCGCTGCACGCCTACCTGCAGCAGGTGACCGGCGCGGCACGCAGCCTGTTCGAGTCCGCGCTCGAACGCATCGCGATCCACGAAGGGCTGGTGCTGCCGCGCTGAGGTGCGACGGGCCCGGGCAGGCCCGGCCGGCCTGCGCCGCCGTCCTCAGCCGCCCTGCGTCTGCCGGCCCGGCGTGCCGCCGCGAGCGATCAGGTCCTGCACGAGCGCGAGGTCGGCGGGCTTGGTCAGGTGGAAGTCGAAGCCGGCTTCCGTCGCCCGCCGCTTGTCGTCCTCGCTGCCCCAGCCGGTCAGCGCCACGAGCAGCGCCGGCGCGAGGGCCGGGTCGTCGCGGTAGCGGCGCGCCACCTCGTAGCCGTTCATCCCCGGCATGCCGATGTCGCAGAAGACGATGTCGGGGGCGAACTCGCGCGCCAGCGCCAGCGCGGCCGGGCCACCGTGGGCGGTGCGCGTGTCGTGGCCGAGGAGGTCGAGCATCATGGCCAGGGTGTCGGCGGCATCCGTGTTGTCGTCCACGACGAGCACCTTGCGGCGCCCGTCCCGCGACGCGTCCTGCCTCGCGCCGGCGGCGCCCGACCGTGCGCGCGGGTCCTGCGCGAGCGGCAGGCGCACAGTGAAGACGGCGCCCTGGCCGATGCCCGCGCTCTGCGCCTCGATCCGCCCGCCGTGCATCTCGACCAGGCTCTGCGAGATCGACAGCCCGATGCCGAGCCCTCCCTGCGCCTGGTCGAGCGTGCGGCCGATCTGGGTGAACATCTCGAACACCTGCGGCAGCATCTCCGGCGGAATCCCCATGCCGTTGTCCCTCACCCGGATCACCGCCTCGTCGCCCTCGCGCGCGGCCGCGAGCTCGATGCACCCGCCGTCCGGCGTGTACTTGGCGGCGTTGTTGAGCAGGTTGCCCACCACCTGCGCTAGCCGGGTCAGGTCGGCGTGCAGGTACAGTGGCTCGGCCGGCACGCGCAGCCTCAGCTCGTGGCGGCCGGCATCGATGCAGGGACGGCTCGCCTCGACCGCGTGGTCGAGCACCGAGCGCAGCGCCAGCCGCTCGCACTTGAGCTCGATCTTGCCGCGGCTGATGCGCGAGACGTCGAGCAGGTCGTCGATCAGGCGCACCATGTGCGTCACCTGTCGGTCCATCGTCTCGATCGCCGTTGCGGCCGGCGGCGCCCCGGGGGGCGACAGGCGCAGGATCTGCAGCCCGGTGCGGACCGGGGCGAGCGGGTTGCGCAGTTCGTGTGCGAGCGTCGCGAGGAACTCGTCCTTGCGCCGGTCGGCCGCGCGCAGCGCCTCCTCGGCGCGCTTGCGCTCCGTGATGTCGATGTTGACGCCCACCATGCGCTGCGGCCGTCCCGCCTCGTCGGTGAACACCTGCCCGCGGCCGGCCAGCCAGCGCACGCTGCCGTCCGGCCACACCGCCCGCCACTCGCCCTCGAAGCCCCTGCTGGACAGCGCCTCCCGGATGCGCTCCTCCGCCTCGCGCAGGTCGTCCGGATGGACTGAGGCGGCCCAGGCCGCATAGGTGCCGCCGAAACCGCCGGGTCGCAGGCCGTACAGCGCCTCGAGTTCCGGCGACCACAGCACGGCGTTGCTGAGCATGTCCCACTCGAAGGTGCCGATGCGCGCCACCTGCTGCGCCAACTCGAGCCGCTCGCGCGTGCGCTGCAACGTCTGCCCGGCCTGCGTCGTCTCCGTCACGTCGCGGAAGTACACCGACAGGCCCTCCAGCGAGGGATAGGCGGTGACTGCGTACCAGCGCTCGTGCGGTGGATAGAAGGCCTCGAAGCGCACCGTCACACCGTCGGCAAGCGCGCGCTGGTAGTTCCGGTGGAACTCGGTGCCGACGGCGTCGGGGAACACGTCCCACACCCCCTTGCCGAGCACCTCGTGCCGCGCATGGCCCAGCAGCCGCTCGGCCTCGCCGTTCAGGTAGGTGAAGCGCCAGCCGCGGTCGATCGCGAAGAAGGCATCGGAGATGCTCTCGAGCAGGTTCCCGAGCTGCTCCTCGCGGTGGCGCAGCGTCCCCTCGGTGCGATGGCGGTCCCAGGCGAGCGCCAGGAAGTGGCTCGTGGTCTGGAGGAACTCGACGTCCTCGACGGCGAAGTGGTCCCGTTGCGAGCTGGCGACGGCGAAGGTGCCCAGGATGCCGCCGTCGCGGCCAAGCAGCGGGTGGCAGGCGTAGGAGCGCATGGCCAGGCGGCGCAGGAAGTCGGTGGCCCTCGCGGGCGCGAGGAGCGCGATCAGCGCCTCGTCGGCCACCAGCGGCTCACGGCTGGCGGCGACCTGGCTGCACAGGACCTGCGCGAGCTGCAGCCGGGTCGCCGCATCGCGCAGGTCGTCGGGCAGGCCGGCGTCGCCCACGAGCCGCAGCGTGCCGTCGGGCTCCATCCGGTGAACGAAGAGGACGTCCGCACCGACCTGCTCGCGGATCAGTGCGAACACCTGCTCGGCGAGGGCGCCCTCGGTCTCGGACGCCTCGAGCACGTGCCGCGCCACTGCCAGCAGCAGTGCCGACCGGGTGGCCTTGTCGGGGGAGGAGGGCGCGATGTCGGTGAGCGTCATTCGATGCGGTCCCTGGGCTGGGCAAGACGGCGTCGGGCCTGCCGCGGGTGGCCGGGGCCCGCGAGGGGGCCTCGCGCCGGGCACGGGAAAGGCAGGCGGGAGAGGGGGCGATCGCGCAGGACGGGACGGGCGGGGCGCGATCGAAACCGCAATGTGACAGCAAGGGCGCCGGCAGGCGCGGGAGGGCCCGCTATCCCGGAGCGAGGATGAGGAAATCGAGCGGCGGCCCAGGGCGCGCCGGGGGCTCAGTGCGCGGCCGCCGCCGTCTCGGACGCCAGCGCGGACACGGCGGCCGGGTGCTTCTGCTGCGCCGCGCGCCGCAGCCACAGCAGGCTCTGGGTGGCGTCGGCGGGGCGGCCGCGGCCGGTGCGCAGCATCACGGCCAGCGCGTACTGCGCCTCGGCGTCGCCGGCCTCGGCGGCGAGCTGGAAGCGACGGGCGGCCTCGTCGAGGTCGCGCGGCACGCCGCGCCCCGCCTCGTACATCCAGGCCAGGCGGGTCTGCGCGCTGCGGTCGCCCTGCCGCGCCAGCGTCTCGTAGAGCGCCGCCGCCTCCGCCGGGCGCCCGCTGCTGCCGAGCAGCTCGGCCTGCTGGAAGGGCGTCAGCATGGCGGCCGGCTGCCCGAGCGTCGCGAGCCGCTCGATCGCGTCGCGGTCGCCCGCCTGCGCGGCCATGCCGAGGAACACGCGCGCCTTGTCGAGATCGCGCGGCAGCAGCTCGCCGGCGCTGTAGAGCAGGCCGAGCCGGTACTGCGACTTGAAGTTGCCGGCGCGCGCCGCGCTGGTGTAGAGCGTCTCGGCCTTGCGGAGGTCGCGCGGCTCGCCCAGGCCGTCCTCGGCGAGCACGCCGAGGTTGAACAGCGCGTCGCCGTTGCCGATCCCGGCCAGCGTCTCCCAGACCTTGCGGGCCTCCTCGTAGCGGCCCATCTTGAACTCGGCGTAGCCCTTGTAGTTGCCCATCGCCGGGTTGCGCAGCCAGTCGCCGCGGCTGCTGTCCTGCGCCTGCGCGAGGCCGATCGGGAGGCAGAGCAGCAGGGCGAGGCAGGTGCGCATGGGGAGTCCGGCGAGGTGGTGGTGCGGCACGGAGTATCGGTGCGTTCGCCCGGCGCGCGGCAGCGGCCCCCGGGCGCCGCAGGGGCATCGCGACCGCGCCGCGTGCCGCGCCCGGCGGTCGGCCGCGACGCTGCACCACCCGTCCCCGGCCGCGGTGCCGAGGGACGCTAGCCGGCGACCCGCGCCGCCACCGGCTGCACGCGCGGCGCCGACGCCGCCTCGGGCGGGACCTCGGCGGCCACGGGCAGCACCTCGGCGCCCGGCAGCGCGGCGGCCTCCCTGGCGCGCTGCAGCGGGGTCGAGTCCGCCGGCTTGCGGCGCTCCTCGACCGCGCCGCAGCTGTCCGCGTGGAGCAGCGGGCGCAGCACCGGCGTCAGCGACTTCAGCAGCTGCGTGGGCAGCGCGCTCGTGAAGCGGTAGTCGGCCGCGTAGGGCTCGCGCACGTAGGCCATCATCGTGCCGTAGTAGCGGTCGCCGATCAGGAACATGAAGGTCGCCGAGCGGCTGAGGACGCGCGTCGTGCGGCCCTTCACCTCGATGCGGTGGTCGCCGGTGCCGGTCTTGCCGCCGATCGGCACGGGCTTGCCGTCGCTGTCGAGCAGCGAGCCCTTGAGCCGCTGCGCGGTGCCGCCCTCGACGACGTCGATCGCCGCGCGACGCGCGACGCGGGCCACCTCGAGCGGCAGCACGCGCTCGCCCTCGCCGGGATGCGCGACGAGGCGGGTCTCGTAGGGCGTCTCGCGAGCGAAGGCGAGCGAGCGCACGCGCGTCACGGGCTTGCGCACGCCGTCGTTGACGAGGATGCCCATCAGCTCGGCGAGTGCCGCCGGCCGGTCGCCCGAGGCGCCGAGCGCGGTCGCGTACGAGGACGTGATCGACTCGAAGGGGTAGCCGAGCCGCTGCCAGGAGCGGTGGATCTCGGCGAAGGCATCGACCTCCAGCAGCTGGCGGATGCGCACGTCCTGCGCGCTCTTGTGGCGGGTCTTGAACAGCCAGCCGTAGACCTCCAGCCGCTTTTCCTTGCTCGCCTCGAGCACCTCGCCCAGCGTCGCCTGCGGGTTGCGGCGCAGGTGGCCGGCCAGCCACAGCTCGAGCGGGTGGATGCCGGCGACGTAGCCGCGATCGGTCAGCGACATGCGCGACGGCGCATAGCGGTTGGCGAGCGAGCCGAGCTCGTCGGCGTCGGGCTGGGCCTCGCGGCCCAGGCGCTGCTCGATGAAGCGCGCCAGCGCCTCGGTGCTGCCCTCGGGCTCGAGCGCGTAGAACACCGCGGCGAGCCGCCCGGCCGACGGGCGCCGGTTCTCGAGCAGCAGCTCCTCGGCCTCCTTCGCGCTGCGGCCCTGGAGCTTGCGGTAGAAGCGGATCAGGAACTGGCGGCCTTCCTTGTCGGCGAAGCGGTTCAGGTACTCGGCGCGCAGCGGGTCCTGCAGGTCCTGCACGCGCTGCGCGCTGGTCGAGGGCGGGCGGTGCATCAGGTGCTGCACCATGTCGCGCATCAGCCGGATGAAGGGCAGGTTGACCGAGCGCTTGAGCGCGTCGCGCATGCTCATCACGCGCCCGTTGTCCTCGGGGTCGAAGTTCGCGAAGGTGTGCAGGCCGCCGCCGGTGAAGAAGCTCTCGCCGGGGCTGGCGGAGTAGCGCCGCTCCAGCGCCGCCTCGAGCATCGCGCCGAGGCTCTTGTCGGGCGCGTCCATCAGGTAGGACTGGACCCACTTGCTGAGCACGTCGCGCGGGTGCAGCTCGAGCGCGGCGAGCTCCTTGCGGTCGAGGCCGCTCCAGCGCTCGTGCGACTGCGCCATCAGCTCCAGGTAGGTGACGAGCGTGCGCAGCTTGGCGGTGGAGCCGAGGTCGAGCTTGGCGCCCTGGTTGATGTCGAAGGGCTGGTCGCTGCTGTCGGTCTGCACGCGCAGCAGGTTGCCGTGCTCGCCGCGCTCGTAGAGCGTGAAGCTGAAGTTCAGCTTGCCGGGGTCGTCGCCCTCGGACAGCAGCCGGAAGCCGTAGAGCCCGGCGGCCTTGGCGTTCTCGGGGTCCTTGAGGCCGCGCAGCAACTGCGTCGCGGCTCGCTGCACCTGCAGGTCGAGCGTGGTGTCGGCGCGCAGGTCGAGCCGGTCGAGATCGTAGGCGCGCGGCACGCCGAGCATCGCCTGCAGCCGCACGCGCATCGCGGCGGCTGCCTTCATGTCGGAGGCCGAGGGCGGGGTGTCGGTCAGCGGCTCGCGGTGCAGCTTCAGCGGGATCGGCAGCGCCGCGTCGCGCAGCGCCGCCGGGATCAGGCCGGCGTCGGCCATCAGGCGCAGGTGGCTGTCGGTGAGCTCGGCGAGCACCGGGTTGTTGCCCGCCAGGTAGGGCGAGGGCCGGCGCTGCGCGATCATCAGCGACAGCGCCTGCTTGAAGGCGAGCGCCTGGCGCTGCAGCGCCTCGCCGGCGATCTCGACCTCCTCGCCGCCGGCGGCGAGCGCGCGGTTGACCTCGGCGAAGTCGCGGCCGTACCAGGCCCACATCCCGTCGCCGATGCCGTTGACCTCGCCGAAGCCCGGCCGCGCGGCCAGCGGCACGGTGTTGAGGTAGTCGAGCACGATGCGGCGGCGCGCCTCCATCGTGTTCTCGCCGTCGAGGTAGGCGCGCACCGAGGCCGAGGCCATCTGGCGCAGCTTCTCGCGGCCGGAGTCGGTGCGCCCCTCGGGCGAGTGGCGGTACTTCTCGATCTGTGTCGCCAGCGTGCTGCCGCCGGGCGCGGAACGCGAGGGGTCGACTAGGCGCGCCGCCTGGTCGAACACCGCCAGCGCGAGGCGGTCCCATTCGACGGCGGGGTTGCGCATCGGGTTGGCCCCGTCGAGCAGCTCGCGGTTCTCGATGAACAGCAGCGCGTCGACCAGCAGCGGCGGGATCGACTCGAAGCGGTCGTAGATGCGCGCCGGGAAGCGCGCGGCGTAGAGCGAGTCGCCGCGGCAGTCGTGCAGTTCGAGCCCGGCCTGCGCCTTCTCGCGGTAGGCGGGGAAGAGGCCGTGGCCGGCGAGCTCGATCATCGTCGGCGACATGCGCGACTGCGCCGTGATCTGGAATCCGTCGCCGACCAGCGTCTCGATGAACTGCGGCAGCTGCCGGTAGCCGAGGCGCTCGTCGTAGGGGCCGGTGGCGGGGAAGCGGATCGACGGGCTGGGCCCGGGCTCGACACGGAAGGAAACCTCGCGCGCGAGCGGCGCCAGCCGCTTGGCCTGCAGGCGCGAGGTGCGCATCTCGTCGGCGGCCAGCCACGCCCCGGCCGCCGACGCGACGGCGAGCACCGAGAGTCCGCCGACGAGCCAGGGGCGGCGCCGGCGCGGCGCGGGGGAGGGGGATTCGGAAGGGGGGTAGTTACTGTTCACCACGTTTACAACATACCGTGAGCCGAAACCCGGAGGACTCCGTTCCACCCGGATGAAGGGTGGGCCTGCAAAGCATTCTTCTCACTTGTATCGGCCACAAGTCGCCATGCCCGGGCCAGCCCCGGGCCTCCGGCGGCCTCCTGCCCTGTATGGGGTGGGTGTGTATCGGCCGCGCGCAGCGGAACTGAAGAGGCGGCGCGACGGCAGCCTCAAGGATGCACGCGTCCTCTCCCGGCTTCGCGGCAGGCGGGCACGCCGGCACGCGGAAGCCTGCTTCCACAAAGCCGGCGGAAACATCTTAATTTTTTGTGAGATGTCGCGCCTGCCGGCGTCGGGCTGGCGCGTGGGCGAGGGGCGTGAGCAGGGAGCGAGGCGCGTCGCAACGGATTGACAGGAGGCCTGTTAACGTTAACATGGTCCATGGTCCGTTCCCGCGCGGCCTTTTTTGTTCGACCCGCCTGCGGGCTTCCCTCATCCCACCACCGCTCCGCCTGACTGTTCCCCATGCCCGAGAGCCTGAGCACCCGCATCCACGAGGCCCTGGCCGAGCGCATCCACTGCGGCGAATGGACCGCGGGCAGCCGCCTGCCGAGCGAGGCGGTGCTGATCGGCGAGCTGGATGTCAGCCGCTCCGTGCTGCGCGAGGCGCTGGCGCGGCTGCAGGCTCAGGGCCTGATCGAGACGCGCCACGGCCGCGGCTCCTACGTCGCCGACCTGTCCCGGCCGCGCGGGCCGGTGGGCCTGCCGATCGAGCTGCCGTGCGCGCGGGACGTGCTGCTCGCGCTGGAGTTGCGCATCGCGATCGAGGTCGAGGCGGCGGGGCTCGCCGCGCTGCGGCGCACGCCGCCCGAGGTCGAGGCGATGCATCAGGCGCTCGCGGACATGAAGGCGGCGATCCGCGCCGGGCAGCGCACCCGGCATGCCGACCGCGGCTTCCACGAGGCGCTGGCGCGGGCCGCACACAGCCCGCACATCGAGCGGGTGCTTCAGGCGCTGACGAACACCGTCACCTCCCGGCCGGCGAGCGGCACTTCCGAGCTGCGCGAGGCGCTGCCGCCGGTGCTGCAGGACCTGTACGCCGAGCACGAGGCGATCCTGCGGGCGATCGAGGAGCAGGACGTGAGCACCGCGCAGGCCGTGATGCGCGTGCATCTCGTCAACAGCCTGGCGCGGCTGCATGCGGCGAGCGCGCTGGAGTCCGCGCGCTGAGCCCGCGCTTGCGGCGGCCGGCGCCGCCCGGCGCCGCTGCGCGATACTGAGCCCCGACCGAAGAAGCCTGTTCCCATGAGCGACGAAGCCACCATCCTGCCCGCCAAGCCCTCCCGCCGCGCCCCGGCCGACCGGCGCCCCGCGAGCGTCACCGTCGTCGACGTCGCGCGCCTCGCGGGGGTGTCGGCGATCACCGTGTCCCGGGCGCTGAACACGCCCGAGCAGGTCTCGCCGGGAACGCTCGAGCGCGTACGCGAGGCGGTGCGGCAGACCGGCTACGTGCCCAACCTGCTCGCCGGCGGCCTGCGCTCGAACAAGAGCCGGCTGGTGGCGGCGGTGGTGCCGACCATCGCCGGGCCGGTGTTCATGGAGACGATCCAGGCGCTCACCGAGGCGCTGGCCGAGAAGGGCTACCAGCTCATCCTCGGCCAGAGCGGCTACACCGACTCGCGCGAGGACGCGCTGCTCGACGCGCTGATCGGGCGCCGCCCCGACGGCATCGTGCTGACCGGCATCCTGCATTCCCCGCAGGGACGCCGCCGCCTGATCGCCTCCGGCATCCCGGTGGTCGAGACCTGGGACCTGAGCGACGACCCGATCGACATGCTGGTCGGCTTCTCGCACGAGGAGATCGGCGCCGCGGTCTGCCGCTTCCTGCACGGGCGCGGCCGCCGCCGCCCGGTGCTGCTCAGCGGCGACGACGCGCGGGCGCGGCGCCGCAACGCCGGCTTCGTCAAGGCGGCGCGCGAGCTCGGCATGGACTGGGACGCGCACCACGGCGTGCCGACGCGGTTGGTGCCGGCGCCGACCACGCTCGCCAGCGGCCGCTCGGGCACGAGCGCGCTGCTGCAGGCGCACCCGGGCTTCGACGCGGTGTTCTGCAGCTCGGACCTGCTCGCGCTCGGCGTACTGACCGAGGCGCAGGCGCGCGGGCTCGCGGTGCCGCGCGACTTCGCGGTGATGGGCTTCGGCGACCAGCACTACGCCGCCGCGCTGCACCCGGCGCTCACCACGGTGCGCATCGACGGCAACGCGATGGGCCGCACCGCCGCGCGCTTCATCGTCGAGCGAGCCGAGGGCCGCGCAGTCGAGGAGCGCATCGTCGACATCGGCTTCTCGATGGTCGAGCGCGACAGCGCCTGACTCCGTACAAACCCTAGACGCCGACGGCTTGACGTTCGGTTTGACAACGTTAACATGGCGTCTTGTTAACGATAACATCGCTTCGACCAGAGGCGAACCCGATTTCCAGCCCTTTCCCGTGCAAGGCAACGCGATGACCCCCCAGCAACTGAAACAGGTTCTCGAGAGCGGACTGCTGTCCTTCCCCGTCACCGACTTCGACAGCGAGCTGCGCTTCAACCCGAAACCCTATGCGGAACGGCTGGAGTGGCTGATGCCTTACGGCGCCTCCGCGCTGTTCGCCGCCGGCGGCACGGGCGAGTTCTTCTCGCTCGAGCCGGGCGAGTACTCGGACGTGGTACGCACCGCGCTCGAGACGTGCCGCGGCCGCATGCCGATCATCGCGGGCGCCGGCGGCGGCACGACGCTCGCGATCAAGTACGCGCAGGAGGCCGAGCGCCTGGGCGCGCAGGGTGTGCTGCTGCTGCCGCACTACCTGACCGAATCCACCCAGGAAGGCCTGGTCGCGCACGTCGAGGCCGTGTGCAAGAGCGTCAAGCTCGGCGTGATCGTCTACAACCGCGGCGCCTGCCGCCTGTCGGCCGAGTCGCTGGCGATCCTGGTGGACCGCTGCCCGAACCTGATCGGCTACAAGGACGGCCTCGGCGACATCGAGCGCATGGTCTCGATCCGCCGCAAGCTCGGGGAGCGCGTCGCCTACCTGGGCGGCCTGCCGACCGCTGAAGTGTTCGCGGCGGCCTACAAGGCGCTGGGCGTGCCGGTGTACTCCTCGGCCGTCTTCAACTTCGTGCCGAAGACCGCGATCGAGTTCTACAACGCGCATGCCGCGGGCGACACCGCGTCCACCAACCGCCTGATCGACGAGTTCTTCCTGCCGCTGCTCGCGATCCGCAACCGCGGCGAGGGCTACGCGGTGTCGATCGTCAAGGCCGGCGTCGAGATCATCGGCCACGGCGCGGGCCCAGTGCGCCCGCCGCTGTCGAACCTGAAGCCCGCCGAGGTCGAGGAACTCGCCGCGCTGATGAAGAAGCTCGGCCCCCAGTAAGGCCCATCCCCGGGACGCGCCCCGGCGGCGCGTCCGAGGTCCCTGCCTGCACGCAGGCGCATCCCGCAGAGGAGACAAGATGAAATTCCGCCAACTGCTGTCGGTCGCGACGCTGGGCCTGATGGCTACTGTCGCCCAGGCGAACGACTACCCGAACAAGCCCGTCACGATGCTCGTGCCCTTCCCGCCAGGCGGCTCCACCGACACGCTGGCGCGCGCGCTCGGCCCGAAGCTCGGCGAGAGGTTCGGCCAGACCTTCGTCGTCGACAACAAGGCCGGCGCCACCGGCACCATCGGAGCCTCGCAGGTCAAGCGCTCGCCGGCCGACGGCTACACGCTGCTCGTCTCCTCGCTCGGCCCCTTCGTGATCGCGCCGCACCTGATCCGCGGCGTGCAGTACGACCCGGCCAAGGACTTCGACCTGCTCACCGTCGCGGTGCAGGCGCCCAACGTGCTCGTCGCGTCGAGCATCGGGCCGGGCAACAGCGTGGCCGACGTGATCGCGCACCTGAAGAAGAACCCCGGCAAGGCCACCTTCGCGTCCTCGGGCAACGGCTCCTCCGACCACCTGACGGCCGAGCTCTTCTGGCAGCAGACCGGCACCAGCGCGATCCACGTGCCCTACAAGGGCGGCGCGCCGGCGATCTCGGACCTGCTCGGCGGCCAGATCGAGTACTCGTTCCAGAACATCAACGCGGTGTTGCAGCACATCCAGTCCGGCAAGCTCAAGGCGCTCGCGGTCACGGGCGACAAGCGCGCCGCGGTGCTGCCCAACGTGCCGACGATGGCCGAGGCCGGCGTCAAGGGCGTGGACGTCTACTCCTGGCAGGCCGTGGCCGCCCCGAAGGGCCTGCCGGCCGACGTGAAGACCAAGCTGCACACGGCACTTGTCACGGCACTGAACGACCCGCAGGTCTCCAAGCGCATGACCGACGTCGGCTTCGAGATCGTGGCGAGCACGCCCGAGCAGTTCGCGAAGTTCCAGGCGCAGGAGTTCGCGCGCTGGAAGAAGGTCATCGAGACCGGCAAGATCACCGCCGACTGATCGCCGCCCGCGGCGCCCCGCGTCGAGCGGGGCGCCCTCCCGGCCGGTGTGCCCCTCCGACTTCCCCACCTTTCCCCGAATCGAACCACCATGCTTCAAACCACCTCCGAAGCCGGACTGCGCGGCGCACCGACCATCACCGAACTGACCGTCGTGCCCGTGGCCGGCCACGACAGCATGCTGATGAACCTCAGCGGCGCGCACGGTCCCTTCTTCACCCGCAACATCGTCCTGATCAAGGACTCCTCGGGCCACACCGGCGTCGGCGAGGTCCCCGGCGGCGAGAAGATCCGCCAGACGATCGAGGACGCGCGCTCGCTGCTCGTCGGCCGCTCGATCGCGTCCCACCACCGCCTGCTCAACGAGGTGCGCGCAGCCTTCGCCGACCGCGACTCGGGCGGCCGCGGCCTGCAAACGTTCGATCTGCGCATCACCATCCATGCCGTCACGGCGCTGGAAGCGGCGCTGCTCGACCTGCTCGGCCAGCACCTGGGCGTGCCGGTGGCGGAACTGCTCGGCGAAGGCCAGCAGCGCGACGCGGTCGAGATGCTCGGCTACCTGTTCTACATCGGCGACCGCCGCAAGACCGACCTGCCGTATCTGGCCGAGCCGGACGCCGACGACGAGTGGTTCCGCATCCGCCGCGAGGAGGCGATGACGCCCGAGGCCGTGGTGCGCCTGGCCGAGGCGGCGCGTGCGCGCTACGGCTTCAACGACTTCAAGCTCAAGGGCGGCGTGCTCTCCGGCGACGAGGAGGTCGAGGCGGTGACGGCGCTGCACGAACGCTTCCCCGACGCGCGTGTCACGCTCGACCCCAACGGCGGCTGGCTGCTGAAGGACGCGATCCGCCTGGGGCACAAGATGCGCGGCATCGTCGCCTATGCCGAGGATCCCTGCGGCGCCGAGGGCGGCTACTCGGGCCGCGAGGTGATGGCGGAGTTCCGCCGCGCCACCGGCCTGCCCACCGCGACCAACATGATCGCCACCGACTGGCGCCAGATGGGCCACGCGATCCAGCTGCAGTCGGTGGACATCCCGCTGGCGGACCCGCACTTCTGGACCATGGCCGGCTCGGTGCGCGTGGCGCAGATGTGCAGCGAATGGGGCCTGACCTGGGGCTCGCACTCCAACAACCACTTCGACGTGTCGCTGGCGATGTTCACGCACGTCGCCGCCGCAGCACCCGGGCGCGTGACCGCGATCGACACGCACTGGATCTGGCAGGACGGCGAGTTCCTGACCAAGGAGCCGCTGAAGATCGAGAACGGCCACGTGCAGGTGCCGAAGAAGCCGGGCCTGGGCATCGAGATCGACATGGACGCGCTGCACCGCGCGCACGAGCTCTACAAGCAGCACGGCCTCGGCGCGCGCGACGACGCGACCGCGATGCAGTACCTGATCCCGGGCTGGAGCTTCGATCCGAAGCGGCCCTGCATGGTGCGCTGAGCTCGGCCTCCGTCACGGTGGGCCGGCGGGAGGAGGGCGCCACGGGGTCTCTCCCAAATCGGCTCACCGGAGGCGCCGGCCCGGCCCGCGAGGGCCGGGGCGGCGGACGCCTGGCACGGGCACGGCCGCGGTGCGAAGATCGCCCCTCGCAAGCCTTCCAATGCATCGGACTCCCATGACGAAACCCCGCATCCTCCAGTACGGCCGCCTGCTGCCCGCGCTCGAAGCGCGCCTCGCCGAGGCCTTCGACCTGCACCCGCTGTGGCAGGAGGCCGAGCCGGCCGCCTTCCTCGCCGCACGCGGCGGCGAGTTCGCGGGCCTCGTCACGTCCGCGGCCGTCGGCGCCGACGCGGCGCTGATCGCGGCGCTGCCCGAGCTGCGCGTCATCAGCAGCTTCGGCGTCGGCTTCGACAAGATCGATGTCGCGGCGGCGCGCCAGCGCGGCATCGCCGTCGGCTACACGCCGGACGTGCTCAACGACTGCGTCGCCGACCTCGCGATGGGCCTGCTGCTCGACGCGGCGCGCGGCATCAGCGCCGCCGACCGCTTCGTGCGCCGCGGCGACTGGACGCCGCATCAGCGCTTCCCGCTCACGACGCGAGCCAGCGGCAAGCGGCTGGGCATCGTCGGGCTCGGCCGCATCGGGCAGGCCATCGCCAAGCGCGCCGCCGGTTTCGACATGGAGATCGCCTACATGAATCGCCGCGCGGTCGACGGGGTGGCGCATCGCTTCGAGCCCTCGCTGGTCGAGCTCGCGCGCTGGGCCGACTTCCTCGTGCTCGCGGTGGCGGGCGGCGCCGGCACCCGCCACCTGGTGGACGCTGCGGTGCTGGACGCGCTCGGGCCGCAGGGCTTCCTCGTCAACGTCTCGCGCGGCACGGTGGTCGACGAGGCGGCGCTGGTCGATGCGCTCGCGAACCGCCGCATCGCCGGCGCGGGGCTCGACGTGTTCGAGGACGAGCCTCATGTGCCCGAGGCGCTGCTCGCGCTCGACAACGTCGTGCTGCTGCCGCATGTCGCCAGCGGCACGAACGAGACGCGCGAGGCCATGGCGCAGCTCGTGTTCGACAACCTGCAGACTTTCTTCACGCAGGGCCGCCTCGTCGCCGCGGTGCCCTGACGCATCGTGGCCGGGATCCCGGCCACACTCGACGATCCGCACGCCGCGTGCAGCACAGGGGCCGGGGCGGCGTGCGCTGCGGCCGCCCTCCGGCGGCCTCCCTTCCGGCCCCGCACACAGGAGACAAGACATGGATCGCACCCGCAGAGCACTCGTCACGGCCGGCGCACTGGCCCTCGCCGCTGCCGGCCTGCCCGCCTGGGCCCAGGACAAGTGGCCCTCGCGTCCCATCACCTACGTCGTCCCCTTCCCGGCGGGCGGCACCACCGACATCCTCGGCCGCCTGATCGGGCAGAAGCTCGGCCCGGCGCTCGGCACGACGATCGTGGTCGACAACAAGGCCGGCGCGGGCGGCGGCCTCGGCTCCGAGGTCGCGTCGCGCGCGCCCGCCGACGGCTACACGCTGCTCGGCGGCACCGTCAGCTCGCACGCGATCAACGTCAGCCTCTACCCGAAGCTCGGCTATGACCCGATCACCTCGTTCACGCCGATCACGCTGATCGGCACCAACCCGACCGTGCTGGTGGTGCGCGCCGACAGCCCCTACAAGACGCTGCGGGACGTGATCGCTGCGGGCAAGGCCGGCAAGCCGCTGACCTCCGCGTCCGCGGGCAACGGCACCTCGCAGCACCTGTCGCTCGAGCTGCTCAAGAGCAAGGCCGGCATCGACGTCGCCCACATCCCGTACAAGGGCAGCGGCCCCGCGATCCAGGACGTCCTCGCCGGCCAGGTGGACATGATGTTCGACACCACGGTCGTCGCCGGCCCGCACATTGACAGCGGCAAGCTGCGCGCGATCGCCGTCACCTCGGCCAAGCGCCTGCCGTCGATGCCGAACGTGCCTACGGTGGCCGAGACGGTGCCGGGCTACGAGGTGATGTCCTGGCAGGCCGTCTTTGCGCCGGCCGGCACGCCGAAGCCGATCGTGCAGCGCCTGCACGCGGAGATCGGCAAGATCCTGCAGGAGCCCGAGATGCAGGAGCGGCTGGCCAAGCTCGGCATGCAGCCGTCGCAGATGAGCCCGGAGCAGGTGGCCGAGTTCCAGAAGGCCGAGGTCGCGAAGTGGGCCCAGGTCATCAAGGCGGCGAAGATCCGCATCGACTGATCCGGCCGCCGACGTGACAAGGGCCGGCCCCTCGCGGGGCCGGCCCTTTCGCTTTCAGGGCGCGTGCGGCGTTCAGAGCGCCTTCACGAACTCCGGCACGGCGGTGAAGATGTCGGCCTCGAGCGCGTAGTCGGCGACGGAGAAGATCGGCGCCTCGGGGTCCTTGTTGATCGCAACGATCACCTTGGAGTCCTTCATGCCCGCGAGGTGCTGGATCGCGCCCGAGATGCCGCAGGCCACATACAGCTGCGGCGCCACGATCTTGCCCGTCTGCCCGACCTG